>NZ_LHZQ01000173.1 GCF_001580915.1 Acetobacter tropicalis | reverse complement strand
AGCCTGATTACGCCCGCGGCTCTCTCCGGATGCTTACGCTCCCCGTGCGGGAGCGTGGATAGAAACGGGATGGACGAGGCCTACAAAGCATTTCAGCCCCCGGTCGCTCCCCGTGCGGGAGCGTGGATAGAAACTATGTCAGACGATGATGCGGCCTGTATCTGTGCGTCGCTCCCCGTGCGGGAGCGTGGATAGAAACGTGCTCTCTCTGATGCTGGCTTGGAACTCACGCAGTCGCTCCCCGTGCGGGAGCGTGGATAGAAACCAAAATGAAAGCCTGCCGTTGCCGGTCGTATCCGTCGCTCCCCGTGCGGGAGCGTGGATAGAAACGTCTGGATAGACCGTGCCGCATTGTTGCCCAGAGGTCGCTCCCCGTGCGGGAGCGTGGATAGAAACTATGATCTTGCCTGTAAGGCTGATTTGGTTGTTGGTCGCTCCCCGTGCGGGAGCGTGGATAGAAACACAGAAATTGGCAAAGGCCATTGCGCCCATTGCCCGTCGCTCCCCGTGCGGGAGCGTGGATAGAAACCCAAAAATGTTTGCGATGATGGATAAAGGTGAGATGTCGCTCCCCGTGCGGGAGCGTGGATAGAAACCAGTGGTTCGAGGGGGGCGCTGTCTCCGGCGCGTGTCGCTCCCCGTGCGGGAGCGTGGATAGAAACCGTCAACAGATAACGGGACGGTAGCTCTGGATAGTCGCTCCCCGTGCGGGAGCGTGGATAGAAACATGATAAGGTGGGGGATGTAGGCTTGCCTGTGTTGGTCGCTCCCCGTGCGGGAGCGTGGATAGAAACCCCTATCGTGGCATGCTGGAATGGCAAGAACAGTGTCGCTCCCCGTGCGGGAGCGTGGATAGAAACCAGATAGATTGTTGCTGGCATCACCGACAATATCGTCGCTCCCCGTGCGGGAGCGTGGATAGAAACAAATACCCGGAGCCGGGGTGGGAAGAACGGGCACGGTCGCTCCCCGTGCGGGAGCGTGGATAGAAACTTTCTGCTGATTCCATTCCAGTCCGATATCGTAGGTCGCTCCCCGTGCGGGAGTGTGGATAGAAACTGCCTGTTCATAAGCTGTTTCGCTCCGCGTTGTGCGGATCGGTAGCCGGGGGAGGGCGAGTCTTATAGTGCCGTTGTGGTGGCGGGTGCTTTCTCTCCCCTGTGGCCGTCTTCTGTATTCAGGAAAACACGATTGTGCGGCGGCCGTTTAGCATAACACGTTGTTCCACATGCAGTTTTACCGCGCGGGCCAGAACTTGCGATTCAACGCCCCGGCCTGTAGCAATGTAGTCCTCGGGGGAGAGGTTGTGGGTGACGCGGGCGGTTTCCTGCTCAATGATAGGCCCTTCATCCAGATCAGCCGTTACGTAATGGGCCGTGGCGCCAATCAGCTTTACCCCGCGCGCGTAAGCCTGATGGTAAGGGCGTGCGCCCTTGAAGGAAGGCAGGAAGGAGTGGTGGATGTTGATGATCTGTCCGCTCATTTCAGCGGAAAGCCGGTCAGAGAGCACCTGCATGTATCGGGCCAGAACAATCAGGGAGGCCCCTGTTTCCTTCACTAATGCCCGCAGCTTGTCTTCCTGCTCGGTCTTGTTTTCTTTGTTTACCGGCCAGTAATAATACGGAATACCCGCCTGCGCGGCAGTTTGGGCACTGTCCTGATGGTTGGAGACAATGGCGACAATTTCCGCCCGCAGCCAGTTGACGCGCACCTGATACAGAAGATTGAGTAGGGCATGGTCAAAGCGGGACACCATGATGATGATGCGCGGCAGCACGCTGGCATCATGCAGGCGCATGGTCATGCTGAATTCCTCCGCCACCGGGCTCAGGCAGCGCTCCATGTCCGCAAGGCTGTTGGTGCGGGGCGCCACAAAGGCCAGCCGCATGAACAACGTGCCGGTATCTGGATCACTGAACTGGTGGGTTTCAGCGATATTGGCCCCTTTTTCGGCCAGAACGGAGGAAATGGCCGCCACAATGCCGGGGCGGTCCGGGCAGGAAAAGGTGAGAATGAAGTGCATGGACCTGTGTGGTTATCCCCGTCTGGATGATACGGGCTGACCTGCTCCCTGGTGCGGATGCAAACCGGGCAGGGCCAGCGTTGGTTTGGTGGCCTCTTGTGCCAAGGCGCGCGGCGGTCTGCAACTGGACGATGGATAACGCTTGACAAAATCAAAGCCTGTAAAAACCGCCCCCAGGGATGTGGATGAGTTGGCATTTGTTCGAATCGTCACACTTCTGCCACGTCAAGCCTGTTTCGGTCTGAGTCCGCAGGAAAAGCCACAAACCCCAGAAAACCGCCATTTTTTGTATATTGAAGTGTGACAGAACAATGACTCTTATCCACAGAAACCGGGGATAGGGTGTGGGAAAACTCTGTGGATAGTTTTCTGATGCACAGGTGTACAGCCTGTTTCTGACACGTTTCCCGGTTTGTTCTTTTGCCCGGCCAGAAGAACTGCGGGAGGCCCGATAGAGACGAAAACACCCGCCGCGCGGCCAAGACGGCTCGGGTGACAGGGGTGTGTCAGCCGGTGGATTTTCCCTGCTTGGTGCCCGCTGCTCGCGCGAGTGTGAGGTGCGGGACTCTGCGTCTGTTTGGTTAAAAAAGGGAGGTGAAACTCTGCTGGTCTGGGGGCGAGGGACTTTGGCCGCAGCAACGGCCAAGCACGAAGGCACGATAATGCGGGCACATCGGGATGAAAGGCCAAGGCATGCAGTCCCACCCACGCACCTGACAGATTTTTCACTCAGTCTCCAAGCCTGGACTGTTCTGAAACAACCAGAAAAAGGAAATGCCGATGTCGGGAAATCTTTATTTCAAAGGAGCCGTAACGGGTCGGATTGCCCGGTTTTTTGAGATATTCAGGACGCAGAAGCATGTGGGGCTGAAGACGTTCTGGCTGCCCCTCCTCCTGTGCCTTGCGGCTTATGCTGCTGCGGAAAGAGCGATCATAAGCGCCGAAATGGCTGTATATTTTTATGCGTTTACTGTGCTGCTGGCTGGTATCCGGCGCGGCCTGGCGGAGGGTTTTACAAAGCCGGTGCTGCCTGCCCTGCAAGGCGGTGCAATTGGCGCATTGGGTATTGCGTTTCTGGTGCTGAGCCATCCCTTTCTGTCCGTTCATCAGGAAACACTCACGCTCATGGCGTGGCCTAGGGTCCTGGCAGAATCTGTGCTGATCGGGATGAACCTGTTTTTTTACGGTTATCTCTATGCAGGGGTGCTGAGTGAGATTTTCCTCACCACGGAAGCGCAGTGGATCAAGGGGGCGCCACGCCGCCGGGTTATTCATAAAATTGTCCGCGTGGCCATGAAAACGGAGAAACTGGAAGGTTTGCCGACCGCGCAGGCGATGATTGTGTATGCCCTGTGGGGAATTACTGTTGTGTTTGGCATTGTCCTCCAGAAATACATCAGCAGCCTGTCTTTCCTGCCTCACTAAGTTCCGGAACGGTTGAATGATGTCCGCACAAAACGAGTGCGCACATGTGTTGTTGCTGAGGGAGTGAAGGCTTTTGGCCCGTGGCAGGCTTTCAATGCTGTTTATGGAGCCGTTGAAATGCCTGCCAGTTTACTGCGGTGGACCTTCGCTTCCTAACTCTCTTGCAGGGAGGATAGATAGGACGCCAGCACAACCGCCTCATTATGTTCGGTGTCGCGGGCACCGTAGAGCAAGGTGACTGGTCCCTTTTGGGCAAGGTCCAAAATCTGGCGCACGCAGTCCGGGTTCTGGGCAAGTTCCTCCCGGTAGCGGTGCTGAAAGTCGTCCCACCGGGCGGGATCATGGCCGAACCACTGGCGCAGGGCGGTGCTGGGGGCAATGTTCTTCAGCCACAGCGTCAGGTGTGCGCGTTCCTTGCTGACACCGCGCGGCCAGAGCCGATCCACCAGAACGCGTGCACCATCGTCCGGCAGGGGGTCTTCGTACACGCGGCGAATGCGCACGGGGCCTCTTGCGGACTGTGAAGGATGGGCGTGGGGCATGGCATATCCTCTTCGTTTTTGGAGCCGGAACTGTGCGGGCGGGGCTTCAGCCGGGTGAAGAAAAAAGCGTGGGAAAGGCAAAGCGTGGCGTCAACGGTGCAGGTGAACACTCGCCGGAGAATGCGGCAAAAGGGCAGCAGAACCAGCGTCTGTGTCTCCTTGCTCCAGCGTGGCGGACTTGCGCCCGCTCTGATGGATGTGGCCTCCGCTTTACTGTTCCGTTAAAAGGCTGTTTGAAAAATTGGTCAGATCGGTCCGGTTGTTTGTTGGTGGCTGACCATGCTGGTTTTCCAAACTGAGCGTGAGACAGACCCATGTTTTCCCTGATAATAAGGGAGGTCATAAGTCTGCCTCTGGTGGTCAGGCTCAGGCGGCGCAGAGGGCATCTTCTACTGTGGTAGCGGGGCCGAATACCTCATGGCGCAGGCGGTTTTCCGGAACGCCCGCCGCTTTCAGGCCGGAGATCATGTCCTGCATGAAGCCTTCTGGTCCGCAGATGTAATACACGGCGTCAGGTGCAGTATTGGCGCGCACCCACTCCACAGTCACGCGGCCCTGATGGGCGGTTGTGCCAGCAGTCTGCTCTGTCGGGAGCGGACCATGGCTGTAGAACACATCGGCTTTGATAGCCCCTTTGGTCGCAAGGGCGCGGATATGGGGGCCGAAGGCTTCGGTCTGGGCGGAGTGCGTGCCGTGGATGTAGTGCAGGCCGGAAGCAGCACCTGTTTGCGCGCCAATGTCTGCGGTCAGTGTATCCACCATGGACTGGAAAGGCGTCAGCCCCACGCCAGCGCTCAGTAGCACAATGGGGGCAGCAACAGGTGTGGGCAGAGTGAAGGACCCGGCAGGGGCGGATACCAGCAACTCCGTGCCCACAACCGCGCTGTCATGCAGCCAGTTGGAGACAAGCCCCTCAGGCTGACGGCGCACGCTGATACGGTAGCCTTTCTGGCTGGGTGCGGAGGAAATGCTGTAGTTCCGCCGCTGGGAACCCTGTTCCGGCACGGTGATGTTGAAGCTGAGATACTGGCCCGGTTTGTGCGGCAGCACGGGTTTGCCGTCCGTTGGTTCCAGATCAAAGGACATCACGGTTTCGCTCTCCGCCACGCGGTTGCGGATGGTAAAGGCGCGCCAGCCGGTCCAGCCGCCGGGGGCGTCCGCGTTGGCGGTGTAAAGCTGGGCTTCCCGGTTGATCAGCACATCGGCCAGAAACTGATAGCCCTTGGCCCACGCATCCATGATCTCCGGCGTGGCGGCATCGCCCAGCACATGCTTGATGGCCCCCAGCAGGGCAGTGCCGACATGCGGGTAGTGTTCGGGCAGAATGTTCAGGCCCACATGTTTTTCCGCAATGCGTTCCACCATGCCGCCCAGCTTGCCCAGATCATTGATGTTGCGGGCATACATCAGAACGGCCAAAGCCAGCGCCGTGGGCTGTTCTCCATTTTTCTGGTGTGACCGATTGAACAGCGCGCTGATGGCAGGGTCTGCCAGCAGGCGGGCATACATCTCCCGCGTGATGTCCAGCCCGTGCGCCTCAAGGGCGGGCACGCAGGCGGTGATGATGGCGCGGGTGGTGTCGTCAAGCTGGGGAGCCATAGGAGTCTGTGCCTTTAAAGATGTAAATTACATACATCTTATTGAGCGCTGGAAAAAAGATGTCAAGGTGATGTATCTTTACGCATGCGTCTGACCCTTTACACAGATTACGCCCTGCGCACGCTGCTCTATCTGGGCGTGCATGCAGACCGCCGTGTCTCCATACGGGAGGTGGCGGAGGCCTATGGCATTTCAGAAAACCATCTGGTGAAGGTGATCCATCACCTTGGCCGGGGCGGCTTTGTGGATACGCTGCGGGGCCGGGGTGGTGGCCTGATGCTGGCCCGCCCTGCCGATCAGATCAATGTGGGGGATGTGGTGCGCCACACGGAGGAAGACATGGCCCTTGTGGGCTGCATGAGCCCTCCCGGCGTACCCTCCGGTTCAGCCCCTCTGGCGGGCGGTAAATCTGCTGCTTTTGGGGCAGGCGGGTGCCTTCTGGCCAATGCCTGCCATCTGCGTGGCGTGCTGGGCGAGGCGCTCGGCGCGTTCATGTCTGTGCTCGATAGCCGCACTCTGGCCGATCTTTTAACCCCTTATGAGCGGAAAGTTCTGATGCAGGCTGGACCAAGTGAAACCCCGGCCAACGCGCTGAAAACTGCGGAAAAAGTGGCCTGACACCCTGCCGCTACTCCCCTTTGGGGCGGACACATGCGGAAAAAACACGGGGGACGGGATTAAAAACAGGCCTTTCTTCCTCTATGCAACGGGCGGCTTAACTCAGAAGGTCTGTCCGTTTCCTCATGCTCCACTTCACGCCTGATTCACCACTTTCAATCGCCATGCTGGCTCTCTGTGGCGTGCTGGTATGCGTGTTCGAGTTCGTGAACGGCTTTCATGACACCGCAAACGCGGTGGCGACGGTCATTTACACCCGCTCCCTCCGGCCTGCCGTGGCGGTGGTGCTTTCCGGTATCATGAATTTTCTGGGGGTGCTGGCAGGTGGCCTGAGTGTGGCCTATGCGCTGGTGGAATTGCTGCCACCTGATGCGCTCTCCCCACCCGATGGTGCGCCCGCTGTGCCCATGCTGCTGGCTATGTTTGGCACGGCGCTGACATGGAACCTGTTCACATGGCGGGCGGGTATTCCCAACTCCAGTTCTCATTGTGTGATCGGGGCCATTGTGGGGGTGGCTATTGGCGATTCCTTCCTGCACGGCCGCCATCTGGGCGATGGGGTGGACTGGCAACAGGTGACAAAGGTGCTGGAGGCGCTGGCTTTCTCGCCCGTTCTGGGGCTGGTGGGGGCAGGGCTTCTGTATCAGGTGCTGCGCGCTGTGGTGAAAGACCCCGCCCTATATCAGCCGCCGCCCGAGGGTGATGCGCCGCCAAGCGGGTGGGTGCGCTGGCTGCTGGTGGGCACCTGTAGCGCCGTCAGCTTCTCCCACGGCAGCAATGATGGACAGAAGAGCATCGGGCTGATCATGCTTACCGTGGTGGGCCTGTGGCCCGCCCTCTATGCGCTGAACCCGCATGAGGCGCATCGCCTGCCGCTGGCCCCTGCCCATGCGGTCCAGATGCAGCAGATTCTGGAGCAGTACGATCATGACGGCCTCCGCGCCGATGCCCTTGCGGCTGCGGCCCGCCTGCGCGCCCAGAGCGAGACTGCGGAAAATCCAGTCGCCTCCCAAACCGCACAGGGGGCAGCGGCCCCGCAGGCTGGCCAGACGGACGCCGCCTTGGCCGTAGTGCAGCGTGGAGATGTGTTTCAGGTTGTGGCGGGGCTGAAGAAGGTGATGCATCAGGCGGCGGTTCCGGCCCCGGTCAAGGCTACAGCCAAAGCCTTGCAGGCGGAGTTGAAGCCGGTGGTGGAATTTGCGCCATGGTGGGTACGCCTGCTGAGCGCGGCCTGCCTGAGCCTTGGCACCATGATTGGCTACCAGCGGATTGTGCGCACACTGGGCGAAAAAATTGGCCGTACGCATCTGACTCCAGCCCAAGGGGCCTCGGCTGAACTGGTGGGGGCCGGGCTTATTCTTACTGCCGGTTATACGGGGCTGCCAGTCAGCACCACGCATATTGTCACCGCCGGTATTGCAGGCAGCATGATGGGTTCTGGCAGTGGCGTGCAGCGCGGCATGGTGGGCCGTATTGTGCTGGCATGGCTGGCCACGCTGCCCGTTACCATCATTCTGGCCGCCGTGCT
This sequence comes from Acetobacter tropicalis, assembly GCF_001580915.1. Classification (GTDB taxonomy): domain Bacteria; phylum Pseudomonadota; class Alphaproteobacteria; order Acetobacterales; family Acetobacteraceae; genus Acetobacter; species Acetobacter tropicalis. Next base: position 11,814 of record NZ_LHZQ01000173.1, on the reverse strand, counting down.
GTTTTACGTGCTGAGCCTGTAACCCCCATATCTTCTGACTGATGAAAAAGGGTGTGAGGGGGCTCTCACACCTGTTAACAGATTGCGCCCCCTGCCTCCTGATACGGCTGTTCCGAACCTCGGCGTAACGGGGGGTTTCCAGCAGCAACCCCCTTCTGTTCAGTGATAAAAATATGCGGCTGTGTGTGCTGATACGGCTCTTGTGTGGCATGGCGTGAAAGAGCGTTTCTAGCCGGAGCTCTTTTTTGTCTGGTGGTAAGGATATGCCATTGTATGGCCGCGCTGTTCTTCCGGTGGGATTGGGTATTTTTAATCGCACGGATCTTCTACGCGCTGAGAAGGGCGTTCTGCCGCGTGTTGTGCCGCTGTTACACGCTCCAGAAGGTCAGCGTGTTCTATGCCCCAGTGGTAAAGCATTTCGATGGGTTCAATAAATTTCTGGCCCATTTCTGTCAGGCTGTATTCCACAACGGGCGGCATGATCTGCTGCACCGTGCGGGCTATGAGGCCCGCCTGTTCAAGCTCGCGTAGGGTTTGCGTCATCATCTTTTTGGAAAGATCGGGGATACTGCGTAGCAGGTGGCCGGGGCGGGAGGAGCCACCCAGCAGATGCAGCGTATGCAATACCATGGTGGTCCATTTGCCGTTGAACAGCCGCAACAGGCGGCGCGGGGCGCAGTGCTCGTCAAACGGGGCGGTGCGGTAGGCGGCGGGAAGTTCAGGCATGGCGGTATGGGAACCTTTTGGTGTCCGGGGCACAAAAGAGTGCCGTATTGTGAGATCAGAGGCAAGCCGCCATTCTCTGTTCAGGCCCGGCGTGCCGGCATTGGCTGGCGCGGGTATTCTGAGTGTTGCAATAGGGAAAAACCAATATGGCACATCGTGCTCTTGTGGTCGGTTCAACCGGTATCATCGGGCAGGCGCTGACCAACCGTCTGCTGGCGGAAGGATGGGTGGTTCACGGTCTGGCCCGCACCCCTCGGCAGGACGGCGGCAGTCTGCCCGTGGCGGCGGATCTGCTGAACGTGGAGGCCCTGCGCACCGCTCTGGCGGACGTGCGGCCAACCCACGTGTTTTTCTGCACATGGACACGCCGCGCTACGGAGCGTGAAAACTGCATTGCCAACGCGGCCATGGTGCGCAACGTGTTTGAGGCCCTGCCAGCACCAGCGGACATTGCCCATGCCGCCCTTGTAACCGGCCTTAAACACTACCTTGGCCCGTTTGAAGCCTATACCAAAGGGGCAGCACCAGAAACGCCTTTCCGTGAATCCATGCCCCGGCTGGATGTGGAAAATTTCTATTACACGCAGGAAGATGAACTGTATCAGGCCGCAGAAAAACACGGTTTTACATGGAGCGTGCATCGCCCCCATACCGTGATTGGCTACGCCATTGGCAATGTGATGAACATGGCCAGCACGCTTGCCGTGTATGCCACGCTCTGCCGGGAGACAGGCCGCCCGTTCGTGTTTCCCGGTTCTGCCGTGCAGTGGCATGGTCTGACCGATGTAACAGATGCGCGCCAGCTTTCCGCGCATCTGCTGTGGGCCGCAACATCCGCCGCCGGACAGAATGAGGCTTTCAATGTGGTCAACGGAGATGTGTTCCGCTGGAAATGGCTCTGGCCCCAGATTGCGGCATGGTTTGGCATTGAAGCAGCGCCCATGCCCGCAGAAACAACGCCGCTTGAACCCCGCATGGCTGGCGAGGCCGCAACCTGGGCGGAGATCAGCGCCAGATACACGCTGCGCGAGCCTGATCTGGCCCGTCTTGCCTCTGCCTGGCACACGGATGCCGATCTGGGCCGCCCTGTGGAATGTGTGACGGATATGACCAAAAGCCGCCTGGCCGGTTTCACCCGTTATCAGGCCACCTCTGCGTCTTTCTTTGATGTGTTTGAACGCCTGCGGGCTGAACGCTTCATTCCGTAAGACGCCAACCTGTGCCCGCCTGAACACGTGTTGTATTGCTGGCCCGAGACGAAGTGGGCACATTCTGATGTGAAGCTGAAAAGCGACGATAAATTTCAGCAAACGCACGCTGATATAAGGCACTGGCGGAGAGGGAGGCACTCTGTGCCGGCAGGGCGGAGAGCATCAGGTCTGTCCTGTTGAAAGGACTGCTTCCCTGTCTCCCAGTCTCCCTGTCTGCCAAAATGCCATTCCGCTGAGGCCCAATGGCGCGCGAGGCCCGACTGCTAACGGTGTGATGGCGGGCTGTGCCTGTCGTCCGCTTTCGGCTCAGGCCCCATGCTTTTGCGCGGGGGCCAGTTTGTCCGGGCTGGGGCTGGCGGCTTCAAAAGGATGAGGAAGCAGAGGGCGGCCTCACAAACAAAAACAGGCACGGAACCATCGGGGCGGAGGGCTACCCCGGATGGTCCGTGCCTGTAGAAAGGTGCCCGTTTTTGAAGTGGGCTTTAGAAAAAGAACGTTAGCCTTGTTTCTGCACTTTCCAGCCGGTTTCCTGCAGGCGGAAGGAGAGCAGAATAGCAATCACAATCCCGACCACCAGCGGCAGGAAGGCACGGTGGAACAGGGCCATGCTGTCCGTATCGCCGCCAGACATCAGGGCGGACACCAGCGGAGACATAACGCCTGTTGTGCCGAACACCAGAAAGTTCATGACGCCCGCAGCCGTGCCTTTGACTTCCGGCGGGTTCACTTCCTTCATGGAGGAGAACGGGATCATGGCGGCCCCGGAGGCAATGCCCATGACCAGCGCCACGGAATAGCGAGGCAGAACACCAACCGGCACATACAGCGCGCAGAGGGAGGCCGCCAGCAGCACCACAGCGCCCCCAATCAGCACCGGCTTGCGCAGGCCGATCTTGTCAGAAATCCAGCCAAGCAGCGGGCAGCCAATCACCCAGCCAATGGGCACCATGGACACATCAGATGCGGCAAAAGCCATGGTTACATGCTCACCTTTGTTGAGCATGGAAGCGCCCCAGCCCAGTGCGCCAATGGTGGTGGGCACAAACAGCAGGCCGCCAATAATCCCGGCAAACCAGCTTTGCGGGTTGCTGAAGATGATGCGGAACGGCTTGAACAGGTTGGCAGCGGAAAGATGGCCGTGGTGGGCGGCGCTATCACCTGAATCGCGCGGCATGACAAACCATGTGGCAATGGCCAGACACACGCCAATCACGCCAAAGCCCAGCCAGACTGTCTGCCATGGAATATGAAAGGAGCCGTTGGGGTCAATCAGAATACGGGTAGGTTTGGACCCGAAAGCTGCGCCGGCCATGCCAAGGCACTGCGTAAGCCCCACAAACAGGGCCAGCGTGCGGGCAGGCAGATAACGCGCCGCCACGTAGGATGACCCAACAAACGCGCAGATGGCCCCCAGCGCCTGAATGACATAGCCACCAATGCCTGCGGCCACACTACCCTGCGCAAAGATAAGGCAGCCAACACTGGTAATGGCAATTCCAATCGGCATGGTGGCGTGCGCGCCATAACGGTCAAGCAGCACACCCACGGCCAGCGCGGCCAGTGCGTACACAATATAATAGGAGGCAATCATCAGCCCCAGATGGCTGTTGCCCCAGGCCTGTGTCAGCTCATCCTGCATAATGCCGGGGGCAGAGCGGATGGCGTATTGATAGAAGTAGAATAACGCGCACAAAAACCACGCCAGCACATAAAGCGGCTGTATTTTTTGCGGCTGGCCAGCCTGTGCACTGTTCGGCAACGGCGTGGTGTTGGGCGTTTTGGAAGCCGACATGAAAAATTCCGGTATTTCAGCGGGGATGCCCCCATGCCCCGCCAGAGGCGGAAGCATGGGCACAGCCGGTTAAGTTATTTTGCAGGCGGACGGCCGTTTGCTGCGGCCACGTGGCGGCCCCAGGAAATCAGTTCCGGCGTGCAGTCATCACGCGGGATCACGCATTCAATCAGGGTGGGGCCTTCCTTGTTGTCCAGCGCCACTTTTACGGCATCAGCCAGTTCGCCCGCCGTGGTGGCGCGCAGACCCTTGCCTTTGCCATCTTCCGCATTGAACGCGCTGATAATGCCAGCGTAGTCCCAGTTCTTGATGTTGTTGTACGGGCCATCATGAATTTCAACTTCAATGGTGTACCCGGCGTTGTTGATCAGGAAGATGATCACCGGCAGCTTGCGGCGGATCATCTGCGCCACTTCCTGCGCGGTCAGCTGGAAGGAGCCATCACCCACCATCAGAATGGTGCGGCGTTCCGGTGCACCCACGGCGTAACCAAACGCTGCGGGAACGGACCAGCCAATGTGCCCCCACTGCATTTCAAATTCCACACGGGCACCGCGCGGCAGTTTGGTGCGCACCACGTTGAACCAGGAATCCCCGGTTTCACCAACAATGGTGGTGTCAGGCGTGACAATACCCTGCAGGGCGTGCTGGATATCAGCGCGGGTCAGTTTGTCATCGCCGCTGCCAACGGTTTCCGTAATGGTGCCGTTGTGAACACGCTTGTACTGAACCAGCGTGGAGTCTTTCTTCGGCTTGTTCTTGAAGTGCTCGGCCAGCGCTTCCAGCAGTTCCTTCAGGTGGATGTTGTCAAAGGAATAGCCGTGCAATTTGGTAATGTTCTTGTCCAGCACCGCCACGTTCGGGCCTTTGGGCCATGCGGTCCAGCCTTCTGTGGAGTAATCATTAAAGATGGGGGCCAGAGCGATAATGCTGTCTGTCCAGTTGAAGATTTCATTCACGCCGGGGGTGGAGGCGCTGCCCCAGTAGGTGCCCACATAACCGGGGTGATCTTCAGGGAAGAAGCTTTTGGCCGCGGCCATGGTGGCCACAACGCACCCCAGAGCATCCGCCAGTTTGATGGCGGCTTCTTCCGCACCGGCGGCGCGCAGGCGGCTGCCGATCAGGATGGCGGGTTTTTCATGCTTTTCAATGAAGGCTGCCACGGCTGCTACGGCGGCATCCAGCGTGTCCTTGTTGGACGGACGCTCATCCAGCACGGCGCTGATGGGGCCGGGTGCGGCGCAGGGCTGTGCGGAAATATTGCACGCAATTTCAATGTAAGCCGGTTTCTTTTCACGCAGCGCGGTGCGGATGGCGTGGTCGATCTTTTCCGGCGCATCTTCGGCTGATGTGATGGAAACAGCAGCGCAGGTCAGCTTTTCTGCAATTTCCAACTGGTAGCCATAATGCGGCACGCCAATGGTGTGGTGCAGAATGTGGCCGCTGCCGTGATCGTTCGAGTTCGGTGCGCCAGAAATCAGAATAACCGGCAGGTTTTCAGCATTTGCGCCACCAATGGCGTTCAGTGCGGAAAACGCGCCAACGTTGAAGGTGACAACTGCGGCACCTGCGCCGTTTGCACGGGCGTAGCCTTCTGCGGAGAAACCGCAGTTCAGTTCGTTACAGCAGTAAACCTGTTCACAATCCTTGTTCATCAGAAGCTGGTCAAGCAGCACAAGGTTGTAATCACCCGCTACGGCAAAGTGGTGTTTGAGCCCGATCTGTGAGAGACGTTCGGCAAGATAGGTGCCTACAGTATAAGACATGTTTTTCTTTCTCCTTGGTGGATGATCGTGAGATCCCACTTACTGGAACGGAAGATACCGGAAGGTAACGTAAACCGTGTTGCCCTCTGTTGTGGGGTAAACACTGTTTCCGGCACCATCATTGCCCCGGAAGGCAAATTTCCGAATATAGGTATATTGCAGGCCAGCCATTACACTGCCGTAGTGGCCCTGCATGAAGTGCCACCATCCCCCTGCGGTCAGGGAGGCGAGGGTGCGCGTCTGGGCGTTACAGGTGCCGAACTCAATATCGCACCCACCCAGATCCAGATCTGTCACGCCATAGCCGTACTGGTGGCCATCAGCCCCCATGTACCGCTTGCGTCCTGCCGTTTCCACACCGCCATAGGTATAGAGCAGCACGGAGGAGGTGGGATGCCCGATTAACCCCAGAGATCCCATCATTTCCGGCACGGGGGAAAGCTGGCCGCGGCCATTGAAGGTGGTGTCTGGCAGCAGGCTTGGCCCATAGCGGCCAATGCCATCCCCGGCCAGAACATTGCCTGCCAGTTGCAGTTTTTTGGTGCCCAGCGGCATGGTCATGCCCGCGCCAACACCGCCGCCAAAGGTGGTGTGTTTCTTGGTGGTGGAGGCACCGGGCGCCACAGAAAGAGACCGGAACCAGCGCGCCAGCCCGAACACTTCATAATGCCCGAAGGAGGTATCCGCCGCCCCTTTCACAATAATGTCAGGCACCGGGTTGTCGGTATATTGCGTGGCGGAATTGAGTAGAACACCACCCGGATTGGAATAATACACCCGCGCGCCATGGGCCTGCCCATAAGCGGCGGGCAGTGTATCGCCTGACGCGAAAGAGGAGGAGAACCCGACAGTTGCCTGCGGGTCTTCAATGGAAAGGCCCAGCCAGTATTTCTGGTTCCAGTCCTTGCCAATGCGGATCTGCGGCACGCGGGTAAAGCTGATACCCGGAATCTGGTTGTTGTCCGTTACGGCGGGAAGCTGTTCCTGCCGGGGCAGAATGCCCTTGGCGTAGTTGGTGGCAAGGCTCCATGCCTGACCCATCAGCAGATGAAAGCCCCAGTCTTTTTCCGTAAAGGTGAAGTAGCCCTGCCGCAGGCGGGGGGTGTACCCGCTGATCTGCACGCTGTTACTGGTGCCCGCAGCACCCGCGAAGTCACTTTCCACATAAGCCTGAAGCCGCACGGATTTGGAGGGATTGGCCTCCATCAGCACGGACATACGGCTAAGCTGTGCCGAAAGCCGTTCTTCATCCAGCCCGTGGTTGGGGCTGTTGGCGTACGGAAAATTGCCCCATGCCGTGGCGGGGCCGCTGCTCATGTTGGAACTGCGCCAGATGTTGGAGAGTTCAACAAACCCACCAAGGCGCACGGAAATGCCGCCAATGCTGAAAATGGGCGGCAGCGTATCCACCGCCGTCTGGGTAATGGCCTGCGGGCTTGATGAAGAAAGATCAATATTGGAGCGTGTTTTTTGCGGATCATCCGCTTCAGGCATCCATTGAAACCCCAGCGGGCCACCGCCTGCGGTCTGGGATTTGAACGGAAGCCCGGCCGTTGCCGTGCGCGGGGGCGCCATATCTGGCGAAAACCGGATGGACGGATCAACCGGCCCTTCGGAAAGGCTATGCGGCTGGGCTGTAAACCCACCATTGCTTGCGGTGATGGTGTTGGTAGAACCCACGCGCCCTGCGCGGGTGGAGGCGGTGCGTGTTGACTTGGGGAGTCCCTGTTTGTGGGCCTGACGCTGTTCTATGGCCTCCACCTGTGCGGCCAGCTTGCGCATTTGTGCCTTGATAGCCGCCAGTTCCTGTGCATCATCCGCCCAGCCCAGAACGGGTTTGTTAAACATGCAGAAAATGGCAGTGCCAATCAGCAACCGGGTTTCCAGCTTTTTCTTGCTAGTCCTGTTTTGTGAAACGGCAGAGGTCACGCCTGGTCCTTCGGGAATGTACTCTTGCAAAAGAGAGTGAGGTCTGTCTGACGGTGTTTGGTGGGCAGAGACATTGATCTGAATCAATGATTACAAGATAGTAATTATAACAAAAAACACATCTCGCCCCTATCTATTGGTTTTTCTAAAAAAATATTGCCTACACAACAGATATTAAAGTTTTATTTAAGAAGGAAATGCGGTTGCGTTTGTGGCAACACACCGTGGCAAGCACGTTTCCCTTCACTTTTGGTAATGTTACCCCATACGTTCCGGTTTTGACAGAAAAAAATGACACATCTGTCAGAAAATGGGGAAGGGCAGACCGTACCCTCAAAAACCTGAACTGAGGGGGTGCGCAAAAAGCCAGCACGCGAAGGCTGGCTGGGACGGTGAGCGGCCAGACACGGCGAACCGGAAGGCAGGATGCTCCACCATGGGGTGTGCACCCATGGCAACCATCCTCCAAGAAAGGCGCGCAGCGTCGCGCAGAAAAAAGTGCGACAGACGGACCTGAGCGATCCTTCAATCGCCCACCATGGTGCTACGGAACACTCTTACAGAACGCGAGGAAAGGGCGAAAATCTCTTCATCAGGACGAGAGATTTTCAAATGTCTTCTTTCAGACTAAGCCCGATGTTTACCGCATGATCCATTGTCTGCGGGCGGGGTTGCGCTGTTCCCAGCCTTTGCGCTCCAGTTCTGGCGTATCCGCCTGTTCCTGCGGATAACCCACACACAAATAGGCCAGAAACTGCCAGTTGGGGTTGACGCACAGGGTGCTTGCGGCCTGCTGCGGGTTCAGGATGGAAACCCACCCCACCCCAACGCCCTGTGCCGTGGCGGCCAGCCAGAACGTATGAATGGCCATGACGGCAGACCACACCGTGGTTTCCGGCATGGTGCCCCGGCCCAGCCCGCGCCCCTGTTCCGGGGCGGTATCACAGAACACGGCAATCTGGTGCGGTGCATCATCCAGCCCCGCCAGCTTGAGGGTGGCGTAACGCTGGGCATCTTCCCCGCCGTGGCCGGAAAGGGCCCGTGTATTGCACCGGGCAAAATTCGCGCGGATGGCGGCGCGGCGGTCTGCGTGTTCCACGCGCACAAAACGCCATGGCTCGCTAAGGCCGACGGAGGGAGAAAGGCAGGCGGTGTGCAGCAGGTGGTCCAGCACGGCGTCAGGAACGGGGTCTGTGCGGAAATGGCGCACGTCCCGCCGCCATGTAAAAAGCTGATCAAGCTGGGTGCGGAACAGGGGGGTGAACAGGGATGGTGTCTCAGAAGCGTGTGTGGTCATAGCGCAATCATGGAGAGTACGGCGGCTGCCAGCAAGAGCACGCTCAGCAGGGCACACGCCCGTCTGTAAAGCACCAGCCCGCGGTCCAGATCATCTACCGTGGCGTTGGGGGTGCCATCGCCCATCCACACATCATCCACCCGTGTGCCGCCATATTGGCGGGGGCCCGCCAGCCGCAGGCCGAGCGCACCGGCCATGGCGGCTTCCGGCCAGCCTGCGTTGGGGGAGCGATGGCCCGGTGCATCCCGCCGCACGGCGGCTCTGGCCTGCGCGCGCCGTTCCGTCGGGGCGGCCCAGATCAGGCACAGGGCCGCAAGGCGGGAGGCAGGCAGGTTGATCATGTCATCCACCGTGGCGGCGGCCATGCCAAAGGCGGCATGGCGTGGGGTAAGGTGGCCGATCATGCTGTCCGCCGTGTTGACGGCTTTATAGAAAACCGCCCCCGGCAGCCCGAACAGCGCGGCCCATACCAGCGGCGCCACCACACCATCTGAAAAATTTTCGGCCAGACTTTCCAGTGCGGCCCGCACCACGCCAGCTTCATCCAGCACGCGGGTGTCCCGCCCCACAATCTGCGCCACAGCCTGCCGTCCTGCCGCCAGCCCTTCACGCCGCAGGGCCGTGCCAACGGCCCGCACATGTGTCCAGAGAGATTTCTGCGCCACCAGCGCTGTGGTCAGAACACCCTGCACCACAATCATGACAGGGGGAGGCAACACCGCATACCCGATCTGAAGCACAAGGCTGACAACAGTAAGCGGCACCAGCACAATCACCACCAGCGCCAGTATCCCCATCCAGCGGCGTTTGCGCTCGGAGTATTCAGGCAGGTTGAGGGCCGTGTCCAGCCTGTCTATCAACGTGCCAATCCACATGACAGGATGCCCGATGGCCCCCAGCAGAACGGCCGGGTAGCCCCATAGGCTTTCCAGTATGGCGGCCAGTGCGGCCACAGGCAGAGTGGTGACGAGAGGAAAGAACAGCATGCGGGCAGGAGGCTCACAACTCAGGCCGGACGAGCAGGAACACTCATACCAGCCGCCAGAACGGGAGAGCGGACGCACACGCGGCCAGCCCATGGCGCAAGGTGGTAACACATATGCCGCATTGCTACAGCCTGGCACACCCGCCTTGCCAGCAGTATTCTCTCAATCGGGCTTTGTGCGGCAGAACCCGATGCTCCTGCCAACGGAGTGCCCCCGTGTTGGTTCCGCTGTGTCTGGCATGGTAGGGGCTACCGTTCTTCCGCAGGCAGGCGCAAAGGGTGACGGTATGCCGCAGACAGACCCAGAAGGTGCGGTCAGTTCAACAGGTTCAGCAGCGCGAGACGGTCTTCCGGATTATGCGGCAGCCCCGCAGAGCGACGGCCTGCCCGATATCCCCGCCCATGGGGGGCAGGTGCGGGCGGTGATGCAGCATTTTCCCACCGCGCCCCGGCCTTTTTTTGATCTTTCAACCGGTATCAGCCCGTTTGCCTATCCGCTTGCGGTGCCGGAAGCCGCTGCTTTCACCCGCTTGCCCGAAGAGGATGAGGAAGCCGATCTGCGCGCCGCCGCCGCACAGGCCTATGGTGTGGCAGATGCCGCGATGGTTGTGAGCGGTGCCGGCAGCCAGAGTCTGATAGCCCTGTTGCCGTTTGTGTTGCCCGCGCAGCGCGTGTGCCTGCTGGGGCCAACCTATTCCGGCCACCGGCTGGCGTGGCAGGGGCAGGGTATAGCGGTGACGCAGGTGGATGCGCCGGAGCATCTGCATGAAGCCGCAATCCAGCCCGGTACGGTGTGCGTGGTGTGCAACCCCAATAATCCGGATGGACGGGAGATACCTGCGGCGCAATTGCGGCTGCTGGCGGACCAGTGCGGGCAGCATGGCAGTCTGCTGGTGGTGGATGAAGCCTTTGCTGATTTTGGCACCCAGACAGTCGCCCCCTTGCTGCCCCACCTCGCGCTGGTGGTGTTGCGCTCCTTTGGCAAGACGTATGGGCTGCCCGGTGTGCGGCTGGGCTTTCTGTTGGCAGAGCCGGTTTTGGCGGCGCAGGCGCGGGCTGTGCTGGGCAGTTGGCCGGTGGGCTGCGTGGGGCTGGCTGCCGGGCGGCAGGCGTTGCGTGATACGGCATGGTTGAACCACGGCCGTCAGCAGGCGGAGCGCGCCCATGCCCGCCTGACCACACTGTTGCGGCAGGCCGGGTTGGCGTGTTTCGGGCAGGCCAGTCTGTTCACGCTGGTCACACTTCCGCAGGCTCCGGCTTTGTGGCGGCATTTATGCCAGCACGGCATTGTCACCCGCATCTTCCCCGATCAGCCGGGCCGCCTGCGCATTGGTCTGCCGGGCACTGATGATGCCTGGCACCGGTTGGAAAATGCCCTGCGTGCCTGGCGTGACCAGCAGAAATGACGGCCAGCGCACCCACATCAGCACGGTCTTCCAAGCCGCTCCGGCTTTATGGTGTGGCAGCGCATCTGCCGCTGGCGGTGCGGCAGGGCTGCCTTCCGGCGCGGCATGAGCGTGGGTTTTTCCGTCACGGCCCCAGCCTTACGTCTTCTCTGGCGCAATGGGGCGCGGTGTGGCCATCTGTCGTGCTGGTGGCGGACGATGTTGAGGTGCCGGGTCTTGTCTCGCCCGAGGGTGTGCCTCTGGCGGCGCAGCGTGTGCCAGCCTTGTGCGATCGCGCCTATGGTGCATGGCACGGGCAGGCCCTACGGGATATTGCTGCGGAAAAACTGGCTGCACTTCTGCAAGATGCTGATTTCGCACCGCCGAGGGGTGAAAGTGCGCGCCAGTTTCAGGCCCGCATTGGCGCGTGGGCGGAGGGGGCAGATCTGCACGGCACGGCCCTGTTTCTGGCGCGCCCCGCCGTGGTGCGGGCCATGGCTGTGCATGTTCTGGGCGGTAACAGTGCCCTGACACAAAAGCTGGATTGCGCCCCCGGCACCCTCAGCCTGTTCACCCGGCAAGGCGGAGACTGGCGATTAAGAATGATGGGCGCACCGCTGGGTGGGGGAAACTGAACCGGGTCACAGATGAGAAAGTCATCTTGCATCCCAAGGATTTTTCAGGAAGCTGAGCCCTGAGCCCTGAGCCCTGAGCCCTGAGCCC
>NZ_LHZQ01000085.1 GCF_001580915.1 Acetobacter tropicalis | reverse complement strand
AGCGGCCAGAAATCCAGACGTGCAAAAAGAACTGCTCAAGCCGACAACAACCCGGAAGCATTAAAACACGCTCAACGGGTCATTGCTCTTGCACGCGCCACAAACAAAAAAGGGGCATGACGCACCACACGTCACACCCCCAAGGCTCAACCAGAAATTCACTCTATAGGAACTTCTTTATATTCAATCTACCAAACCACCTGAAACCAAAAAAGCCCTTTATATTATTGCATCTACATCGCGCACCAAAACGCACCAAAACGCACTAAATCGCACCAAAACGAACCAGACATTTTGACAGAAAAACAGCGACAAATTACGCTGCAAAAACTCCTTAAATGGGACGCCGGGTGGAACAGCGGCAACTGTTTCACCACCCCCGCGATATGGCGGCCAACATGTCGCGGGGAGGTCTCTTTACTCCAACAACTCAGTGTTTTTTCTTTGCCTGCTCGTCATGATGACCGTCAGCTAAAACACTTTCCCATGACCGACTGACCGAACCGGTATCAGTTAAAAACCACACACATTTTGGCGTAACATCGAACTTCGGCAGCGGCGCAACTTCGAAGAAACTTGGTATTTCAGCACTCCTACAAAACTCCTCAGCCAATGACTTATCATCGAAAAAAATCGGCTCAGGATCTTCGTCCATCACCATAAAACGTCGATTTGTCATGTGCTCTCCATTCGCTAAAAATCTTCAATGTCGCTTTGTCTGGGATCGTGAATGACACCTGACGGTTCCGCATCGGCCTGACGGTAACGGCGATATTTCCGGTCAGCCGGTCGCCAGTTAAACCCGACACGCCCCCCATCGTCCTGTTCCCCGTCTCCATCGGTCAGAGCAAGTTCCTCGTCGCTCTCCTGCCCTTCCTTGAGCACGTTCTTGAGCGCCCCGCCCGTTGCTACAAACCGGAGCTTATGGACTTGCCTGGTCAACTCCATGAACCATTCCGGGTCTGTGGTCATGTCGGCAGGCTTCACCGCATATTTCAGGGTTTCCGCCGCCGCCTGCTGAATGGCCTGTGTGCCGTCCTCTCCCTTGCGTGGATGCACCGCCCGCACGTCCACACTGGGGGCATAGTTCAACCGAGCGCAGGACTGCCACACTTCCACCCAGCGGGCCTGTTTGACGTAATGACGGGTAAACCAAGAGGGAGGCACCATAAGCAGCGCATGAAAGTGCGGATGTGCTGAACCGTCCTTGCCCCGCGTCACCTCGGTCGTCCGTATCCAACCCTTTACAGGTTTGAACTCTGGCCGCTTCACCAAACGCCGCCAGCTATCGTTCATAGCCTTCAGAGTGCCCCGTAGATCGTCTACAGGGCAATTCCGCACCGTGAGGGTCAGAAAGAGCCAGCGTGCCCCTCTATGGGCTTCTATGAGGCCGGGAAGAGCTTGATAGAAACGAGCCTGCCACATGAGCGAACGCCTCGACTGACATACCGGGCAATGACGCACCCGGCAAAACTGCGCTTCCTTGAGTTTTAACCGGACTTCACCGGTCTCCGGGTCATGGGTTTCACTGAACCGCAGAACCCCCGAACACTTCCCAATCCGCTCCGCCAGCCTCTCAAACTCTCTCGCCTCGCCATAAATGGCCTGCACGTCCTGCGCCTGCGCCCGATGAACGTCCCACGATTTATCTCGTGGAGAGATGTCGGCAAGAGATGCATCTTGGTGTCGTTTACGACGTGTGTTATGTATCCCGCAGGTGCAGCAATGCACGGAAAAACCCCTGTTGTTTTGGTTGTCTAAGCAGCTCCCAAGATACAGGGGTTTTCTTCTACGGGTCAAATCTCCAAAAAACCGCAGTCGCTCTAGGGCTAGACCCTCAAACCACGACCGCCATTTATCCCTTAAGTATAAATACAAGGTGCGGAAACCGCATTTTCGCCGCCCCGCGCACGTCCTCGCACGGCTCCGGGGCTCGCGGTGCGGCGCTACTGCTTCCCCTCTCCCAGCCCTTTCCTTTCGGCTCTGATGTGCGGGCAATCACCACCCCCCACCAGACGCCTACCGGCGGCCTACGGCGCTCCCGCTCTGCGCTCGCTCTGGTGCTGCACCGGCTTTGTGCTGTGCCCGTCTGCTTGCTCAAGGGGCGGGAGCGAACTGGAAGGGTCAGAGGCCAAACGTGACACGTCACGGAATGGGGGGAAGGGGTGGTAACTGCCCCGCCCGTTGCCCCTCCCTAAGCCGTCCAGACGGGCCAGCAGGCACCACCTGACAACCCGGAGCGAGCGCAGAGCGGGAGCGGCGTAGCCCGGCCCTGTGGGGCCGTCCGGGGTGCCTCAAGATCGCTAAGGGGAACCCTTGGCCGCACACCCCAAAAAGGGGGCAAACGAGAGTTTGTATAAGTGCGCCATTCTGGAACAGAGCACCCCAAACGAAAGTTTGTGTAAGTGCGCCCTTCCGGTCAGCTCACTCCAATCCTTAATTTTGAGTAAACAAATGCCAGAACAAAACGCGAGCATGAAACTCACCACATTCGACGCAATAACAGCGGCCAGAA
>NZ_LHZQ01000093.1 GCF_001580915.1 Acetobacter tropicalis | reverse complement strand
ACTTTCGTACGCCTCGCGGCGCCCGAAACCCTTCAGGTATGCTACCTGTCTGCTTTCGGGCTACCCAATCGCAACAGCGGCCATTTTGATATCGATGTTTGCGACTTGGAAAGACTTACTTGCGTAACCCGTCCATAAGCTAACTCTGCCTCTTCTCTTTGGATAGTGCATGTTTGTGTTACGTTCTTTAACCCCGAGAAAACACTTCGAGGAGTTGACAAGGCTTGAAATTTTTCGGAAGTTGCATTATATGACAACCGATGTGATGTTGACCGAGACTCTAAAGACAGATCTTGAGGTACTTCACATGTGGAAGCCGTCGCGCCCGATCACTAAAACGAGAGCATTTCTATTCCTTACTGAGGATGTTGCTAGCCGCGTTAACAACCCTTGGGATGAACGGGAGAGTTTGCGTGGTCGAACTAAGGCTGTCTTCGACGATTTTATTGAGAACGGCCGCCCGAACTATGGATTGTTCGAGGAGAGTGGTGGCCGTAACGGCATTGCTCAAATGAAGGTGATGGCACCTGCTCCAGGCATTCGATTGTTTGGCGCGTTTATTCACCCCTCATGCTTTGTGGGCTTGAGACTGTTCCACCGTGACGAACTCCCCTTCAAACCTACCGGGCAGAAGGGAAGGATTGATTATAAGACGTTGAATTCAGAGTTGATACATGAATGGGTAACCTTGTTGCCAAGCGTAGATCGTATACGCATTAAGGACTTATGACTATGACCAAGAAAGAGGCGCTCTGCATCAAAACTGACAAGTTTTCTGTTAAGAAATTGTCAGCATCCCCAATCACCCAGGAAGACAGAGGCTACGCACGCGCAGCAGTTCGGCTTACGGTAGCGCGAGCCATCTGGACATTGTGGGACAGCATGCGTGAAAACGAGGGGGTGGATCAAGCTTGGTTAGTCGAGCGGCTCGATAGCAATAAGGGGCGAGTAAGCCGGCTCCTAAACAGTCCAGGCAACTGGACTCTTGATACTATAGCTGACTTGTTGGAAGCAATGGAAGCTCGACTGACGTTGGTGCGAGTGGAGCGCTATCAAGAGATTGATACAGATTCGACTGTAAGGCCGTCCCTAGCAGGAATGCGTGACCATCCGAGATTGTGGAATGTTGTCGCTCATAGTTTCGAAAACAATGAGAAAATTAACAACGTAGAGACAGCAATGGTGAATAGGACAATTTCCACGACGCTATCGAGTGATTTAGTATGATTGAAGCCGTTAAAATCCGCACTGCGCTAGCATGTGATGACATCAGGATTGAAGAAAATGGTAAGCTGATTGTGATCGGTTTGATTAATCCGATCCTAGAGTTGAACGATGAACAAGCCTCTTCAAGACGCTCAGCATTGCGCCTTAACTTTCTTCTTTCAATCGATGTGAAAAAAAAGGGCAATCATGAGCTTGCCTTCCGGCTGCACGGTTTGAAAACTCCACATGGGCAATCGGTCAAACTAGAAGTGGATTTCAGCGAAGCAGCTAAGAACATCCCGTTCCCAATCGGTCCGCTCATATTGCCACTTATGGAAGATGAGCGTGGGTTCGAACTTCAACAACATCTTGGTGATCGATGGCGTACGATTGCCACTTGGCGCTTTTCAGAGAGCTACAAAGCCAAGTAGTAATTGCCCGCTCCAAAAGATAAGTGTCCGACTTGACCCAAGCACGATGAGCTAGGTGTACATTTTATCGTGCGCAAACTAAGCCTACTTTTTAACAAACTGATGCCATGCCAAGTCGGCACAAAAGGATGCGGGCCGGAGTTTTCAAACACGTCCGCTATCGAGAAGCACTCACAATGTTATATACGTCCGGCATGACGCTGATATTGACCAGGTGGAGGCTCGCTTCCGTCAAGAGGTAGATGAAGAGGACAAGGCGTTGCGCGCGCTTGAACAGGCTTTGGCGGCTGGCGCCCGAGGCTCAAGCACGGCGATCAAAGTGGCGCGGTTGTATGATGCTCGAGGCCGATCTTTGGAGGCGTTTAAGACTCTTCAAGCGGCTTTGGGTCGGAGCCCAGACGATAGGCCAACGCACCATGCTATGGCGATGCACCTCATGAACGGCGAAGCACCAGACTTGACGCAGGTCGAAGACCACCTCGGACGAAGCTTCTCCAGAGGAGATCGAAATTATGAAAGTAGATTCGATCTTGCTCAACTTCTATTTCTTAGCGGTAAGATTGAGGCCTGCGAGAATTTATTCTCCGAGATTGAGCAGGGTGCTCCGGATGATTTCCGCCGAGGGACTTCGCGAACCGATAATGTGTTTACCAAAAGACTGAACCGTCATTCTGGAAGAATCACTTCGCTTAGGCCAGGATATGCCTTTCTGCGGAGCTCCGCATACCCGAGCGACTTACTCGCGCATCGATCAATGTCAGACGCGGATGTGTTCGATGAGTTGATGATTGGCGACGAGGTAAATTTCAAAATCCGCTTCAATCGACAAGGTCCGACCGCGGTCGATATGCAAATGGGTCGAGTTGCGGTTCGAGCGTAACTAGGGCGTGTCGTCAGTTAAACGGGGGGCTTATGAAGCTTGTACTCCCGTTAGATCTGTGATGTTTTCTTCCTGTTTCTGGAACGGGGAGAGTGTGAATGCGACGGTATGGTCTGAGCGATGGTCAGTGGGAGCGGATAAAAGATCTTCTCCCGGGTCGCGAAGGTCATGTCGGTGGGACGGCTGCGGATAACCGTCTGTTTATCGAAGCTGTGCTGTATCGTTACCGTGCAGGCATTCCCTGGCGTGATCTGCCTGCCCGGTTCGGGGACTGGAAGAACGTGCACCGGCGGCTGCGTCGCTGG
>NZ_LHZQ01000018.1 GCF_001580915.1 Acetobacter tropicalis | reverse complement strand
TGAAGCCTCCCGCCACGCGGCGGAAGCCGCCCATCATGCTGCGGAGCCGGAACTGGTCAGCCGCACAGTGCAGGCCAGCTACGGGCTGCTGACGGCTGTTGTGCTATATGGCACCGGCTTTGGCGGTCTGTTTGCACTGGTGTTTGCCTATGCCTACGGGCGGCTGAATCTATGGTCTCCTCGCGCGCTGGCACTACTGCTGGCCGGGGCCGGATTCCTGACCGTGGTGCTGGTGCCAGACCTGAAATACCCGCCCAATCCGCCCGCCGTAGGGGTGCACGCCACGCTGGCGTTCCGCACCGCCGCCTACTTTGCCATGATCGGCCTTTCCATTTCCGTGGCCGCTATTGCTACGCTGATTGGCCAGAAAATCACGCAGACGCGCGGCGCATGGACCGGCACCCTCTGCGGAGCAGGGCTGTTTATCGCGCTGATTGCACTGGTGCAGTTTGGCCTGCCCGATGTGAATGAAGTGCCCGATGGCTTTCCTGCTGTTGTGCTCTGGCGCTTTCGGGAATCCTCCATTGGCATGCAGCTTGTGCTGTGGGGCACCATGGGCCTGCTGTTTGGCGCACTGGCCACCCCCGTTCTGGCGGATCGCACCGCCCCGTCCCGCCGATAATTTTTTATTCGGGCTCAGGGCTCAGGGCTCAGGGCTCAGGGCTCAG
>NZ_LHZQ01000162.1 GCF_001580915.1 Acetobacter tropicalis | reverse complement strand
ACCGCACCAATCCCGCGCAGCGGGTTCGTTCTCCCCCCCGAAGCAGACGTTCCGCCTACAGGTCGATGTTTCGAACTTTCAATCCATCACGAGATAGTCGCTTGATTTTATTTCAACGATATCAATAGGTTCCAGTTCTCAGTTTCGTTTCCGTCGGCACGCCATTGTTTTTGTTGGATAATTTTACTTATCCACAGATGGCTTACTGGTCCACTTGGACCACTATAGTTCAAAGGCATCTGCTATCTCCCGCAAATATGCCGGATCAAACTTCCGATAAACTCGACGAAGAGTCGCCGGGTCAGTGGCTAACCAGTCTGCAGCCTGATCGATTGGAACTCGATCCATGGCAAACCATGACGCGACTGAATGCTTGAGATGATGCGGCGTTGGCTTCCAGGTTAGTTGCGCCCGTTCACACGCCTTTGAGAATGACCATCTCAGCCCGGTCGGCACCTGCTTGCCGTGCCAATGGATTACGAAATCACCATCAGCATATTCCCGCGCTTTCTCCATTTCCGCTCTGAGTGCACGCGTCATAGGAACGATAGAACGACGCTTACCCGTGATCGGCCTGTTTGCCTCCTGGAAGTCGATCATACCCGTGTCCCAATCCACCCGATCCCATGTCAGGGCGAGGATCGATCCTTTCCGCGCGCCCGTGTAAATGGCGATTGCCACGAAAGCACGAACGTGCGGTGTCTCACATGCCTCAAGGAGGCGTCGTGCCTCTGCCTTCGTAAGATATCGATCGCGTGGAGCTGAGTCGCGCGGCGGTTCGATCTCTGGTGGCCGGACAAGATAGCCATCTTTCCATACGCGACGCATAGTCGCCCGAAGGACGTTAAATTCACGGCGTAGCGTCCCCGCGGCAACAGGTATTGCCTGATCATCGCCCTTGCGCGGCTTTCTCACGCGCGTTGCAGCATACTGATCCCATATGCGCTGCTCAATCTGGTCAACTCTCAGATGGCCCATAGCCCTGTCGAGCGCCATGACTGCTTCCTGCAATCGTTTCAGTGCCGACACCTTGCCGCGCCGGGATTCGATATATCGTTTGAAGGCGTCGGACATCAGCATATTAAGAGGATGTTTTGCCAATGCCCTCTCAAAGTCGACTAACGCTTGTCGAGCGAGCGCCTCATCCTTTGTTCCTGTCGATAAGCGGTGACGCTTTTCGCGCTCCCACCAGACGATGCAATACTTCCCACGGCGGAGTTCGAGGTGAGGCTTTTCGTTACGGATGCGGGGCACAGGAAGCCCTCCATAAAGGCCATGAGCGCTTCAACTGACACGAGTGTGCATCCGGGCTGTCGCCAGGCTGCCAGACGCCCTTGGCGAATGGCGCGCCGCAGCGTTTCAGGGTGCCTGCGGACAAGCGAAGCTGCCTCTGGCACAGTCAGGAAAACAGGTATTTGTATTGTCGCCCCAAATTGGTGCGCTGGATCAGCAAGCATCAGGCTGATCCTTCCATTGATTGACTTGCTCCAACCAACCCTCGCAGCATGGCGCGGCGAGGCGTTTCGGGGTGAAGCTTCAGGACGGCAGCTGCTGCCTGTATGGTCAGAAGTTGCTCATGACTTCGCATGGCCCATATCCTTTCCGTACAGCGCCAGAATCGACGCAACACAGAGAAAATGGGCTCATTATAAGCTTATGTCAACACTATAAGCTTATAATAGGCTTATTTTATGGAATCGATCAGATTACCTAATCGGTCCATACGGCGCGCAGCCAGTTCCTGAAGCTGCTCAGCGATTTTGGCAAGATCCTCATTGCCGCTCTCTCGTGCAAGCTCCACAAGCTCATTCGTAAGGCGCTGCTCGTCTTCCGCCATCACCCCGAAAAAGCCGCGAAGCTCGCCAAGAATCAAAAACAGGTCTCGCCGGTCATCCTCCTGACTACTGATATCGACCGCCTTCTGATCTGTCGTATCTGCAACCAGATCTCGCTTCGACGCGACGACACGGGACTTGCCACCAACATTAATTCGGTCGAGCCGGATCTTGTCGTTCTGCGTCAGTTTTTCGACGTGCCCGAGGTCCGGACACAGCTCATCAATATTGATATGAAGCACCTGGGCAATCTGATCACGCCGGTCGAGGGAGGGGAGCTTCTTGCCCAATTCCCACTCACTGATGGTCGTCACGCTGACCTGGAGAGCCTTCGCCAGCTCCGGTTGTCGCATGCCCGCATCCGTCCGAGCCTGCCTGATCGCGTCCCCGACCTGATTCCTGATCGCACTCTGATGCGCTTTCCCCAACGACCCTGACACTCTGATCCTCCCCCGATGTCCGGGCAGCCTATACAAGTTTCAGAGCGAGAAATAGGCTTACCTTATAAAAATAAGCCCATTTCGTGTTTTCTGTCCTGATCCCCTGTTTCCAATGCAAGATTACTGGAGAAGGAACGGTCCGTTCGATCAGCGACCCGTCACAGCGTCATCAGGAGACCAGGCCGCGACATCAAAAGGCGCGAAATGCTTCAGGTTCCGTGTGACCACCTGAAGATCATGTGCCTTTGCAGTTCCGGCAATCAGCGCATCGGCCATGCCGGGATTATGTCCGGCCGCAAGGGCATGTGCTTCCAGACGTCCGGCGACCGTGACAACCGAAGCGTCGACCCTAAGAATTCTATCATCATATGTCGCCGTCAGACCGGCAAGCCAGATTTTCAGGCTTGCCGCCCGAGCGGTTGCGCCCTTGTGCTCAAGCAGACCGATCCCCTTTTCGATTTCATGGATCGCCACGACTGACAGATAGAGCTGCCCCTGCCCGTCGATCCGTTCCAGCCATTCAAGGAATGCCTCCGATGCCTCGCTCCGCGAGGGTGACAGCATCGAGATGACATTGGTGTCGAGCAGGTATCCTCTCACAGATCCACATCCCGCGAGGGCGACGCGTTCCGCGTCAGAACCTCGTCAGGAAAGCTCCGGAGATAGGATGCCAGACTGGGACGCACGCGCCCCATAGCCCTGCGTCCGGCTTCCGCGGCTTCGACGGAAACCAGAGCCGCCACGGGCTTGCCGTGACGGGTAATCGTCACGAATTCGCCCTTGAGCGCCTTGTCGACCAGAGAAGAAAAACCCGCCTTCGCCTCTCTCAGTGTGATCGTCAGCATGGGAGCATGTCCTCGGCAATGTGGTCTTATGTGACCACATTAAAGATGGCGTAAGCAGAGCGCAATCGTAATCCGGCATCGATACCGGATTACGATTTTCCTGCCAGATGTGCTTATCCCGCCTCAGCGTCACCGGAGAGGCGTTCCACTAGCGACCGGCACAGCCCCTTCAGTTCCTCTGGCCGAGCCAGCAAGTCGAGGAAGATACAGACAGGCGTGATGCCGACATGACGGTAAAAGGCTTCACGCCGTTCGAACCGCTCCAGTCCCCGGCGCTCATGGTCGTTGCGGGTGATGCGGTTCACACCGCAGCAGCCGATCACCTCGATAAAGCAGGCCGCATCGCGACGTCGCAGCGTCAGATCCGCTTTCTCGGGCACCACATCAGGCATGATCGGCTGGTGAAGATCGATTTCCATGTCGGGCAGCGCCATGGAACGCAGGAGTTGATAGACGATACGTTCAGGCAGGGATTCCAACACCATGCCATCGTATGCCGTCGTTCCCGTGGACGGCAGGTCTGACCAGCGGGCCCTCGCCTGGGTATCGACGCGGGCCCAGTCCCGCTGGCCAGACTCACCGACAAAAACCAGATGCTGCCCAATAGGACCGAGATACCGGCAGATGGCCTCACTTGGTGGGGCGCCAAGAGCACGGGCCAGATCCCGATAGGTGATCAGATCAGCTTCAGTGGGGCGAAAACGGGATGGCGTAGCGTCATCTGAGAAGCGAATCATTATTTGTTTTCCTGACGAAACGAGATCAGGCGCGACATGAGTGCGCCTGTTGAGGGAAGAAACCGGTGTAAGCGATAATGGAGAGCATCAGTCGCAGCAGGAGCTTTCGCCAGCGAGCAGTTTGTCGGCCAGACGGCGGACTTTGCGACCGATCATGCGCGTCAGAATGACGACGCCCTCCAGGATACGGTCGTCCGTATTGCCTTCGAGCGATTGGCTTATGGCAAAGTCAAGCAGCCGGTGCAGAGCCACGAGCTGCATGAGATCCGCCTCCACGGCGGAGGAAATGGTTGTATGATCAGACATTGATTTTCTCGTTCAGATTGTGAAGGAACGAGACGCCTGCCTCCCAGAAAATTCCTACCTCGCCGGAACAGGGAACAAAATCCTCTGGGGAATTTAGGGTCGTGCGCCTCACAACGCCCACCCCGAAAAATGACACCGTCACACCCGTCATCAGGGCGCACCGCAGGTGCAAGAGCAGTGGAAGCGGAGAAAAAGAGCGGCTTTGATTTTTGCATCGCAAAAATGCCGCGATAGAACAAAAAAAACGTAGCGATTTCATATGCTTGCGGAGCATGCATATGAAATTGAGGTAGCGTGCCCTCACACGCCCCAAAACCGGGGCACGCCGGAAAAGGAAAAATGGCGGTTTTCTGCCGTTTTTTAGGAATTGTGACAGCAATGACGCCTTGCGTGACACCTGTCATGACCCCGTCATGACGGCTGCAATGACAGCTCCAGCCAGTGTCACTGGCTCCATGACACCATTTAAGGTGGCGTCATGACGCCGTCATTCCGGCCTCTCAGGGAGCACCAAAGGTGCGATAGAAATGACACCCAGGTGACACCGTCATGACGCGTCATTACCCCATAAAGACAAAATTTTCGGGAGCGTTTCTCTGCACGAAAGCTAATGGCAAAAACCTGTTGACGGCGTCCTCCCAATCGCCTACCAAAATCACATGAAACCAAATGGCGCACAGAAAACGGATCTGGCAGCAGTCGCCAGCATCTCGGCAGGCCACCCGTTCAGAGGACGGATTGACCCCGTTGCAGGAGCTGCAACAGCTGTCGTGCAGATGCGGGACACGTCCGCGTCGGGCGTGGACTGGACGTCCTGCATGCGCACCGAGATAACCGGACGGCGTGAGCCGGACTGGCTGCGTCCGGGCGACATTCTCTTCCCTGCCCGTGGCAATGTGTCACTGGCGGTTCTGATTGATGAAAGCATTGGCAGCCTTCAGGCCGTCGCGGCGCCGCACTTCTTCCTTCTGCGTGTGACGCGTCCAGACGTGCTACCCGCTTATCTGGCGTGGTGGCTCAATCAGGAACCGGCACAGCGGCATCTGGAGCAAAACGCCCAGAGTTCCACCCTTGTGCGCAACATCGCCCGGCCAGTGCTGGAGGCCACGCCCGTTATGCTGCCTCCCCTGCCCCAACAGAAACAGATCGTCGGGCTGGCCAACGCCATGCAACGCGAGGACGCGCTTCTGCACCGCCTGCGCCAGACCAACCAGCAGATCATGACCGGGCTTGCCAGAGACCTTCTGGCGGACTGATATTTCTCACATGTTTTGAAACAGGATTTGAGTTCGTGACCGAGCAGATTTCACAAGACACCATCAACAAGGCGCTCTGGAGCGCCTGCGACACCTTTCGCGGCACTGTCAGCCCCGACACCTATCGCGATTACGTGCTGACCATGCTGTTCCTGAAATACATCTCCGATGTGTGGCAGGACCATTATGACACTTACAAAAAGGAATACGGCGACAATCCGGACCTGATCGAAGCCATGCTTCAGCAGGAACGCTTTGTTCTGCCAAAAGGGGCTGATTTCTATACGCTCTATAAAGAGCGCAATGCCCCCGGCAATGGCGAGCGAATTGACAAGGCGCTGCACGCCATTGAAGAAGCCAACGGCACCAAGCTGAAGGACGCAGGCAAGAGCGTCTTTCAGGACATCAGCTTCAATTCGGATAGACTAGGCGATGAAAAGCAGAAAAACACCATTCTGCGGCATCTGCTGGAAGATTTTGCCAAGCCGGACCTGAACCTGCGCCCCTCCCGGGTTGGCAATCTGGATGTGATTGGCAATGGCTATGAATTCCTGATCAAGAATTTTGCTGCCAGCGGTGGGCAGAAGGCGGGCGAGTTCTATACCCCGCCGGAAGTGAGTGAACTTCTGGCCCGTATTTTAAGCCCTCAGCCGGGTGAGAGCATTTGTGACCCGGCCTGTGGTTCGGCCTCCCTGCTCATGAAGTGCGGCAAGCAGGTGACGCAGAACCACAACGGCAGCAAGGACTACGCCCTGTATGGGCAGGAAGCCATTGGCTCCACATGGTCTTTTGCCAAGATGAACATGTTCCTGCATGGCGAGGACAACCACCGCATTGAATGGGGCGACACCATCCGCAACCCCAAGCTGCTGGATGACAAAAACCACCTGATGCGCTTTGACGTGGTGACGGCCAACCCGCCCTTCAGCCTCGACAAATGGGGCCATGACGAGGCGGAACAGGACGTGCATCACCGCTTTGCCCGTGGCGTGCCGCCCAAGACCAAAGGCGATTACGCCTTTATCCTGCACATGATTTCTACCCTGAAAGACCGCACGGGCCGCATGGGCGTGGTGGTGCCGCATGGCGTGCTGTTCCGGGGCAGTTCGGAAGGCAGGATCCGCCAGAAACTGATTGAGGAAAACCTGCTGGATGCGGTGATTGGCCTGCCGGAAAAGCTGTTCTTTGGCACGGGCATTCCCGCCGCCATCCTGATCTTCCGCAAGGACCGCAAGACGAAGGACGTGCTGTTCATTGACGCCAGCCGCGAGTTCAGGGCGGGCAAGAACCAGAACGTGCTGACCGAAGAGAACATCACGAAGATTGTGGACACCTACCGTGCCCGCAAGGACGTGGACAAATATGCCCACCTCGCCACACCGGACGAGATCAAGGAAAACGACTACAACCTGAACATTCCGCGTTATGTCGATACGTTTGAGGAAGAAGAGGAAATCGACCTGAACGCCGTGCGCAAGGAACGGGCGGAGATCAAGACGGAACTGGCTAAGCTGGAAGCGCAGATGGACGCTTATCTGAAGGAGTTGGGTTATGCTTCCTGATGGGTGGAAAAGCGTTCCATTGGCGGAGATTTGTTCATCTCCAATATCTTACGGTATCGTGCAAACAGGCGAACATGTACCGAATGGCATTCCATGCTTGCGCGTAATTGATATCGCTAAAAAAGAAATTGATTTAAACGAATGCATACGCACGAATGAAACCATTAACTCCCAATACAAAAGAACGGTATTAAACGAAGGAGACATTGTTCTCGCTTTACGTGGCGAAATTGGTCTGGCAAAAATAATAGAACAGCGCCACGCAGGAGCAAACATCACACGTGGTCTAGCTAAAATTTCTTCTGACCGAAAAAAATTAGCCCCTCATTTTTTGATCCAAGCTTTGAGTGCGCCATCTCTAAAAGCAGAATTAGATCGGAGAAGTGGAGGATCTGCTCTTCAAGAAATTTCTCTTGGAGAACTTCGTAAAGCTTCAATCCTCATCCCCCCTCTCCCCGAACAGAAGAAGATCGCGGCGATCCTGTCGACGTGGGATCGTGCGATTGAGTGGAGGGAGAAGCTTCTAGCCAACAGCCAGCAGCAGAAAAAAGCCCTCATGCAGCAACTCCTCACAGGCAAAAAACGCCTGCCGGGGTTCACGGTGGAGTGGAAGAATTACAAATTATATGAAGTAGGAAATATAACAACAGGAAACACACCTTCTACAAAAGATGAAAGCCTGTACGGAGAAAAATTTCTATTTATTACGCCTGTTGATTTGGGCAACTGCAAGTATGTAAAAAAATCAGAACGGATGTTGAGTGAAAAAGGTGCATCGATCTCTCGTATGATCCCTGCAGGATCAATATTTTTCTCATGTATCGGAACCATTGGAAAAATGGGAATTGCAACACGGGATTGCATTACAAATCAACAAATTAACGCTATAGAGGTTAAAGAAAATTATAATAATGAGTTCATTTATTATCAGATTTTTTCTAACAAAGAACAAATGGATAAGCTCACGGCCAAGCAGGCTGTTCCAATTATAAACAAAAAAACGTTTTCAAACTTTATAATTTCATCTCCATCTCTCCCTGAACAGAAAGCCATCGCTGCTGTCCTGACCACCGCAGATGAAGAAATCACAGCCCTTGAATCCGACCTTTTGCGCCTGCGTCAGGAGAAGAAAGCCCTGATGCAGCAGCTTCTCACGGGCAAGCGCCGCGTGACGGTCGATTAAAATATTTCAGCTTACAGGATATTTGAACATCATGGTTTCTGCCCCAAAATTTCAGGAAGAATACAGCGCCAAGCTTCCAGCCTTGGCGTTACTCAGCACCCTCGGCTGGCGGTTTCTGTCGCCATCCGAGCCGCTGGCGTTACGGGGCGGAAAGCAGAATGCCGTCGTGCTGGCTCCTCTCCTGCGGGCGGAGCTGAAAAAGCGGCGCTTCACCTTTGAAGGACAGGAGCACAGCCTGTCCGATCAGGCGATCGAACGGCTTGTCTCCATCGTCACGCATCCGGACTTCGTCTCCGGCCTGCGCGATGCCAATGACAAAATGACCACGCATCTGCTGTTCGGCATTGCCATTACCGAGTTCATCAACGGGCACAAGGCCAACCCGACCATTGCGCTCATCGACTGGCAGAACCCGGAAAACAACAGTTTCACCTTTACCGAGGAATTCAGCGTTCTGCGTAACGATCTGACGCAGACCCGCAGGCCGGACATTGTGTGCTTTGTCAACGGCATTCCGCTGGCCGTGATCGAGGCCAAGCGCCCCGATGGTCAGCCGAGCAAAGGCCCGACCGTAGAGGCCGGGATTTCCCAGAGTATTCGCAACCAGAACAAGGACGAAATCCCACAGCTTTTTGCCTACAGCCAGCTTCTGCTCTCCATCACCGGCCATGACGGGCGCTATGGCACCTGCGGCACCCCCAAAAAGTTCTGGGCAAGCTGGAAGGAAGAAGACATTCCCGAAAGCCAGATGGAGGCGCTCAAGAACACGCCACTCTCGTCGGCCCAGAAAGACGCGCTGTTTGCCGACCGGAAGGCGTCTGACCGGGCGTGGTTCGAGGACTGGGCGTCCCGGCCGCTGCATGTCACGGATCAGGACCGGCTGCTGATCGGTCTGCTCTCCCCTGAGCGCCTGCTAGAGATGGCGCGGTTCTTCACGCTGGTCGACCGCAAGGCGGGCAAGATCGTTGCCCGCTATCAGCAGGTCTTTGGCATCAAGCGCCTTTTGGAACGCATCAAGTCCCGCCGCAGCGATGGCGGGCGTGAAGGCGGCGTGGTCTGGCACACCACCGGGTCCGGCAAGTCCTTCACCATGGTGTTCCTCAGCCGCGCCCTCATTCTGGATGACGACCTCAAGCAGTGCCGCATTCTGGTGGTGACAGACCGCAAGGATCTGGAACGCCAGTTGAGCACCACCTTCTCCACCGGCGGCGAACTGGCGGACAAGAAGGACAAGGAAGAGGCGCTGGCGACCTCTGGCCGCCGCCTGGCGCAACAGATCGGGCATGGGCAGGAACGCATCATCTTTTCGCTGATCAACAAGTTCCACACCGCCACCACCCTGCCCGAGTGTCATAATGACAGTGCGGACATCATCGTGCTGGTGGATGAAGGCCATCGCAGTCAGGGCGGTGAGAACCATGCCCGCATGAAGCATGCCCTGCCCAATGCCGCCTTCATCGCCTTTACCGGCACGCCGCTGCTCAAGGGCAGCGAGACCACCAGCCGGTTCGGCAGGATCATCCACTCCTACACCATGCAGCAGGCTGTCTCGGACGGGACCGTGACGCCCCTGCTCTATGAAGAGCGCAAACCCGATCTGGATGTGAATGACCGCGCCATTGATGCCTGGTTCGAGCGCATCACGCAGGGGCTGAACGAGGAGCAGGTCACAGACCTCAAGAAGCGCTTTGCCCGCGCCAATCAGGTTTATAAGGCTGATGACCGCATCCGGCTGATTGCCATGGATCTGGCCACGCATTTTGACAACAACATCGACAAGGACCTCAAGGGCATGCTGGCCTGTGACAGCAAGCTCTCCGCCATCCGCTACAAGCAGTATCTGGACGAGGTCGGGCTGTTCGAAAGCGCCATCGTCATGAGCCCGCCCGATACGCGCGAAGGCCATACGGAAGTGGATGAACGCAGGCAGCCCGAGATCCACGCCTGGTGGAAGGAGAATGTCGGCAGCCAGAGCGAGGATGACTACACGCGCGGCGTCATCGAGCGCTTCGAGAATGACCCGGATCTCAGGCTGATCATCGTGGTCGACAAGCTGCTGACCGGGTTTGATGAGCCGAAGAACGCGGTGCTGTATATCGACAAGCCGCTCAAGCAGCACAATCTGCTTCAGGCCATTGCCCGCGTAAACCGGCTACATGACCAGAAGAAGCACGGGTTGCTGATTGATTATCGCGGCATTCTGGCGGAACTGGACACCACGCTTGCCCGGTATGACGAGCTGGCGGCCGAAAATGTCGGCGGGTATGACCCGAAGGATATTGCCGGGCTGTATAGCCAGATGAGCACGGAATACCGCGAACTCCCGGCCCTGCACAAAGCGCTGTGGGTCATTTTTGATGGCGTGAAGAACAGGAGCGACCTCCAGCAGCTTCGTGCCGTGCTCATGCCGCGCATGGTGGAGGAACACGGCCAGATGGTGGACGTAAACCTCAAGCGCCGGGATGATTTCTATGAAGCGCTGACAAAGTTTGCCGCCTGCCTGAAAGTGGCGCTGCAATCCGTGGCGTTCTTTGAAGACACCAGCTTTACGGAAAAGGACCGCGCCACCTACAAGGAGACGCTGAAGCAACTGACCAGTCTGCGCCAGATGGTGATGCAGGATACCGGTGAAACCGTGGACTTCGACCAGTATGCCGAGCAGGTCAAAAAGCTTCTGGACCGACATGTAGCCGGTGTGAAGGTTCATGAGTCTGGCGGCCTGTATGCAGTCGGCAAGATGGGCCAGAAGCCGGAAGACAACGACCCTGAAAACTGGACCGAGGAGAAAACCCGCAACGAGACGGATCTGATCCGCACCCGCGTGACGAAGATGATCGACCATGAGATGCAGGATGACCCGTATGCGAAGGAAGCGTTCTCGGCCCTGCTACGCAAGGTGATCGAGGAGGCGGAAAGCCTGTTCGACCACCCGCTCAAGAATTTCATGCTGTTCCAGGAGTTTGAGGAACAGGTTACCAATCGCAGGCTGGAAAACATTCCGTCTGTTTTTGACGGGCACCGCCATGCACAGGCCTATTATGGCGTGTTCCTCAAAACACTCGCGGCCATTTTCAACCATAAGCAAACGGATGAAGAGAAACAGCGCTGGATTGATCTGGCGTTCGAGATTGACAGGATCGTGGATAAGGCGGTGCGGGAGAACTCGCTCAGCCGCCCGGATATGGAAAAAGCCGTCCGTCAGCAGCTTCTGGGGCTGCTTCACAATGTTGGAAAGCAAGTGGGATTCGGGACCGACAAGGCTCTCGATATCGTTGAACAGGTCGTCCAGATCATGCGGGCTGGTCCTGCTGATCCGCTGCGTGGCTGAGCATGGGCGACGGTACACACCGCCTTCTGAGCTATGGGGGTGAGCAGATCCGGGTGGAACTACGGCCCCGTGCTCGCCCCGGCACAACCCTGCGGATCAAAGTGCATCCTGACCTGACTGTGCAGGCTGTCATCCCTGACGGCACATCCGATGCGGATCTGGAAAAGGCGTTGCACCAGAAAACCCGCTGGATCTGGCAGAAGCTGCGAGACTTCCGGGCGGTGCAGGAGCATGCCACGCCGCGCGCGTATGTCAGTGGCGAAAGCCATTTCTATCTGGGACGGCGGTATCTGCTGAAAGTGCATCATCAGCCTGACGCGTCAGAGACCATACGCATGCTGCGGGGACAGCTGGAGGTTTCTGTGCAGGAACGTCAGGCCCTGCGGATCCAGAAGCTGCTGGAACTCTGGTATTTTACGCGGGCGCAGGACGTGTTTCGGACACGTCTGAACACGCTGCTACCGTCAGCACTCTGGGTCACCATACCCCCAGCCCTGAAGCTTCAGGTGATGCAGACCCAATGGGGCAACTGTTCACCGGGCGGGACCATCACGCTGAACCCTCATCTGGTCAAAGCTCCGCGTGACTGCGTTGATTACGTGATCCTGCATGAACTGTGCCATCTGAAGGAGCACAATCATGGCCCAGCGTTCTGGTCACTTCTGGATCGCGTGATGCCGGACTGGGGACGGCATAAGGCAAGGCTGGACGGGATGGCAGAAATGATACTGCAAAAATAGCTTTATTTGACTGCAATGGGGGGCGAACGGCCTGTCCGCTCTCAATGTGGTAGATGGCGAGAACGGACAAACCATAATTCTTATGCCGAAACGCTATCTCCAAGGTGCGCCCTGAAAAACGGCACCAGTTTTTTCAGCGCCGGACCAACGGCTTCCGGTTTGTCATACAGATCATAATGCGAGCTGTTTTCCAGGGACACGATCTGCCGGTCTTTGGATGCCGTGGCACGGCCATAAATCTCCGTGCCATCGCGATAGGCTCCGAACGCGCCGACCTTTTCTCCCACTACAACCATGACAGGCTGGGTCAGCAGGGTTTCAGCAAAGGCAAACGCGTCCCATGACAGGGTCTTCTGGGCGTGGCTGAACAGCATCCGCGTCCACCCACCCGGCTTCTGGCCGCGAGGCGTCTTGTAGTAATCCGTGGCTTCCAGAACATCCCGGTCCGTCAGACCATTCGCACGGGCAGCCTCTACGCTCGGTGGCAGCAGTTCGTTGACCTGCAACTCGCCATCACGCGCCTCTTTCGTGCGTTGCGCCGCCATAGCCTCCAATGTGCCGAGTGGATTGAAACCACTGAACCCCTCCCGGAACAGGCGGCCGAGATTGACTGGCGTGATGCCGACAACCGCTTTGATCCGCTTTTCTGTCAGCGTGGCGTTGATGGCATAGGCGCCGCCGCCACAGACACCGATCACGCCGATACGGTCAGCGTCCACATAAGGTAGCGTCACGGCATAATCGATCACATGGCTGATGTCCTCGACCCGCTGGGTCGGGCTTTCAATCCAGCGCGGCGCGCCACCGCTTTCACCCTGATAGGAGGCGTCATAGGCGATAACGACGAAACCGGCTTCGGCCAGCGCCTTGCCATAGATATTCCCCGAGGTTTGTTCCTTGCAGCTTCCAAACGGGTGAACACTGACAATGGTCGGATAGGCCCGGCTTTCATCAAAGCCGGAGGGAAGCAGGATGTTGGCTGCAATCGGCCATGCCATATCGGCATTCTGAATCTGGATAGATTTCATCTCAATATCCTTCGTTCTGCTTTGTACGTCTGTTACGCCAGTTTGGTCTGAAAAAACGGAGCCAGCACGGAAACGGCTTCGGACACGAAGGCTTTTCCATCGTAGAGATCCATGTGATTGGCGCCCTTCACGATATGGACCGACTTGTCCGTACTGGCCGCACGGTCATACAGGTCGTCGCTCATCCACTTGCTGCCCGCGTCGCTGCCGACGACGATCTGGATCGGTTGCGTCAGATAGGTTTCGGCCATGTGATAGGCGTCATAGGTGACGATCTGGTTCAGGCTCCGCAGCGTGGCAAAGCCGGGCGCGGTCGCACACTCGGCGCGGGGCGTATGATAATACTCCCAGGCCTGACGCAGTTCTTCGTTGGGCGCATCTTTCTCCGTCAGCGGCGCGAGTGGCATGGTGGCGTAGCCGTTGCCTGCCGCATCTGCTGTACGGGCATTGGACCCGGCTTCGATCAGCGGAAGCGCGTCGATCGAGCGCACAGAATTATCCCAGCCATTACGGAACATGGAGCCGATATTGACTGCGCTGACGGTGCCGATTGCCTTGATGCGACGGTCCTGAATGGCGGCATTGGCCGTATAGCCCGCGCCCGCACAGATGCCCATCGCGCCGATGCGGTTCTGGTCGATGTAGGGCAGCGTTGTCAGATGGTCGATAACGGCGCTGACGTCTTCGGTGCTGACATAGGGGTTTTCAAGCTGGCGTGGCTCACCGCCGCTTTCCCCCTGACAGGACCGGTCGAACGCAATGGTGACAAAGCCCTGTTCCGCGAGTTTCTGCGCGTAGGTGCCAGCCGTCTGCTCCTTCACGCCGCCGCCAGGATGGGAGACGACAAGGGCGGGCCATTTTTTCGCCTCGTCGAAGCCATCGGGGAAACTGATGACCGCCGACAGGGTAATGGCCGGGTTGTTGGTGTTTGTGAAACTGATCTTGCCCATGGTCTGTCTCCTGTTGATGAAAGCATGGTAGGACAAACCGATTGCGCGGATTAGACAGATAATCCGTCATGGCCCTATCACTGGAGTGATCAATGAGGCGGGATGAAATCGCCGATCTGGCAGCTTTCGTCGTGGTGGCGGAGGAAGGCAGCTTCACCAAAGCGGCCCGTCGTCTTGGCATTGCACAGTCCGGTCTGAGCCAGATCGTGCGACGCACGGAAGAACGGCTGGGCATGCGCCTGCTGTCACGCACCACCCGCAGCGTGGCGCCGACGGAAGCGGGCGAGCGGCTGCTCGCGACACTCGGCCCCATGCTGCATGATCTGGATGCGGCGGTCGCCTCCCTAGGTGATTTGCGGGACCGTCCATCGGGTACCATCCGGGTGACGACCGTGGAACATGCGGCGAAAACCATTCTCCTTCCCGGCGTGAAGCAGCTTCTACGAGACAATCCCGATATCCGCGTGGACGTGACCATTGATTACGGACTGGCAGACGTGGTGGCGGATCGTTTCGACGCCGGCATCCGGTTGGGCGGCGAGATTGCGAAAGACATGATTGCCGTCCGGATCAGCCCGGATATCCCCATGGCCATTGTCGGGTCACCAGACTATTTCCGTACCCATCCTGCACCAATGTCTCCAGCGCGGCTTGTGGAGCATAAGGCGGTCAATCTGCGGCTGCCGACATCGCAGACCGTCAATGGCTGGCGCTTAATGCGGGGCGGTCGGGAAGCACGGGTGCGGCTGGAGGGCCAGATGACGCTCAACAGCCTCGACCTGATCCGCGATGCCGCCCTGGACGGGCATGGGCTGGCCTACCTGCCGCTGGACATGGTGCAGACTGCTCTGGAGCGCGGCGCTCTGGTGCAGGTGCTGGCAAAATTCACGCCGCCTTTGCCAGGGTATCACCTTTATTACCCAAACCGGCGACAGGCCCCGCTCGCATTTCGTTTGTTCGTCGAGGCGTTGCGATATTCGGAGTAAGGCAG
Organism: Acetobacter tropicalis; assembly: GCF_001580915.1. GTDB lineage: Bacteria > Pseudomonadota > Alphaproteobacteria > Acetobacterales > Acetobacteraceae > Acetobacter > Acetobacter tropicalis. Next base: position 178 of record NZ_LHZQ01000162.1, on the reverse strand, counting down.
CAAGGGGGGGGGAGAACGAACCCGCTGCGCGGGATTGGTGCGGTGTGCAGGTCTGTCACCACGGCGTGAGCGATCTGTTTTATTTGGAACTGTCCTGATCTGGTCAAGCACTCTGGCTTCTTCCCACCAGAAGGAGCCGGATGATGACAGAGTCCCTGTGCATTGCTGCAATCAGTCC
>NZ_LHZQ01000117.1 GCF_001580915.1 Acetobacter tropicalis | reverse complement strand
CGGTAGAACCGCCAGCGCATGCGCTTCCCCAAGGGTCAGCTTACCTTCCGACCGAAAACGCCGAAGAAGGGCCTGAAATCGGCGGATAATCTGCCATTTTGTCATGGGGCGGGAAGTCTTGGAAGCGATGGTCATTGTCTATCCTCACTCGGACTGACCATCTTCTCTTGAGGGAACCACCCGCTTTGGGGTATCGTTCTCTCTGAAAGCTGGCCCGTCCACTGGTACTGGCGGGTCAAGCTGAAAGGTCGGTGTTATCAGCACCGGCCTTTCGCCGTTTCTGGGGCTAGTGTTCGCCCTTTCTGTCTAAAAGGCAAGGCATAGAATAACAGAGCGGTCTTGCACTCCGCCTGACTACTGTCTCACATTCCGAAATCTGGCCCGCTGTCATAATCTAAAGACCGGGAACGAGACGGCCCCCCGCGTCCGCGCCCACGCCCACGGACTGGCGCCCGTTGTACCTCAGCTTTCTGCCGCTTTTCTTGCTCCTGATAGACCTGAAGCCGTTCTCTGACGGCCTTCTCTTCGGCAGAAAGTCCGGTGCTTCCCATAGGGTGACTGTGAGCCTTCAAGGCACGGCTGAACGGATCGGATGGGTATTCACGGGCAAGGAAACTTTCACGGGCGTCAGGAGCCAACCTCTGAACATTCCTGGTCATCTCCTCCAGGCGTGCCTTTGATTCGTGCACGGCCCGCTCTCTGGCCTCTCTGATCGCCTGTTGCCGCAAGACCTCCCGATGTGCCTCCTCAAGCTTCCGGGCTTCTTCTGCCCGCCTTGCCCGTTCTTCCGCCTCCTGCTTCCCCTTCACCCTTAAGGCGTTCAAAAGCCTATGAACGCCCTTTTTCCTGACCTCGATGGCATGGGCCGCCACCTCCCTGACAGTCACAGCCAGATCACGCACCATGTCGCGCACCTGGTCGTTGAGACGCCGCCGCCGCGCATTCTCCTGCGCCTTGAAGGTCCGGGGCGTGTAAGGCTCTCCTTGCCGCTCCTGCTCGGCCTGATGCCTGCGCTCTATCGTGGTACTCGTCGGCCCCATATGGAGGCTCGGCATCATATCCACGCCCTGCCGCTCATAGCTGCGGTGATCAATGCGGGCGGGCTTCTGGTGGCGCTCTAATGCTTCGTTGCACTGCATAGCCCACAACTCCCTAAGGCTCTCGATCTCCGGCCCACCCGTCTTGGCGGCGTCCAGTATGCGGGTTTTCTTGCCCAGCCCGTCCGGCTCGACCTCCCGTGTCGTGGTGAGGATATGAGCGTGATAGTTCCGGTCATCACCACCAGCACTGGGGGCATGAAGAGCAACATCAGCAGCCACCCCGTAACGCTTGACCACGGCAGAGGCAAAAGACCGTGCAAGGTCTGCCCTGTCTTTGGCGTCCAGTTCAGCAGGAAGAGCCAGTACATATTCACGGGCTGTCACTGAGTTGGAACGCTTCTCGGTCTGCTCGGCAGCGTTCCACAACACAGAACGATTATGCGCCCACTCGCAGCCAGCCGGAGCAATGATGAAACTACCATCAACCCCGGTTCTGTTGGCATAGTCGTGCTGGCGTCCATCGCGTTCGTTGGTCAGCGTGTCTCCTGCTCGATAAGCCGCAGCGGCAACGGCACTTCTGCCGGTGCTACGCGATACGGTCTTAACGGACAGGTGGAAGATCGCCACGGGATCGGCTCGCTGACACAATGGGGTTGCAAGGGGTTCGCCCCTGTCGCACGCAAACTCGCAGAGTTTGCATAAGTGCGCCCTTAATACCTATCGGCATGAAGGGTTAGAAGGCAATGTCATTTGATGGTAGAGTTACAATCAGAGGAGTGTCCAGAACATGACCAATTCAAGACAGACAACAAAATCTCAAAGAATTCTTGACGCCGAAAAGAGGCTTGAACAAGCACGGAACGCTCTGAAAGATGCCCGCAATGCTGAGAACAGGCAGAAGCGGAAAATCGAAGATCGTCAGAAAATTATCTTGGGTGGCGCGTTACTCAAAGCGGCGGAAGGTGATGAACGCTTCTCGAATGTGATTGACGCCCTTCTCAAGCGGTTATCACGGGAGCAGGACATAAAAGCTTTTCAGGATCATGACTTCACAACCCCTCGGCCAGAACAAACGCAAGGTGAGGGCTGAGCATGAGTGAACCAGACGACACGGATGATTTCGGACTTCGTGCGTTTGAGGATCTGAAGAATACCGTTGAGCGGTCCAACAAATCCTACTCGGAAATTTCCGGTAAGCTGCCCGCCCTGGCAAAACAGTTTGAAGCACTGAATGCCAAAAGCACTGGAGCCGCTCAACGCGTTGAGGAAGCAGCACAGGCCGTCACCAGCTACATTAAGACTGATCGTCGCACGCTCCTCATCACCTGCGGATTTGGGGCCATTGCGCTCGTATTCTGCGCGGCCTTTTTGGGAGATATCAAAGGCAACCGAAGCGGATACGCTCAAGGTCTCGCTGACGGTCAGAAAGAGGCTCAGCAGCGGGACAGACTAGCAGAATGGGCCGTGTCATCACCTTCAGGGCGTATGGCCTACGAGATGGATCAGAGCGGCGAAATTCAGGCCTTCGGCATGTGTCGCATTGAAGGCTACAAACCCATCCAAAGAAAAGGACAGACGATTTGCGCCCCTACATCAGGGACAGGCCTTCAATGGACAATTGTCGAAGGTCGATAAAAATGATTACCCCAAAAACGGCTATTAAATTGAGAATAAGAACGCTGAAAGCCCAGATGGACGCTTATCTGAAGGAGCTCGGTTATGCTCCCTGATGGGTGGAAACGTACAACCTTAGCCGCCATTCTGCTAGATAAAGTAAAAAACGGCTATTCACCCAATGCGACTGAAAAACCTACTGGTTATTGGGTGCTCGGATTGGGTTCTCTTGGCGTAGAAAGACTCAATTTCTTAGAATCTAAACCTGTTGAACCGACCAAAGAAGTTATCAGCAGCTTGATAAGACAAGGCGATTTTCTTATTAGCCGCTCAAATACACCGGAAAAAGTCGGAAGAATTTCTTTGGTACGCGAAGTTCATGGGAACTACTCTTATCCAGATCTGATGATCCGTTTTAGACCAAATCCTCTGAAAGCCGATAGTACATTCCTAGAGCTTCAGATGAAAAGCGTTTCATTTCGAAACTATATTAAAAAAAATGCCGCTGGAAGCAGTGGTACTATGGTAAAAATCAATAAAACAATTCTAGAACACACACCTATTCTCCTTCCCCCTCTGCCCGAACAGAAGAAGATCGCGGCGATCCTCTCGACGTGGGATCGTGCGATTGAGGGGACTGAGAAGCTTCTGGCCAACAGCCAGCAGCAGAAAAAAGCCCTCATGCAGCAACTTCTCACAGGCAAAAAACGACTGCCGGGGTTCTCGGGGGAGTGGAAAAAAACAACTATTGGCAATATTGCAAAAGAAATTTCCATTCGGAATAAAAACAGAAAGAATTATCCGGTTATTTCCTGCACTAAAACAAAAGGATTTGTTGATTCTTTATCTTTCTTCAATAAGAAAGTTTATAGTGACGACCTGTCAGGATATAAAATCATATCAAGAAATCAGATTGGATTTCCTTCAAATCACATTGAAGAAGGTTCCATAGGACTACAAAATCTTCATGACGATGCAATCGTAAGCCCGATTTATACTGTTTTCTCAATGGGCAAAAACGCTGATCCGTTGTTTGTTTTTGCAGTTCTAAAAACAGATCACTATCGTCAGATTTTCGCTGCAGCTACCAATTCTTCAGTAGATAGACGTGGCAGTCTGCGTTGGTCCGCTTTTTCACAAATCAAAATTAATCTCCCATCACCCCCCGAGCAGAAAGCCATCGCCGCCGTCCTGACGACAGCAGACGAAGAAATCACGGCAATTGAATCCGACCTCGCTCGTCTGCGTCAGGAGAAGAAAGCTCTGATGCAGCAGCTTTTGACGGGTAAAATCAGAGTAGCAGTCTGATCTTCTTCATAAGCCTTTTATGTCTCATTTAACGGGTGTTTCCGGTCTGGAGCGAGCGCGGAGCGGGAGCGCCGTAGGCCGCCCTTACGGGCGTCCAGACGTGCGTTTGCACTTAGGTCTGATTGTCTTTGCACTCAGGTGGAGATGAGGTCTTGCACTTAGATGGTTTGAATGGGTCCGAACTCTTTCAAACACCATTCCAGCATCTCTGAATGGGTCATTTGAGGGGGTTGAAAGACCTTTTCCGGTCTTAAAGAATAAGAAGAAGGACGTTCCTGTGCAGGTCTTGCACTTAGGTGATCGCGCACTGTCCGCATGAAGTGCCGGGCCGCCTGCGCCACCTGCTGGAGTGCTGACAAAACGATCTCGTAAGCGTTTGAAGTCCGCACCCGCTTTCCAAGCTGGCGGTCATATTGATAGCGGGGCGTATGCTTCACGATACCGAGCGCATAAGCCCGGTTCAGGGCGTTGATAACCGTCCGGCGGCTGGCTCCGGACTTCTCTGCCATCGCTTC
>NZ_LHZQ01000153.1 GCF_001580915.1 Acetobacter tropicalis | reverse complement strand
CAATTGGGCTCATGGGTTATAGCAATCAACGGTTGGTATAAGACCCGGTAAGCGCCCGTGGCTTCCAAGGTGCGTGCTTGGGCTTCCAAAGGCGCGTGTTTCACAGAAGTTCTCCCTTACAGTCTGGTATGATAGACAGGAGACAGTCCGTTACAGGCTATGGCAGCATTAGAAGGGAAAAGTCTCATGCGAAAAGCCAGTTGTATCCTCGCGACAACTCTTGGTCTTTTAGGGCCTGTTGGTTGTTTTGCCCAGTCATCGGGGGACTGGTTGCCACAATCAGGTGTGAAATCTCCCTATAGTCCTTTAGCGGTTCCCACGATGTTGAAACCGCTCCCGATGTCTTTGACCGAGTTATTGAACAAGGGCTTCAAGGTCATCAGCACGACGGACTATTCGGGGCAAGGGGTTCTTTTAACAATAGAAGGGCGTAAGCAGACGGTGTTGTGTGTGTTAACTGCACCTAATCCCCAGACAGATCAGAATGTGCCGACGTCACGCTGTTGGGTCTTGAATTAAGCGACCGATTTCCTGTCATACATTGATTGGAAAGAGGTGTTCGGTTGAGCGAAGGTGAATCTTTCTTTGGGTTGTGTCCTGGCTGTTATGGGTGGCTTCACGGCCTAACAGGTTATGAAGCCAAAGCTCTCGAATGTGACTTTCCTGATTTCTGAGCGTTGTTGAAACCAGATGGCGAAAGGAATGAAGGGTGACCTGCGTTGGCTTGTTCAGGTGGCGTTTATGTTTGGAAAAGGTCAGGTCAAAATTGCCTCCCGTACCCCGAAATTGGAGATAGGCACTTCAATGAAGAAAGAGAGGCCGGTGTTTCTGAATTCCGTAGAGACGTAAGCGGAAGTTATATTGAGTGCAAATTCTGGAGGTCGTCAGAATATCTGATGCATCTGTGGTTGTGCCCAGAGAGCGAACAGAACCTTCCGGATATGACAGGCTTGTTTTCTAGCGGGCAAAAGCGAGGAGTGCTGTTTTTTTAATGGTTCTCAGTTTGTCATGAAACCTGTTGCAAGACCAAGAAAACCATAGGCCCAAAGAAGATAGGTCATGAACAGTGCCATCATGACTGCGGTCCAATGCGCCATTTGTTTCTGACTGCGTTGTTCGGTCTTGCGGGGACGGCCTGGTCGACGTTTGACCGTGATGGGTTCTGGCGTAGCGGGTTGATAGCCAGTGGTCCGCTGGTCGATAAACGCATCCAGAGCGGCAATTGGAAAAGCCCTGTCCCGTTTGCCATAGGTTACGGAAGCTGGACCACGTCCTTCGCTGACCAGATTCCGTAATCGACCATGGCTAATGCCCAGATAGGTTGCGGCATCGCGATAGCGCAAAACTTTAGGCGTGACGGGTGATTGGGCCAAGGATGCAGGACTCCCCAAAAGACACAGGATTTCAGATTGTTTTTTTGGGGAGAAGAACGGTGTTGAACCGTGAAAACCTGATAGCACAGGATGAGAGATCAGAGAAAGAAAATTCTTTCTCTGATTTTTCATTTCATTTTCTGATGAAGCGACGGGGAACTGACGGGAGATGAAGAGACCTCAGTCTTTCCGCTGCTTCTCTTCTGACAGCATACCCAACACACGTTCAGCCTCCTCAATCTGACGACTGATGTCTTCAGGAGCGGGCTGGTAATAGCGATCCAGTGATTTCAGATCGCGATGACCAGTCACGCGTTTGAGGTCGAGCGGATTGGGCAGCAATTTTGCTAACCGGCTGGTTGCTTCATGTCTCAGGTCGTGAAAGGTCAGATTTTTCAGCCCGGCCTCTCGCACCATACGGCCATATCGAACACTGAACGCTGCTTCAGTCCCGACATCAAAGAGGAGTTGTGTTGGTTTGGGCTGATGAGGAAGTGTTGCAAGCTTCTCGATCAGGAGGCGGCGTGCGCCCGGTGTGAGGGGGCGTATCTCTGGCCCGTGCTCCTCCTGATGACGATGCGTCTTGGTCTTTCCGCTTTCGCCGCCCAGCTTCAGGGTGCGACGCTGAAGGTCAATGTCGCCCCAGCGAAGCTGGAGGGCTTCGCCCCGGCGTGTACCCTGCTCGATCGACCATCGCACAAGCCAGACATCATCCGGGTGAGGGGAGCCGCTGACGGCTTCAATCAGGCGTTCAAACTCTCCTGGAAGAGAGGAATCCCGATTTTCCTTGAGGCGTCGGTTCCGCTTTTTGTCAGCCCCCTCGGGTCGTTTCACAACGCGGCCAGACGCATGATTGACGATGGCGATATCCCATTCCGAGATGGCATGCTGGAGAATGGAGGCCAAAAGATTAAGGCGTTTCACCACAGTCGCGGCTGCATATCCGGCTCCGGTCATGCGTTCACGGAAGCCACGGACCTCTGCGGCTGAGAATTTCGATAACCGTACCGAAGACAGTAAGGTGTCACGCAGAATGGCCGGGATATGCCCGATCCTGTCGGCTTTCCGATCGGCCATGCACTCATCGCGATACCGTTCAACAAGAGTGCCAATCGTCATCTTGTCGAGAGGGCGTGTATCTGTGAACTGGCCAAGCTCTGCTTTGGCGGCCGTTTCATTGAGCCAGCGTCGGGCCTGCGCCGCGGTAGAGAAAGTCTGCTGCACCCGGCGGCCATCGACCACCTTACGGGTCATGTATTGCCTGGGGCCACGATAGCTTACACCGCGCGGTAAAGCCTTGCCTGTGGCGGGGTCCGTGCGCCCGCTCATGACATCACCTGCCGGCGTGTTGATATCTTCCACCATGAGAGGACACTACGACGTTCCTCGCGATGGTGCAAAAATGGTGCAAAAACTAATATTTTTTGGAGGAGTTTCGCCAAAAAAGCCAATGAAATCAATGGCGTCCCGTACGGGATTCGAACCCGTGTTGCCGCCGTGAAAGGGCGATAAGTAGTGGCTAAACGGCTGGATAATTCCGATTAAGATGTTGATAACAGGATATTTAATATCACTGAGTATCACTGGGTGCAACAGGATATCACATCAGGGTGGGCCCAAATTGGGCCCAAGAAGTTACCGCCCTTTTGGGGTATCTAACGACATCTCTATCAGTTTGTGGTGCCTCATTTGAAGGTTTGAGAGAGGTGTGATAGCTCAGCCACACTCATGTTTTCATAGGCATATTGACGATTTCGTGCTACAAAGTGACCAGTTTAATGGTTCGGAGATAGTTATGCAGACTGTCAATCTGGTGGAGGCCAAAGCCCATCTTAGTCGTTTGGTCGACATGGCAAAGGATGGAGAGTCCGTCCGTATTCTGCGTCGCGGCAAAGTGGTTGCGCAGCTCGTCAAAGCTGAGCCCGTACGTAACCCGATCGCAGTGAGTGCTCTGCGCTCACTGACTGACGCCATGACGCCGCAAAAGGAGTCTGCGGCGACCGCTGTCCGTGACATGCGTGACGAGGCGAGATATTGAGCGTCTATATTGATACCTCAGTTCTGGTGGCGGCCCTGACCAATGAGCGGGAAACTTCCCGGATGCAGGACTGGCTTGGCGCTCAGACACCTGAAGATCTTTTTATTAGCGATTGGGTTGTAACGGAATTTTCCTCTGCGCTGTCGATCAAGCTGCGGACGGGACAGATCACCGTCACCGATCGTGCGAACAGCCTGGCCATGTTCACTCGTCTGTGTGCCGACAGTATCGGGGTGTTGCCAGTGACCAGTCAGAACTTCCGGACGGCGGCAAGGTTCTCAGATCAGTATGCTCTGGGTCTGCGGGCCGGAGATGCCCTTCATCTTGCGGTTTGTGCGGATCACGGCGCGACATTGTGTACTCTGGACCGGCGCCTTGCACAGGCTGGGCCTCAGGTTGGCCTGGCAACCATGCTGGTGTAATTTGTGTTCATTTGAGAAAGAAAAATTAGTTTCAACTTGGCAGATTTTGGCAATTCCGCTAAAATTTGGCTTCTTTAGTTGATTTAGGCACCACGTAGTATCTGCTCAAGACTTTAAGCAGCACTTAGAAAGTATAGGATATGGCGGAAAGCCAAATTGAGTGGACTGACGCAACCTGGAACCCAATCGCTGGCTGTTCTGTTATGTCAAGTGGCTGCACTAATTGCTACGCTATGCAGATGGCTCGACGCTTGGAGGCGATGGGCGTGAACAAATACGCGGGCCTCACGCGTGTCTCTGGTCGGCGAACCGTCTGGAACGGGATCGTGCGGCAGGATCGTGCCAGTCTTCGCATCCCATATGCTTGGAAGCGACCACGGAAGATCTTCGTTAACTCCATGAGTGATCTGTTTCATGTCGACGTTGATGAAGCCTTCATTCGTGATGTTTGGACCGTCATGCGGGAAACACCGCATCATCGTTACCAAATCTTGACCAAACGCCCTGAGCGTATGATGGAAATTGTCTCTGCCTTAACCCCGGTCCCGTTGCCGAATGTCTGGCTGGGTACGAGTATAGAAAACCATGAAGTGATCGATCGTCTGGATCATCTAAGGCAAGTACCTGCGCAGATCCGCTTTATTTCCTTCGAGCCCCTCATCGGCTCAATTGGCCAAGCTGACCTTTCGAACATTCATTGGGCGATCGTTGGAGGCGAGAGTGGGCATAATGCACGGCCCATTAAAGAAGAATGGATCGATGAAATTCATGATCTTTGCCGTGTTCATAACACTGCTTTTTTCTTTAAGCAGTGGGGAACTTGGGGCAAAGATAACAAAAAACGCTCCAAAAAGGCAAACGGTCGTGAATATCGTGGAAAAACTTGGGATGAAATGCCTAGGGTTTCTTTATAACAGTCTGGAATAATTCGGAGCCTATGTTGTCGAATGGTTGCCAAGAAAGATAAGTATTTATGGTCAAACGGCGCACCTATAGACGAACATACCAAAACGAAACACAGCATACTCAAGCAGTATGTTAGCCATTACTTCGATGTGCGGTTTCAAAATCCGCAAGTTCGAGAATTCAAGTTTGCAATCGTCGATGGATTTTGCGGCGGTGGCCGTTATGAGACCGGCGAAATCGGTTCCCCGCTAATATTTCTTCAAGAAATTAAGGCGGCCTTTCTTCGTGAAAAAATACGTCGAAAGGTCAATGGGATGCCAGAACTAAGATTGATCGGCTCGGTATTTTTTAACGACGGTTCAAACGATGCGATCGGCTTTCTCAGGGAGCAGATCAGTGGGATGAAATGTGATACCGATCAGTCAAGTCTCGCCATGCAGATTGAATATAGCTGTGAAAAATTTGAGGACTTTTACCCGAGTGTAAGATCTAGGCTTTTGCAAGCGGGTATTAAAAATGTTTTGTTTAACCTTGATCAGTGCGGAAATACAAAAGTTAAGATATCTGAAATTAAAGACATTATCCAAACTTTCGCTCGATCCGAAATTTTATTAACTTTCTTGATCGAACCGTTTCTAGCCTATTTACCAAAGCATGATTCTGGGGGCCTTGCGCAGCGATTTCGTCACCTTGACATCACTCCACAACAACTTGGTAAACTTGAGTGGTTTCAGGATGGGCGACATCTTAGCTATAACGAACGTATAGGAGCAGCAGAATATATTGTATATAATATATTTCAAGAATGTGCTCAATATATAAGCCCATTTGCGATATATAATCCGAAAGGTTGGAAGTATTGGAGCGTTCACTTCTCTAATAATTTTCGAGCCAGAGAAGTTTACAACGGTGTATTGCATGACAATGCAACGCATCAAGCTCATTTTGGACGTTCTGGTTTGACAATGCTTTGCTCCGATGCAAAGCAAAAGGGGACTCTCTATCTGTTTGATCAATCAGCAAGGGAAGAAGCCAAAGCCGCTCTTTACGCTGACATACCGCGTGACATCGACCTTCATAATCATGTCTCAAGTGTTCGCAACTTTCTACAAAGAGCTTATCGCACTTCTGTTGCTCACCGCGATGACATTCTCACAACTGCATCAATGCATCCAGACATAAGTATAATAACTAGTAAAGGAAATCCCCGGCGGAGCCTCAACGGCATAACTTTAGATGATACGCTGGTTTTGGCACCTCAACGATCATTCTTTTTTATGCCATAGATTTTTGAAACTGTGGTAATAAATACCTTACCGTAAAGATCAAACTAATTTATCGGGATGTAGGTGCATGAAATAATATAATAATAGACGAATTATTAAAAAGACATTGTGGTCGGTGCCTCCCTATTCAAGTAGTCGAACGGGCGAGGAACAGAAGCGAAAGAAAAGATGTCGAGTAGTTTTTTTGAAATGCGTTCCGAGGAATCTGCTGTAAAAGCGCAGATTGTCGATAAATACTATCGTGCGTGGGCAAAAATCATGCAATCACGTTCGGAGCGGATTGTCTATATCGACCTGTTCTCTGGCCCAGGACGTTATAAAGACGGAGCGGCATCAGTTCCGTTACTAGTTCTCGAAAATGCAATATCCGAACCAAATCTCAGAGACCGCTTGGTTACGATCTTCAACGATAAGGATATTAACAACTCGCGGACACTTGCTGCGGAAATTGATAAGCTTCCCGGGATTGAAAAACTAAGATATCGCCCACAAGTAAATAATGAAATCGTTGGTGAAAAAATAATAAATGAAATTGCGAACTTTTCTGATGTGCCGACATTAAGTTTTATTGATCCGTGGGGTTACAAAGGTCTTTCTCTCCAACTGATCAATCGTTTCATTAAAGACTGGGGCTGCGACTGCATTTTTTTCTTTAATTATAATCGTATAAACATGGGTCTCAATAATGTCGCCGTGCGTCAGCATATGGTAGCGCTGTTTGGTGAGCAGGGTATTGAGCAGTTATTAACCGAACTTTCATCTCAGGATCCTGAAAATCGGGAACTCATGATCGTCGAGAAGATATCTCAATCTCTAAAAAAGATGGGAGGATGTTACACGCTTCCATTTTGCTTCAAGAACGCGAGCGGAAGCCGCACCAGTCATTACCTGATATTCGTATCCAAGCACATTCGCGGATATAATATCATGAAAGAAATCATGGGAAAGGAAAGTTCTGATGTTCCGCAAGGTGTTCCATCCTTTGACTACTGTGTTGCAGACAAAACTATGCCTCTCTTATTCGATCTGGCACGTCCGCTTGATGAACTCGAGACAATGTTGCTTAAAACATTTTCCGGAATGACGTTGAAAATGATAGATGTGTTCGAACGCCATCATGTTGGAAAAAAATACCTGCGCAGCAATTATAAGGAGGCATTGAAGTCTTTAGAAGCAAAAGGAACAATAACTGTGTCGCCGCCTGTGCAAAAAAGACGTCGAAATACATTTTCCGACAATGTTATGGTCAGGTTTCCTTGATTGAGATAATAAGTTGGTTTTATTTTATATTTATTCCATTTAATACTATATGCAGAAAATTCATTTCATAAGTTATATGGCAATGCCTATCTGACATAAGTTAGGAATCCCAAAAAGCTCATTGCGGTATATTGATTGCACTGTTCAAAATTCATACGCCAGACATTTGCGTAGTGCAGAGATAATTCTGGTTAAGAAGGAATGCCATCACACTATTGGTACCTGAATGATTTAGCTCTCCTTACTCAAACCCTGACGATATGAATTTAAGTTGTGTGGCATTGTCACGAACGACACTGACATCTTCAGCGTCAAAACCATCATCGTTCTCGGCTTCAACATCCAGCGTCAGTGTAACACGCACGCCAGGCGCACGCTGTAATTCAGCAACGACCGATGTGAGTATCATCTCGACATTCTTCACCGTTCGAAGAGTATCCAGAGTGACACTTCCATAGAAACGGGTAGGCCGGGTTCGTTCAGGAGACGGCTGGGCAGATTCAGTCCCAGAAACTGATGGTGGCTTACCGTCTGAATTCGGCGCAGGCAAAGAACTCGGCGAGGGAAGTTCGGCGTCGTTCTGCTGTCGTGCTTCCTCAGCACGAACAAGAACGCCATCCCGAGCCGGGACGATCAGGGTTCTTTCAAACACAAGGTTTATGAACCGTTTCTTCTCCTCATCCCACCGATCTGCGAAACCGAATGCCGCTCCCATTCGAGATACTGAATCCGCTATGGCCTGTTCCAGCACGACACCATCGCGCAATTTCGGCAGATAGACGAAGGTCGCGAACCAGTCGATGATTTCGGCGACGGAAAGCCAGGATCGATCGTCAGGCCAGATGCCCTGCAGCACGACACGGAAATTTTCAGCGCCAAGCTTTTCCTTGATGATTCCTTCACCACCGGGCTTCAGCCGGTCATAAACCGCGACGGCCACTGGCTTGTCGCCCCGATTGGCAAGAACCTGCTGTTCGAGTTTGAACGCCTGTCCTGCAACGTCACCGCTGATCGGATAGAAAACATGACACCACGCTGTACGGATCGCGCGTTCGGCCGCATCCTTATGCTGTTTCGATTTTAATGTTGCATCGTCTATCTGGGCCTTCGTCAGTTGCGCGGTCACAACATCGTCTTTAACGATGGACTGCCAGGCCATCGCCCTGGCAGCCACGTCCCGTGTCTTAGCGAGCTCGCTCTCGTCAGGAGCAACAAAAATCAGCGTGTTTCGAAAACGCCGCTGTGTCGTTCTGCATCGCAAAAGCGCGTCCTGCACAGCCACGACCGCAGCCGATTCAGTAATGCCTCGCCCCAGATGACCATAGGCGGGACCTAATACAACAAGAGACAGATCCCGTGTCTCGTCCATTGCACTTGGTTCGTCAGGCGCTGCGTACACGCGTGCAAAATGCTCTTTGTGCTTCGTATCTTCCCGCAGGCGGCTTACGATCCAGTCATCCACCTCATGCGTAGGGAGCGCCTGTGCCCGGTCATCGGCCAGCCGGTTTAATGTTGGCTGCGTCGCAAACCAGTAGCGACCGGCCTCATCGTATAGATACGTTGCCAGTTCAGAAAGCTCCCGCAGCGCCTCCCCGAAGACAGCAAGCTGATCTCCCGGTTCGGCACAGGCAAGGCGGATTGAAGGGCCGGAAACGCCCGCGTTCGGCAACCCGACCGTAGGTGCTGAACACAGAAAGATCGAGCGGGCAACGCGTGTCGCCGCACGCGCTTGGGTGATCCGTCGCTGAGGATTAGCCTCCATACGGGAAGACAATGAGCCTTCGCCATCCACTTCCGCGTCCACGACAGCACCAAAGGCAGGATCAAGAGGATAAAGCACGCTGACACGAACCCGCTCATGTCCAACTGGGACGCGAGCCGGGGTAATCAGTGGATCGGGCGTGCGCTCCTTCCACAGAACGCCGATTACGCCCGCCATGAACTGGAGAACACCGCGCGTTCTCTGGAATTTCTCCAGCGTCGCCCAGTTGCGGGACAGTCTGCCGAACAATTCCGGATGAATCGGATAAGCGAGCTTCAGCAGTTCAGCGTAACGGGCCTCATGAACCTCTGGCGGAAATTCAGCCTTGTTCTCCCGATACATTCGCGCAAAGGCTGCAACTGTGGCGTCCCGAACCTTTTCCCCTTCAGAATCCAGAGGCTGAAACAGACGTCGCCGTACGATCTCGTACGTCTCGTCGCCCGATGCCGGCAGCCAGGCACTCTGAACACGTCCGAACACCTTCTCCAGCCGTAGCAGGGCGGCAGCTCCTTTTTCTCCGCCAGCTTCGGCTCGGCTCTCCGGCAGCGACCCTACGACCACAATATCGCGGGTGCGGGCCGCCGCTTCCGTCAGAGACTGAATGAAGGACAGCAGGGCCTCGAAACGTCCGTCAGGCAACTGCCGGGCAAACATCGTCAGTTCATCAATCAGAATGACAGATGGCCCGCTGAGACGGAACAGATCAACAAGCAGATCGGCTCCGGGATTGGTCCAGGCGGCTTCGGCTTCCCGCATGAGAGCCAGACCGGCTTCTCCTGCAAGACGCCATGCGAGGTATCCCCAGAGTGTACGGATGACAGGTTTTTTGCCGCGTGTCAGCGGGACATCCGGTCCCTTCGACGAGCCGACAAATACCGCCCGCGCCGGTTTCGGCCACACAACACCACGCAGGGGTTCGGCAATTTCTCCGATCCCGGCCAGATCTTCCGGCTTATGTCCTTCAGCCAGTGCCCTCGCGAGATGGTAGATCGCCAGCATTGTGTGCGTCTTGCCGCCACCGAAGCTTGTCTGAAGTCCGATGACCGGATCGCCGCCCTGTCCCACGAGACGCTGCATCACGGAGAACAGCACACGGCGCAGACCCTCCGTCATGAACGTGATGCGAAAAAAACCAAGCGGCGTCGCATAGTCCTCGCTGATCTCCGCAGCGTCTCCCGCATCGACAGCGCCAAGGTCGGCGGCGAATTCAGACTGGCGGAAGCGGTTGGCCAGCACATCCGGATGAGGGAGCGCTACATCGACCCATGGTGTAAGACGCCTGCTCTCAGCCGGAGCGGGAAAGGCTATTTCCGCGTTAGCCGGGACCGGAGCCGATGCGGAAGCCTGCGCAGGAGTGGTTTCCGGCACAATCCCGGAACGGCGTTGCTCATCATAGAGCTTCTGCACAGCGTCAACATCTTCGGACGGGGCCTGCGTGACTTTCAGAAGGCGCAGAATCTGATCCAGGTAACTGAGTGCATCGCTATCTGGGAGAGAGCCGACATTATGCGAGACGGCATTCCGTGCCATCAGGGCAGCGGACGCATAGCGGCGTGCATTGTGCTTCTCACGGAATGGAAAAGCCTCGTCAAACACTTCACGCCAGTTATCCAGCATGGTCTTGACCAGCCCGTACGCATCCAGCCCGTCATTCGGGCCAGAACCGGCGGCGCGGCTGGCATAATGCAGCCATTTTGCGCCATGCCTGTTCGCCATGTGCTGCTCGACGAAGGGGTAAAGGCCACGCTGCAGGTGATAAAGCCCGTTCTGAACGCGAAGCAGGGTTTCTTTCTGTTCGTCAGACATGATGTCCTCCTTCACAAGGCTCAGAGCAGACGTGGCGTTTCTTCCGCCACGGGTGATGCAACAGGATTGGGGATTTCCGACGCCAGCCTCTCAAGGGTCGGCCATTCATCGGCCAGCGCGTTATAAACCAGTGCCTCGGCGGACCACCCCTTGTCCGTGGCGATCTGGAAGAGGCGATAGGCCAGCGCTCGTGCGGCTTCTGTTTTTCCGCCCATGCCTGCGACGAGACGGGCAGCCGCTTCCTGCCCCCCCTTTGTGGCCTCCAGCGTGCGGGCAACGTGCTGAACACACTCCCAGACAGTCAGTGTTCCGTCTGTCTGTGGTGACCAGCCTGCCGGCAGTTCTTCACGCGGCGTCAATTGCGCCTTACCGCGCCGGTTAAGAAACACCTCGGACTGAAAGAGCGATGAATCCGAGATATTCTTGGCATTGGCCAGTGTGATGAGTTCGCCGGAAGGTCGCGTGTCGAAACCGTGCGAAGCGTACCAAGCAAGAGCCACTTGTGTCTCGGCATCGAAGTCCGCGTCCAGCGCGTTCTCGATTTCCTCCCAGACGCGATTGATAAGCGCCAGGGCCGTACGCACGCTCATGGCGCTATCGTCGTCTTCCAGCACACGGGCGTAACGGGTGAAGACACCCATTCCGGGACCGATGATGGATTGCGGCATATCGACCGGTGAGACTTTATCAGCACGTAGACGTTCGCGCGCAGCAGGAAGTTCTCGACGCAGAGTGCGAAGGAAGTCGGAGCGGGTGATCGTCTCGGATGTTTCCGGACGTGAGCGACAAACGAGGACGATGGAAGACGCAAGGGCGTTTGAACCCTTACCAATCAATCTTCCGGAACTTTCGGTTCGTACAGGCCACGTACCATCAATCATTAAACCAGAATCGCAAATACCTTGAAGAAATGACGCCCAACCGGCTGACGTCGTCCCTTCTTTTGCCACTTCAGATTGCTTGAAGGCATAATAGATGACAAGGGGTTCAGTCTGAAGTCCAGCGTCTCTCATAGAAACAAGTGCAGACTTCATCCCCTCCATAAAGAATTTTTCAGCTTTTTCTTTGCTACCGGGGACTATCCTGAATTTTGTGCGGTGTGGTTATAACCT
>NZ_LHZQ01000163.1 GCF_001580915.1 Acetobacter tropicalis | reverse complement strand
TTGCGCAATTCAGGAGATTGGAAATGTCTACGTATACTTGGACGGGAAAGACCTCAAACGACTGGGGGACACCATCGAACTGGTCTCCGGTCGGAACTCCGGGGCAAAATGACACAGCCAACATCGGTTCATCTTCATCTGCCTACACCGTAAACATTTCCTCAACCACCACTCTCAATATTCAAAAAATTGTCGTTTCTGGTGGTTCTACACTCAATGTGGCCGGCACCATCAACCAGTCCTCCAATGGAATTGAAGCCGCTGCCGGCGGTACTGTTGTTTTTCAGCCAGGGTCAACAACCAATAATATTCCCTTGACCGTTGATTCTGGAGGGACCGTCAACATTGAAAGCACGACCGCAACATTCAGTAACAGCCATATCAATAGCGGAAGCATAGTAGAACTAACGAACGTCAGCGGTTATTATTTGCAGAATTTTGGATTTTCTGGGCAACTTATACTAAACAACAGTAACGTCTCAGCCGCTTCCAGTCTAAACCCGCAAAATGGATCTTCAATCACACTGAACAATGGATCAAGTCTGTCGGTTAGCAACCTAAATACGCCAGTTACCGTAAACGGTGGATCAACGCTAAGCCTGAGCGGAAATTATAATGGAGGCGCTTCCGTTACCGCCGGTAGTGGAAGCGGAAACACCATTCTTTTGTCTCCAGACGCAGCGCAAACCAATCTCACCATCGCAGGCTTGACCAATGGGGATCAAATAGGAATTGCAGGTCAGAAAGTCACGGCAGCAACTTACGTGAATAATGCAGGAAATGGCCACGTAACGCTTACAGTAGGCGATAAGACCTATACTTTCCCGGCAACATTCGATCCAGATGTAAAAAGCGGAACAACAACCGTAACCGCAGATACGACATCTGGCGGGAACGCCATTATCTGCTTCCTTGCCGGCAGCATGATCCGCACCCCGGACGGGGACGTGGCGGTTGAAAACATCCAGATTGGTGATCAGGTTATTGCGTTTGACTGGAAGAACAACCGCAACATTCTGCGTTCCGTTGTGTGGGTGGGTACGGCCCGTGCGGTGGTGCGGCCGCATCTTGCGGATGATGAAGCTGGATGGCCGGTGCGCGTTCTGAAAGACGCCGTTGCAGATGGCGTGCCTTACAAGGACATGCTGATTACCGCTGAACATTGCCTGTTTTTTGAAGACCGGTTTGTGCCAGTGCGGATGCTGGTAAACGGGCGCACCATTTTCTATGACAAATCTATCCTGTCCTATGACTATTATCATGTGGAAACGGAACTTCATTCCGTTATCACGGCTGATGGCATGCTGACAGAAAGCTATCTGGATACCGGTAACCGCTCCTCCTTCCGTCAGGATGGCAAAGTGGCAAGCCTGCGCAGCGCAGCGCGGAGCTGGCAGGATGATGCCGGGGCACCCCTGTGTGTGGATCGCTCCTTTGTGCAACCTCTGTTCCATGTGCTGGAACATCGTGAAAAGAACATTGCGCAGGCCCTCCCGGCACCGGAAAAAGCCGCTCTTGTGCATGATGCCGACCTGCGCCTTGTGACGGACAAAGGAGCAACCCTGCGCCCCGTACGGCGTCGGGACGAGCAGTACAGCTTCATGCTGCCGTCTGGCACGCAGGCTGTGCGCATTCTCTCCCGCGCCAGCCGTCCGGCTGATGTGATCGGCCCGTTTGTGGATGATCGCCGCCAGATGGGGGTTGCCGTGGGGGATGTCACCCTCATTACAGCAAAAGGCCAGCAGGCCGTGACAACCCACCTTCAGGAAGACAAGCCCGAAGGCTGGCACGCGGATATGGGATGGGAGGGCGTTGCCTGGACCGATGGGAATGCGCTGCTGCCGCTTGGCGCACTCCATGCCGAGGGGAATATGGCGATCCTGTCTCTCTCCATTCGTGCGGCTGGGCCTTATCTACCAGCAGCAGACACCACACAGGCGGTTCGGTCCATCAGCATCGCCTGAGAGGTGAGTGGAAAAGGGGCCTGTTTGAGGTTGGGGAGAATATTTTGAGGCTGTGAAAAGTGGGGTTAAGGCGGGATACGCGGCTATCGCGCCAAAAACCCAATCCATCCCGCCACAAAATGCTCTACCCCGCCTGTCTTGGCAGATATTGCAAACCCCCTTTTACGTGCCTTCATTTTTTAGCGTGTCTTATGCAGGTCCTGTTCAGATGAGCGGGGCCTGTATTTTTATCACGGAACCTGCCGCATGGCGGGCTGTTCCTGCCAGACGGGCATGACAGTGCGCGACACGATGATTTTTATGCGGTAAGTCCGAATTTATGATGTTTTTCTCTCGCCCTGCATGGGTTTTGACTGCGGCACTGGTGCTGGCCCCCGCCGGTGTAACGCAGGCCGCCGATACCATAGATGTGGTGGGCGCACGCTCCGTTCTGGTGCAGCATTACCGGAAAGTGGCCAAGCTGTATCGGCGCTTCAATGCCCTGCCTGCGGAGGACCGGGCCAACCTTTCCCTGCATGTGGTAGGGCGGGAACAGCCGGATGACAAACCCCTGCACAGCACCGGGCTGCATTTACAGTCTCAAACCGGCGCTATTCCGCTAACACGCGCTGGCAGTGATGACATGGTTTTTCCGCTATCAGACTCATTGTGGGAGGAAAACCCACCGCTGATGGCCACTCTGGCACCGGACCATTATATCCGCTTTATTTTCCAGATTGCTGTAAGCCCTCCGCAAGCGGACGGATTTACCAATGCGCAGGCCCAGCACTGGCTGAAGCAGATGGATCATTGCGTGGAAGATATAGTGGGTTTTGTGTTTGCCTTCCTGATGCCGGATGCACACAAGCTGACACTTACGCTGGCTCCCCGCAGCACCCTTACGGTAACGGAAGCCGGGCAGAGCCGCACCGTGTTTGACAATACGGCCACCACCCCCGCCGAATACACCATCAGGCCGCAGGATTACGCAGCCGATGCCACATTCCACAGCACGCAGCCGCTTCAGCAGGTGTTGATCAAACTACCCATGCAGATTCATGCGGACATGAAACGCAAGGCAGCCTGAGCAAAACCTGCCTCGGCCCTCAGGCCCGCGCGCTGCGGGTGTTGGCCTTCACCAGACCGGATACAAACTGCCACCCGCGGCCCACATCACGGATCACCCGCGCAATGGCTGGCGCCGTGGTGGGGCGCAGCAGGCGTTTGTCATATCCTGCAAAGCGGCGGTCATCTTCTTCCAGACACAGATCCATGAAGTCCGGCAGGCTGAGCTGCACGCTGGCAATATCCTTGGCACCAGTGACGGTGAAGTTGTTGTCCTGCGTGTGGACTTCGCCTTTGTCATCCACATCCTTGGCAAGGCTTAGACGTTCATAGCCAAGGAAGGCCCACACGGCCCATACCTTGAGTTCAAAGAACGGACGGCGATACCACGGCATGACGGCCCGGTACCATGCCAGCCAGTTGGCAAACAGCAGAATGTGACGACATTCTTCCTGCATCACTGGCTCGAACGTATCAATCAGTTCAGCCGGAAAGAAGGCAGAACGCTTGGCCAATTCAAACAGCCCAAACGCGAAGAAACTGTCCACACATTCTGAAAAGCCGGTGACCAGATAGGCCCACTCAACATCCTTGGGCTCAATATACGGGGGTTCCGGCGCCATGGGGATGTTGTAGGCCGCCACCATTTTGGACAGCACTTCCTTGTGGCGGTTTTCCTCCCACGCATTGCGGGAGATGGCATCCTTGATGTCCGGGTCCTGCACCAGCCGGGCATAGGCGGCCATACGCAGGCGGGCCTTGCCCTCCGTCTGCACCGCAATATCCCAGATGGGCAGGGAGGTCACGCGATGCAGCGTTTCCGGGTCCAGCTTGGGCCAGTCGATTACGGACGGTTTGTAAGGGTTGAACGTATCACGGAACATCTGCGCAATGGCGCGCTTGTGCTCAACGGAGCCGGGCTTGAGCGGCCCCTTATCCTGGCTGACCCAGTGCCGCGCCTTGTAATCGGCCTCTACCACGGCTTCCTTGTTGGGGGGCGGTGGCAGGTCATCAATGCTGTCTGGCAGGCGGGAATAGATATCAGAGAGAGAACCCATGGTAGGAACCCGTTTGCTGGGAGCGCCTCCCCTTCCCCGCGCACCACGTGCGCAAGGCAGGAGAAAAGCCCGGTAAAACAAAACATGCCGCTCCCCACCCCGCAGGGTGAGGAGCAAAGCCGTTCCCCGATTTAGTGAAGATCAGAAAGCTGGGAAATGATCTTTGTCACTAAGCCGTATTCAATCGCTTCCTTGGCGGACATCCAGTAGTTGCGGTCCGTATCCTTGGCGATTTTTTCGTAAGACTGGCCTGTTTCACGCGCAAACAGGCGGTTCAGACGCTCACGCATCTTGATGATTTCGCGTGCTTCAATGTCGATATCGGTGGCCGGGCCACGCACGCCACCCATCGGCTGATGCAGCAGGAAGCGCGTGTTGGGCAGGCAGAAGCGGCGGTTTTTCTGGCCGGCGGCAAAAATCAGCGCGCCAGCAGATGCCACCCAACCGGTGCCGATCATGTTGACCGGCGCGATCGAATCGACAAAGCGGATCATGTCATGAATGGTGTCCCCGCTTTCAACGTGGCCACCGGGGGAGTTCACATACACATCAATCGGCTTGTCAGACTCGCCAGCCAAAGCCAGCAGGCGGCCGGTGACATCACGGGCTACCTTGTCGTTAATACCGCCAAAAATCAGCACTTTGCGCTGTTTGAACAGCTTGTGCTCAAGCTCGCCAGCCGGTGCGCCGGGGGCTTTCACATCATCTTTTTCCGGTGTTTCCGGCGCGTCCGGGCCATCCGGCCCTTCATCATCCAGTCTGATGGCGTCGCGGGAGAAAATACCCGTCATTCGTGTCTCCGCATGGTCTGTGTCACGGTTCATGCTTCTTATCCTGCGCCGCCTGCGCGCCCCTGCCAAGGGGCAATCCTATAATGCAGGTGCAACAGGCACGCCTGATCTCGCCACAACGGCGGGAAGACGGTAAGGTGCGCGCTGTTTATCAGCCCAGCGGAGCACCCGTCCCACCATGCAGCAAATGCGTCCTGAACAGAACCGGCCCTTCTGGCGGCATGGTCGCCCCGTTTCTGGCCAGACGGACGCAGCGCGGACGGAGGATACGCCGGCACACGCACCCCTTGCCCACGCCAGGGAAGACCAGCCGCAAACCCGCCGCACCGGGCGACGGCATGCCACCGGCTTCCGTATGGGCGTTGCGTTGACCGCGGGCGTGCTAGTGCTGGCGGGATGCCGCCATCAGGATGCGATCGACAGCACGCTGGAATGGACCCAGAACATGCGCGGGGGCGTGATCTCCCAGCAGCGGCCACCGCCGCCGGGCCGGTATGATCCCTACCCGCATGTGGGGCTGACCCCTACTCAGGCACCGGCTCTGCCCTCCGCGCAGGCAAGGGCCATGCTGACGGAACGGCTGATCCGTGACCGTAACCTGACCTACCGCACGGTTGCCGCCAACGGCACGCTCACGCCCGATATTCCGCCGCCGCCCAACGCCGCAGCGGCACAATCTGCGGCAGGTAAGGGGAGTGCGGATAAAGGCGCAGGCACCCCGGCTGCTGGCGCTGGCGCGAATGCGGCCAAGGATAAAGCCGCAGCGGGGCAGCAGGCAGCCAGCCTGCCACCGGATGCCGCCGGGGCCATTATGGATGCCGCGGAAGCCCCACCCCAGCAGCCCACCACGCCACCACCTCCTGCCAAACCCGCGCCCTCCAAGCCAGCGGCAAAAGACACCAAAAAGGACGCCGCCGATGCGGAAGCCGACATGCCAGAAGTGGCCATGCCGGAAGTGAAGAACGGCGCGCAGAAGCCCCCCACGCCCGAAAGCGCCATTCCGCAGATTCCCGAAGGCCCGCCCGCGCCGCCATCCTTCCCAGGATTTGATGTGCCGTCTGATGCCCATCTGCCCGATGGCGTGCAGCCCAATTATGATCTGAGCGACGCCAAAGGCACGGCCCTGCATTTCATGCCGCAATCTGACCAGCTTTCCGCCGGGCAGGAGAGCACACTGGCCAAACTGGTGCAGAAAACGCCGCACGGGCCGTTCTTTGTCCGTGGCTTTGGCAATTCCCTCTCACTCAGCCCGCAGGATCAGGCAGATGCCGTCCAGCTTGGCCTCTTGCGGGCGCAGCGCGTGGCTCAGGAACTGATCAAACTGAATGCGCCGTCTGATGCCATTCATATCCGGGGGGATGCGTTCGGCACGGGGGCACGAATAGCCAATTCACCCTGATGCGAAGCGGGGGGCACGGGCCTGTGGCACGCGCCCCTCGGCCAGCCATGCGGCGGAAAGACGCTGGCCGCACGGCAAGAAGAGTTGCCTGATCCGTTTCTGCCATTACTATGTTTTTCCTCCGTAATCGTGCGGAATCTGAACCCCCTTATTTTCAGGGTCCTTTACGTCCATGACCGAAGATTTCCATCGCATCCGCCGTCTGCCGCCTTATGTCTTTGCCTCGGTAAACCAGGCCAAGGCGGCAGCCCGAGCGCGGGGCGAGGATATTATTGACCTTGGCATGGGCAACCCGGACAGCCCCACACCGCCCCACATTGTGGAAAAGCTGGTGGAAACGGTGCAGAATCCGCGTGCGCATGGCTATTCCGTCAGCAAGGGTATTCCGGGGCTGCGCCGGGCACTGGCGGGCTATTATGAACGCCGCTTCAACGTGAAGCTGGACCCCGAGCGGGAAGTGATCGCAACGCTGGGCTCCAAGGAAGGGCTGGCCAATCTGGCCTCCGCCATCACCAGCCCCGGTGACACCATTCTGGTGCCCAACCCGTCCTACCCCATTCACCAGTTCGGGTTCATTATTGCGGGGGCCTCTGTCCGCTCCATTCCCGCCACGCCGGATGATAACATGCTGCGCGCGCTGGAACGTGCCGTGCGCCATTCCGTGCCCAAACCCACGGCGCTGATTGTCAATTTCCCGTCCAACCCCACCGCATATCTGGCTGATCTGGATTTCTATAAGGAACTGGTGGCCTTTGCCCGGCGGGAGGAAATTTTCATCCTCTCGGACCTCGCCTACGCGGAAATCTATTTTGGAGATCTGGTGCCCCCGTCCATTCTGGCCGTGCCGGGTGCCAAAGATATTGCGGTGGAATTCACATCGCTTTCCAAAACCTACTGCATGGCTGGCTGGCGCATGGGGTTTGCCGCGGGCAATGAACGGCTGATTGCCGCGCTGACGCGTATTAAATCCTATCTGGATTACGGGGCGTTCACCCCCATTCAGGTCGCCGCCGTGGCCGCGCTGAATGGCCCGCAGGACTGCGTGGCCGATATCCGCGCCCTGTATAAAGAACGGCGTGATGTGCTGATCCGTGGTCTGCATGCCGCCGGGTGGGATGTGCCGTCCCCCGAAGGCTCCATGTTTGCGTGGGCCCCCATCCCTGAACCGTTCCGTGAAATGGGCAGCGTTGATTTCTCCAAGCTGCTGCTGAAAGAAGCTGGTGTGGCGGTGGCCCCCGGCCTTGGCTTTGGCGAGCATGGGGAAGGTTATGTGCGCATCGGGCTGGTGGAAAACACCCAGCGCCTGCGGCAGGCCACCCGCGCCATTCGTGGTTTCCTTGCAGCCCATGGCGTCAAGCCTGCGGCTGTGTCTTCTCCTTCCTCTGCAAGCAAGCCGGAGCCTGTCCAATCGTGAGTGTCTCTTCCTCCTCTTCTCCTCTTCGTCTCGGTATTGCTGGTCTTGGCACGGTGGGGGCGGGCGTTATCCGCCTGCTGGAAACCAATGCGGACCTGATTACCGCCCGCGCTGGCCGTCCGCTGAAAGTTGTGGCTGTCAGCGCGCGGGACCGCACGCGGGACCGTGGGGTGAACGTCTCCGGCCTGCGGTGGTATGACAACGCAGTTGATCTGGTGACAGACCCCGAAGTGGATGTGGTGGTGGAACTGATTGGCGGGGCCGAAGGGCCGGCCCGTGCTCTGGTTGAAGCCGCGCTGCAGGCAGGCAAGCCGGTGGTTACGGCCAACAAGGCGCTGCTGGCCATTCATGGCCCGGCGCTGGCGCAGGTCAGTGCGGAAAAATCCGCCCCGCTGCTGTTTGAAGCGGCAGTTGCGGGCGGTATTCCCGCCATCAAGACCGTGCGTGAAGGGCTGGCGGCAGATCGCCTGCTGCGCATTGGCGGCATTCTGAACGGCACCTGCAACTATATCCTGACCGTCATGCGCGAAACGGGGAAGGATTTCGGCTCCGTTCTGGCAGACGCCCAGCAGCTTGGTTATGCCGAAGCTGATCCCTCCACGGATATTGACGGGCTGGATGCTGCCCACAAACTGACCATTCTGGCCGGGCTGGCCTTTGGCCGCCCCGTGGCGTTTGACAGTGTGCACGTGGAAGGTATTCGCCGGATTGGCGCGGCCGATCTGAGCTTTGCCCGCAAGCTGGGCTACCGCATCAAACTGCTGGGGCTGGCCCGCGTGGGTGATGCTGGGCTTGAAGCCCGCGTCACACCCTGCCTTGTGCCGGAAGATGCCCCCATTGCGCAGGTGGATGGCGTGTTCAATGCCGTGGTGGCTGAAGGCGCATTTGCAGGCCGCCTGATGATTGAAGGCCGGGGCGCGGGCGCAGGCCCCACTGCCAGCGCCGTGACGGCCGACCTGATTGATATTGCCCGTGGCAGCCACATCCCGGTGTGGGGCGTGCAGGTATCTGATATGCAACCTGTGCAGGCCTGCCCTCTTTCTGCCGGAAAGGGCGCGTTTTATCTGCGCCTGCGGGTGGAGGACCGACCCGGCGTGATTGCGGATATTACCGCCGTGCTGCGTGACTGTGGCGTTTCGCTGCGCAGCATGCTTCAGCCCACGCCGGAGAAGAACGACACCGCCCCGCATGTGCCCCTGGTGCTGGTGACGCATCAGACATCCGAGGCGGCCATGCAGGACGCCGTGACACGCATTGACCAGCTTGATGTGGTGACGGACACCCCGGTGATGATCCGGATTGAAACGGACTGAGCCTTCCGTGCGGAGCCAGTTCAAGCCTTAAGAAAGAGGATTTCCCCCTGATGTCTGACACTCGTGAGCCTAAACAGTTTGTGGTTTCTGACCGCAATCTGGCGCTTGAACTGGTGCGTGTTACTGAAGCCGCCGCCCTTGCATCCTCTCACTGGACGGGCCGTGGCAAGAAGAACGATGCCGATGGCGCGGCTGTGGAAGCCATGCGCATTGCGTTTGACACCGTGGCCATTGATGGCACCGTGGTGATTGGCGAAGGCGAGATGGACGAAGCACCAATGCTCTACATTGGTGAAAAGGTGGGCGCTGGTGGCCCCGCCATGGACATTGCGGTGGACCCGCTTGAAGGCACCAATCTGTGCGCCAAGGACATGCCCAACGCCATTACCGTGGTTGCGCTGGCGGAAAAGGGCAACTTCCTGCACGCGCCAGACGTGTATATGGACAAGATTGTGGTTGGCCCCAACCTGCCCGATGGCGTGGTGGACCTTGAAGCCTCCATTGAGAACAATCTGCGCAATCTGGCCCGCGCCAAGAACAAGCCGATTGAAGACATTGTTCTGTGTACGCTCGACCGCGAACGTCATGAAGAACTGATTGCCAAAACGCGCGAAGCCGGTGCCCGCGTGCGCCTGCTGAGCGATGGTGACGTTGCCGCCGCCATTGCCGCCTGCATGGATAACAGCCAGGTGGATATTTATGCCGGTTCTGGCGGCGCGCCAGAAGGCGTGCTGGCCGCTGCTGCCGTGCGCTGCGTGGAAGGCCAGATGCAGGGCCGTCTGCTGTTTGAAGATGACGCCCAGCGTGAACGCGCCCAGAAAATGAACCCCGGCAAGGACCCGGACCGCAAGCTCGGCCTGCATGATATGGCGGCTGGTTCCGTGCTGTTCTCCGCCACGGGTGTCACCTCTGGCACGTTGCTGCGCGGTATCCGCCGTCTGCCCACACATGCCGTGACGCACTCACTGGTCATGCGCTCCAAATCCGGCACGGTGCGGTTTATTGAAGGGCACCACAACTTCTCCACCAAAACGTGGACGCCGCAATAACCCTGTGTGCCTTATCCCGCTTTGCCAGAAATGACTGCTTTTTCAGAGACAACCATGCTTCTGCCCCCTGATGACGCCGCGCCCCCGCAGGCCCGCGCCGCGCTGGGGGTGGAGGCCAGCCTGACAGGCCGCCGCTGGATGTGGCGGCCGGGGGCTGACAGCCCGGACCTGATGCGGCTGGGCGCAGCTATTGCCCAACGGGCCGGGCTGCCTGAAATTGTAGGTCGCCTTCTGGCATTGCGGGGCCTTTCTCTTGAAACCGCCGCAGATTTTCTGGACCCGAAGCTACGGGCGCTGATGCCCAATCCGTCCGAACTGCGGGATATGGATGTGGCAGCCGCCCGCATGGCTCAGGCCGTGCAAAAAGGCGAGACCATCGGCATTTTTGGCGATTATGACGTAGATGGCGCCTGCGCCTCCGGCATTCTGGCCTCTTTTTTTGAAGAACTGGGCTGTGCGGTGCACACCCATATTCCTGACCGCATGACCGAAGGCTACGGCCCCAATGTGCCCGCCCTTGAAGGGCTGGTGGCGCAGGGGGCCTCGCTGCTTGTGTGCGTGGATTGCGGCACTGCGGCCTCTGATATTCTGAACCAGATGGCGGGCAAGGCGGATCTGGTGGTGCTGGACCACCATAAATCCGAAGATGCGCTGCCTGCCATTCTGGCGACGGTGAACCCCAACCGGCCGGACTGCACCGCTGGCCTTGGGCATGTATGCGCTGCCGCACTGGCCTTTCTGGCCGCCGTTGCCACTGCACGCGATCTGCGCAGCGCAGGCTGGTTTGAAGCGCACCCCGCGCCAGACCTGATGCGTCAGCTTGATCTGGTGGCGCTTGCAACGGTGTGTGATGTCATGCCCCTGCAAGGGCTGAACCGGGCTTTTGTGGCGCAGGGCCTCAAGATCATGGCGCGCCGTCAGCGCACCGGCTTGGCCGCGCTGATGGAAATTGCGGGTGTTACCAAAGCGCCAGATGCGTTCTCCTGCGGGTTCGCCATCGGGCCACGCATCAACGCCGGGGGCCGCATTGCCGAGGCCGCACTGGGCCTGCGCCTGCTACGCAGTGAAGACGCGCATGAGGCCAAAATCATGGCCGAGCGGCTGGATGCCGTAAACCGCCGCCGCCAAGGGGTGGAAGCGGACATTCTTGATCTGGCCATGCAGCAGGCCGCCGCCCAGCGTGAAGCCGGGCATCCTGTCATTCTGCTCACAGGCAAGGACTGGCACCCCGGCGTGGTGGGTATTGTGGCAGGCCGCATCAAGGAACAGTTCAACCGCCCGGCTCTTGTGGGCGCTGCGCAGGATGATGGTTCCATCAAAGGCTCTGGCCGTTCCGTGCCGGGGCTTGATCTGGGCACGGTGATTATTGCCGCACGTCAGGCCGGACTGCTGACAACAGGCGGCGGCCACGCCATGGCAGCCGGTTTCTCCCTGCCTGCCGAGAAAGTGGACGCCTTCCACACTTTTCTGGATGAACGGCTGGCCGGGGCCGCGCAACTGCCGGATGCCGTTGATCTGGAAATTGACGCCGCTCTCTCCGTTGCCGGTGCCACGGTGGAACTGGCACAGAACATGGCCTCTCTCGCCCCGTTTGGCGCGGGCAATGCCGAGCCGCTGGTCGCTCTCTCGCATGTGCAGATTATCAAGGCCGACCGCATTGGCCGAGATGGCAACACGCTGCGTCTGCTGCTGAAAGGCGCTGATGGCGGCCGCCTGAAAGCCCTGCTGTTCCGTGCCGGAGACAGCCCACTGGCCGCCACGCTGGAAGACACCACACGCCCCCCCATCCATCTGGCAGGCTATCTACGCGCCGAAAGCTGGAATGGCCGCACGGATGTCACCTTCTTCATTCAGGATGCTGCACTGGCCTGATACGCTTGCATCAAGACATTATAGGTTACGGCTACGAAGCAAGGACATACCCTCCTGCTATGCCAAACGTTGTTTTTTAAGCCCTTTTTGCCCTGCTGGCACATGTTCCGCCTACCTGAGACAATAGACGCCCCCCTTCCCACTTCTGCACTGATCGGGCTTTCCGTATGCGTGCGTGTTATCAGCCGCCCCTTCCCTCCTCTGGATATGTTTCATGACCACGCAACCGATTGTTCTGTTTCCTGACCAACGCCTGCGGCAGGTAGCTGTTCCTGTCAGCATTTTTGATGACTCTCTGCGCATTTTGGCGGTGGATCTGCTGGATACGCTGCGTGCTGCACCGGGTATTGGCATTACGGGGCCACATATTGGTGTGGGTCTGCGCGTGGTGGTGCTGGACCTGCCAGATGGCTCTGGCCCACAGACCTATATTAACCCGGAAATTGTTCAGACCTCTGACACTACCATTCAACACGAAGAAGGCAGCATTTCCATGCCGGGTGTCACGGAAACGCTGACACGAGCCGAAACAGTAACCGTGCGCTATACGGATCTTGAAGGCCGCCCTCAGACTGAAGAGGCTGAAGGGTTGCGTGCCGTCTGCCACCAGCATGAGATTGACCAGCTTGACGGAATTTTCTGGACACAGAAACTCTCAGCCCTGCGCCGTAGCCGCATAATGGCGCGGTATGAAAAGCTAAGACGCAGCCAACGGTAGAAAGCCATCTGCACACGCTTCAACACACTTGCATGCGAGCTTCTGTTTTTACTGGACACCCGGTGCTTTTCTGCGTCCAGAATACAAGTGCTCCCAGACGTGACATGACGTGACCTAACCAAGCCAGAGCCAGAGCCAGAGCCAGAGCCAGAGCCAGAGCCAGAGCCAGAGCCAGAGCCAGAGCCAGATTAGTAAGGACCATATCAGCCCTACAACAGGTATTTACTGTCTATGGGATGGCAAGCGTCCATTTTTGTTTTTCAATTGACGCATGACATAGAGTTGTGAGCAAAAAATTAGAAAAAACAACCAGAAACCCACATCAGATATGCATCCATATCCATCATAAAATGCCGTGCAGATCAGCAATACGAACGCACAAACGCAGATGAAAACAGACAGTTTGTATCTCGGCAAAGTCACTATCCTTCCCTTTTTTAAGGCACTCTTTTTTCAGAATTAGAGGTGTAAAATTATATTTTTAAATACGTAGCATGCACGTGATCATCTCACTCGAAATCAGAGGGAGGGGCTTGAAGACACCTTCCTTTTTCGGTCACATCAGGATCATAACGCATTGATATTGCCGGCAACAGAACAGTTCGGAGAGGGGTTTTCGAGCTCTCCAAATGACACGGGGACAAAAGATTGTCGACCTCGTTAGAGGGAAGCTTCTCAGAAACGAAAGAGGAGGCGATCCTTCTAGTCGTTTCCCGATAACCGCGCTCTCACAGTTAGCCGCTATCGACAGTCCTATGAGTGAGTGACCACATCTCGAAATCGCTTATACATGTATCCTGAAGCAAACTCGTCTTTCCCCTGCCCTGCCTTTACGGATTATGCAGTATTCAGCAACCGAGTAGGTGGGTCTTCCGGTTGCCACGGCGCGTAACGGATCATGACCTGCTCAAAAAGCGGCGAACCCAGAAAGCTGTTCAGCCAGCGCTGCACGCCAGGAAGAGGCAGTTCCTGAAACCAGGCAGCATCCGTTGCGGCAAACTGCCGGACAAAAGGCGCGATTGCGGCATCGGTCAAGCCAAAATGACCGCCTTGCAAAAAAGCTTCTTGTGAAAGGAGTGTTTCAAGGCTTTGTAGAATATGAACCGCTTCTTCCTGATGATGAGACGCATCTGTCCCGTAGCGGGAGGCGTATTTGTAACGGTCCAGGTGGTATTTGAATGTGGTGTCATTCTGCTCAATCAACGCAGGTTTGACGCCATCCAGCCAATGGGCAGGATCAGCCTGGAAGAGCGCCCAGCGCATGATATCTAGGCTTTCCTCAAGCACAGTACCATCAGGCTGTACAAGAACCGGCACCGTACCTTTGGGCGATGCTGCGAGCATGGCATCAGGCTTGGCTGCAAGCCTGATTTCGCGCACCTCGCACTCTGTCTGGCTGGCCACAAGCGCCAGACGCGCCCGCATGGCATAGGGACAGCGACGAAAGGTATAAAGAACGGGAGAGGAGGACATGACGAAACCCGAGCCCTGTGTGTGCAATCTGCCTGTTATAATCTGCGATACCCCTGCCATTCAGCCCGCACGGGCTGCCCGTTTTCCTGCGGCACAAGATGAATGTAAAGGCCGTCAATCTGTTCCAGCGGCAGACACTCATCAACTTCCATCAAGTTGTCGCGGTGCTGATGCTGGTATTCCACCAGAAGGCTCTTCCGCGCGCGGGCTTTTGCATCTTGTTCAGTAGCAGAGACAAGGAACGTGAACTCATGTTCCTCCCGCAGTGCGCCTTTCAGATAACCGCCCATATTGATGAAATAGAGTTTTCTGTCAGATATCGGTCTTTCCGGGCTGAGCGTTACGGCATAACCATCCGCCCACGTTATACAACCATACGCATCAATATGCAGGGATTGCCGAGTTCCAAACCACCGTGAAATGAGAGACGGATAAGCATCCTCAGGTTTGCGCGCGACGGCAAACTGCACATCATGAACCTCAATGTTCGCACCGGGGGCGGAACCACCCAGATAAAAGACGTAAAGCTTCAAGTTCTCATCCCCCCTTCCTCATGCCCGCCGCTTTGCTGCTTATGATAGCAGCAAAGCAGTCCGGCTCCTGTCCTTCTCACACAGCAGAGGCGTCTTTATCATGGCATGGCTTTTGCCGCAGGACACTCTTTCCCTGACGGGGGGAGCCGTGTCTGAGGGGTATTTGACGCTGCTCTCATTTGGAGCGGAGTGTTTCCGCGTACCCCTTCATAAAGACGGTCCCGACATCCCCTTTCGTTTTGCTAGTGGCCCATCATGATGAGCGGGCAACCGACAGAGCATTTTGAAAAAAATATGGTCAGCAAACCAGCAATGCATGAAGCGCAATTCACGACTGCTCAGTTTCCGAAGGAGTGGGGTGACTTTTTTGCAATACAAATGACCGTTCCGCAGGTGAGTCAAAAATAATTTAACTGCATAGTGTGAATAAATTTAACACGACAACCTTGCCCCATTTTTTTTCCTTTGTGCCGTTATTTTTTCCGCCCCTACAATCGTGGTTAAGAACACACTACAAAAATTTTGAAACTGCTTTGTTATTATTTTATATTTATTGGTTGTTATTAAACAAACCAAAACAACCAAATCAATTTCCTTTTTTATTTTCGATTCTCTGTGTATTTAAAAATTGTATCTATAATTTCTTTAAATTTATTAGCGATTCAGTTCCTGAACAGCCCTCCCCCAGACAGTGAAGGAAACAGAAATGACAACCTATACAACCGACTCTGGCGTTGTTTATAATATTACTCAGCCTTATTCTAACTTATGGCCAATACCTGTTGATAATGTATGGGATGTAACAATCACAGCTCCAAATGGAGATACTATTTATACGGGGACAAATCTTAACCCTGGCATTGATCTGGTTGTCTTACAGCTTGCGGCATCTGGTTATGTTCTTACAGGAACAGAAGATTACACAACCCTTATCAGCGCGGCCAGCATCCAGACTATTGTTACTGCTCCCGGTTCTACTGGCAGTATTATTATTGGTATTGGGGCTGCGGAAGCCAATACGTATTACATCGGCGGCGACAATACCATTTCCGGGCTGGTCAACGCTGTGGCTGGCACCACCATTAATGTTGTTGGCGGCACGGCAACGCTTTCTGGTAATACCGGGGGCTCTCTGGTTGGCCTTCTGACAGGCTCCACCGTCAATATTGAATATGGCGGAACGTTCAACACAGGGGCGGCCCTGGCCAGCGTACTTGAAGGTGGTACTGTCAATTTTGGCACGGGTGGCGGCACACTGATCCTGAACGGTGGAGGCACCGCCATCAGCCTGCTGGCGTCTGGCACACTAAGTGCCACAACCATCAACAATTATGATCCGAACAAGGATACTATCGAGCTTCAGGACACAACTGGCGCGGTTTCCAGCTACACCATTGCTGATGGATCAGATTCCAGCAAAATCATCACGCTGCAAAATGCCAGTGGGCAAACAGTAGCAGAATATGCCGTTAAGTTGGCTGACGGCGTAACCCTGCCTTCCGGCGACTATTCCACCAGTTCAGCAGATGCCGCTACAAACCCGCTACAGATTACCTATTCAGATGATAACACATACATCAACGCCTGCTTCCTGAGCGGAGGCATGATCCGCACCACCGATGGCGATATTGCTGTTGAAGACATCAAGATTGGGGATCTGGTTATTACGCGGGACTGGAAAAACAATCAGGATGTTACGCGCCCGGTTGTGTGGGTTGGCAAGGCGCAGGCCACAATCCGCCCTGATCTGCCCCTTGATGAAGCAGGTTATCCTGTGCGTATTCTGAAAGATGCCGTGGCTGATGGTGTGCCTTACAAGGACCTGCTGGTCACGCCAGAGCATTGCCTGTTTTTTGAGAACAAGTTCATCCCTGTTCGTATGCTGGTAAACGGGGCCTCAATTTTTTACGATCCCTCCGTGTCCGCCTACACCTATTACCATGTGGAAACGGAACAGCATTCCGTAATCACCGCTGATGGGATGCTGACAGAAAGCTATCTGGACACCGGCAACCGCCGCGCCTTCCGCCAGACAGGCAACGTGGTTGGGCTGCGTGGTGCGGCTGTGCAAAACTGGGCTGATCACGCTGATGCACCGCTATGTGTGGAGCGCACCGTTGTAGAACCCCTGTTTCGGGCACTGGAAGCCCGAAAAGAGGCTGTTGTCGCCCAGCAGCCACGCGTGGAACAGCCGGTGCTGACGGATGACCCAGACCTGCATCTGGTAACGGAAACGGGTGTTTCTATCCGCGCCATCCGCCACAGCAAGCAGCATTACAGCTTCATGCTTCCTCCTGCCACACGCTCTGTCCGCATTGTCTCCCGCGCCAGCCGTCCGGCAGATGTGATCGGCCCGTTTGTGGATGACCGCCGCCAACTGGGGGTTGCGATTGGGGAGGCAAACTGCCTGACAGCCAAAAAGGTGCATACCGTAACGGCGCATCTGGACGCGGAAATCTCACAGAAGGGTTGTACATCGGGTTAG
>NZ_LHZQ01000066.1 GCF_001580915.1 Acetobacter tropicalis | reverse complement strand
TAGCACTACAGTTGTTTTTTTAGATGAGAGGCATAAGCTACCGCTTGGTGAGTTCTTCGAAAGCGTGACCAGTGGAGAATATGGTCGAGGGAAATCTGCTGCTGCGTTAATCTGACGATAAGACGCCGGATTTCCTGAATGGACCACCGGATCAGGCCTGGTAAGCGTTCGATAGTCTTTTTTTGGGAGGTCTGGCATTTGCTTCTGCCCTTACACCGGCCATCAGAGCATAGGCCAGCATGACGAGGGATACGTGACGATGCCAGCCATGCCAGGAACGGGTTTCATTGTGATCGAGGCCGAATTCGTTCTTGGCCGTTCTGAAACCTTCTTCGATCCGCCAACGCGTTCCCTCGACCTGAACGAGTTTTTCAAGCGTTGTTCCCGTAGGGCACCAGACAGTGAAATATGCGAGATCCCCATCAGTCGGATTTCGACGCACGAGCAGCCCCCGGATCCAGGCTCTGCCATCGCCTGCCGTATAGTCTGCTCCGTTGAGTTCGGCGAGCGGACACCATAGCCAGTCATACTGGCGCTCGCCTTTTGTTCCGTGTCCGGCCGACAGGGAGACCCAGGCTTGTTCCGGAGCATTCCGGGCGATGTCACGGGCTTCTCCTGCAACGGGTCTTTCTCCCAGGCCCCAGGAATTGAACCAGTGGTTTCCTGCCACGCCCAGGACATAGCCCTTTGCAGCATGCCGCAACCCCATCTCGATCTCTCCCACGCCATAAACACTGTCAGCAGCAACCCATTCAAAAGAAAGGCCCGCCCGAAGGCTGCGCTCGATCATCTGTCGGGCCAGAGAGGGTTTGGTCGCGAATGCTACGTCTGTCGGGACAGAGGCTGAAGACAGCCGTGCCGGATCCGAGGTCCAGGCTTTGGGAAGATACAGGGCACGATCCACAAAAGCATGACCCCGGGGGGAGACATAGGCTGCAAACACACCGATTTGACAGTTCGTGATCTTGCCTGCCGAACCTGTATACTGGCGTCCCACGCCGCAGGAAGCCTTGCCCTTCTTGAGGAAGCCGGTCTCATCAATCACAAGGACAGCATCCTCATCGCCCAGGGTTTCCTGAACATGATCGCGGACAATGTCACGCAGGCCGTCTGCGTTCCACTGCGTTCGGCCCAGTAAGGCCTGCTGACGCCAGGGACCTCCATCGCCAGCCGCTTCAGCACGTTGCCACCCTGTCTTGCGTGGCAGATTACCCAGAAGGGTTTCCAGATAATGCTCCGCCGAGACCGCAACCCGGGCCTGGCCAAACAGGGGACGCATCTTTTCCTTGACCGTTCGCAGTCCTGTAACCAGCAGCGACAGCGTCTCTTCAACAGATGCTCCGCCCGTCATCATGTTCCATTCCATGGAAATGCATGGAATCATACTTTATCTCGAAAAACAACTGTAGTG
>NZ_LHZQ01000021.1 GCF_001580915.1 Acetobacter tropicalis | reverse complement strand
GCATGACCTGATCTTTGGTCTGGCCTCGGGCCGTCTGTCGGGAGGTCGGGCCAACTGTGCGGCACTGGCCGGAAAATCCACACTGAACCGGCTGGAGCGCAGTGGCTACAAGGCAGACCGTTACTGCCGCATCATTGCTGATCATGAGGCCCTGGCTACCCTGTTCGTCACGCTCTTCATGGACCAGCATGAGCGCGCACCCGCCCGCATCGTTCTGGATGTGGATGCCACCGATGACCGTATCCATGGCCATCAGGAAGGCCGTGCCTTTCATGGGTATTACGGCCATAACTGCTATCTGCCGCTATACATCTTTTGCGGGGATCATCTCCTCAGCGCCACCCTGCGCACGGCAGACAGGGACCCGGGGAAGGAAGCACTGGCAGACATCCGCCGGATCGTGGAGCAGATCAGGAGCCGCTGGCCCCGGGTGCGTATCCTGGTGCGTGGGGACAGCGGTTTCGCCCGAGACAGTCTGATGACATGGTGCGAAGACAACCACGTTGACTTCCTGTTTGGGCTTGCGGGCAACACGCGCCTGTATGACCGGATTGCCTCCCTGTCCGCCGAGGTTCGTGACGAAGCCGCCACGACAGGCAAAGCGGCGCGCGGTTTCGCCTCCTTTGACTGGATCACAAAGGACAGCTGGACGCGCCGCAGGCGGGTGGTGGCCAAGGCCGAATGGCGTCACGGCAACCGCTATCATCGCTTTATTGTCACCA
>NZ_LHZQ01000190.1 GCF_001580915.1 Acetobacter tropicalis | reverse complement strand
AATGACCCGAAATTGCCTCAAGTGTGAGAAATCCGCGTCTCTTATAAGAAGCCATTAAGATCAAAAAACCCTTGTTTTCATTTGCGCCGGGCTTGCGTCCCTATACCGTAGAGTTAAAAAGAAACGTCTTTTTCAAAAAATGGCAAGGAACGCCCATTCATGAACGCCCGCACGAAGGAGATTATTACTTCTTCAAAACAGGACCGTACGGACGGTTTTATTCTGCAGAACATCATTTTCCCCAACCTGCAGTCTGTTATTCCTGAGGGGTTGTATTTCCGCCCACATAATGAAAAAGTCGAACTCTCCCGCGCTGAACCTGAAATCCTTTATGTAAAGGAAGGGGGCCGCGTTTCTTTTGATACCTACTTCAATGGCGTTACGATCGAACGCTGGCGAGAGCTTTGCGCGATTGAAAACGTTGCCCTGGAACTGGAAGGGGCTGGCCGTTTTGTGGTGCGCATCGGACTACACCAGCTTGGGCTGCCGCATCGCTGGCTTCTGGAAAAAACAGTCTCCCTGACAGAAGGTGAACGTGTTGAACTGGACCTTCCCTTCTGGCCTGATCTTCAGAATGGAATGCTGTATCTGTGGGTAGAAGCCTTGGAAGACGGTCATCTTTTGGGTGGCAGGCTCACCACCACCCAAAAGCCGCTTAGAGACGTTAACCTTGCAGTTATCATCACGCACTTCAACCGCAAGCCGTTCCTGCTGCCGGCCCTTCAAAAACTTGCGCATGCCTTAAAGGTTGATCCGGTCTGGTCTGAACGCCTGCGCGTGATTGTTATCGACAATTCACAGAACGTAACCGAGGAAGAAGCCTGCGGCGCTCTTGTTATTCCCAACAAGAATCTGGGCGGCGCTGGCGGGTTCACCCGTGGCCTGCTGTATGCAAAAGATCATGGCTATACGCATTGCCTCTTCATGGATGATGATGCGAGCTGTGATTTTGAAGCTGTAAGACGCGCCTATATGCTTCTCAGCTACACAACTGAGCAAAGGGCTGCCGTGATCGGGGCCCAGCTTCGGGAAACGGTGCCATGGCAGCTTCATGAAGCCGGAGCCCGCTTCATCAACGGTCGTTGGCTGGCCCGCAAACATCTGCTCGACATGCGGGATGTGCACCACCTGCTACAGGCGGAAATGAACGATGCCGCCCCTAATTATGGCGGCTGGTGGTTCTTTGCCTTCCCCATCTCTGCCGTGCGTCATTTCCCATACCCGTTCTTTGTGCGTGGGGATGATGCCCAGTTTTCCCTGCAGAACAAATTCCCGCTCATCACCATGAACGGCATCTGCTCCATGGCGGAAGATTTCAGCGTCAAGGAAAGTCCAATGACGCGCTATCTGGGCCTGCGCGCGACCATGGTTCTCATGATGCTGAATGGACAGACCAAGCCCAAACCTTACCTTCACACTTTCCTGACCTGGTTCCGGGGGGTTCTGTTCTCCTACAACTATGCCAGCGCCAAAGCCTTGCTTATGGCCATGGAAAACGTGATGGAAGGTCCTGAATTCTTCCTTCGCAACATGGATATGGCTGCGGTCCGCGCAGAAGTGGGCGCACTCAAGCCAAGCGAGAAAATGCAGCCTTATGACCTGAAGGATGTGGAGGTTGCTCACAACCATCACCCAGATGGCAAGCTACGCCGCCTTGTCCGGCTGGCAACACTAAACGGCAATCTTCTTCCCGCATCCCTGACGCGCGATGATCTGCGTTTTCAAACGAAAAACTTCAATGCGGCTTTCCGTGATATTTTCCGCTACAGTCAGGTTCTGTACTATCACGAAGCCAGCCGCACAGGCTACGTGGCCTCATTGGATCGCAAGCAGTTTTTCACCTTGTGGAAAGAAGGCATTGCGCTCTCCATCCGGTTTGGACGGATGCTGCCCGAGCTACAACAAGCTTATGTAAAGGCCCTGCCCGGCATGACTACAGAAGAATTCTGGCGGCATGTCTATGAGAAAGAACTCAAGGACTGAAACAGAAAGAACGTTTAATAAAAAACCCCACCAATTGGTGGGGTTTTTTACTGGTTCACAGATCTTCCAGAATCCTACGCAATTTCTGGTTTCGTCGTATCTGCAACAACAAAAGTCCCAACCCGATTACTGCCAGCACAGGGCAGTAAAGCGTATAGGCCCATGTAACCGGGAAATAGGAAACCTTCAGTTCTCCTGAGCATCCTGCGGGAATATCAGCGCCCAGAAGCATAGTGCCAAAGCCGTGAATCGTCACAGGACAGGTCAGACCGTGCGCAACATAGCCAGGCCACCAGACACGAGAAAAAACAAGCTTGAGCGGATCTGTATGCTCCGGAACGGTAAGCGTAACAGAATCATTTGTCTCACGCGCAACCTTTACGTTCGGGTTGGTCGTGTAAGTCAATGTTGTGGGGTAATGCTGCTCAGAGGAATAGTACAGAACTGATTGATCATGAGACAACTGAGCGGGGTGATAGCCGCAGCCTTCCAACCCGCTGCCAACGTCTTCCTGAATATCAGCCCGAATGGCAAGACTGCTGACGCCAAACAGATTAAACCAGCAAACGTTTTCAAGACCGGGGACGGCCTGGCTTAAGTTGGCCATGCTTTCCTCAGGCTGTAACACGGCATGAGAACTGTAATACGCCAGAACCTGATCAAGATATTTATGACCATTGGGAGATGAGCCATTAATGCTGCGGATATCATAGTATCCAAACAGAGCGGATTGCAGTTCTCCGGGCTCTACCGGTTCTTCCGGTGCCCACCCCGTAAAAGATGCAAAATTTCCATCCCAATTCACATTTTCAGGCAACGCCATATGTGAAGGAAGGGTATGAACCGGAAGATAAACCTTACCGAGAGAAGGCATACAAGCCAGCATCAGCGCCAGACAGAATGCGGGCACCGTTGCCGCCTTCAACCACGATGACGTGGCAATATCCACGGGCTTTCTCTTTTCCACACAAAAGAACCAGAGCCCGACAAGAAGCAAACTTGTTCCCGCTTCCAGCAAAACAACCTTTGGCCGCTCAAAAATATTCCGGAAAGCGGAAACAACAAAAAGCACAAGAACAATGCTAAGGAAGCCGTTTTTCCGAACAAGACTGTTCACTTTTTCCCCACGCGACATGACATAAAATGTGGCGACAGATGCAAAAACGGAAAAATAAGGCACAAATCGGATGGGCCACCGCAACATACCCGTCTGGGAGGGGAGCATGGACAGACAGAGGGTTGCTGCAAGAATTACCGCAAAAAGAACGATATTCTTATCCAGAAAAGAAACTCTGTAAAAAAACAAAGCAAGCAGAAAGAATATGGTTGAAAACCCGACTGGCACAAAAAAAGATTTGAACCCGCCGAAATAGTTCATGAATTCAAAATATGTGGGAGAAAATGTCAGAAGTAACTGGGTAACGCTGGGCACCATGAAGTTACCGGCGTTATTCCAACCGGATGGGCGATTAACCAAACCAGACAGCACAATAAATTCTGAATAGACTGGAATAGCGGCAATGCCTGCCAACACAAGGGGAAGGCACCTCTTTACAACCAGATTAAAGGCTTCTCCGTATCGCAGATCCACCAAACTGATACAGCCGACAATCACAAAATACCCGATAATACCGTGCGGCCAGCCGGAAGAGAGCAGAATGAGAGTAGCAAGAAAATTGGCCACCACACGCCAGGCCGTCATGCTTTGCCGTAACAGACAAAACGTTGCTATCGCCACCAGCGACCAGGTATGACCATTGGCGGCGTTCCACCATGGGCCTGCATATTGGTAAAGAAAGATGGGGTTAATGGCGATAAAGAACCCCAGAACAAGACTCAAATTCCGAGAAATTCCAAAAGATTTCCCAATGGAATACCCAGAAAGGCACGAAAGAAAGATATTGATGAAAGCGTAAAACAGGCCGGGTGCAAGCGGGTTTGCGCTCTTGGCTGCAATCAGGGACGCAAGAATATTTTGCGGTGCAAAAATTGCGCGCTGCAACTCCACCATGGCGTTACCGCCAATCATGATGTTTTTTGTAATAAAAGGGATTTCACCAGACAGCCAGGACTGACCGTATTGACGCATAAACCCTAGATATTCATTATAGGAATCATCAAGTGTGAAGAAAGATTTAAATCTGATTTCACACAAAGCAACAACAAAAACGGAAACAAGAACCGAATATAAGACGGCTATCGTTCCATTTTTTAGTATCTCATCCGTTTTCTGCATTTTCGCACCAAGCTGGTTTTTTTCTTTTTTATCATTAGACCCTTTTGATATCAGCAAAATTTTTCTTCAGGTCCATCGTGCCATAAAAAAAAGCCTGCCTCTACGGAGAAAGGCAGGCTTTTTTCTACACTTGAAAGTGTTTTATCAGCTTGGATCAACAAAGAAGGCGGGCAGATCCAGTTCTTTCGCCTGCAACGCTGCATCAATCCGATCACACGCGGCGAGGGCTTCCGTGATGGTGACATCCATATCCAGATAACGGTAGGTGCCAAGACGCCCAAGGAAAGACACCCCTGTCTCTGCGCGAGCGAGGCCAATATAGCTCTCCAGCATCTGCTTTTCGTTCACCAGACGAATTGGGTAGTACGGCACATCCTTCTCGCCTGCCAGACGGCTGTATTCACGGAAGCAGACTGTCTTGGAGAATTTGTCCTGCTCCCATGGGGCAAAATGCTTGTGCTCGGAAATACGGGTAAACGGAATGTTTTCATCACAGTAATTGATGACAGCCGTGCCCTGATGGTCGCCTTCATCAACAAATCGTTCAAAATCCAGCGTTCTGTAGCCCAGACGACCCAGTTTGAACTGGAAGAAGCGATCAATCGGGCCTGTATAGAAAACGTGCTGGAATTTTTCTTCCAAGCTTTCAAACGAACAGCCCAGCCGAAGATCAATCCCGTCAACATTCAGAATATTCTGGACAATGGCCGTATAGCCTTCCTCCGGCATACCCTGATAGGGATGGTTGAAATAGTTGTCGTCATAATTGAAGCGCAGAGGCAGCCGCTTCAGAATGGACGCAGGCAGTTCCGTCGGCTCAAGCCCCCACTGCTTGCGGGTGTAGCCATGGAAAAAGGCCCGATACAGTTCCGGCCCGATCATGCTCAACGCCTGCTCTTCAAACGAGCGGGGGTTGGTGATGGTTTTATCCGCTTTGGCTTCAATAAAGGCGCGCGCTTCCTTCGGTCCCATGGTGGTGCCAAAGAACTGGTTGATGGTCAGCAGGTTCACCGGAAGCGTATAGACACGCCCCTGGGAAATGGCTTTCACCCGGTTTACATACGGCTTGAACGCGCCAAAACGCTGCACGTAGTCCCATGCGCGCTGATCTGCCGTATGGAAAATGTGGGGGCCATATTTATGCACCATTACCCCGGTTTCGGCATCACGCTCCGTATGGCAGTTCCCGCCAATGTGCGAACGCTCATCCACAACCGTGACCTTGTGCCCGCGTTCCGCAAGGTGACGCGCAATAATGGCACCACTAAACCCGGCACCCACAACGCAAAAAGACATCCAATCCCCCAGTTTTCATAACCAGCATGGCAGACCGTGAAAGGGCTGCGCCCATAAACAGCAGCCACTCGCATGACCGTTTTGTCAGACTGCTCCCCTCATGCCAGATTGGCTCACAGGGACCAAGCCATCCTTTGATGAAAAGGTAAGATTGTCGGTGCTATTCAGTTATGAAAAATAGAACGAAATACAGTCTGGCGTAAAAGGCAGCTATGCCTTCTGCCTTTAGTAACGCAAAATGCCTCTCTTCACTCAAGAAGAGAGGCATCTTTTCCTTCACCCGGATCAGAAATAATCCGAGCTTAACAAGAGAGGCCGATCAGGCCTTTTCGTGCTGTGTACGCACAAATGTATCCAGCAACCGAACACCAAAGCCGGTTGCCCCTTTAGGCTGACCATTGCGTGGCTTACTGGACCACGCCGTACCTGCAATATCCAGATGCGCCCACGGCGTTTCTCCCACAAAACGCTTGAGGAACTGCGCCGCCGTAATGGAGCCACCGGGGCGACCACCAATGTTCTTCATATCCGCGATGTCGGACTTCAGCAGAGCGTCATACTCCTTGCCCATCGGCATGCGCCACAGCTTGTCCCCTGTGACTTCACCCGCCTGAGCCAAGCCGCCGGCAAGGGTATCATCATTGGAGAACAGACCGGCATACTCATGCCCAAGGCTGATGATAATGGCTCCGGTCAGCGTTGCCAGATCAACCATCAGTTTCGGTGCAAAACGTTCACGGGCGTACCAAAGAATATCCGCCAGAACCAGACGCCCCTCCGCATCCGTATTCAGAACTTCAATGGTCTGCCCAGACGCACTGCGCACAACATCGCCCGGCCGCTGCGCGTTGCCAGAAACCATGTTCTCCACCAGCCCGATCACGCCAACTGCGTTCACCTTGGCCTTACGGCCCGCCAGTGCAGCCATCAGCCCCGTTACGGTAGCGGCGCCTGCCATATCCCACTTCATTTCCTCCATACCCGCTGCGGGCTTGATGGAAATACCGCCGGAATCGAACGTGACACCCTTGCCAATAAAGGCCAGAGGCGCATCGTCTTTCTCGCCCCCGTTCCAGCGCATGATAACAGTGCGGGGTTCGGCATCACTGCCTTGCGCCACACCCAGCAGTGCGCCAAAGCCCAGCTTTTCCATTGCGGGCTGATCCAGCACTTCCACGTCCAGACCAAGGCTGCGCAGGGTGCTGACACGTTCAGCAAACTCCACCGGATTCAGCACATTGGCGGGTTCCGTCACCA
This sequence comes from Acetobacter tropicalis, assembly GCF_001580915.1. Classification (GTDB taxonomy): domain Bacteria; phylum Pseudomonadota; class Alphaproteobacteria; order Acetobacterales; family Acetobacteraceae; genus Acetobacter; species Acetobacter tropicalis. The sequence continues at coordinate 25,319 of NZ_LHZQ01000190.1, read as the reverse complement.
GATCCCGCGTCAACACCACTCCCCGTGCCACGGCGGAGAGGGCTGGCCATGCCGCTTCTGCCTGTGCGGGGTCTGCCGCCAGAACAGCAAGAGCCGCCAGACGATGGATTTTATTGTCTTCCGGCGCACCGTGATACAAGGAGAAATGATAGGCCCCCAGCACGGCACCCAGTGCCACATGGGCAGCGTGAGGCAGGCTCCCTACAGACAGAGCTGCTTTCTCAACGCGCCCCAAAGCGGTTGCGGCTATCCCGCCTGCTTTTTCCGCCTCTTTGACACCAAAAGCCTCTGTACGCCCCACACCAATCAGCACAACGCGATCAAACCCGGCACCCGGAGCCAGTACAACGGTGGAAGCCCCTTCCTTACCGGTAAACTCATCGGCCTTGACGGCACGGCTGAGGGCACCCTGTGTTGCATCATCCAGGCTTTTGAACAGCGCAGGTGTTTCAGCGCCCTCTGGCACCAGCAGAGCCAGCGCGCCACCTTGCGGGAGTGTTTCTGCAGAAAATGAAATCTCAAGCATAAAATCTGGACTCCTCATGCTTTCTTTTTAAAGTGGCCGTGCATGGTCAACCGTCGCCCCCTCCGGCATAACTCTCTTGCCAGTGGTCCGGCTGAAAACAGCCCAACTTGAAGGTGCGGACTTCCCTTGCACAGCTATTCTGGGCAAACTGCGTACGTCTCCCCTGCGCCCTTGGCAATAGGGAGGTCTCGTCAGCCTGGAAAAAACCGCACCTTACGCGTCACTCTGCCACTGGCAGCCTCTAAGCAGGTCACATCCGCTCCGCCTGCTTCCTGAATGCCGCAGGCGATCATCTCCGTTTTTTGCACAGAATCAGAGTCTCTGGGGCATGACGGACTTCTCCACTTGGCGTATGGTGCGGGCCATGACCAGCCACACAGATGCAGACCTTCTGGCTCTGGCCGCCCGTCTGGCGGAAGAAGCCGCGGAGATTATCCGCACCATCCGCGCCCGCGGGTTTGAGACACTGACCAAAACAGATGCCTCGCCCGTGACCGAAGCCGACCACGCAGCGGAAGCCCATATCCTCAAAGGATTGCGCTCTGCCGTGCCGGATATTCCCGTCATTGCGGAAGAAGAAGTGGCATCCGGCCTGCGGGGGGCGGTATCCCCTTCCTACTGGCTGGTGGACCCGCTGGATGGCACGCGGGAATTTGCGGCCGGACGGGATGATTTTACCGTCAATATCGGGTTGGTGCGTGATGGGCGCGCCGTGCTGGGCGCCATGGCCCTGCCCGCTTACCATCAGCTTTATACCGGCGGCATCAACGCGCCTGCGGAACGCAAGGACCGCACGGGCACACACCGTATCCATACCCGTACGCCACCCGCAGAAGGCCTGAGTGTTCTGGCATCACGGCATTATGCGGATGACCCTCGGCTGGCCGCCTATCTGGGTGAGCGCCGCATTGCTTCTATCGGGAATATCGGCTCCGCTGTGAAATTTGCCCGTGTGGCCGAAGGGACTGTGGATTTTTACCCCCGCCTCGGCCCGACCATGGAATGGGATACCGCAGCACCCCAAGCTATTGTAGAAGCCGCCGGCGGGCATATCACCCAGTTGGATGGCTCCCCTCTACTTTATGGCAAGCCGGACTGGAAAAATCCGCCTTTCCTCTGTACCGGAACGCTGTAGTTTCCTCCTTCATCGGGCCTCTGGCGCTACGGCTTTCCCCTTACACGCCAGAAAAGCCTGAACTCTGTTAAAAGATAAGCTCCCCAGCCTTTAGGGGACTTGAGAGCGTTAGACGGACCTGCATGACCCTGCGCCTTGCCGCCACACCTTCCGGCCTTGAAACCGCCGCCCGCATTCTGCGGGACGGAGGGCTTGTGGCGTTTGGAACCGAGACCGTTTACGGCCTTGGTGGGGATGCCACACAGCCAGCAGCCGTCGCCCGTATTTTCGAGGCCAAGAACCGACCCCGCTTCAATCCGCTCATCAGCCATTTCGCCACGGCGGAAGCTGCATTTGAGCAGGTTGTGGCCACCCCTCTGGCGCGCAGGCTGGCTCATGCCTTCTGGCCGGGGCCTCTTACCCTGGTTCTCCCCCGCGCCTCTACCAGCACAGTGTCTGATCTTGCGGCTGACGGGCTGGAGTCCCTTGCTGTGCGGGTGCCTAAAGGAGAGAGCATACAGGCCTTATTGCGGGCTGTTGGGCGTCCTGTTGCCGCACCGTCTGCCAACCGCTCCGGCCGTATCAGCCCCTCTGATGCCAGCCATGTTCTAGAAGAACTGGAAGGCCGGATTGATGCCGTGCTGGACAGTGGCCCGTGTCAGGTAGGGTTGGAAAGTACGGTCCTTGACCTCACGGCAGAAGGCAGCCCAATACTGCTGCGCCCCGGTGGGATTCCCGCCGAAGCTCTGGAAGAAATTTGCGGTCCCCTCGCCTACCCGGAAAGCGAGACCGAGACTGCGCCCGCTTCTCCCGGCCGAATGCTCTCCCATTACGCGCCTGCCCTGCCGGTGCGCCTGAACGCACTTTCTGTCAGCCCCACGGAAGGATTGCTGGCGTTTGGGCCAACCCCTCTTGCCGGAGCTGGAGCCGGCTGGAACCTCAGCCAGGCAGGCAATCTGGAAGAAGCAGCAGCGCGCCTCTTTTCCGGCTTACGATATCTAGACAAACAAGGAGCCGTACTGGGCCTGACGGGGATAGCTGTACAGCCTGTGCCTGCGCATGGTCTGGGCCTTGCCATTCAGGACCGTCTGCGCCGCGCTGCAGCACCTCGGCCAGCACTTTGAGCCATCCATGAGCACATTTGACCCCAAAGAACTCAAAATTCTCTCTGATATTCTGGCGCTGGTGCTGGAGGATCAGCCCGGCCAGTCCGCCACTGCTCTGGAAGCTATCAAGAACCGCGCGCGGCGCAACAACATGACTGGTGGGGCACTGAAAAATCTGTTTCAGGCCATAGCGCCTGATCCATCTCAGGCCCGCACCACCACCCGCAGCAGCCGAGCCTCCCGCACCACTACACCTATGGATGAGCACCGCGCTCAGTTGCGGCAGATGGCGGAAAGCATCAACAAGCTGGATCGGGATCTGCGTTCAGCCCGCGCACAGAACGAGACCCTGAAATCTCAACTCTATCTGACACAGCAGGCCAGAGCGGAAACCCTCGCATTGCTCTCGCAGGCGCAAACCGATGCTCGCTATCCCCGCTTGATGATTATCTTCATGGCCGTGGCAGCCGGGTTACTGAGCGGTATTGCCGGGACGGAAGTATTCCACCTCTTTCAACACACCGTCTGCAATGCTGCGGACAATGCACGTTATCTTTACTGAGAAAATATGCTGTAGCGCTTTTCCAATGCCATACATCATCTGATTTTACAGTACTGAGCCTTTTCCGCCCCCCTTTCGTTGGGTCCTGTTTCCACACAAGGTCTGCCTATGCCTGATACGTCTCTGCCCCCTACCCTGCACGATGCCCTTGCAAACCTGTTGGGGCCTGCCGGTTTCCTGACCGATGCAAGCGACACCGCTTCCTTCTGCACGGACTGGCGGATGCTGTATCATGGTCATTGTGCCGCCGTGCTGCGGCCTGCCACCACCGAAGAGTGTGCAAAAGCCGTTGCTTTATGCGCCGAGCACAACGTGCCTATGGTGCCTCAGGGCGGTAACACCAGCATGGTAGGCGGCGCCACACCAGATGAAAGCGGCAAGGCAGTGGTGGTCTCCACCACCCGTATGACGCGCATTCTGAACATTGACCATGCTGATCTGACCATGACGGTGGAAGCGGGTGTTACGCTCAAGGCTGCACAGGATGCCGCTTTGGCGGAAGACCTGTTGCTGCCTCTTTCCATTTCCTCAGAAGGGTCAGCCGACATTGGCGGCATTCTGGCCACCAATGCCGGCGGCAACAATACCGTGCGCTATGGCAATGCCCGTGAACTGGCCCTGGGGCTGGAGGCAGTGCTGCCGGATGGGTCCGTGCTGAATCTGATGCGCAAACTGCGCAAGGACAATACAGGTTATGCCTTACGGCAGTTGCTGGTCGGGTCAGAAGGAACGCTAGGGCTTATCACGACCGCCGTTATCCAGCTTCAGCCCCGCCCCCGCTCGCGTGAGACAGCGCTATGTGCTGTGGCCGATGCCAAGAGCGCTCTAGCTTTATTCGCGGCCTTCCGCAAGCAGGACCCTGCGGCCATTCAGGCTTTTGAATATATGTCTGGCACCAGCATGGCACTGGTGAACAGCCTGATTGAAAGCTGCCCACTCCCCCTATCAGAGCCCGCGCCAGCTTATGCCTTGGTGGAACTGGCCAGCCCGCGCGAAGATGAAAGCCTGCGCACCCTGATGGAAGATGTGCTGGGGCAGGCGCTGGAAGACGGACTGGTAACAGATGCCGTTCTGGCGGAAAGCGAAACCCAGCGCCAGAATATCTGGATGATTCGCGAAGAACATGCAGAAGCCCAGAAACGAGCTGGCGCTTCCGTTAAAAATGACGTGTCTGTGCCGCTTGCGGCCATTCCCGCGTTTCTTGAAGACGCCACAAAGGCCTGTGAAACCCTGATCCCGGGCATAAGGGTTGCGCCTTTTGGGCATATTGGAGATGGCAACATCCATTTCAATCTGGTGCAGCCAGAAGGAGCAGACCCCAAAGCCTTTCTCGCGCAGGATCACGCCATAATGGATACGGTAGCGGAAATTGTGCGCAAACTCGGCGGTTCGTTCTCGGCCGAGCACGGTGTGGGACAGTTGAAAACCTACATGATGCCGTCTTGGCGCGGTGGCGCGGAGCTTGAAACCATGCGCAAGATCAAGCTGGCGTTGGACCCGAAGAACCTGATGAACCCCGGCAAGATCTTTCCGGCACATTAAGAAAGAACCCTCCTGAAGCCTGTTTCACCGGCTTCAGGGGGCTTCTGCTCAAGACATAACGGGTGAGAAGAGCGGGTTACTTGTTACGGGAAAAGAAATCCATTTCCGGACGCCGCAGAGCTGCCAGTTGCAGTAGAAACGCTGGCAACATGATCAGCCCCAGTTCCGGCCCCATCAGCACCACGGCACCAAGGGTAAAGAGCGGGGCTATGCGCCGCTCAACCACGGCAGCACGCGGGCTACCGCATGCAAGCACAGAGCACAGGCCGCCAACAGCGATCATGATAGCGGCTGAAATGGCACGGAAGGGATGACGCAGGACGTTAGGCGTCAACCCTCCCATCACGCTATCAAGTGATGACATATCGGACGACCATCCGGCCAGACCGAACAGGAAGGTGAACGGCAGCACAAGCACGCCGAACACATCCTTCAGCAACAATAGAAAACCCATAACCAAGGGGGGCAGCAACACAAAGGCTACCCCAACCGCAGCATCGGCTATCAAGAAGACAAGAGCGGGGGTTACGGAAGCATTTTTCATACCCCGCACCCTAAGCCAAAATATGGCGAAATGTTAGTTAGTCTTTCCACCATTTCACGGGCTGAGGCTCTTCCACATCCAGTTCCTCTTCCCGCACTTCATCCGCCATGGCGTACTCTTCCACCGGACGCGTGCGTGGGCGACCACGTGGGCGTGCTTCCGCTTTCTTGCGCAGTTCTTCTTTCTCTTCTTCCAACGCAGCAATCTCACGCTGGACGCTACGCAACTCCCGCGCGTGCTCCGCCAGTTCAGCTTCACGCTGTTGCAGCTTTTCTTTCAGTTCACGCACCATCAGATCAGCATGAACCTGACGGGTTTCCATGCTCTTCTGTGCGTTCTGCAACGCTTCTACCTGCTGTTCTGCTTCTTCAGCTCTCAGTTTTTCCTCTGCAAGCTGGCGGCGTAGTTTGGAAACTTCACCATTTTCTTCATCGGTGAAGTGCAACGCGCGTGACGTTGACATCTTGCCCGGCATGGCTAGCGTGCGGGGTTTGGTACGAGCCAGAGAATGTTTCTCGACCTGTACATCACCATCTTTTACAAAACGACGACGTTTGCCCTGCGCAGCTTCGGCAGAAGGCCGTGCGGTTTGTTGCGGCCGCGGACGGGAAGAAGACCCCAACCGCTCCAAAGCGTTACGGAGGGATGCTTCCTCAAATGCTTCGTCCTGACTTTTTTCAGCCACGGGCGTTGATAAAAAGGACGGTGTCTTCATGAATTCGGAAGTCACTCTGCTTTATACTTTCCTGACTCTGCAAACAGTTACCTGAGTTTTCCACATACACGATGCTTCCAGAACAAGTCTGAAAATATCAGGAAAAATCATAAGCTACTCTTTTTGCCTTTGGCGGGCAGATAAAAACCCAACAGGCTACATGGGATATAGTGGCGAAGAAACATTCTGCACTTTTTTACGCTGGCAGAATCTTTTCTTTCCAAAGTTGCTCTAACACATCTAATTGCTATTTCCAACACCGTCAGAACACAAGAAAAAACTTTTCCACCTGCGCTCAGATCATATGCGCCATACCCTAAGATCACATTCCATTACTTTTGCGTCATTACAAAAGGAATGAACCAAACTTGAGCTGCATTCTTCAGATACTATTAATTTTCATTTAATATTCACAATAAGAATGAATAGCCAACCTTAACCAGGCGTCCAGAGAATATCGTCCTGACCGTCCGCATTAAAATGACGCGCCAGAACGAAGAAATAATCAGAAAGTCTATTAAGAATTTTTAAAAGTTCAGGATTCACAGTTTCCTGCTGGGCCAGCGCCACCACGCGCCTTTCCGTTGTGCGGACCTGCGTTCGCGCCAGATGCGCCCATGCTGCGGCAACACTGCCTCCCGGCAAAACAAAACTGGTCAGCGGGGCCTGTTTCTGCCGCAACTGCTCAATCCAGCCCTCAAGATGCACAACGACCTGTCCGGTTACTCGTCGTGCCTTTTCGGTTTTAGGACCATCTGGCTGACACAAATCCGCTCCCATATCAAAAAGCAGATTCTGCACCCGCTGCAATTCCTGACGAACAACACACCCCGCCTTGGTCTGTGTCTGTAACAGACCGACAACAGCATTCAGTTCATCCAGACAGCCCATGGCTTCAATCCGCGCGCTACTTTTGGAAACACGCTGACCATCACCTAACGAGGTTTGTCCGGCATCTCCACCGCGCGTAACAACGGTATCTATTCGTATGCTCATGTATTCTGCCCTTGATTGGTGAAGCCGGTTTGACACATCTACCTGACTGCGCCCCGCAGCGTGCATTGCGCTACGCGGCATCAAAACTGCTTCTCTCGCCTTATGCCGCAGCTATTTGCCTGTCTCTTTAAAAAGATAAAACGGTTCGCGCAAAACCAAATGCCGCCAGATCGGTTTTTCTGTTTCCGACCGCGCACGATATGCTTATAGAAAACCTATCATGCTATTTTCTCCTGTTATCCCCCGTGTGTGGCGCATCTGTGGCGCACTGTTTGCTGGTACCGGCACCATAATGGGGGCGCTGATCGCCCACATGCCTGACGCGCGCTTTGGCGTGGGAGGACGCGCCATGGCGCACGGTGCCATGGAAATGCAGATGTGGCACGCGCTTGCGCTGCTAGCGCTTGGCCTGACCGCAACCCCAAAACCAACCCGCTTACTGGCCATTGGCGGATGTGGCTTACTGCTTGGCACAGTGTTGTTTTGTGGCGGCGTTTATTATACCGCTTTTTCCGGCCATCACGCAGCCCACATTGCTCCTACCGGAGGCAGTATTCTTATCCTGTCATGGCTTTGTCTGGCTCTTGGATGGGCATTACGCGCATGACCCAGATCATTCATGGTGCATGGCTTGCACCAGAAGGACTTGAAACTGTTCTGGAGCAGGATCTGGCGCGTCGTGGGGTGACAATTGACCGCTGGCACGGTCAACTGGCTCTTTCTGCCCAGCCATCTGTTTTTTCGCCTTGGGCGCTGGATATATGGCAGGAGCCGGAACGTGTGTCCATCACCTCCATTCGCAACGCATCGGAAATTCTCCGTGCTCGTCAGCGCAACTGGAGCCTTTACGCAGCAGACTGCTTCCGGCGTGCAGCGTTGATAGAAGAACGGCTTCCCCCTGTAAAAGCCGCACCAATCACCTTCCCCACAGCACCGCCCACAAGCCCATTAGGTGCATGGACGCTGCTGGATGCCAATACGCTTCTGTTTTCCGCCCGCAAAAGCAGCCCTTTTGTAAATGGTACGCCACATTTTATAGAAGACCGCATCGGGCCGCCTTCCCGTGCCTATCTGAAATTGTGGGAAGCCTGTACACGCCTTGGCCAGTGGCCTCAGCCGGGTGAAACCTGTTTTGACCTTGGCGCTACCCCAGGCGGTTGGACATGGGCCATTGCCATGCTTGGTGCAAACGTAACTGCCATTGACCGCGCACCACTAGACCCGCGTGTAGCGGCCATGCCCACCGTTACCTTTCAGCAAGGCAGCGCCTTTGGGCTGGAACCTGAGGAGATGCCTGAAGCAGACTGGGTATTTTCAGATATTATTGCTTATCCAAAGCGGCTTCTGGCTCTCGCAACCCGCTGGATTAACGCGGGCCGTGCCAAGCACCTTGTACTGACAGTGAAATTTCAGGGCGAAACAGACCACGAAACTGTTGCCGCTTTTGAAGCCATTCCCGGGGGCAGCCTCGCACATCTGGCACAGAATAAACATGAGCTGACATTTTTCTGGACCAAACCTGCGGCCTGATGTCCGCTCATCCTGCACCCACGTGAAACGCTCCCCTGTTCACGTTGCACGGCTGGCAGAACGCATTATGACGTAGACTTGGAGACTATTTCATCACCAGAAAAACATGGTGGCTCATGCCCTTGCTTCAGGCTCCCTGCCCCAGCACCACCGCGCTCCATGTGGCGCGACAACGCGCCCTGCACCAGATACACGAACAAGGCCGCCTGTTTTCAGACCCTCTTGCCTTGCCCATTCTGGGAGAAAACGCGCAAACTCTTGCTTTTTCTGAAAGGGAAATCGCTAAGATCCGGTTGCGCCATTTTGTGGTCGCCCGCCAGCGCATTGCGGAAGATGCCTTAAACAAAACCGTTGAACACGGTATGCGCCAAGCCGTTATTCTGGGAGCCGGACTGGACACATTCGGCATCAGAAACCCTTTTGAAACTCATGACCTGCGCGTTTTTGAAGTTGATGAACCCCATATGCAGGCATGGAAGCGCGAACAGATTGGAAAACTGGGCCTGCCTGTTCCCCCATCCCTGACATATGTGGCTGTCAATTTTGAAACGGAAAGCCTTAGCCAGAAACTGGGAAAAGGAGGATTCGACTCAAGCCAGCCCGCTTTTTTCATCTGGCTTGGCGTGATTCCCTATCTCACGCGCTCTGCCATCACTGCCACGCTAGATTTTATTGGCACTCTTCCGCACGCAAACGTGGTGTTTGATTACAATGAGCCTGTTTCCAATTATACCGGCCAAGACCGTGAGAAGACATTGGCACGGGAACGCGCCGTGGCCGCTCTGGGGGAACCGTGGCACTCGCGCTTCCAACCGGAAGAGATAGCCTCCTTGCTCCGCAACTCAGGTTTTACACACATCACGGACCGAGACCGGTATGATCTGGCAGCCTATTTTGGCAGTACTATTCCTCGGCCAGAGCAGCGGCAGGCGAGTGCACACGTTCTGCATGCATGGCGATAAAGCTCAGGAACGGGTGAACACTTTCTCCCCTACCCGCACCAGCACAACAGCCACCAGAAAACATAATAGCATTAAACCAGCAGCAATCATCTGCTGTTGTTGCGTCACGCCCCCAGCAGCCAGTGTCTGCAAAATACTGGCCCCCGCATGCAGACCCGTTACCTGATCAAGCCACGGCAGGATTCTGAGCAGTTCGCGCAGCAGCGCAATAAGCAGCACCGTCAACGCTACGGTGCTGGCTGTTTTAATAAGGGTCTGCTTCAAACTGCCCGATACAGCCAAAGAGGGTTTTTCTTTACGCATTAAGATCCTTGAAATCAGCATAAACTGTCATCAGACACACCGTGCCTCCCGCTTAGTGGGGTATGGTCTGACCTTTCTTGCGCATTTCCGCCTGATGCCGCTTGATGGACGTTTTAAAGCCCGGAAGGTCGGTTGCGGTCAGTGTGTCCACATAGGTTCCGTTTTTCCAGATCCATCGGTCGGAACTATCCACCATAATATCCCGCATACCACCATGCTTGGTGGGCAGCAGGCTGATGGGGCCGCTGACAGAATCCAGAATTTTGGTCCAGTTGCTGCCACGCTTCAGATACACGTCTGTTGAGCATCCTGCTGACCCGCACAAGCTGGCCGATTGTACCTGCACAAACAACGCAATATTTTTGCCATCGGGAGAAAGCGGGGCAGAGCCAATCAGTATCAAAGGGGTTTCATGGTGCCGGGCCGCGGCTGCCAGATCATCCGTATTCAGTTTACGGGCCTCGGCATCCAGTCCACTTCCCGGCTGGTGAGTCAGGATAACGGGGTCTCCTCCTTTCTGCACCGTGCTGTGGCTCCGCTTTGCAGCATGCGCCAGAGAGGGAGCAGCTAGCAACAATACCCCTGCAAGGGCATGGCCCAGAATGAAAGAACGGTTCAAGGTTGCGATCCCTCCGCAAGCTGTGGAACATCTGTTTATCATGAATACTCACGCTCAAAATATGATCGACACCACCACACCGGAACACCCACGCCCCGGCCTGTACCGACATTACAAAGGGGGACTGTACACCGTTATTTGTGTCGGACGCCACAGCGAGACTGAAGAATGGCTTGTCACCTACCGCAGTGAAGCGCTGGGCAGCTATTGGGTGCGGCCCCTCAGCATGTGGCAGGAGCATGTAAACGGCACACCACGCTTTACCTTTATTGAATAAAACAGACCAAAATAGTTACGAAATCAAATCATTAAGTAACCTTTGTTTTCTTTGTTCAAACAACAAATCAGCTCCCAGATAACACAGCGCTGAAAATGCGCTGCATTCAGGCGGGAACCTTTTCTCAAAGGGTGCGTTTTTATTGCCTGTAACGACATTATAGTTTTTATCAGGAGCGAAACATGATTTCCAAACGCACCATTACTTTCAGCGCCGCCCTTCTTACTGGTGTTCTAGCTATTTCGCCTGTTCTGGCTCACGCTGAAACCATTTCATCCGAAGGCCATTTTGCCGCTCAAAAAGCTGCGGGCGCAGAAGCCACGGGTGGGGTGCGTGCAACGCTTGAAACGCGCAATAATCTGCTGAGCTACACCATTACGTGGAATAACCTTTCCGGTCCCGTTGTGGCGGCAGAGCTTCTGGCTGCCAAATCTCTGACGGATACGGCGGACAAGGTGGAACCCCTGAAAGGGCCGTTCACGTCTCCTCTGAGTGGCACCATTACGCTAAGCGCGGATGAAATTGAGCAGTATCGCAATGGTCAGCTTTACATCAGCCTTGGCACGGCAGCGCATCCGCACGGGGAAGTGCGTGCGCAGCTCACCCCGGCAGGTGGCGCTTCCAGCAGCAAGTAATCTCTCACCACCAAGCACGAAAAAAGGGGCCTGACGGCTATGTCAGGCCCTTTTTTATATCCCGTCCAGACTGACGGAACGCAAAGACGTCTGACACTCAGCTTTCCTGCGCTTTCACGGTTGCAATCAGTTCGTCCACAATATCCGGGTCGGCCAACGTGGAGAGATCTCCCAGCCCTTCCAGGTCATGCGCGGCAATCTTGCGCAGCAGACGCCGCACGATCTTGCCTGAACGAGTTTTTGGCAGATCGCGCACAACATATATTTTTTCCGGCACGGCGTAGCGCCCTACGCCTGCGGCTACAGCGGTATTCACAGCGGACGGGTGAAAAACACCCTGTTCACGGGGTACCACAAATACCACTAACCCCTGTCCTTTCAGGTCATGAGGGATGCCAACAGCAGCACTTTCCACAACTTCATGGTCTGTGGCTATGGCATCTTCAATTTCTGCCGTGCCAATCCTGTGTCCAGATACATTAACCACATCATCCACACGGCCGGTTATCCAGTAATACCCATCTTCCTCTCGCCGTGCGCCGTCCCCGGTAAAGTAATGACCCGGACAGGTTGTAAAGTAAGTCTGCCGGAAACGGTCATGATCCCCCCAGATGGACATGGCCTGACCCGGCCAGGATTGGGCCATGCACAAAAGCCCTTCGCCCGCACCTGCTACTTCCTTGCCCTGCGTATCCAGCAGCACAGCCTCCACGCCCGGCAAAGGCCGCGCAGCCGCACCGGGGCGAGGAACCACACATCCGGCCGCAGCCGTAATCATCACGCCGCCGGTTTCAGTCTGCCACCAGGTATCCACCACAGCGCAGTGGCCTTTGCCCACTTCATCATGGAACCAGTGCCATGCCTCCGGGCTGATCGGCTCGCCCACTGTTCCCAGAATCCGCAGGCTTTTGAGGGAACGGCTCCGCACAACGGCTTCATCTTCACGCATGGCCGCTCTTACAACCGTGGGCGATGTGTAAAAGACAGTTACACCGTTCCGGTCAATCACATCCCACCACTGCCCCGGCTCCGGCCATGACGGCAGACCTTCATACACCATAATGGTCGCGCCATTGGCCAACGGGCCATACACCACATAGGTGTGGCCGGTAATCCAACTGACATCCGCTGTACACCAGAAAATATCGTCTGGTTTGTAGTCAAACACCACAGCGTGGGTAAATGCGGCCCAGGTCAGGTAGCCGCCCGTGCCATGCACCAACCCTTTGGGACGGCCGGTGCTGCCAGAGGTATAAAGCAGAAACAGTGGGTCCAGAGCATTCATGCGCTCTGCCGGACAGTCTGCGGCTTCCTTCGCGACTTCCTCCGCATAACGCAGGTCGCGCCCGGGCTGCATAGGCACGTCTGCCCCGGTAACAGGCACCACAAGCACATGCCGCACAGCGCTGGCTGCGCCACACCGTGCAATGGCCTCATCCATTGTCGTCTTGCTGGGAATACGCTTGCCACCCCGGCGCGCCACATCGGCCGTTAGCACCACAACGGCGGCACTATCAGTCAGACGCTCGGCCAATCCTTCGGCTGAGAAGCCGCCAAACAGCACCACATGCACAGCGCCCACGCGGGCGCACGCCAGCATGGCGATGATCCCTTCCGCCACCATAGGCAGATGAATGGCGACACAGTCCCCTTTTTTAACACCCAGCCTGCGCAGAACATTGGCCAACCGGCAGACACGTTCATACAGGTGCCGGTAGGACAACACTTCCCGCTGGCCGGCTTCCTGCCCTTCCCAGATCAGGGCCGTTTTCTCCGGCTGTGTGCGCACATGGCGATCCAGACAGTTTTCTGAAGCATTCAGAAATCCATCAGCATACCACTCTATCCGAACATCCTGCGTGAAGTCCGAGCGGGAGGCCTGCGTGGGCGGGGTTTGCCATGTCAGGCGGCGCGCCTGCTGAAGCCAGAAAGCTTCCGGGTTAGTGTGTGCTTCCTGCACCATACCCTCATATTGCCCGGCTGACAGTGTTGCGCCACCGGGGGTTGCAAACGCGTCTGACACGTTCTCCCACCCTTTCTTATTGTTCTACCACTTGAGACCGAATGTTCGAGTCCGAAACGGTTTCATCACATTAACGCGATTAGGGAAAGATATGCCGCCCAATACGGCCGGATTAAACTTGGTTTATAATAACAAGAAAAAAGGCCGACTGCTTTATGCAGCCGACCTTCCCACCTTTTAACAACCCTCGCCCTACAAAGCCTCAGCCCGCAGGGAAGACCTGAAAAGCCCTTTTTTACAGGGCTGCCTTTGCGCGAGACAGAACAGCCGCACAGGTTTTCTGGCGCACAGAAATGCTGGACGTTGCAATGGAATAGGTCTTGCCATTGGCCTGAAGCTGCCCGGCCGTGCCACGGGCGTAGTACATGTTGCCTTCCTGACCATCAGGCACGGCATTGGTCTTCTGGTTGTAAGACTGCAGCACCTTGAAGCCATCATCATAGTCAACATAGTTGCCCTGGGTGCAGTAGTTCAGCAGCCCGGCCACTTCAACCGGATTGATGGACCCTACATAACCAGACAGATCGGCATCTGTCTGGATAGCGCCTTTGCCACCGGCTTCAGCCTGTTCGCCACCCTTGGAAACCGGAGCGGGGGTATCGGCAGCGTGAGCAAACACAGGCGCGCCAGCCAGCATTGTTGTAACAGCAAGCGCCGACAGGGCACGTACGGAAATCAGTTTCATTCAGAATCTCCCTAGCGGAATAAGCGCCAAACTGCCCTGCAAACCGCAGAAAGATCAAGCCAGCCCTCTGCGCATCTCAAGCATGGCAGACCTCAGATATCACTCAGCTTTTTCTGTTCAGGCACCCCTATTTCCTCTTCACGCCAGGCCGATATCGGGCACGATACGCCTGCCTCACGAAAAGCCTTGTCGCCCCGGCAGACAAACCAGCCACTCCCCTTTCGCACTTGATTTATGGAAAACGTAATGTGCTCACCATCATTTTCCGGGTTTTCATTGCACTATAAAAACACATCAACACGAGGGCCCATGCCCCTCCATGATAGGGTGGCGGGCCTCCCTCCTGCGCTTCCTACAGGGAGGCTTCCGGTGGCCCTCTCTCCCTCCTGCCTAATCCTTATCAAACGACTGTTCACGATATAGTGACCAGAGATAACACCGGTGCCTCCTTCGGCTGCCCTGCCAAACGTGTCTTCCTGCCAGCCCATGACACGCCCTCCCACGGTCCTCTTTTCGTTTCCATGACGAGACGGGTTGGCATAACAGATGGACGCTCTCTATGATGGAGACGCATGTTGCTGATCTATTTTCTGGAGCTCTGCACGGATGTTGCCTGCAAGTCTTTTTGTCAAAACGGAATTTGCAGGCCATGGCACGGCGTCTGAAACCATTTGCGCGGCGCTGCGGAAGGCGATTCTCAATGACACATTGGAAGCCGGACGCGCCCTGCCGCAATCTGAACTGGCAAACGGGTTTGGTGTCAGCATCATTCCGGTCAGGGAAGCGCTCAAACATCTGGAAGCTGAAGGGTTGGTGGCCTTTCTACCCAACCGCGGCGCAACCGTGGTGGGCATGAATGAAGCGGATATTCTTGAATATTCGCATATCCGCGCCCTGCTGGAAGAACAGGCGGCAGGCGAGGCCGTACGGAACATGACCCGCGTGGATCTGGCCCGTATAGAAGATGCCTACGAAGCTTTTGTGGAAGGTGTCAGCGGCCCTGATGGCGCCATAAAATCAGGTGCACTGAACCGAGCCTTTCATAATGCAATCTACGCCGCCGCAGGCAAGCCGCGTCTGCTGGAAATGATTGATGATCTGCACAACAAGCTGGACCGCTATATCCGGGGCCACCTTCGGATTGAAGGGCGCAAGGCCACGACTGATGAAGAACATCTGGCTATTCTGGAAGCCTGCCGCACGCGAGATGCAGATCTGGCTGCACGCCTGACCCGTACCCATATTCTGGAAGCGGCCAACATCTCCGTTGAGGTCTTCCGCGCCAAAACACCGCACACCAAAGCCAGCTAAAAAACACCCCCTACCCGACATTGGCAAAGCGCGCACATGCGCTCTGCCCCTTTCTCTCAGGCTGATCATTCCTTTCAAAATTCGCCCGTTTTAGACCGTGCGCAGTTACCCATGCCCTGCGCTCGGATGCCCCGTTCTCCCTGCTGCTCACATAGAAAATATATGATCTTGCAAATCATATATTATCGTGCGAAGGACGAAAAACGTTATGGAGCCAAAACTTCCTGAGTCTGAAGAACGGGAAGCGCAGGCTCGCCACATGCCGGAACAGAAGCCCATGTCAGTGTATGACACTTTCGCCCCCGCGTTTTCTTCCCGCACGCCCCTGCGCAAGGCTATTGTTGAGGCTATTCGCAAGCCCGAAGCCGAGTGCGTGCACGCTCTTACCCCGGCCGCAACGCTTACCGAAGCACAAAGCCGCGCCACCACCACTCTAGCTACCCATCTGGCTGAAAAGCTGCGCGCAGAGCGCAACCCCGGCTTGGTGGAAACCTTGGTACAGGAATTCTCCCTCTCCTCGACCGAGGGTGTGGCTCTGATGTGCCTGGCCGAAGCGCTGCTTCGCATTCCTGACACTGCCACACGAGACGCCCTGATTCAGGACAAGATTGGCGAGGGCGATTGGCTGGCCCATGCCTCCCGTGGCCGCCCGCTCTTTGCCAATGCGGCGGCATGGGGGCTGGCGCTGACAGGTGGACTGGTGGCCGAGCGGGACGAGAAAGATCTGGCAAGTGCATTGCTGGGCTTTGTAAACCGCGCCACCAAGCCGGTTATCCGCAAAGCCGTTGATGCCGCCATGCGCCTGATGGGCGAACAGTTCGTGCTGGGCGAAACCATTGAACAGGCCCGTAAAAACAGCACAAAGCTGGAAGAGATCGGTTTTTCCTATTCCTATGACATGTTGGGAGAAGCCGCCTTTACCGCACAGGACGCCAACCGCTACCGGCAGGATTACATCAACGCCATTCATGCCATTGGCCGCAGTGCCAAAGGCGCAAATGTGTATGAACGCCCGGGCATTTCCATCAAACTGTCCGCCCTGCACCCGCGCTACGCCCGCGCCAAGCGCGAACGGGTCATGACCGAACTGCTGGCTGTGGTGCAGGAACTTACACTTCTGGCCCGCAGCTATGATATCGGCATCAATATTGATGCGGAAGAAAGCGAGCGGCTGGATATCTCGCTTGATCTGCTGGAAGCGCTTTGTCAGACCCCCGGCCTGGAAGGCTGGAACGGCATTGGCTTTGTGGTGCAGGCTTACGGCAAACGCTGCCCATACGTGCTGGACTTCCTTATTGACCTTGCACGCCGCACCAACCGCAGGCTGATGGTTCGGCTTGTTAAAGGCGCTTACTGGGACAGTGAAATCAAGAAAGCGCAGGTTGACGGACTTTCTGATTTTCCGGTTTACACCCGTAAAAGCCATACCGATATCAGCTACATTGCCTGCGCCCGTAAGCTGCTGAATGCGCGAGATGTCATCTTCCCGCAGTTCGCCACGCATAACGCCCGCACCCTGTCCACCATCTATACGCTGGCGGGTGAAAAGTTTGAGATCGGGTCTTACGAATTTCAATGCCTGCATGGCATGGGCGAACCCCTTTACAAACAGGTTGTGGGGGCGGACAAACTTGGCCGTCCGGCCCGTATTTATGCCCCGGTAGGCACACATGAAACCCTACTGGCCTATCTGGTGCGTCGTCTGCTGGAAAACGGTGCCAACTCATCCTTTGTGAACCAGATTGGCGATGAAACCATTCCTGTATCCGCTCTGGTAGAAGATCCGCTCGAAACTGCCCATAGCTTTACACCTTACGGCGCATCTCATTCTGAAATCCGTAAACCCGCAGAGCTATTTGGTGAAGAACGCCGCAATTCCGCAGGAACGGATCTGGCCGACGATCAGATTCTGGCCTCCCTTGCGGAAGGCTTGAAAAACGCACCAGAAACATGGAAAGCGGCACCAATCATCACAGGTCAGAAGGCCAAAGGCACAGCCATGCCTGTTACCAATCCTGCCAACCGTCAGGATGTTGTGGGTTCCGTGGTGCTGGCAACGCCGGAGGTAGCCAAAAAAGCTGTAACAGCAGCAGAAAAAGCCAAAAAAGCGTGGGCAGAAACACCAGCTTCTGCACGGGCGGATATTCTGGAAAAAGCATCTGACCTTCTGGAAGCCCGGCAGGATGAGCTGTTGGCTCTGCTTTCCCGTGAAGCAGGAAAATCCCTGCCCAACGGTATTGCGGAAGTGCGTGAAGCCGTAGACTTCCTCCGCTATTACGGTGCAACCGTTCGCCGGGAATTTGATAATAGCACCCATGTGCCCCTGGGCAGTGTGGTCTGTATCAGCCCCTGGAACTTTCCGTTAGCCATTTTCACCGGCCAGATTGCCGCAGCACTGGCTGCGGGCAACGTGGTGCTGGCCAAACCGGCAGAAGAAACGCCCCTGATTGCCGCACTGGCCGTTGGTGTCCTGCACGAAGCCGGTGTGCCTGCTGGCGCACTGCAACTGCTGACCGGTGAAGGAGATATTGGCGCAGCACTGGTCGGGGATGAGCGCATCTCCGGCGTGATGTTCACCGGCTCCACCGTTGTTGCGCAGGCCATCAATCGCCAGCTTGAAACCCGCCGTACCCACACGGGCCAACCCGTACCACTGATTGCGGAAACGGGTGGCCAGAACGCCATGATTGTGGATTCTTCCGCACTGGCCGAGCAGGTTGTGGCCGATGTTGTGGCCTCAGCCTTTGATAGCGCAGGCCAGCGCTGTTCCGCCCTGCGTCTGCTCTGCGTGCAGGAAGACTGCGCTGACCACATTCTGACCATGCTGCGCGGTGCCATGCGGGAGTTGAGCATGGGCAACCCTGCCCTGCTTTCAACCGATGTGGGGCCGGTGATTACTGCAGAAGCTGCCGAGGGCATCACCAAGCATATTGAACACTTCCGCCAGAAAAAAGCGCCTGTTTTTGCTCTTGATGTGCCAGAAGCCTGTGCCAATGGCAGTTTTGTCCCTCCCACGCTGATTGAAATTGCCAATGTGCGAGAAATGGGTGCGGAAGTGTTCGGTCCCGTGCTGCATGTGCTGCGCTATTCCCGCAGCAAGCTGGATCAGCTTTTGGCCGACATCAACTCAACGGGTTACGGCCTGACCTTTGGCCTGCACACACGCATTGAATCGACCGTACAGCATGTTCTCTCTCATGTTGAGGCGGGCAATCTGTACGTAAACCGCAACACTATTGGTGCAGTGGTGGGTGTGCAGCCATTTGGTGGGCGTGGGCTTTCTGGCACAGGCCCCAAAGCCGGTGGCCCGCTGATCCTGCGCCGGCTACTGGCGCAGGCTCCTGCCGTGCCCCAACTGGTGCGTGGCCGCGTTCCCGCCGCCATGACGGCCTGGACCGACTGGTTGCGGGGCCAAGGAGAAAGCACTTCAGCCACAACAGCCACCTCTCTTACCCGGCTACCTCTGGTGGGTGGAGAAATAGCGCTACCCGGCCCGGTAGGCGAGAAAAACCTTTACAGCCTGACACCACGGGGCAATGTGCTATGTATCCCTGCCACCAAAACAGGGCTGTATAACCAGATCTCTCTGGCGCTCAGCGGCGGGAATACAGCGCTCATTCTGGCCGATGCCTCCATTTCAAGCTGGTATATCAGTCTGCCAGACGCAATCCGCACCAAAGTGAAGCTGGTTGCAAGCGCCACGGCAGAACCATGCGCCATTGTGCTCAGCGAGCGTGATGACGCCGCCTTTGCCGCAGCCCGGCAAGCCTTGGCTGGCAGCAACACCGCCCCCATTGCTTCCTCATGGATTACGGGCAATGAGCTGCCTTCTGCTGAATGTGTTCTGGAAGAACAATCCCGCAGCATTAACACAACTGCTGCCGGAGGAAACGCCAGCCTCATGACGCTCGGCTAAGGCGGAGAGTGCTTAAAAGTAAGAAACTGAGATGCAGAAAAAACCTTTCTGTATCTCAGTCTCTCCTCTGGCAGCCGATAAACAATTTTTTCCTGCCAGACCTGTTTTCAAACACAACACAGCCACATCTGCATTTGTCTTATAGTGAGGACTGAAGGCCCACCGAGATTTTGAAACAGCCACTACGGAATGAGAGAAAACGCACACACATCATTGGAGATGTGTAGTCTCACATGGTCAGTCTCTCCAGCCCTGCTTATCTTTTTTGTAGGATAGCCAGACGTCTTTCTTTTGACCGCCTTGTTCTAATGGAATTCTGCCTGGAATTTTTTAACCGCAGCCAGAGCGCAGGCTTCATCCTTCTCTCCACCCGGTGCTCCAGACACACCAAGGCCCCCCAGAACAGTGCTGCCTGAGGCTGTACGCACTGTGACACCCCCCGGTACAAACAAAACTTCAGGAATGGTGTTCAATGCCCCATTGGCGGGACCGGTCACTTTAGCGGCAATCAGTTCACTGGTTGTATTTTTGTTAAACGCCAGCCCATAGGAATATGCCGTATAAGCCTTCCGATAAGAAACCGAGAGAGACTGCAAGGGCACTGTATCGCCTTTGATAACAACCTGCTGATGCCCCGTGGTATCCACAACGGTGGCGGTAACGGAATATCCCTGCGCCTGACACACTCGAACAGCTTCCGATGCAAGATGTTCGGCCGTGGACCAGTCCAGCTTTTGCAAGGAAACAATGTGGCTTTGTGCACAGGCTATGGAATGCGACACTACCGCCACCACCATGCCAGCACAGAGTGACCATAACCCGATACAATTTGCGCGTTTCTGACCCATGATTTTGTCACCCTACTGGTATCATAAGCCTGAAGGGTGTGTGTGGCCGAAGAGATATCCACAAATCAAAAAATCAAGAGCAGACAAACTTCTTTTTTCATCTACCGTTTCTTTTATGCGCTCAGGCCGACAAAAGCCGTGCAACAGCCCCATAGGAGCCTTGACAACAGAAACACACAAAAACGTGAAAAAATGATATGAGACCCCCCACCCTTCTTTATTCAGCTATTTGTTTTTCGGAGACTTCATGACCACCCGCGCAGGCCACGACCCCCGGCTGGTTGCCGCCATTATTCTGGTAACCATGGCCATGGGCATGCTTGATGCCGTATCCCTGCTGCATCTCAAAATTTTTGCGGGCTACATGACCGCCACCATCCTGCTGATGGCTGTGCATATTGCAACATCGGAAACCGTGGTCTTATCCGGCTTTGAAGCGATTGGCCTGTATCTGCTGGGGGCCGTTACCGGGGGACGCCTGACGCGCCGGGACCGCACTGTGCGCTATGCAGTAGGGGATATTCTGCTGCGTGTAGGCCTGCTGGTAGGTCTGACCGCGCTGGTCTGGGCTGCCAACCCACCCGGCCGCACCTATATTACGCTCGGCCTGCTTGCCTTTGCCATGGGCATGCAGACCTCTGCCACCCGCCACGCGAAGGTCGCGGATATGAGCCTGCCGGCCGCAACCATGCTCCTGCATGGTCTGGCCCACAACAGCAGCATTGCCGGAGGCTCCAATCCGGGCACTTGGCGCAGGCTGGCAGCCATTGGCAGCCTGTTTGTCGGGGCTGTTATCGGCACACTGGTTTCCAGCCACAGCATATCCCTCTCCATCGCCATTGCTGGAGCCACCATTCTTTCGGCAGGTGCGCTGCTTTACCTGCGCGAACATGGTCTGCTGATCCATCTGGACAGCCTGACCATCCACTAAAAGCTGAAAGAGACAGGTATCCGTTGAGGGCTCCAGTAAGAGTGTTCAGACTACCCTACCTAGTTGCATCACTCTGTCTGGCTGAATGCACCAACACACATCACGCCCTCTGCCTTGCGGCTTGCGCTTCCTCTGTATCGAGATGATAATCGTATCGTAACGATACAAAGGACGCAGGGGACGCATATGACATGGGAAATTTTCACCACTTCCCCCGGCTCAACCAAAAGAACCTTGTTTGCACACTATGTCTTACAAAGTTCTTCCTGCCCTTCCCCTGCAATCGCACACTACATAGCACCACCTGCGCGTGCAGGCATGTGAGGTAAGATGTTTGAAAAAAAATCCATGCGGTGGTTTTCGTCGCCCTCATCCGGCCTGCCTGTCTGTGCCGCTGCCCTGATCTGCCTGTTGGGAACCGTTCACCCCACGCTGGCGGACACAGATGGTTCCATGCCTTCGGCAGCACGCTCCCTGATGATGCAGTATCATATGCAGCCTATCCCGGTTGAAGGAGGCTGGTTTTCTCAACTACAAAGAACACCGGAAACCATTCCCGGTGCAGCGCTTCCCGCCCGTTATGCAGGCGTTACGCACCCCATTTCCACAGCCATTCTGTTACTGGAAACCCGAAGTGGATTTTCAGCATTGCACCGATTGAGAACAGCTGAGGTCTGGCATTTTTATAAAGGCGATACCATTCACCTTCTGCTGCTTTACCCCGATGGCAGCATTAGGCATGTGAAATTGAACGCGGGAAACCCCGCCTTTGTTGTACCGGAAGGTGTGTGGCAAGGGTCAGCACCCGAAGGCCCCCTTGGCTGGGCCTTTGCTGGAACCACCATGGCCCCCGGTTTTATCCCCAACGATTTTGAACCCGGAAACCGCGCCCAACTTTCCCGCCTTTATCCTTCTGCCAGCCAAGAGATCACGGCCTTGACCCGTGAGAAAGCGATCACCCCATGAAGACAGTGGTTTCTACTCTTATCACGCTGGCCGCTTTTTCTAGTGTCATTGCGCGCGCGCAGACACTCACACCCGCACAGGTCCCAGAAATCACCCCCTCCGCAGGAAGCACGCTCCAGGAACTTGTAGGACAAAATGCTGCCCTTCCTTCGGGAAAGCTGAGTATTGCCTTGTTTACGCTCAAACCCGGCATCTCTTATCCAGAAAGCTACAACAAAACCGCCGAAGAATTTTTTCTCATCAAAGAGGGCCATGGCACCGTCTGGCTTGAAGGCACGCCCCACACGGTAAAAGCGGGAGATATTGTGCGTCTTGTTGCAAGAAGCCGCCACCGAATTGCTGCCGCTCCGCAAAGTGTGCTGCGTTTTTACGCGCTCACCGCGCCGCCATTCCAACCATCCGATTATGTGCAAACAGGAAAACCATAAAGGAACACGAGAGCGCTCCCCAACAGCCTTTGGCACACAGGACAAATTTTTTGGAAACCCCATCATTCCGCGACAGGCGAACGACGTTTGGTGAAAATGCAGCCGCGTATCAGGAGGCACGCCCCCCTTATCCTGCGGTCGTTTATGATCACCTGAGGGCCTGCATACCTTTTGCTGGAGCGCGCATCTTTGAAATCGGGCCCGGTACAGGACAGGCAACCCGTATTCTGCTGGACCATCAACCAGAAGAACTGACAGCCATTGAACCCGACCCACGGCTCTGTGCGTATCTTGCAGAATATCTGGCTCCAACAGCGCCGCATCTGACTGTAATCCCAGCCAGTTGGGAAGATGCACCCATCGAAGCGGGCACGTATGATCTCGGCATTGCGGCAACTGCGTTCCATTGGCTGCCTCAGGCAGAAGCCTTACGCAAAGTCCATCGCGCTCTCAAACCGGGAGGATGGTGGGCAATGTGGTGGAACGTGTTTGGAGACCCAAATGAACCTGATGCGTTTCATCTGAAGGCCAGCCCTCTCTTTGCCCAACTCGGGGAAAGCCGGAGTTGGCAACAGGGCCAACTCCCGTTTGCCCTGAATCGCACAGCGCGTCTGGACGACCTTCACGCCGCAGGATTTCAGGATGTGGAAGCATTTTTTCTGCGATGGAACATCACAATGACCACCGCGCAGATCAGTGCGCTGGCCGCAACCTTCTCGCAAATCAGCGCGGCTGATCCTGCCGTAAAGACCCATATCCTGCATGAGTTGGCAAAACTGGCAGATCAGGAATTTGGGGGGATAGTGGAGCGGCGGTTCATGACCGCGCTTTACACGGCTCGTAAACCTCCCCGCTCTTCTGGCGCATTAGAGCGCCGCTGAACTGGCACGACGCCCCGTGCGAAAAGAAGCGAGCCCATAGCACACAACCGATGTGCCAATGCTGGCAACAGCCGTCATCCGTTCAGCAGGGTTGAGCAGCATGGCTACAAACACCAGCACCACAGCAATCAGCGCCACGTAGTTGCAATACGGAAAAAACGGCAGGTTGTAACCATCCGCTTCACCCGCTTTCTGGGCGGCCTCTCTTGCCTTGATGTAGGCAGCCACGATCATGGAATACACCACCAGAATAACGCCACCACTACAACTGAGCAAAAAAGCGAAAATGGTGTCGGGTGCCAGAATGGAGGAGAACGCCACCACTGTACCCGCCACACTACTGACCACAATGGCCAGACGCGGCGCATCCGTGGTTGATTCCCGCGCCAGAGATGGCGGGGCATCCCCACTGGCTGCCAGTTCGGTCAGAATACGGGATGTGATGTACATGCTGGAGTTCAGGCAGGAAATAATGGCGCTCAACACCACAATACGCATAACAAGACCTGCGCCGGGAATACCCATGGCATCCATGGCCGACACAAATGGAGATTTACCGGGCACAATACTGGTCCATGGCACCACCAGCAGGATCATGGCGACAGAGACCAGATAGAACAGGGTCACGCGTGTGCCGATGCTGCGCGTCACCCGCGCCACGTTCTTGCCGGGCTCAGATGATTCCGCAGCCGCGACTGTTGCAATTTCCGAGCCCATCATGGTGAACAGGATGGTGGGAATAATGGACAGAACGGCCACAAACCCATGTGGAAAAAAACCGCCATGCCCAAGAAAATTCTGCACCGGCGTTGTGCCCGGGCCAAACAGATGCAGAACATAGAGGCCCGCCATCAGAATAAAGGCGATAATGCTGACAACCTTGACCAGAGAAAGCCAGAACTCGCATTCCCCAAACACACGGGGGGCGGCAAAATTGATCAGCTTGAGCGCAATAATCAGGCCGATCGCCAGCACCCACACAGGCAGCTTAATCCAGTCCTCAATCACAAGGGCGCCAGCTATGGCCTCACTCCCCAGCACCACCACCCAGAAAAACCAGTAGAGCCATCCTGCGGTAAAACCCGCGCGGTCTCCGCATGACATGCGAATATATTCAACGAAGGAACCACGGCCGGGGCTGGCCACCACCATTTCACCCAGCATGCGCATAACCAGAATAACAAGCGCGCCCACCACCAGAAAAGCCAGCAACACGGCCGGACCGGTCGCCGCTATGGCAGCCCCGCTCCCGACAAACAGCCCCGCACCAATTACCCCTCCGAGGGCGATCATCGCGATATGGCGATTCCGTAAACCCGCGGCAGGTGTTGTGGCTGGAGAGCTGTCTTGTTCAACCATGTGCATGGCATCCTTTCATTTCATTACCAATGTAGATCATTAACCTAACGGAAAAGACTTGGTAATTTCCTTGGATAGATAAGCGTTTCAGAAGTGTTTGTAAAAATACGCCTCTATGATTCCTGCATGATGGCCAATATCTGGCACCGGATAACCGCCTGGTACACCTGCATGCGCCAACGCCCGGCCCGCAGGGCCAGCGAACGCAACCCCACCCGCCAAGGCGGCGGATGTAGTGGCGTTCAGTGTGTATTCTGCCGTGGCATCCAGTTCGTCAGAAATATGACGCCCTCCTGATTTCAGCCCGACACCGGAGGGATAAAGTAGTGAGAGATCATAATAGTGCAGCCCCAGCTTCAGGCTGTCCCCTTTGCTGAACAGATGCACTGGTGGGGTCGCCGTCAGATCAAGCTGATGCACTTCCAGATCAGAGAGAGGAGCAAGATACATCC
This sequence comes from Acetobacter tropicalis, assembly GCF_001580915.1. GTDB lineage: Bacteria > Pseudomonadota > Alphaproteobacteria > Acetobacterales > Acetobacteraceae > Acetobacter > Acetobacter tropicalis. The sequence goes on along the minus strand of NZ_LHZQ01000190.1, from coordinate 88 downwards.
CCACAATTTCACCCGGCCAGTACCCGCCGTAGGTGTAGCGCTTTCCATCGGAGACTGTGTAGAATTTTGTGCGGTGGCATTTTTTCAG
>NZ_LHZQ01000125.1:2500-5539 GCF_001580915.1 Acetobacter tropicalis | reverse complement strand
TGGTTGCGGGGGCAGGATTTGAACCTGCGGCCTTCAGGTTATGAGCCTGACGAGCTACCGGGCTGCTCCACCCCGCGTTTGTGGTGATTTTTGGGTGATTTGGAAGACCTGGCGGCGACCGACTTTCCCACGACTTAAGCCGCAGTATCATAGGCGCTGGGGGTTTTCACGGCCGAGTTCGGGATGGGATCGGGTGGATCACTCCCCGCCATGGCCACCAGGTCATCCAAATCACCCTTGAGTTGGGGTGGTGTGGACGGTTGGGTATGATGAAGTATGACGTTTTGCATGGATGATTTCTGTGCACGGGCCGTTCTTTTAAGGGAACGGTAAGAGAGTGAGCCTATTGGGCGATTAGGACCAGTTAGCTGCACGCATTACTGCGCTTTCACACCTGGCCTATTGACGTGATGGTCTATCACGGCCCTTGGGGAGACCTAGTTTTGAGGTGGGTTTCCCGCTTAGATGCTTTCAGCGGTTATCCCGTCCACACTTAGCTACCCGGCGGTGCCGCTGGCGCGACAACCGGTGCACCAGAGGTGTGTTCATCCCGGTCCTCTCGTACTAGGGACAAATCCTCTCAAGTCTCCAACATCCACGGCAGATAGGGACCGAACTGTCTCACGACGTTCTAAACCCAGCTCACGTACCACTTTAATCGGCGAACAGCCGAACCCTTGGGACCTGCTCCAGCCCCAGGATGTGATGAGCCGACATCGAGGTGCCAAACCTCCCCGTCGATGTGGACTCTTGGGGGAGATCAGCCTGTTATCCCTAGAGTACCTTTTATCCGTTGAGCGATGGCCCTTCCACGCGGGACCACCGGATCACTATGGCCGACTTTCGTCTCTGCTCGAGCTGTCACTCTCGCAGTCAGGCGGGCTTATGCCATTGCACTCAACAGCCGGTTTCCGACCGGCCTGAGCCCACCATCGCGCGCCTCCGTTACACTTTGGGAGGCGACCGCCCCAGTCAAACTGCCCACCATACAGGGTCCCGGATCAGGCTAACTGACCGCGGTTAGACATCAGAAAAATTCAGGGTGGTATTTCAAGGATGGCTCCACGGGAACTGGCGCCCCCGCTTCAAAGCCTCCCACCTATCCTACACAGAATGTCTCTGATGCCACTGTAAAGCTGCAGTAAAGGTTCATAGGGTCTTTCCGTCTGACCGCGGATACCCCGCATCTTCACGGGGAATTCAATTTCGCTGAGCCGATGCTGGAGACAGCGGGGAAGTCGTTACGCCATTCGTGCAGGTCGGAACTTACCCGACAAGGAATTTCGCTACCTTAGGACCGTTATAGTTACGGCCGCCGTTTACCGGGGCTTCAATTCAGTGCTCTCACACCTCCTCTTAACCTTCCGGCACCGGGCAGGCGTCAGGCCCTATACGTCGTCTTTCGACTTCGCAGAGCCCTGTGTTTTTACTAAACAGTCGCTACCCCCTGGTCTGTGCCACCCGCCAATGGTTGCCCACCAACGGGTCTCGCTTATCCCGAAGTTACACGAGTAATTTGCCTAGTTCCTTCAGCATCGTTCTCTCAAGCGCCTTGGTATTCTCTACCAGTCCACCTGTGTCGGTTTCGGGTACGGTCTATACGCCAGAGCTATTTCCTGGAATGCGCAAAAAGCCAGTCCAATCCGATAAGGACTGACAACATCTTGCATTCGTCACTTCTGGCAGGTTCAGGACTATTCACCTGATTCCCATCGACTACGGCTTTCGCCCTCGCCTTAGGGGCCGACTAACCCTGCGTGGATTAACCTTGCGCAGGAACCCTTGGACTTTCGGCGACAGTGTTTCTCGCACTGTTTGTCGCTACTCATGTCAGCATTCGCACTTCCGATATCTCCAGAGAGGGTCACCCCGTCTCCTTCACAGACTTACGGAACGCTCCGCTACCGCGCATATCATAGATATGCACCCACAGCTTCGGCACGTGGCTTGAGCCCCGTTACATTTTCGGCGCAGGGTTTCTATTAGACCAGTGAGCTATTACGCTTTCTTTAAAGGATGGCTGCTTCTAAGCCAACCTCCTGGTTGTTTTGGAATCCCCACATCCTTTCCCACTTAGCCACGATTTAGGGGCCTTAGCTGGTGGTCTGGGCTGTTTCCCTCTCGACAATGGACCTTAGCACCCACTGTCTGTCTGCCAGGCTATACTTCCGGGTATTCGGAGTTTGGTTAGGTTTGGTAAGGCTTTGGGCCCCCCTAGCCCATCCAGTGCTCTACCCCCCGGGGTAAATACCTGACGGTCTACCTCAATAGATTTCGCGGAGAACCAGCTATTTCCGAGTTTGATTGGCCTTTCACCCCTAGCCACAGCTCATCCCCGACTTTTTCAACAGGCGTGGGTTCGGCCCTCCAGTGCGTGTTACCGCACCTTCAGCCTGGCCATGGCTAGATCACTCGGTTTCGGGTCTTCTGCCAGCAACTCGACGCCCTATTCAGACTCGCTTTCGCTACGCCTACACCTATCGGCTTAAGCTCGCTGCAAACAGAAACTCGCTGACCCATTATACAAAAGGTACGCCGTCACCCCATAAGAGGCTCCGACTGCTTGTAGGCATTCGGTTTCAGGTCTATTTCACTCCCCTCGTCGGGGTGCTTTTCACCTTTCCCTCACGGTACTTGTTCACTATCGGTCACCAGGGAGTATTTAGGCTTGGAGGGTGGTCCCCCCATGTTCAGACAGGGTTTCACGTGCCCCGCCCTACTCGAGCATTCTCAAAGACACTACGCATACGGGGCTATCACCCACTATGGCGGACCTTTCCAGATCCTTCTGCTTCTTCTTCAAAAATGACTGGCCTGTTCCGCGTTCGCTCGCCACTACTAGCAGAATCTCAATTGATGTCTTTTCCTCCAGGTACTGAGATGTTTCAGTTCCCCGGGTTCGCCTCACAGCCCTATGTATTCAGACTGTGATACCCTTGCGGGTGGGTTGCCCCATTCGGATATCTACGGATCAAAGCCTGCTCGCGGCTCCCCGTAGCTTTTCGCAGCGTGCTACGTCCTTCATCGCCTCCTGGTACC
>NZ_LHZQ01000204.1 GCF_001580915.1 Acetobacter tropicalis | reverse complement strand
TTCTCATTCAAAAGCCACTCTTTTTATGGGGGGATTACCATGCAAGAGAGTAATAAGGGGTTAGTTTCCATAATAACCTCAGCCTTACTGACTCTTATTGGACTATTCCTGTTCCTGGGAGGGGCTGAACTGCTCTTCCTTGGTGGGTCCTGGTTCTATATTCTGGCAGGCGGTGTACTGCTTGCCATTGTCTTCAGTAGCTTCAAGAACCCCAAACTAGCAGCCCGCCTGTATGCAGCCCTGCTGCTAGTGGCCACTGTCTGGTCCCTTTTTGAAGTCGGCTTCAATATCTGGGGCTTGGAAGTTCGTCTTCTTACCCTCATCGGCCTTGGCGTTTGGTTGCTGCTGCCGTGGGTATGGCGCACCGGCGCAAGCTGGCTTACCGATAAACGCGAAGTGCTGGGTGCGGTTGCCGTCTCCAGCTTGGTCGTGCTGGCAAGCTGCTTCTCCTCCTATTCCATCAATGGCAGCTTACCGGCTGACCGCATGAATGCGCAGGGGCAGAGCGACCAGGCCTCCAATGGTGAACCGGATGGAGACTGGAGCGCTTACGGCCGCACTGTGGGAGGGGACCGCTATTCTCCCGTTGGGCAGATCACGCCAGCCAATGTCAACCACCTGAAACGGGCGTGGATGACGCGCACAGGTGACGTTCAGCAGGCCGGAGAAGGCACTGTTGCAGGTCCGGACCAAGGCCATGAGTTCAATCTGGAACTCACCCCCATTAAGGTTGGAGACACACTTTATATGTGTACTCCCCATAGCTGGGTGATGGCCGTTGATGCCGCAACAGGCAAGATCAAGTGGAAGTTTGACCCCAAGCCGAACACGGCGGATCTGGACAAAAACGTCTATCTGGCTTGCCGTGGGGTGTCCTACTATCACATCCCCGATGAAATCCAGACAAGCTGCCGTAACCGGATTTACTCCCCGGTAGCAGACGTGCGCATGGTGGCCGTAAACGCGGAAACCGGCAAACCGTGTGATGATTTTGGCGACCACGGCTTTATTTCCCTCCGCCAGTATCTGGGCCATGTGCCGCTGGGCTTCCACTTTGTGACATCCCCGCCCATGGTGGCTAAAAACCGGGTGATCACCGGCGGCTGGATTTTTGATAACCAGGCAAATTTTGAACCCTCCGGCGCTATCCGCGCATTCAACGCCACCACTGGCGAAATTGAATGGGTCTGGGATGCCGGCCACACGCCGGAAACCTGGAAGCCCGGCCCGGATGATGTGCTGACCCGCGATACTCCCAACGCGTGGGGTGTTTATACGGCAGATCTCAACCTTGGCCTGGTTTACATTCCCACCGGCAACTCCCCGCCGGACAACTGGGGTGGATCACGCCGTCCGTTTGATGATGCCACATCCTCCGCCACCATTGCACTTGATATTGAAACCGGTGAACGCCGCTGGACGTATCAGACCGTGCATCATGACCTGTGGGATATGGACATTCCGTCTGGCCCCTCCATGGTTGATCTGCCCGGACCGAATGGGGAAACTATCCCTGCCCTGGTACAAAGCACCAAGCGCGGGGAATTCTTTGTGCTTGACCGCCGTACCGGCCAGCCGGTACCTGGTTACCCGGTGGAAGAAAAACCGGTGCCAACCGCAGGCATCGCCCCGGATGACCGCGTATCTCCTACGCAGCCCTACCCGACGGCCATACCTTCCCTTACACCGCCTGACCTGAAAGAAACGGACATGTGGGGTGCAACCCTGCTGGATCAGATGATCTGCCGTATCGAGTATCGTCAGTCCGCTTATGAAGGGCAGTTCACGCCGCCGCATGTTGGCAAGACAACCATTGTCTATCCTGCATTCTATGGCGTGGTGGACTGGCAGGGCATTACCATTGACCCGCAGCGCAAGATTCTGCTCGCCAATGCAAGCTACCTGCCGTTCCGCATCCGGCTGGAAAAACGCTCAACGCTTGAAAACTCCGGCACACTGCCGAAGTGGGATGGCAAGGGTGAAGAACCTGCCGCCAAAGGAGATGCTCTTTCCGTCTCCCCGGATTATGGCACGCCTTACATTGCTTACACCAACCCTTGGCTGAACCCGCTCCAAATTCCTTGCAAGGGGCCAGTATGGGGCACGCTGACGGCCATTGACCTGGTAACCAAGAAAATTGTCTGGCAGCACCCTGTTGGCACAACGCGGGATACGGGGCCTTTCCGGACCCACAACAACCTGCCGCTGCCTACCGGGATGTATAATATTGGTGGCAATATTGTAACCAAAGGTGGCGTGGTGTTCATGGGGGCTACAGCAGATGACTATCTGCGCGCCTTTGACCTTTCCACCGGCAAGGTGATCTGGCGTGACCGTCTGCCCGCAGGTGGTCAGGCAACACCTATGTCCTATGAGATTGGCGGCAAGCAGTACGTTCTGATTGCAGCCGGTGGCCACGGTGGCCTCGGGACAAGAAGCGGTGATTACATCATAGCTTATACGCTCGACGGTGCTCAGGGCTCCAACGCCCAATAAGCAGACTTATTGCGGGGCTTCCGGCTTCTGCCGGGGCCCCGTTTCTTTTTACGGAAATTCTTCTCATGCATCTGACAGAAAAGCCGGAGCGGCTCCGCTCTCTGCTTCGTTTCGTCATACCCGGCATGGCGCTGATTTATGCATCTTCAGCCCAGGCAGCAGACATTACGCTCGGGATTATCGGCCCGCACGAGTACGATCTGCCTGTTGATTTCAAGCCCTTCAATGTTCTTGTGCAGTACGGCAACGGAAATGCAGCAGGCAACACGTATAACAGCGTGGGCCAGCGCGAAGCCCGTGGCGGCAGCCACACCTGGTCCGGCATGACCAAATACGTGCATTTCCGCAGTTTTGACGCCATTCCGCACGTAGGCTTTGCGTTTGAGCTCATTCAAAGTGAAAGCTTCACGCTTGCAGATGGCTCAAATTATGGTGGGTTCGGACCGACCATTGTAGGACCCGCAGCGTGGTTCAAGCCCAATGCGCACAGCACGTTCGGGTTTCAGACTTTCATGCAGACACCCGTTGGCACACGGGATGCAACATCCCCCAATTACTGGTCCAACATTTCCAGTTTTATCTTTGATTATGAGTGGAAACATTTCAGCTTTGATGGCGATGCAGGAACTGTTACCGGCTCCACCAAGCATGTCAAAGGCCAACACAGTTATTTTCCTGGCGTTGTATTTTACTCCAACCTGCGATTCAGTTGGAAAGCCACCCAAAAGATAGAACCTTTTCTGGCATTTGACTGGCAGAATGTTACCGGAACATATGATAATACATCCGGGCACTATCTGGATAATTCAAACAGCCGCGAAATTGCCATGGGACCGGGTATCATGTTCAATATTTCGAAGCATGTCTCCTTTACCGGCCGCTACTCTCATTCTCTGGAAGGACGCAATACCCCTGAAACCAACGCATATTATATGAAGTTCGTGTATCTCTGGTAGGAAGCCTTTTCAGCCTCACCCGTTCTCTGCCACACACAGAATTTTCTTTAAAATCGGCAAGGAGATATAGTAACAGGTAAGTCAAAGCTCAAGAAATGGTCTCTTTGCTCCAGCAAGGAGGATAAAAAAACGAATTGGCTGGTAACTGCATGAACGGTAAACAAAAACCTCTCTCTGAGACGGAAAGTGATATTCTTCCTGGCCGTACTGCCTATCCTTTGACATCCGTGAATGCGCCCTATGTTCAGCAATCCTGGCAACGTTGTATGTCAGCCTATAATCTGGACCCGGCACAGGGATGGACAGCCGATGTCCTTTCCAGCTCCGAATTCCTGCATATCAGTGGCCGCTCCGCTGTTCTGTTAAAATCCGCCATGGGCGAGATGCGCAGGCTGTTCAAGCTTGTACAGGGGATGGGCCTTATGGTGCTGCTGGCTGATCCTGATGCCACCATTCTGGCGCGCTGCGTGGATGAAACCCATCTTTCGGTCTGCCGCCGCCTGTATCTGCGGAAAGGTGCCATCTGGAACGAGGCTGCAGCAGGCACAAACGGCGTTGGAACCTGCATAAAAGAGAAATGCCCGGTTTTTCTGGGGCAAGGCGACCACTGGCGCTTCTGTTTCTCTCTTCTTGCCAGCTATGCGGTGCCTGTATTTGACGCGCAGGGACAAATTGCAGGCGCACTGAACCTTGCCGCCCTGAGCGGCAACACCACCCGCCCGTATGCCGCCCTTGTCACTGAAACGCTGATGCTGTCAGGGCGCCGCATTGAAGAGCAGCTTTTCCGCACCCGCTATGAGGGAGACAGAATTCTCACGCTTGGCCCTGCGGAAGACTGCTCCTCCCCGTTGGTTGCCATCAACACCGATGGTGAAGTAACCGGCGCAACCCACGCTGCTCGCACCCTGATGGGATGGACTGATGACATGATTCAGGACCACCCTAATCTGCTGGCCGAACTGGATTCTGAAGGAACTGTGAGTTTTCAGAAAGCGGAAGAAAGTGTTGTCCGTTCAGCTCTTGCAGCCTGCCAAGGCAATGTGAGCGCCACAGCACAAAGCCTGGGCGTAAGCCGGGCAACCCTTTACCGCAAAATGAAAGCACTCAACATTTCTCATTGAGGCCCGTGCGCGCCAGATACTCCGCATACACTGCCCCCACCGCAACGGAGACCAGACGCGCCTGAACACTATCGGCCCGGCTCGTTAGCAGAATGGGCACTTTTGCACCAAGAACAACACCTGCGGACTCTGCATGAGACATGAAAATCATGTTTTTTGCCAGCATGTTTCCTGACTCCAGATCAGGGGAGACAAGAATCTGGGCGCGCCCTGCTACGGGAGACTCAATGCCCTTGATCTGCGCGGCTTCCTTGTTGATGGCATTATCCATAGCAAGAGGACCATCCAGAACGCCCCCCAGTATCTGTTTCCGCTCCGCCATCTTGCACAAGCAGGCGGCATCCACCGTGCCGGGAATTTTAGGGTTAACAACCTCTACAGCAGAGAGAAGGGCAACACGGGGCTCTCCCAGCCCTAACCCGATATGCAGATCAATTGCATTTTGAACAATATCGCGTTTTGCTTCCAGGTCCGGAAAAATATTGATAGCCGCATCTGTTACAAAAACCAGATCATCATAGTCAGGAAGAGCCAATAAAAAAACGTGGCTGATACGGCGGCTTGTCCGTAATCCTGCTTCAGGCACCACAACAGAATGCATCAGGATATCCGTATGCAGGCTCCCCTTCATCAAGGTACGGAGGCGACCTTCCTTGACCAGAGACACAGCCCGCGCCGCAGCAGCCTCCGGTGTAGGCATATCAATAATGTCCGCCTTTCCAAGATCACGATTGGAGGCTTTTGCCAACGCAGTGATAATTTCTTTATCCCCGATCAAAACTGCCTGCATGAGGCCATGTTCCCCTGCCTCCAGCGCCGCTTCAAGCGCATGCTGTTCACAGGGCCAGACCACACCGACTGGTATAGGGGATGATAGTTTGGCAGCTTTCTCTATCAGATTTTCAAAAACATGATGACTTTTAAAGCGGGACACCACTGTCATATCCGCAGCATCCTGAATGTAGCATTTTGATACTCTTTTTGCAGAAAAGACATCAGTCATGATTCAACTTTCAGGAAGTGGTTACGTTCTGAAGATAGACTATCGTCAAGATACGCCGATATTCTACCAGGATAAACCGTGTCTGTTCTGGCGCAGCTCCCTGCGCTGCCAGACATCTCTGGACAGAGGCAAATTTCCCCACCCCGTTCTGCTCCATCCAGTATTGCACCTCTTCCAACATTGTCTGAATCTACTGAGGTCCTCAATGCAACAGTTGAGCACTTATCAAGTCCTATATCGTTTCCCAAAGAAAGAACGGTTAATAATTTTGGCATGAATGTCTTTATTTTATGGAGCTCTGTCTAGAAGCCATACGCCTGCGGCTATACTTGTTTGACTTTTTGTGGAAATCTTTACCGTATCGTCAAGGAGCAAGGAGTGTGGACACCGTTGGCACGGCAACAGCAGGATAAACTTTCTGAGGACAGTCCAGCGGCCCCCCGGAAACGTGGGGCTTATCGTGCGTCTCAAAAACGCGAAATGACAAAAGCCTTCAAACAGGACGCTTTGGAAAGCGCCGCATGGAAAGTTTTTTCCACTATTGGTTTTGATGCTGCCACCATACGAGACATTGTTTCCGTCAGCGCAGTTTCACCCGGAAGTTTCTATAATTATTACAAAACCAAAGATGTTATTTTTGATCTGCTGCTGATCAAAATTATCAAACGTGTCCGGAACGCCATTCTGCATTCTCGGTGTGAAACTGACACGCTGGAAGAAATGCTTGTCAAAAGCCAAAGCGCAGTCTTGCAGGAGCTACTGAGCATTAGCGGCGCACCGCGTTTTTTTGAGCTGAACCAGCATCATGTGCGTGCACGTTTGTTCATTATGCCAGAAACAAGCGAGATGCTGGATGATCTGAAAAAAAAGCTTATTCAGACAGTAAACATGCTCCACATTTCTCCAGACCGCATGAACTTCATTGCCTCTACCGTGCTGACAACAGGGCTGGAGGCATTGCTTTATATTGCCCATAACCCCATTCTGGATATCCAGAATGTTGCAAAGCTGAGCGCCAACATGTCCGCCGCGAGTATCCGGGCAGCAAGTGCTGTTTCCGCCTGAACACTAAGTCCCAACTATCTGGTGAAAATGCTCTCCCGCAGGCGTTTTTGCCAGATCCCACGGAACCCATCCCTGCTCTATCCTTCGGGTGGTAACACCATAAACGGACCGTAAAATATTTTCCCTCAGATCTGATGGTGGCAGACTGGTTACGGTTTCTCCGTCCTTCATAAGCACCAGTTGATCACAAAAACGCGTTGCCAATAGCAGATCATGGATTACCAGCACAATACAACGCCCTTCAGCCGCAAGATTACGCAGTAGATGCATGACCGCAAGTGCATGGGCAGGATCAAGTGCCGCCACAGCTTCATCCGCCAGCAGAACTGGCGTTTCCGTGCTCAGCGCCCGCGCCAACATAAGGCGCGCCCTCTCCCCTCCTGAAAGTTGATCAGCCGTGCGGCCAGCCAGAGCCTGCAATCCTGTCAGCGCCAAAGCACGCTCAACAGCGGGGTGATATTCAGCCCTGGTGGCTCCCTCTCCATAAGGCAGCCGCCCCAACGATGCGATTTCCCGCACCGGCATGGGCGGAAAAGGAGGAATATCCTGCGGCATGTAAGCCAGCATCCGCGCCCGTTTCTGGGCTGTCAGGGTTGAAAGAGCCCGTCCCTCCGCCAAGACTGTGCCAGAAGACGGTACACTCAAACCCGCCATGAGACGCAACAAGGTGCTTTTACCCGCGCCATTCGGCCCGATAAGCCCGGTGACACACCCCGCAGGGAAAGTGGCGGAAGCAGAACGCAGCAGCGTATTTTCGCCATGCCGACAGGAGAGTTCAGTAACGGTCAGCATCAGAACCCTCCGCGTTTTCTGAACTGAATCACCCTGTGAAAAAACACAGGAGCCCCGATCAATGCCGTTACAACACCAATCTGCAATTCCTTGTGCGTAGCAGCCAGACGCACCACGATATCAGCCCCCAGTAGAAGAGTAGCACCTCCCAGAAAAGCAGGCAGTAACAGACGGGATGGCCGATGGCCTGCCAGCCCGCGCAACAGATGCGGCACAACAAGCCCGACAAAGCCAATAGCCCCCGATACAGCAACACACGACCCAACGGCCAGAGACGTCCCCATAACGATCCGCATCTGCACGCCCGTTACGCCCTTAAAGCGAAAACCGAGCGTTGTCGCGACATCCTCCCCCATGATCAGGGCATCAAGTGCTCGTGCGGAAGAAGCCATAAGCACACACCCAATACCAACACCGGGCAACACGAGCAGAACGTCCAATACTGTCCGATCTGTCAGAGATCCCATAAGCCAGCGCATGATTTCAAAAGATGCATAAGGGCTTGGCACCAGATTGAGCACCATGGCCGTTAAGGCAGCGGTAAAGCTGCTGAGTGCTGCGCCCGCAAGCAGCAGCACAAGAGCCCCACCCCGCCCGACAAGCATGACCAGCAGAACAGCCGCCACCAATGCACCTGTAAGCCCCCCAAGCGGCAGCACGGCCAAACCCAGTTGTGCGAGCCCTGTATAAAATACGCATACCGCCCCCAAAGCCGCCCCGCCTGACACACCTAGCAAGCCTGGGTCTGCCAACGGATTACGCAGATAGCCTTGCAGCACGGCACCAGAAAGCCCCAAAGTGCCCCCCACTAGAATGGCAAGCAGCATACGCGGCAAGCGTAATTCGCCTAGAATGACAGCCTCGGCCGTGTGTTGCCCTGCCAGCCACTCCAGCAAGGCCTGTGTGAAAGAAAACGCATGCTCGCCCCAGAGCAGCGACAATGCGGAAAGACCTACAATACAGCCTGCCAGCACGCCATTCAGAACCAAGGCCCGCGTTTTCATTCTGCGTCCTCCGTCTGCTTCAGGTTATTCCGCGCGTGCCGGAGAAGGGCGACAGCATCCAAGGTTTGGGGGAGACCACAAAGCCAGAGGGAGGCCGGAATATCCACGACGTGTTTTCCTGAAAAAAAGCGTTTCAGCACCGGATTATCCAACATGGCTTGCGCAAGGGAATAGCCCTGCCCTGATCTGTCTCGCACCAGAAGGTCAGGTTGCTGAGCCAGCAATGTTTCAAGCGGCACGCGTCCGGCCGCTGTGATACCAGCTACCGTTGACAGATTACGCAACCCGGCATGCGCCAGCACATCATCCGGTAAAGACCCCGCACCTGCTACAAAACCATTTGCTTCATACACTGCGGCCACGGGGTCCTCCGCCTGACGTGAGATGCTGAGAAGCGCAAGTCTTTTCAGGAAGGCATCCACCATCTGTTGGCCTCGTTCAGGGTGCCCAACAGCCTGTGCCACCTGCATGATCTGTACTGGAATATCCACCAGAGAAGAGGCCGGTGGAAGAGTAAGAACCTTCGCTCCGACCTCCCGCGCAGCTTTCACGGCAACGCGGGCCGTGAACTGTCCTGCCAGCACCACATCCGGATGCGCACCAATCACATTTTCCGCCGTTGACGACAGAACCGGAACATCCTGTGCTTTTTGACACAAGACCGACCCAGAACAATCCTGCACCAGCGGACTAAGCCCCACAATCTCGGCCCGGTCAGCCAACATCAGAGCCAACTGATCCGTACAAAGATTCAAGGATACAATCCGTTTGGCAGCCCGCGCCGGAGCAGGCAGCGCTGCCACCAGCAGGCTACACAACCCCAGCAGATGCAGCCACCTCCGCATCAGTAGCTCAGGGTCACACCGCCATATCCCCCTCTGCCCGGCTGAAGATAACCAATTGGCTCTTCATACTGCCGGTTAAGAAGATTGTCGGCGCGCGCAAAAATGCTGACATAGCGGTTAATCTTGTAATTGGCCGCAATATCTATGGTGAAGTAGCCGTGCCCCTTGCCGCAGGTGCTGCAATAGGATGTCCCGATAACCGGCAGATCACGCCACCCGCTGACGTACAGGATATTCCCCGAGAACATCAGATCCTGAATAGGGGTCCAGGTTGTATTGAAGTTGAACTTGTGTTGCGGACGACGCTGCAAAGCCAGATCACTGCTGACATCCCGTGCGTGGGTCCAGGTATAATTCAGGTTGAAGTCCAACGTTTTGAGGGCCTTCCAGTCAAGAAAAGCTTCCACACCATACATACGCGCGCGCGCCACGTTGCCATAGGAATACTGATAATAGGGATACCCCCCTACCATCTGAACATTTTCCGTGGACTGGATCAGGTTTTTGACGCGGTTATCATACCATATAGCGCCAAAATGCAGCTTATCCCCCAGCAGTTTCTGTTCCACCCCAGCATCATACCCGATCAGCCTTTCCGCCCGCAGGTTCGGATTACCCGTCTGGGAATAGCTGGAACCGACCTGACTGGAAAAAAGCTGATACAACGTGGGCCCATGGAAGCCTGAACCCGCGCTGGCTTTGATGATGGTACCTGTGCCGGGCACATGGATGGAAGGGGCAACACGCCACGTTACATAATGCCCGTAGCGGGAATTGGAATCATACCGCACGTTAGCCGCACCATAGAGAATATGGTTCCAACTGCCCTGATACTGGCCATATCCTGCCGTCGTATCCATACCAGCCTGTGTGTGATAGCCGGTATCATACGCTGAGGCCGCCGTATGGCTGGAATCAAACGTATCATGAAAATGCTCCGCACCAATCAGGAGCGTGCCGTATTTCTTGAAATCAAACTTACCGTGCCAGTCAATTTTCAGGCGGCTTGAACGGTAATAATCCGGCCCGGTGGCATAGAAGCCCGTTTCATTCCAGCGGTTACGGTTGGTCATGTACCCAAGTCCAATAACCTGATCAAAAAAACCATTAAAAGACACGAGATGCGCAGTGCCGCGCACCACGGCCTCATTCATGTTGTTCTGCTCACGCACATTCCCTCCCCCGTAGGCCTCGCTTTGCAGATCATAGAGGGAATAGGTGTGGTAATTGCTTTGAATGAGGCGAGCAGTCAGCCCCAGATCGAAATTTCGGGTGACATCATACCCAAGACGGATAGTGGCAGACCGGTTGTCGTTACGGTTACCTTTATGCCGTTGCTCCCGTGTCGCCCCATAATAGCGGTCAATATAACGCGGAATGCCGTGAAACCCTTCCATCCGGTAATGAGAGAGTTCGACATTGTAGTGGAAGCGCCCCTTGCTCCCGCGCGCGCCGATAACCTGATTGAAGGTGCCGTAAGACCCCCCTTCTATCCGCACAAACGGCTTGAAACGCCCCTGCCCCTGCGCAGTGGTCATATCAATCACGCCTGCCATGGCATCCGCACCATACAAACCGCTTTGTGGCCCGCGCAGAATTTCTATGCGGCCCAGACCATCTGTAACAAACTGACCCGCATCGAACATACCGCTGGCTGAACTGCCATCGTTCACGTCCATGCCGTCCAGCCGGACCTTGACTTCATTGGCGTTATTACCGCGCATCAAAATGGACGTTGTGGCCCCAAACCCGCCAGAGCGCACCACGTTCAGCCCCGGCTGGCGTGCCAGAATATCTGGCAACGTGCGGCGCTGCTGGGTCAGCATCTGTTCTTCCGTAACAATGGTCAGTGCCGTGCCAATATCATCCGTGCGTGTGGGCGTTCTGGCAGCACTGACTGTTATCAGTTCGGAGACGAGCTGGCTGGGAACAGGCTGCACAGAAACCGGAGTAGGTGTGGCGACGGACTGTTTTTTGGCAGGTTGTGCTTTTAGCCGCGGTGAAACAGGCGCATCCGCCGCCAGCGCGGAACTACCCCACAACGTGAGAAGAGTGGAACTGATGAGAAAAGCATTGCGGAACATCAGAGAAAAAGGCCTCGCGGTAAGAAAGACGTCGCCACGAGAGAAAGCCCGACCCTGACCACCCCGAAAACGTCAGGAGTGCCCCTGGTCCAGTCACTTTGCTGACACCCCCCGATCAGCACTTCCCGTCTGCAACCCCGGCTGATGGCAGGTTTCCTGGCTTGCGGTAGGTCATCCTGCACCAACCTTCCCAGGAGAGGCTCCCAGTGGCCTGACGTACCAGCCAGTATGTGCAGGACATGCCGCTTACAGTTGCGGGGACAGCCCAGGCTTTGGCCTTGCATGGCAGACCGCACCCGGTTCCCTTTTACATCGCTCCCTGACAGGGAGAGAACCATCACGCCCGGTTGATGCCGCCAAAAGGCAGGAAGTGTCAAGAAAACAGCCGTCTTCTCCCCCATGCTTCCAGAACATTCCGCACGATTGAAAGAGCACTGAATGTTATGTTATATTGTAACATTTATCACGTTATTGAACTCAGCTTCAGGGAGCCCCTCCATGCCCGCATTGCTGCCCGTTACCGTCCTTTCCGGCTTTCTGGGGGCGGGAAAGACGACGGTGTTGAACCATATTCTCAATAATCGGGAAGGCCGGAAGGTCGCCGTTATTGTGAATGACATGAGCGAAGTGAATATTGACGCTGATCTTGTGCGAGAAGGCGGAGGCGATCTTTCCCGCACTGATGAAAAACTGGTGGAAATGACCAATGGGTGCATCTGCTGCACCTTGCGGGATGATCTATTGCAGGAAGTTCATCGGCTGGCGGCAGAGGGTAAATTTGACTATCTGCTGATTGAATCAACCGGCATTGCAGAGCCGCTGCCTGTTGCCGCAACCTTTGAATTCCGGGATGAAGACGGCAACAGCCTGAGCGATAGCGCAAGGTTGGACACCATGGTCACTGTGGTGGATGCCGTAAATCTGCTTAACGATTACGCCTCAACCGACTTCCTGAAAGACCGCGGTGAAACCGCAGACGAGGAAGATGACCGTGCCTTGGTCGATCTGTTGGTCGAACAGATTGAATTTGCAGATGTGGTGGTCATCAACAAGGTCTCTACCGCCACGCCGGAGCAGGGAGAAGCAGCCCGCCAGATTGTGCTGGCACTGAACCCTGATGCGGATGTTATTGAAACGGACATGGGGAAGGTTCCCCTTGAGCGTGTCCTGAACACGGGCCGGTTTGATTATGACAAAGCCCATCAGCATCCTCTATGGTTCAAAGAGCTTTATGGCTTTAAAGACCACACGCCGGAAACCGAGGAATACGGCATCCGTAGTTTTGTCTATCGCGCTCGCCGTCCCTTCGTGCCCGCTAAATTCAAGACTTTTCTGGATACCAACTGGCCGGGCGTAGTGCGCGCCAAGGGGCATTTCTGGCTGGCCACGCGCCCGGACTGGGTAGGGGAACTTGGACAAGCGGGCGCACTGGTACGCAATCAGGCCATTGGCTTGTGGTGGGCGGCCATTCCCAAAAGCCAGTGGCCGGAAACTGACCAGTGGCGCGATTTTGTACTGAGCAAGTGGGACCCTGTGTTTGGAGACCGGCGACAGGAAATTGTGTTCATTGGTACGCAGGACATGGATGAAAGCGCGCTACGCGCCGCATTGGACGCCTGCCTGACGCCAGAGGATGGCACTGGCCGCTTTGACCCTGAACGCTATGCCCACCTGCCAGACCCCTTTCCCGTCTGGCGGCGAGAAGCAGCATAACGGAGGGTGGCATGTCGGCGTATCAGTTTACCCACCACCCCCACAGATCCAACTCGGAAGGACAGATTACTCCCCCCTCAAACGAGCGCACGCTGCGTCATGAAATCTGGCACCGGCATGCGGGCGATGAATGGTCCGCCTTTGAACAACTGCCACCGTCCATTCGCCAGAGGCTAAGGGAACATGCGTATGACGCGTGGTCCGTTAATGCACTGATCCTGTGGCGACATTATAAACGGGTGCATGGCCCCAACCGCAGAGCGGAACGGGCCCTTATCCGGTATCTGGACTATTGTGAGCGGCTTGAGCGGGACGCCTTTGCCACGCGCTACCACAACAGCTACGGCACCCCTCTGCCGCATGATGCCGCTGTTGCCAGTATTCTGCGCTATACCGCACCGGCCATGCCTTAACGGTAAAGGAACTCTCTGATCAGGCAGGCTTCCACACTCTCTCACCCTCAGCTTCAAGCGTGGTGCAGGGTTTTGAGAGCCCCCTGTTTTTATGTATAAATCCGATATGTGAGTGGAATGGTTTCTGTTACGCAGGAACTATAAACCACGTCTCTACCGGATGGTGTTTCTGTATGTTTTTACGTTCCTTGTTACTGGCCTGCGCTGTTCTGACAACGCCGTTTTCCCTCTGTCAGGCTGCAACGTCTGACGAGCAGAAAACGGCCCATATGTTCAGCACCCTGCAAACAGACCCCGTGCGGCTTGCTGTGTTCATGCGCCAGTTCCCCAAAGGAGCGGACCTTCATAACCATCTCGTGGGTGCCATTTATGCGGAAAGTTATCTGAAATGGGCCGCGCAGGATGGGCTGTGTGTTTCAGTTGAACAGGGCACAATCTTGCCCCGTGCATGCACCTCCACCCCGGCAAAAGGCGAAAAACCGGCAACAGACCTCCCCTCTGATGAAACATCCGAAAACCGCATGATTGATGCCCTTTCCATGCGGGATTTTGTGCCTACGGCCAATGATCGGTCAGGCCATGACCATTTCTTTGCAAGCTTTGCAGGTTTTGGCCCCGCAACCGAAAAACATGCCGGGGACAGTCTGGCGGAAGCGCTTGACCGCGCTGCGCAAGATCACATCACGTATGTGGAACTGATGATCTCACCCGGCCTGGGCGGTATGATTGCGAGCGGAAACGCCCATCCTCTTCATGGTGAGAATTATGAGCAGGCCATGAAAACCCTTCAGGCAGACCTTCCCAAACTGGTTGCCCAAGCCCGCCATGAAACAGACGACATGGAACAGCAGGCCCAACACGTGCTGCACTGCGGTACGCCGCAGGCTCACCCCGGTTGTGCTGTGACAGTGCATTATCTTTACCAGACCTTACGCACCGTTGCTCCCGCTGCCGTGTTTGCACAGTTGTATGCAGGCTATGAAATGGCCCATACAGATCCCCGCTTTGTGGGCGTCAATTTTGTCTGCCCGGAAGATGACCCCATTGCCATGCGCGATTATGACCAGCATATGCGCATGTTTCAGGCGTTAAACGCTGTCTACCCGGACGTAAAACTCAGCCTGCATGCTGGCGAACTAACACCGGGCCTTGTACCGCCGGAAGGCCTGACACACCATATTCGCTCCGCCATAGAGGTAGCCGGTGCCCGCCGTATCGGACACGGGGTAGATATCATGTGGGAAAATGATGCCACGGGCCTTTTGAAGGAAATGGCGCAGAAAAAGGTGATGGTAGAAATCAACCTGACCAGCAATGATGTTATTCTCAATATCAAAGGCAAGGCTCATCCCTTTACCTTGTATCGTCGGGCCGGTGTTCCTGTTGCCCTTTCCACGGATGATGAAGGGGTATCCCGTGGAGACCTGACGCAGGAATATCTACGCGCCGCCACAACATGGCCACTGACATATCAGGAACTGAAGCAGCTTTCCCGCAATGGATTAATCTATTCCTTCATTCCCGGGGCAAGCCTGTGGCAGGATGGGTATATTGTTTCAGCCTGCCGTGCTTCAGAAACCTCACAATGCCGTTCTTTTCTGGCCACGAGCGAAAAAGCCCGTTTACAAATGGTGCTTGAGAATAATTTCAAGCAGTTTGAAGCAGACACTGCACATAACACGCTTCTTGCTAACTGAAACGGCGCTGTAGAAAAAAGAGCTACGGTTTTCATCCCTGAAGCCGTGGCCCGTGGGTCTTGCCGCACAGGTTTTAAGCTTGCTCCGGCACCTACCGGCCAGAAAGCCTGCTCCGGCTGGCGGGGCTGGTAAAAATTGACCACCAAAAGCATATCAGTGGCTGCTCCCTCTTCTTGAAAACACAGGCACAAAACAGGCCGTGCAAAAATTTTTGGCACGGCCTCTCTTTATCTCAGAAGAAAAGTGTTTTCTTGGAGCTCTATGCTCTGAGAATTGTTTATTGCAGAACAGGCTTTCCCAGCGCCGGGTCTGTTCTGCTCGGCTTGCCTGTTTCCACATGGCCTGCAAAGCGGCTCTCTGTTTTGGGTTCAGATGCTACACGCACGCTAACATCATACCACTGATCACTCTTGGCAAGCGTGAGCACTGTGTGGGACACGCCATTGGCAGGCACCACCACAGTTTGCTGCGGTTGACCGTAAGCATTGTCATGCAGATGGAGCGTTTGCGGGCGGTGAGTTCGGTTGGAAAATGCGAGTGTCAGGCCGCCGGTGTGGGTATTTTCCTGAGCGGTTACACGCACCGCCGTCCGGCCCGGACGGTGGAAATAACGCGCAAACCCATTGGGACCAATAACCGTCAAGCGAAGCTCATAGCCCTCAGCCTCACGCCATTCATCCTGAAGAGAAGCTCCAGCTCCCACCGTGTAACGACGCGGCTTTTCGCTGGTCTTGTCCTGATAGACGTAAAAACATGCCCCTGTTGTTCCATAGTTTTCAAACTGAAGTGTCAGGCTACCAGCGGGGCCATCCACTTCATTAACAGCAAGAACATACGGAAGCGCACGGGCAGGACGGCGCCCGGGTTCCTGCTCTCCAATATCAGAAAGGCTGCTTTGCACCGGCACTGCCGGGTCTGGCAGTTTACAGGACTGATCAACCTGCTGCTTGTAATCCGCTGTATCCGGCAACCCACCCTTGAGGCCCTGATTGCGTGAAAAATCAAACGCGCTTGTCAGGTCACCGCAAATAGAGCGACGCCATGGGGTGATGTTTTCCTCACGCACGCCAAAACGAGCTTCAATAAAGCGGAGAACAGACGTGTGATCAAATACTTCCGAGCACACAAAACCACCCGTGCTCCATGGAGAAAGCGCCAGCATGGGAACACGCGGTCCCAACCCATACGGCAACATATCTGCTGTATAACGTTTGGGTTCATACGGTGTAATCCGGTCATGAATTTCACCGCGTGTCTCTACCGTGCTTTTACCGGGCAATACGGGTGTTGGAGGCTGTGGCGGAGGCACGTGATCAAAATAGCCGTCATTTTCGTCATACATGACAAGCAGAACGGTTTTGGCCCACACTTGCGGGTTGGCTGTCAGGGCATTCAGCACTCTGGCAATATAAGTTGCGCCGTAACCCGGCGTCCAACGCGGATGTTCAGAATAAGCCGCAGGCGGCAGTAGCCATGAAACCTGTGGCAGACGATCCGCCATGACATCCTGCCGTAGATTATCCAGCGTGCGTTTTGTCATGGCACGTTGATGCAGAGGCGAACCCTCCGGCGCGTCCACATAATTACGGAAATTCATCAGCACATTGGTACCAAAGTTTCCGTTCTCTACATCGGAAGGAGAAAGCCCCTGCTGATAAACCTGCCAACTGACACCGGCCGCTTCCAGCCGCTCCGGATAGGTTGTCCAGCTAAAGGGGCCCGGCACTTCAGGGTAAAACGCACGGTCCACCCAGTCCACATTATCCAGAACCGGGCCGCCACCCACTCCATCCGCATCAACCGTACCGGTCATGAGGTAAAAACGGTTAGGATGCGTTTGCGTAGGGGTCGAGCAGAAATAGTGGTCACAGACCGTAAAGGCATCTGCCAGCGCGTAATGATATGGAATGTCTTCGCGCGTATAGTAGCCCATGGTCATGTCGGTTTTATGCCGGGGCCATTGATCATTCCATCCAGCATTGATTGCCGCGTGAGTGGGCTTCCAGTTATGATCAAGGTCAAGCACGCACTGCGCACTGGTTACATGGGTGCGCAACTGGAAGGGCATGATCCGCCCTTCCCCTGCTTTTTGGCGCCACTGAGACCAGACAGGCGCGCCATCTGGAGAGCGAACGGGATGACGGTCTGCCACCCCTCGCACCCCACTCAGATGCCCGAAATAATGGTCGAAGGAGCGGTTTTCCTGCATGAGCACCACAATATGCTCTACATCTTCAAGAGTGCCACTCCGCCGCTCCGCCGGAATGGCCAGCGCCCTGTTTATGGACGCCAGCAGGCCTGCCGTAACTAATCCACCACCACTTTTCAGCAGCCCTCTACGCCCGATAACCGGCATGGTTTTCCTCTCAGTCAATACAAGGCCGTTATGATACCCTGCCTGAGAGGAAGAGACCAGTTCCTTTAAAAATCACTGCTGATGGTTACGATCGCCGCAAACGGTGAGGCAATTTTGTAAGTCGCCGAGCTTCCGCGGATTGTATTTCCAAAAATCCCCATGGTTGATTTTGCATTCACCTGCGTACCATTGATCCAGCTCAGATACCGCTCATTAGAGATGTTTTGCAGATTCAGGCGAATGGTCGGGCTTTTGAAAATACCCATTTTTGGTAGACGGTAGCCCACATTGATATTCATGCGCACATACCCTGGAATGTGCTCATCATTCATGAAGGTGGAATACTGCTTTGCGACATATTTGAGGTTGAAGCCGGCAAAGCGGTGTCCATCATCATAATCCAGGCCAAAACCAACCTGATATGCCGGTGCCTGAGGCGCTGCCTTGCCTTTGGTATGCATGTAATCCGTTATGGAACCTGAGGAAACCGGCAGATTGCTGTCTGTCACCGCATGCAGATATTCAAAGGAAACATAAGGCCGAACATGGTGGAAAGGACGGGTGCCGATTTCTGCATCCACACCATCAGAATGTTCACCACCCCCGTTGATGTTGGTTGTCCAGGTCTGTCCCCGTTCATTGACCAGAGTCTGTGTAAACAGGCGGTTGGTGAAGTTGTAATGGAAATAGGTCACGGAGCTTGAAATCAGATCATCCTGATAACGCCAACCCACTTCTTCCGAAATGGAGATTTCAGGCTTCTGGTCAGGATTGGCCTGCGTGCTGTACCCTCGGCCAGCCTGATAGGTGCCTGAATCATAGAGCGCATAGTTCTGCGGCATACGATAATTGGTAGCAACAGAGACAAAAACCTGATTGTGGGTATCAATCTTGTACCGGATCGCCGCCGTTGGCAGAGCTTGATAGTAGTTTGTATTGACGTATTTCTGACCAACATCAGGCAGATAGTTGGTGCCCCGCCGCTTGACGATGGAATATTTCAGACCTGCATCAAGTGTCAGCTTGCCATGAAGAAGGGAAAGACTATCGCCAATAAATGGCGTGTGAACCTGTGTCTGGGTTAACGTATTACGATACTGGGCGGTCTGACCGTTGCTCAGCACCACATTATTGCTGTCTCCCCACAAGCTCAGCGGCGTGCCATCACTGCTCACTTCGCTATAAGGAGAGGTCTGGCGCTGCTTCGAATACTCAAACCAGTATCCAACCATCAAACGGTTGATGCCTGCAGTCCATGTCAACTTTGTTGTCGCTCCCGGACGATAGGTTTCCGTCAGGGATGGATTGTACAACATCACGTTGCCTGACGGAGTCTGGCCGTTTATGGAACCCGGCAGCGTCTGGCTGCCATAAGACATCTGGCTCATGTTTGTGGAATACGCGCCACCACCATTGCCGTAACCATACCAGAAGTAAGGTGTTTCGGTCAGCACCAGATGATCAGTCAGCTTGAAAGTGGACGGCATTGAGGCATAGATATTGGTGAACGGATTAGGGCGCATTTTGTAATAATTGCTATCCCCTTTCACGTAATGCCGTTCATAGACCGTATTGGGCGGGTCACCACTCACCAGTCCACTGCTGCCCACCGGGTTATCAAACCCAATTCCCCATTTGTTCCAGCTTGCCTTCGTAACGTTGGGGTAAGCATTGTTTTTCAAAGAGTTTCCAACTACGGCAAGAGAAATACGGTTTCCATCGCCCCAGTCATTCACGATTTTCATTTCACCGTGTTTCTTGTTTTCCCAGCCGGGCCCGCGCCAGTGGTCCTGCCGCGCCTGCGAATAGGAGAAATAGGCACGCAGGTTGGTGTTCCCAATATAGCCCGTATCAAACCGAGCGAAGCCCCTCGTTGCGTTATAGGAGCCGTAGGTCATGTCCACATGCCCCCCCATGGTCTTCTTGGGGTCGATCATATACATATCGACCACACCGCCAGACGCACTGATATGCGGACTATCCAGATCGGCAGATCCCTGCGCCAACCGAACGGTCTTCAGGTTTTCGGCATCAACAATTTCCTGCGGATAGACGGCAAAATTCCCGATATCATTGATAGGGAAGCCTTCCAGCGTAAAGCCCATCTGGGATTCTGTCAGGCCACGGACGGACATATTGCCGCCCGTCATACCAAGAGGATCCGTATCAGAAACGTTTGCACCCGGCAGGAGCTGAAGCAACTGCATCGGGTTAAGGGCCGGGTTCTGCTTGGCAATATAATCACGGGTGACCGCAGAAACAGATTTTGGAGAATCCGTTGGCGTCATGAGCCCCCCACCAAACGCACGCCCCGTATCCCCATCCCCCAGATCACGCGTGTGGCCGCGCACTTCCACATTTTCATCTGTTGGAGAGGTTTGCCCCATCATGGTTGGAAGAGCGGCCTTCTGTTGAGACGGCTTGGTCTCCTTAGCGGGCTGGGCCTTGGCCGTGCTACCAGCAGCCTTCTTTTCAGACACTGTGTCAGCCAGCGCCACGAGAGGTGACGACAGAACAGTCGAACAGATCAGGCAGGCAAGAACTGAGAAGTGCCGCTTGGAAGACATTCAATCCTACTTTCAGTGAGGAATATGGGAGGAACTTGCCGCGCAGTTTATTCAGTTGTTTTACTAATAGAAGACATTCATAATAATTTCATATTTCCTCCGGACGCACCGCCCCCACAGGTTTTAAGAAACTGACATTTTGTTTTTTTATCGTAATGAGATAAGGCATTTTTTAATGGCTGCCATTCCTAAAAACAACTACATTTTCGAAGGAAGTAAAATAATTACAGAAAAGTAACATTATATGAAAATACGTGCTCGTTCTTTCTCTGTCGCGGCAAGCGTCATGCTGGCTCTGGCGGCCTCCAGCAGCCAAGCTTTGGCTTGGGGACGAGAAGGCCATCAGGTGGTGGCTGCACTTGCTTGGGACTATCTGACGCCCGATGTGCGGAACACGATCACCAGCCTCCTGAGCCAGGATAAAGACACCCTCACCCCGCCGGACTTTGTGTCCCGTTCCACCTGGGCTGATTCCTGGCGGGCGGCCGGACACAAGGAAACTGGCGAATGGCACTTTGTTGATATCGAACTGGACCATCCTGATCTGGCACAGGCGTGCTACAATTTTCCCGCGCAAACCGGCCTAGCCAGCGCTGGCCCTGCTCAGGACTGTGTGGTCAACAAACTCCCTCAATTTGAAAAAGAACTGGCTGACCGAACAACCCCAACGGCAGAGCGTATTCTGGCTCTAAAATATATTGTGCATTTTGTAGGAGATCTTCACCAACCTCTGCATGCTGCGGATAATCATGACAAAGGCGGAAATTGTGTGCGGATTGCTTTAGGGGGCCCCCGCACCACAAACCTGCATTCCTACTGGGATACAGCGCTGGTCTCCGAGCTTGACCCCAACCCCACCAGTCTGGCTGACAAACTCTTCATGCAGATTACGTATGACGATAAACAGAAGTGGCAGCAGGGCACACCCGCAGACTGGGCACAAGAAAGTTTCACGTTTGCCAAGCAATATGCCTACATTCTGAACACCCCGGCCGGGTGCTCTCAGGACAGCGCTCCCATTACCCTCCCCCCCGGATATGATGCAGCAGCCCAAACTGTTGTCCGGGAGCAGCTTATGAAAGCGGGCGTTCGTCTTGCCTCTGTTCTAAATGCCGCCCTCACCACCGGCCAGCCTAAACCCTGATCATCCGCAAAGCGCGGCGCAGCCCAGCCGAAAGGACAATCCCGAGAGGGAGCTGTGCCGCACCTCAAGCTACACGCCAAACATGCGTCTTTCTTCTTTTGTTCGTGAGCACACGCACCTGACAATCTGAGAGCAAATGCTGAGCCTCCTTTCTCCACGACATAAAAGCTTTTCCAATATGCCCCCCATGGGTATACTGAAATTGATACGAGGTGTGTCAGTTTAAAAAGGAGCGCCAAATGGTCAGGATGTATGGCCGGATCGCAATCAGTCTGTTTGCGTGCCTGCTCATGCAGATCGGAGTGCTTGGTGGCGTTTCTCCCGTTCAGGCACAGGCGCATGTGGTCAGCATAGTCGTGGCTCACTGCCATGACAGAGCAGAGACGGGATGTAACGGAATGCATCATTCCATACATTCCCCACCTGTCCACCATCATGAAAAATGTTGTGACGCCCATACCGCGGCAGCGGACATTCCCCCGCCGTCCTCGTCTCCCAAGGCTCTCTATTATCCGGTGATCAGCAGACAGCCATTTGCGTTTCAGAAAGCGGCTGGATTTATAGGAACAGACAGCCTTCCCCTGCTTCCCCCGCCCAAAATCCGCAC
The DNA here is from genome assembly GCF_001580915.1 of Acetobacter tropicalis. Taxonomy (GTDB): domain Bacteria; phylum Pseudomonadota; class Alphaproteobacteria; order Acetobacterales; family Acetobacteraceae; genus Acetobacter; species Acetobacter tropicalis. Next base: position 30,443 of record NZ_LHZQ01000204.1, on the reverse strand, counting down.
ATTCTGAGTGCCAGATATGTAAAGTCTGTCCTGCGGTCCTTACGGACAAAAAGGATGTTGTACATTTCCTGTTCGGATTTTTCTGATGTCCATTTCGTTCTCTCAACGAAGTGGGGTGACTCGTCGTCGGTTTATTCAGGGGTTGGGTGCTGGAGGTGTGGTGGCAACACTACCGCATCAGGCTTCAGCCATGGCCAGCGCATCTGGCATTTTGCCTGCGCAAGCCTCCTCCCTATGGAACCTGACTGTTGGCCACACCCGCACGACCATTGACCATAAAAGCCTGAATGCGCCCTGTATCGGGAATGCGGTTCCAGGCCCTATTCTGCGATGGAAACAAGGAGACACTGTTTCCGTCTCTGTTACCAACACCCTGAAGCATGAGGACACTTCCATCCATTGGCACGGCATCCGTGTGCCCTCTGATATGGATGGCGTACCCGGCCTGAGCTTTGATGGCATCAAACCGGGAGACACGTTTACCTATCGGTTTCGCGTGCATCAAAGTGGAACCTACTGGTACCACAGCCATTCCGGCATGCAAGAAGCACAGGGACTATACGGGGCCATTGTGATTGACCCTGCCCACCCTGACCCCAACTACTGTGAACGGGATTATGTGATTGTTCTGTCCGAATGGACAGATGTGTCCCCCATGGACATGATCAGCAATCTCAAGATGCAGGATGACTATTATACATTCAGGCAACGCACGGCAGCCTCCTTTCCGCAGGATGCCCGCGCCGCCAAAGGTGCATGGGCAGCTCTCAAGGACCGGCTTGCATGGTCCCGCATGCGTATGGCTGCCACAGATATCTCTGATGTAAGCGGCGTTATCTATACCTATCTCCTGAATGGCCATGCCCCGGATATGAACTGGAACGGCCTGTTCCGCCCCGGTGAACGGGTTCGGCTGCGCTTCATAAATGCCTCCTCCATGACGCTGTTTGATGTGCGTATTCCCGGTCTGGAAATGCTTGTCGTGCAGGCTGACGGGAACGATGTAGAGCCGGTGCCCGTGGATGAATTCCGCATTGGCGTGGCGGAAACATATGATGTGATTGTGTGCCCGCAGGATAATCAGGCCTACACCATTTTTGCACAGAGTGAGGACCGCACAGGCTATGCACGTGGCACTCTTGCCCCACGCCCCGGCATGATTGGTACCATTCCGCCCATGGACCCGCGCCCTGTGCGCACCATGATCGACATGGGTATGGGAACCATGAGACCCGGCGAGACTATGGGGGATATGTCCATGCCTGAGCACGATATGGCTAGCATGGATATGCCTGAAATGGGCTCAGCCCATATGCATCATATGGGCTCCATGCCCGCACCACCTCTGGAAGTGGATGACCCCGGTCCGCCGCCGCTGAATGTGGAAAACCAGAACGTGGCCATTATGCCGATTGATCGGTTAGATAGCCCCGGAGATGGACTGGAACATAACGGTCGGCGCGTTCTCACTTACAAACAGTTACGGGCAACGCGACCGGGTGCAGACCCACGCCCCCCAACACGCGAAATCATCCTGCATCTAACAGGCAATATGGAGCGCTACATCTGGGGTTTCAATGGGCGTAAATATTCAGAATCCGGGCCTATCCGCCTCAAAAAAGGTGAGCGTGTCCGCTTCACCCTGATTAACGATACCATGATGGAGCACCCCATTCACCTCCATGGGTTGTGGAGCGAACTGGAAAACGGACAAGGCGTGTTCCGCCCTTACAAGCACACCATTATCGCGCAACCGGGTTCCCGCCTGAGCTATCTGGTTACGGCTGATGTGGCAGGCACATGGGCGTATCACTGCCACCTTATGCTGCATATGGATCTAGGCATGTTTCGCACGGTGATTGTGGAATGAAACAGATTTTGTGGCTTGCAACTGTTTCGGCCTGCATGCTGACAGGCACAACCAGTTCATGGGCAGCCCCAAAAGAGTATCATGCAGCGGATGCGCCTTCTGAAATTCCCGTGGTTTCGCTTGGGCACATCTCCCCTGTTATGGATCAGGGCCGTTATTTCCATGGCATTCTGGACGAATTCGAAGGCCGCTACGCTGCGCGGGGAACGGATTTCCGTTGGGATGGTGAGGCCTGGTATGGATCGGATTATAATAAGCTCTGGCTGAAAACCGAAGGAACCCTGGAACGGGGACGCCTGCACGATGGAGACCATGAACTTTTATATAGTCGGGCAATTTCAACATACTTTGATGTTCAAGGTGGCATTCGGGCAGACATTGATGATGGCCCCACACGCACATGGGGGGCATTGGGCATACAAGGCTTAGCCCTTTATCAGTTTGAAGTGCAGGCTACCGCTTATGTCAGTGATAGAGGACGCTTTGCTGCCCGCTTTGAAGGCTCTTACGATTTTCTATTAACCAACCGTCTGATTTTACAACCTCAGGCAGAACTGAACCTCTACACCAAATCCGACACAGGCAGGCGCGTTGGCGCTGGCCTTTCCGATGTGGATACAGGATTGAGACTTCGTTATGAACTCTGGCGAAAATTTGCGCCTTACATCGCCTTTACCTATGCGGGTTATCTCACTCAGGCCCGAAGAATTGCCCACGATCACGGAGAAGAAACCGGCTCCCTAAGGTTTACTTTTGGAATACGCAGCTGGTTCTAATCTCTCATTTTTCTCAGGATTTTGTGTTATGCTTTCTCTTTCCATATCTATTGTTACGTCTTTTTTCATAAATGTAGCTCACGCAGAGCCACATCCTCAAAGATCTCTTCACACTCTACCTGTCTCAAAGGCAAATCAGGATCGTGCGCAGGAAAAACCATCGCTTCCGACTGATATGCCCCACCTCACCATGGATCAGCAGATGGCGTTGTGTGATAAAATTGATTTGTTGCGAAAGCAGGGACAAACTCTCCCTTCTAAAATGCAACAAGAAGAAAAAGAATGTCAGAAAATGGATATGGGGCAGCCCCTCTCTCCTCCTTCAGAAACTTTGGATCGTTAGACACTCTTGTTTGAGTGTTTGAGAAATAATCGGTCTGCGCTTTGCTGATAAAACAAAGAGAAGCAAGAGAACGGGCTGCTGAAGCAAAAAAACAGGCAGTTCAGCATCTTTTCTTCATATTCTGCATTGTTCTCAAATTTTTGAGAACAATGTTTCTGGAGGGTTCGAAAAACTTCTATCCGAGTTTTTACCTCACGAGCAATTTCAATAGTTATGATCCTGCTGTGACCGATCAAGAAGGATTTTTCTACCTGTTCTTCTTGTATTACCGTATCATTTTACGAATAACACCAAGCAATTCTTCTATTGCTTCATCTCCATCATCTTCTTTCACAGCCTTACGCACACACCCATTAGCATGGGTCGATAAAATCTGAATTGCGACACCATCCAGAGCTGATTTCACTGCGGATATCTGCATCAGGATGTCCACGCAGTAGCGATCATCCTCTACCATACTCAGAACGCCACCAATCTGGCCCTCTATCCGGCGCAAACGGTTGATAAGGGCTTTTTTCCCAGGCTGTTGCACCCGTTTATCTGCCACGCTCTCTGGAGGAGCACATGCTTCACATGCTGCTGAAAAAGCAGATTCCTTCTGCGCCGTTTTCATGGTTTTCCCGTCAGTTGCCCGGTATGTGTATCAGATTCCTCTATCTGATTTATCAGAATATCTCTGTGCTTAATACACACCCACACTTAATTTACGGCATAGATCAGATATCCAAGAAAACGGAAGTTTAGATCATTTGCCTTTCAGACCTCCTCATAGAGTTACTAGAGCCTGCATGTCCATTCTCCTCACACCCTTTTCACATCCGCCAAGATGTTTCTGAAGGAAACTGTCCGCTCCCCCTTCTGCTTCAAGAATAAGACGTTGGAAGATGCGGAGACTCTTCTCTCGCCAAACAGACCAACTATGATATGTTGAAAATACCGGTATGGGGTATAATCAAGCAAGACGTTCTTGAGGAGCGATAAACATGTCAAACGCCGTCAGTTTTTCCGTTGGAGGCATGACATGCGCCGCCTGCGCTGCCCGTATCGAAAAAATTCTTAATCGCCTTAAAGGAGTAGAGGCGACCGTCAATCTTGCCTCCGAAAAAGTTCAGCTCCAGCTTGATGCCTCCGCCCCCCCCCTCAACACGATTATTGATGCTATCCGCAAGGCAGGCTTCACAGTCGAGCAACAAAGCCTGACCTTGTCTCTAACAGGCATGACCTGCTCGGCCTGCGCCACTCGTATCGAAAAAATTCTCAACAGACTCCCCGCCACACAGGCAACTGTTAACTTCGCAACAGAGCAGGCCCTTATCCACTTTGTACCAGGCGTTGCCACCCCAGAAAATTTTGTGGCTGCCATTGAGAAAGCCGGTTATGGCTCCTTTCCTTTCCAAGAAGAAAAGCCAGAAAGCCTGCGTGCACAGCGCGAAGAAGCATGGCTTAAGGAACGTAATCATTTCCTTTTGACCGCAGCTTTTTCCATCCCCTTCTTTGTTCAAATGATCACAATGTTTTTCAGTCACATTGGGATGATGCCGGGGTGGTTACAACTGGTGTTAGCGACCCCAGTACAGTTTTTCTGCGGTGGACGGTTTTACAGACAGGCATGGAACGCGCTCCGTGGTGGCGCGGCCAATATGGATGTTCTGGTCGTTTTAGGAACCAGCATCGCCTATTTTTTCAGCCTGGCTGTCGTATTACTCAAACTAGACCTGCCCCTTTATTTTGAAACCAGCGTTTCCATCATCACCCTGATTTCTCTTGGCAAGTTAATGGAGATGCGCGCCAGACGTCAAACAGGAGCAGGATTGGAAAGCCTGCTGCAACTTCAACCTCAGATTGCTCATATAGAAAGCAATGGAGGTATATCTGATCGTCCTGTAGCGGATGTCTCCATTGGCGATATTTTTATTGTGCGGCCTGGTGAAACTGTCCCTGTTGACGGAATAGTTCTTGAAGGCGCTTCTGATGTCAATGAAGCCATGCTGACAGGTGAGAGCGTTCCTGTTTTAAAGCAGAAAACAGATCAGGTTTTTGGTGGAACCATGAACGCCAACGGCATGTTACGCGTGAAAACTACCGGGGTTGGAACCAATACGGCGCTCGCGCATATAGTCAAAATGGTTGAGCAGGCGCAGGGCTCAAAAGCAAGTGTTCAACGGCTGGCTGACAAGGTATCTGGAATTTTTGTGCCTGCGATTATTGTTATTGCAGCCATAACGTTTCTGATTGGGTGGGGCATTACAGGCAATATAACATGGAGTTTGATATCGACTGTATCTGTTCTTGTCATTGCGTGTCCCTGCTCCCTAGGCTTGGCAACCCCCACAGCCATTATGGTAGGTACAGGACTGGGAGCGCGGGCAGGCATTCTCTTCCGAAATGCAGATGCTCTTGAACAGGCACAAAAACTGACCACTCTGATTGTTGATAAGACAGGAACTCTGACACAAGGGAAACCGACAGTCAGTGATGTCATTTCGGCAGCGGGCGTCAGACAGGAAGACCTCCTTTCTGTAGCGTCTGCACTAGAAGCAGGCTCTGAACATCCTCTTGCTCGTGCCATTGTGGAATATGCGGACTCAAAAGGAATAAAAGCTCCCCTTGCAAAGAGTGTAAACGCCATTCCTGGCATGGGGGTTATCGGTCAGGTGGATGGTTTTTCCGCTTATCTTGGATCTCCAAATTTCCTGAAAAAGAATGGTTTTATAGAAAATGATACGCTTATCTCCAATCTGGAAGAGGAAGGAAAAACTGTTGTTGGCGTGGGAAAAGGTGAGCAGTTTCTCGGGTTTATCGCTCTATCTGATCATCTTCGTCCCGATGCCGTTTCTACCGTTAAAGCCCTGAAAAAAGCTGGGATAACAGTTGTTATGCTGACAGGTGATAATGAGCGTACAGCGCGGGTGGTCGCTCAGCAGGCCGGCATAGAGAACTATATGGCTGCAGTCCTGCCTGAGGGAAAAGCCGATGCTGTAAAGAAATTTCACGCATCCGGGCACTGTGTCGGCATGGTAGGAGACGGCATCAATGATGCACCTGCCCTTGCCGCCGCCGATGTCAGTTTTGCAATTGGAACGGGAGCAGATATTGCACGAGATACAGCAGACATTGTCTTGATGAGAAATAATCTGGCTGGAGTGCTGGATGCACTCTCACTCTCACAGGCAACACTTGCCAAAGTCAGGCAAAATCTTTTCTTCGCTTTTGTCTATAACACCTTGGGGGTCCCTCTCGCTGCATTCGGTCTGCTCAACCCCATTATCGCAGGCGCTGCGATGGCTATGAGCTCTGTGTCAGTGGTGACCAATGCCTTACTCCTGAATCACTGGAAACCGTCATCTAGCTATAAGTAGAGGATCAACAAAAACCTTTTCATAATCAAATAATATTATAATATATATTAATTAAAAATCATGTTTGTAATTAAAGAGAATATGTTCTCATAATTAAAATGACTGAACTACCTTAGGCTCAGGCCTCATAGCCAGAAGATGACGGTCGGGCACCTATCAGAGCGTGTTGCGACCCGACGCCAGTCCTTGAGGCGGTCAAACATGATTTCGATACGGTTGCGTCTTTTGTATTTTCGCTTGTCCTGTTTGACTGGTTTTCCGCGGGATCTTCTTCCCGGAATGCTGGGCCTGATCCCTTTTTCCTCCAGGGCATCCCGGAACCAGTCAGCATCATCACCCCGATCCGCCAGCAACCACTGTGGCATGGGAAGGCTGTCCAGCAGAGCAGAGGCTCCGGTGTAATCACTGATCTGTCCGGCTGTCATAAAGAAGCTCAGCGGTCGTCCGTTCTGATCGGTGACCGCATGCAGCTTGGTGTTCATGCCCCCTTTAGTGCGTCCGATCAGGCGGCCTGGATCCCCTTTTTTAACCGCAGGCTTGAAGCCGTGCGGTGTGCCCTGAGATAGGTCGCATCAATCATAATAGTCTGAGGCTCAGCCTTCGCGGCAGACAGGCCATCCATCATCCGCATGAAAATGCCCATGTCGCCCCAACGCTTCCAACGGTTGTAGAGCGTCACGACATTTCCATAAATCAGGCTGTTCATTTCTTACATAAACCAAAGCCTCATGGTGTTGAGTGTCTTCAATATCATGAAGTTGACGACATCGAACAACGTAAGAAGGCGCGCAGCATAGTACCTATCTATGAGCAGAAAATTTACGTACATTTAGAAAATTATCGGCCTCCTAAACTGAGCCGCTATGAATAGCCAGGTCATATCGTTGGGCAACAAAATCATGGTATGTATCGGAGAAACGAAGATCCAAATTCAGGTTTTGATATTTCTCTGCCAAATCGAGCAGTAATGGCGCCACACAATGCCTACCGAACGACGCCGACATTGGAACTTTCAATCTACATTTGACATTAAAGCCTCCGAACTCCAGCATAGATTCACCAGCTCGAAGTTCTTCAAGGGCACGAACACACCGTTCGTAGTAAATGCCTCTCTTCCGTCAAACTGTTGCGATGGGCCGTTCGATTGAACAATTTTACGCCCAGTAGATGCTCAATGCGACCAATTATTTTCGCCACGGCGGAGCGCGAGAGTCCCAAACATTCAGCGGCTGGGGCGAAACCTCCAGCCTCGACCGTTGCGAGAAAGATGCTCACTCATACGAAAGGATTTTTCGTAATAGTATCGCTATGCGGAACAGTATTGCTCTCGAATTTTTACAAAATATGTTCCTTGAAAGATGACTTACGCTTGGGTGGGGTATCATTCCAACCTCCCCCCAGCACCTTGTATAAGGTGACACTGTTAGAGAGCGTCTGAAGCTGCGTCGTAATCGCGCTCAATTGCGCTGTATAAAGTGCCCGCTGTGCCACGAGAGTCTCCAGATACGGATCATACCCCGCCATATAGCGCTGCAACGCCAGAGCATATTGCCGCTGATTGGCTGCAACGGCTTTCTGCTGCGCGCTCGTCTGTCGCTCATATGTTTCACGTCCGATCAGAGCATCCGCAACTTCCCGGAATCCCTGCTGAACTGTTTTTTCGTATCGCGCCACTTCCTCGCTTTTGCGGCTATGGGCCTGCTTGAGCTGGGCGGTCAGGCGGCCCGCATCAAACAAAGGTAATGTGATTTGAGGCGCCACATTCCATGCGCCCATGCCGCTTTGGAAGAGGCGGGTAATGTTGTTGCTTGCCGTGCCATTGGCGGCAGTGATCTGGATTTTAGGGAAGAATTCGGCCCGGGCCGCACCAATATCATCGTTAGCGGCGCGCAGATCCGCTTCTGCTGCGCGAATATCTGGTCGACGCGCGATCATCTCCGAAGGCAGACCTTCGGGAACCTCGGGAAAAGCACTGACCGCTTCAAGAGATGCTTTCATGTTGAGTGACTGCATAATCGCCTCGGACAACGGCATCCCGACAAGCAGGGTCAACTGGTTAAACGCTTCGGCTTTCTGACGGGTGTAGATTTCAACATTCGTTTCCACATCATGCAGAGTAGATTCAGCCTCCGCAACATCGAGTTGCGTTCCGGTGCCCACGTCCGCCGTCTGCCTAACCAGATCGTAGGTACGCTGTCTGTTGGCAAGAACGGCCTGCGTCAAGGTCAGCGCCTGAGTATTGGCCACCCAGTTCAGCATAGCCGTCGCAACACTGGAAATAATACTCAGCCTCATGGCCTGCTGGTTCAGCGCGCTAGCCATATAACGGTCAAAAGAAGCTCTTGAGGCACTTCGTATGCGGCCCCAAAGATCCACCTCGTAGGCGGAAACGCCGAAACCAACTGCATACTGCCGCATGTAGATCGGTTCGTCCGTGCGGGAGAGGCTCCAGATATGAGAGTTCATTTTCTGGATATTGGCACCCGCCATTCCGTTCAAAGTCGGGAACAGGGCTGCATTCTCAATGTCGAATTGCGAACTGGCAGCCAGCATCTGCTGTTGCGCAATCCGCAGATCCCGGTTGTTCTCCAGAGCCGTGGCGATGAGGTTCTGCATGACAGGATCGCGGTAGAAATCGCGCCAGTCCTGCATGAGCGCCGTATCATCCTTAGCCTGCGTAGGGCGTTCGCCGCGGGACGGCCATGCCGTGGGCACCGGTGCAGCCGGTCTGTGATAATGCGGGATCATGGTGCAACCACCGAGCAAAGCCGTCAGCGCGATCCCGTGAAGAAGGAATGAAGCCCTCACGCTCAGATCACCTTCAGGCTCTTGTCGAGTTGCGGCGCGACAACACTGCCTTCATGCAAAGCGGACGGGGGATGCACCACAAGCTGACTGCCATCGGGCAACCCGTCCAGAATTTCCAGATGATCTCCATAATCCCGGCCGATTTTGACCTTGTGAACCGCGATTTTATTGTCAGCCGTGACAGTTTCAACAGACAGACCATCAGCCTCATAATTGAGGGCTTCTGAGGGCACCATGATGACAGACGCCGCCCGTGGCAGATCAAAATGGATTTCCGCATAAAGCCCTGCTGTCAGGCGATTATCGTGGTTATCAATTTCGATCTCGACGGGCAGCATACGGCTTCCCTGTTCCAGCGCGTGCCCTGTTCGCGTCACTGTGCCTTTGAAAGTCTGACCAGGTCGTTCCGGCACTACGATCGAGGCCGGCTCACCCACTTTGACTGTCAGAGCAGCATCCTGGGGAACGTGGACACGCACGCGTAACCGGTCGGTGCGGGTGACCACAAACAGGGGACGTGACGTGGCATTATCAGCGCTGACCAGATCCCCGGCCTCCACATTCCTGACGGTGACAACGCCGTCATAAGGGGCGGTTACCGTCGTATAGGCCCGACGTTGCGCTGTTTCAGCCAGCACGGCATCAGCGGCTTTCTGTTCGGCCTGTCGGGCATTTTGTGTCAGGCGGTCCACATCAAAATTCTGCTTGCTGACAGCCCCGCCACCGACAAGTCCGCCGGACCGCCTCGCGGTAATCTGCGCCAGAGCTAGATTGGCACGAGCCTGCGCCAGTGTCGCCTGCGCCTGCTCTACGCGGTGATCAAGTTCCGGCGCTCGGATAATAGCCAGAACCTGTCCCGCCTGCACTGGGGTTCCGATATCGACAAGCCGCTTGTCGATATAGCCTGATGCGCGTGCGCCGATGGGTGTTGTCTCAATCCCCACGGTTTCGCCCGGCAGGTCCAGTGATAAAGGTTGTGTCGAAGCACGCGCGATCATGGTCCGCACATCCGGAACCTGCTGGTCCCGTTCTCTGGCCGTCGCCGTGACCGCGTGTGCGCGTTCGACATGGGTATAAACGCCATAACCAACTGCAACGATAACACCCAGTCCGGCAACAAGACCAGTGGAAAGCCGCCTGCGTTCGTGGCCAGAATGGGACATGACAGGATCAGACGACATTCTCATATTCCTCAAGTAGGCGGGATTCACGACGGCGCAGGCGGCTGTAGAGCCAGGGGACGACAAAAAGCGTGGTGCAGGTGCCAATCATCAGCCCACCGATTACGGCACGGCCCAGAGGCGCGTTCTGCTCGCCGCCGTCTCCGAGGCCCAGCGACATCGGCAGCATGCCGATCACCATCGCAAGCGACGTCATCAAAATTGGCCTCAGGCGCTCACGTCCGGCTTCCATTGCGGCTTCCATGGCGGTCATGCCATGGGCGCGGCTTTCCTTGGCGAAGGTGACAAGCAGGATGGAATTGGCGCTCGCCACACCCACGCTCATGATCGCGCCCATGAGTGAAGGTACGGAGAAGGTCGTTCCCGTGACGAAAAGCATGAGCACAATGCCGCACATGGCGCCGGGCAGACCCAGTATGACAACCAGCGGGTCCATGAAGGACTGGAAGTTCACGACCATCAACAGATAGACCGCAACGGCCGCCACCAGCAGGCCGATTTCAAGGCGCGTGAACGAGGTGTTCATGCTGTCAATCTGCCCTGCCACTTCGATGTTGTTGCCGGGTTTCAGGTCGCCTTTGTGGCGGGCGACAATTCGCCCGATATCCCGCGCAATACTCCCGAGGTCGCGATTTTCCGCGCTGGCGTCGATATCCAGAACCGGCTGGATATTGCTGTGTGAAATCACGTCAGGCGCTACCGTGCGTTCAATGGTCGCCACATTCCGCAAAAGGGTCGGGATCGCGGCCGCCTGCGATGCATTCCCTGCCACCACCAGCTTGCCCAGATCATCAACGGTGTTGACCTGATATTGCGGCGTCTGCACGGCAACCGGGTAAAGCGTTCCCATCTGCGGATCAGGCCAGAAGTTCGGTGTGACAGTGTTGGAGGAGGCCTGCGAAACCATGACACTACGGGCGACATCATTCAGAACGAGATTGAGGTCCTGTGCCCGTTCACGGTCGATCGATACGTTCAGGGCTGGTGCTGCAAGCTGCTGATGCAGGTGCACATCCACCAGACCGCGCACATGGCGCATGTCCTCCATGATCTTGCCCATAACCGCGCGGTTATTCGCCTGATCATACCCCGTAATCCGCACATCAATCTGGGATGTCAGACCAAAATTCAGGATCTGCGTCACCATGTCGGCGGGCTGGAAATAGAAGACGACATCAGGGAAGCGCTTGGCCAGAACCGTGCGCAGACGGCTGATATACTGCGCTGTCGGACGGTGCTTTTCCTTCAATGCCACCATGATCTGCCCATCATTCGGGCCGATGGTCGAGCCATCATCAAAGGGCATGGAATAGCGAAACGGGATGCCGATATCATCGAGCACAAGCTCGCGCTCATCCTTGGGAACAACTTCGCGAATGGTATCTTCCACCTGATCGAAAATCCGTTCGGTCGTCTCAATTCGCGTACCCGCAGGCGCACGGACATGCAGCTTGAACTCGCCAGCATCAATAACCGGGAAGAAGTCTTGTCCCACCTGCGTTGCAAGAAGCACCGCGCCCAGAACAAAGATGCCGCCCAGAGCCGGAACTTTCCATGAGCTATGAAGAAGGCCGGACAGCGTCTTTTCATAACCATTTCGCAGACGCTCAAACCGGGCATCAAATTTCGCGCCGAACCGTTCAAAAATCGTGGGGGGCTTCCCAGCCTCTTCACGGCGCTTTTTGGCCTGCTCTTCGGAACGCAGCAGAAGAGCCGCAAAAATCGGTACCAGAGTCCGACTAATGACGTAGGAGGCCAGCATCGCATACACAACGGCCAGCGCCATAGGTGTGAACAGGAAGCGTGATGGTCCGGTCAGGAATTCCACAGACACGAACACGCAGGAAATCGCCAGCGTGGACACCAGTGTCGGCAGGGCAATACCTGCTGCGCCATCCAGAACGGCCTTGCGTAAGTCTGCACTGTCATGATGCAAACGGTGGATGTTCTCGATCGTGACCGTGGCATCATCGACCAGAATGCCCACGGCCAGTGCGAGGCCACCCAATGTCATGAGATTAAGGGTTTCTCCCGTAGCAGAGAGAATGGCTATCGACGACAGGATCGCGAGTGGGATGGAGACTGCCACAATCAACGTGGAACGCCAGCTTGCCAGAAAGGCGAGGATCATGGCGGCAGTCAGCAAACCGGCAATCACGGCTTCAGACGCCACGCCTTTGATGGCGGCTTTCACAAACAGGGACTGATCGAACAGTTCGTCAATCTTCATGCCCGGAGGTGCTGCGGCGCGTGAGATGGGCAGAACCGTGTCCCGCATGGCGTTCACAACCGCCAGCGTGGACGCATTCCCGGCTTTCATGATCCGCAGAAGAACCGAACGCTGCCCTTCGCGGCGCACCACGTTATGCTGCACCTCCCAGCCATCACGGACCTGAGCCACATCACGGATGCGGATGATAGCGCCGGTGTTCGGGTCCTTGCGCAGTGGAATGTTGTTGAGCTGCTTTGAAAAATACGGGATGCCGTTCATCTGGATGTTGTATTGGGACGGTCCGAATTTCACCGTGCCGCCCGGAAGTGTCAGGTTCTGGGCGTTGATGGCATTGGACACATCCAGCGGGCTGATTTTCATCGCCTGCAACTTGGTCGGGTCAATATCGACCATGATCTGGCGGATCTTGCCACCATGCGGTGGCGGCAGAAGTGTGCCGGGGACAGGCGCCATCTGCTGCCGGAGACGATACACGCCATAATCGTACAGTTCGCTTTCTGTCAGTTTGTCTGATGACAGGGAAAGCTGGAGCACAGCCACGCTGGAGGCGCTGTACTGCATGATAATGGGTGGCTGGACGCCCGGTGGCAGCTGGGCACGGATGGATTGCGTGGCGGCAACGGTCTGCCCGAGAGCAACCCCGATATCCACCCCCGGCTGGAAATACAGCTTCTGAAGCACAAGACCGGGTGTGGTCTGGCTTTCTATCGTCCGCAGATTATTGACGAAAAAGCTGTGAGAAAATTCTGTATAGGTACTAATGCGTTTTTCGGTTTCCGGTGCAGATAGGCCATCATAATACCAGACGACGGTCACGACCGGGATATCGATATTGGGGAAAATGTCAGTTGGCGTTCTGAAAATGGCGGAAATGCCAAGCAGCAGGATCAGCGCTGCGCCGACGATAAAAGTATAGGGCTTTCGGAGAGCGAGACCAACAATGCCCATATCTTCTGAAAATCCTGCTTTCAACCGGGAGCGCACGCGACCACGATGATTTTGACATCGAGACAGTCAATCATCTTGGAATGTACACTGCACATTTATGGAACGATTAGATGAGCAGAATATTCATAAGCTCCATATTGAGACTAGTCGGTTTTTTCCGAACATGATTATGAGACAAATTCATCAATGATCTCACTATCACGCACAACCAGCCAAATGATCTCATGAGGAACACCTTATCGAGGCACCTCATGAGATTCAAAAAACTATCCCGACCGTCCTGAAATTACCAAGGGAGATGACCGCCTTCATTCTGGAACGTTCCGGTTGGCCCATCTTTCCCGATCAATGCCAGTTTGATGGCGATACCAGCGGCTTGTTCAGGTTTGCGCGTTGGAGCAACCACAGCGTCTTTCGTTGCATCCGTTGCTGTATATCCTGGACAGACGGCATTCACCTTGATGTCCTTCTTGGACAACAGTGTCGCATAAGTTAGTGTGAGTGAATTTACAGCCGCCTTTGACGCCTGATAGGTCGGCAGAACAAAGGCTGAATACTGCCATGCCTTATCACTCCGAAGACCAAACGAACCCAGTTCCGAGGAGACATTCACGATGGTCGCAAAGGGCGCCTCTTCGAGGAGCGGAATACAGGCATCCATCAAGCGAAGCGTGCCGACGACATTGAGGGTCAAAGTCTGTTCCATACGCTCAACAAGCGTCAGATCCTGGGCAAAATCTAAACCTATGCCAGCATTGTTGACCAGAATATCCAAGCGTCCATAGTCACGCTGGATAAGGCCACAGGCTTTCCACACGCTTGCATCGTCTGTCGTATCAAGCTGGACAGCACGGACATCCAGCCTCTCCTGCCTTAAGGCGGCACTAACCTCGTCCCCCTTTTCCAGATTCCGGCTCCCTAAAAGAACCGTTACATCTTGCTGCGCCAGACCTTTGGCAATTGCAAAACCGATGCCCCTATTTGCACCACTCACCAAGGCTATCTTTTTCTGATTGCTTGATTGAAACATTGTCAGTCTTTCAGAACGTAATCGGATATGAGCACCAAATTTGCGGCATATCCTGAAGAAACGGACCCGATCATAAATGAGCGAGAGCCTTGCGGAATCAGGCTGACAACCCGTATAAAACCTCAAGCTAACTTGAGGTCAAGAGCTAAAATGACAGGACAAAAATCATCTGCGAATTTTCTAACGGTCGGGGAAGTCTCGCGTCGTAGTGGCGTTGCCGTGTCGGCTTTACATTTTTACGAAAGTAAAAATCTAATTTCTTCAATCAGAACACAAGGCAACCAAAGGCGCTACGCGCGGGATATGCTGCGGCGAATTGCGCTGATTAAAGCCGCGCAATCCCTGGGTATCTCTTTAGCGGATATTACAGCCATATTGGCTGCGTTTCCGCTCACTGACAAAATTTCCGCCAAAGATATTGATCAAATGGTACGGAAATGGTCTGTAATGCTAGATGGGCGTATTGCAGGACTGACAAAACTCCGTAATCATCTTGATAAATGTATCGGATGCGGATGCTTGTCCCGAACCGATTGCCCATTGGTCAATCCTTCAGACTGTCTTTCCAAGAAGGGTCGCGGCGCGGTCGTTCTCTCCTGATCATTGAGTTCATTACATCAGGGATTCCTTCGCATATAATGCACCTATTTCTTAACTAAAATACGGCGGATCGGGACGACTACATGGCACGCGAAAACTTGAATGATTTGACCGCTCTGGTCGCTGTTGCACGGGCAAAAAGTTTTACAAAAGCTGCCGCGAAATTAGGCGTATCACAATCGGCACTCAGCCATACCATTCGTCTTTTGGAAGAGCGCCTTGACTTGAGATTGCTGACCCGCACGACAAGAAGCGTTACGCCCACAACTGCTGGACAGCAACTGATCAGCGGCATTGCACCACATTTAGATCAAATAGAAAATCAACTGACATCATTAGGAGAATTAAGAAATCAGGAATCTGGAAATCTTCGAATTACAATGCCTGATGATGCTCTGGCTTACGTTGTCCTGCCTAAGATAAAAGAATTCGTCCAAAAATACCCCAAAATCAATGTGGAGTTTGTAGCAGATCTTAAACTTATTGATATTTTTTCTGAAGATTTTGATGGAGCAATTCGACTTGGTGAAAATATTACAAAAGAGATGACATCTGTTCCTATCACGCCAGATATTCGTTTTGTTGTAGCTGGATCACCTGAATATTTTTCAAAAAACTCCAAACCGAAACACCCAAAGGATTTATTAAATCATAATTGTCTGACCTTACGGCTTCCAACGCATGGTCGCATTTACGCCTGGGAGTTCGAGAAAAAGGGGAAAGACATAACCGTGAAGGTAGAAGGATCTTTAATTTTTAATAGCATCTTTCCCATTCGAGATGCCTGCCTGGAAGGCTTAGGTTTGGCTCATATGCCTGAAATGGTAGCACGAAAATACATTCAGGAAGGACGCCTTCTGCAGGTTTTAGAAGACTGGTGCCCTTACTGGTCCGGGTATCATCTCTGCTTCCCAAGACACCATGAAAATGTTGCTCCACTTTCTCTTTTTATTGACGAAATGCGCCTTCATAAAAGCACCCCTTGAATTTCAACAAGCCCCCCATTTTCAAGATTAAAAATGGGGGAGATATTAAAATTAACGTTCAAATATTACGTTAGATTTTACTTTAATATGGCGACACGCACTATACTCCGCGTTTGTAGATGCGGTTTGCCATTAACGCGCTGAATGACGCTGCTGTGAGAATGAGTGCGCTCACACCAAAGGTCGCACGATATCCGCTGCTATCGAAGAGAATTCCCCCGCAGGTTGCTCCCATGGTAATAGCCAATTGTACGACCGCAACCATAAGCCCACCTCCTGCTTCCGCATCATTGGGAAGCGTTCTCGCCAGCCAGGTCCACCAGCCAACAGGAGCAGATGTCGCAAACAGCCCCCAGATGGTAAGAATGACGGCAGACATCACGATCGATTTACCCAAGCAAAGAAGCCCGACAGCCAGTAATGCCATAATAAATGGAATGATAATAAGAACCGGATAAACGCTGTTCTTCAACAACCCGCCAATCAGCAAGGTTCCAACAAGACCGGAGACCCCTATCAGCAACAAAATAAACGACAGAGTGGAGACGTTGACGTGAGCAACAATTTCAAGAAATGGTCTTACATAAGTAAACAGGCTAAATTGCCCCATAAAGAAAAGGCCTGCTCCCGCCATCCCAACGGCGACCAGAGGCTTTTTGAGCAACCTGAAAACGTTTGGTGACGCATGGGTCTTGCCAGACGTCATGGACGGCAGACTTACCAGTTGCCAAAGGAAGACAATAACAGCAACTGGAACAACACAAAAAAATGCTCCACGCCAACCGATCAGACCGCCAAGAAAACTGCCTGCAGGAGCGGCGATAACGGTTGCCAGGGCATTTCCGCCGTTCAGAATGGCCAGAGCCCGTGGAACATGATGTTCTTCGACCAACCGCATGACTGTAGCAGCCGACATCGACCAAAAGCCGCCAATGACCACCCCGATCAAAGCGCGGCCGAGCATGAAAATGAGATAATTTGGTGCGACGGACACAACGCTCCCGGAAACAATCATCACACCAATTAGCCCCAACAGGAGCCATTTGCGATCGAGCCCTCTGGGCAGGGAAGATATGAACAGGCTCGTCAATACGGCAAAAGCACCAGAAACTGAAATGGCCTGCCCGGCCTGCCCTTCACTGATCTGTAAATCAGCCGCAATCGGGGTCAAGAGACTGACGGGCATAAATTCGGATGCAATAAGAGCGAATGCACCGAGAGACATGGCAAGCACGCCACTCCACGAGCCAGATCTCGCTTCTGGCTCCACTTCCACATCAGGTGATATTTCAGATACTTCTTTCATTATACCTCAACTGAGCGGCCCCTTCCGAAATATAAGGGCCATTTTTCTGAATTCATCAGTATTTTTAAGTATATTGTGACTAAAGATAATAAATAATTTTAATCACAATAAAAAACTCATCAAGAATGTGCTGAATAAACCAGATGACGTGCCAGAACTAGACCGTATAATATCATGATCAAAATGAGCAGATTTCATGAATTAGACCAAGATCCCGCCCAGCAGCATTCATGAAATATACTCATCTCTATATTCTAAATATCGCCTCTAAACCCAAGCTTTTTACATCGCTATAATGGTTGAGTCAGGTGTACCAGATGAGTGATTCTCAGCGGCAAGATCACAGCGTATTTTGTTTCTACAAAGCTCGGTGAGCCCGTCTACTGCGTAAGTCGGTCTGAATGTGTCACCCACGTTACGGTTTTCGCAAAGGTTTCATCTCCAGACGGGAGACAGGTGAATATGAAAATACGTCTGACACTTGGAGAACAAGTGATCTTTGCTTCGTTGGAAGACACTCCTTCCGGGAGAGATTTTCTCTCTCTTTTGCCAATGACCTTGATGCTTGAAGATTACAATGCGACTGAGAAGATCTGTGACCTTCCCCGGCATTTGTCGAGCGACAAAGCACCCAAAGGATATGCTCCTTCCGCAGGCGACATTGCCTATTATGCTCCTTGGGGGAATATCGCCATCTTTTATCGTAACTTTGAATATTCATCTGGCCTCATCAAGCTCGGCCAGATTGAAGACAACCTTGAGGGGCTTGCTCTCACCGGTCGCCTAAAAATGCAGGTGGAAGCTCTTTAAGCAAAATACATACTGCTATTAATGTATTAAGAATTGTTCGAGGAATCACCATATGAACCAGAAACAGTTTATTTTATCCTACGTCAAAAGAAAATACGATACGATCCCAGACCATCCTTTTCATTACTTTCCCGACTATATCGCCCTCCGGCACGAAGATCGCGAGACGTGGTTTGGACTTATCATGAATGTGCCCCGTCAGACACTCAATCTGAGTGAAGGCGGGAATATCGATATTCTCGACGTCAAATGCCGTCCAGAACATATACAGGATTATCTTACGACAGAAGGAATTGTTCCGGCCTACCATATGAACAAGGCGCACTGGATCAGTATCCTGCTGGATGGCAGCGTTTCTGATGCTCTCATCGAAAATCTTATCGACGCCAGTTTCGAACTGACGCTCTAGAGATTTTTTCCCATGCACAAGGCTTCAGACAGACTAAAAATCGTAGTCTCTGAACACTCTGTCGATTGCTGCGTGGCAACACTTAAACTGCTTAGGATTACCATAAATGATTAAAGATAAAGTCGTCCTCATCACGGGCGCATCCTCGGGGATCGGCGAAGCCGCGGCAAAGCTACTGGCCGCAAAAGGGGCAAAAGTTGTCCTCGGTGCGCGCCGGGAAAGCCTGCTAAAACAGATCGTGACCGACATTGAAAAAGCCGGCGGTCAGGCTGCCTATCAGGTTCTGGACGTCACGAAGCCATCTGATAACGAACGCATTGTACAATTCGCCAAGGATACGTTCGGCCGTGTGGATGTCATCTTCCTGAACGCGGGCCTCATGCCCAATTCTCCGGTTTCAGCACTCAAAACCGATGACTGGAACAGGATGGTCGACGTCAACATCAAGGGCGTCCTGAACGGCGTGGCAGCCGTCATGCCGTCTTTTCTGGAGCAGAAATCCGGACAGATCATTGCGACGTCATCCGTTGCCGGCATCAAGGCCTATCCGGGATGCGCTGTCTATGGCGGCACGAAATGGTTCGTGCGCAATTTCATGGAAGTGCTGCGTATGGAGTCCGCATCCGCGAACAGCAACATCCGTACCGCAACGCTCTACCCCGCTGCGATCAACACCGAGTTGCTTGATTCCATCACGGACAGTGCCGTGCAGGAACAGATGCAGGGTCTTTACAAGACGTATGGCATCTCGCCCGATCGCGTTGCCGAAGTCGTTGCGTTTGCCATCGACCTACCGGAAGACACCACTGTCAATGAATTTACGGTCGGTCCTGTAAACCAGCCCTGGTAACAGGCAGGCATAGTGTCAGGCTCGCTCCTTTTACGAGCCTGACATTTCCGCTTCGTTTTTCCGGTTTGAAAATACCCGTGCGTTCACGAGAATAATCATCAACGCCGCAGCGATAAAACTCACGGAAAGCAACGGGATACGAGCAGCCCCGAGGCGGTCAAAAACCAGACCTCCAAGCGCGCCTCCGCTGAAAATTCCAGTGTTGTAAACTGTCGTCAGCATCGCTGTCGCCAGTTCCGCATGGGCACGTCCGGCAATCCGGGCTGTTGCCGATTGCAGGATCGTTGGCAGTCCGCCGAATGAGCATCCCCACAAGAAAATCATCACAACTTCGATTGCCGGAGAACGGACCAAAAACAGGACCAGAAGCGACACCACCGTCAGTGCAGGCGCCGTAACCGCGACACCAAACGGAGATTCGTCAGTCAGCCGGCCTACCGTCGTAACGCCTATCAGGGCGCCACTCCCGAAAAGCAGCAAGGCCTCGGTCGTTCCATGCGTCAAACTCAGCATTCCGGCAAAAGGTGCGATATAGGTGTAAAGAGCATAATGCGCGATGATGCCCAACAGCGTCACCAGCAACACCGGCCGCATTCCCGGAATACGTGCGACATGTTTTATGGAAGACGCCTGCTCTTCCTCCTGACTGGAAACAGACGGAAGAATAACCAGCACCCATGCGACAATGCCGAGCGCCACAGCCGACAGCAACGCGTAACTGACACGCCAGCCCAACACTCCCCCCATCATGGTCCCGAGAGGCAAGCCCGCGACCATAGCAACCGTGCTCCCCACAAGCGTCATTGCAACGGCCCGCCCGACATTCCTGCCGTCGCTGATCCTGACTGCGAACCCGATCACGACAGGCCATGCAACGCCCGCCGCAAGACCAGCAATGATCCTTGCTGCCACTGTAAGAGCATAAGACCCTGACAGCGCCGTCACGCTGTTCGCCAGCGCAAAACAGAAAAGCAGGCCAATCAGGAGAGGTCTACGTGGAAGGCCTCTGGTCAGCGCCACGACTGGAATGGCAGCCGCCGCGGAAGCCAGTGCATAAACAGAGACAAGCAGACCAATCGCAGAGGGCGCGACATCAAGATCCTGCGCCATGGCCGGCAGGACACCCGCCGGCATGGTCTCGGTCACAATCATCAGAAAAGCTGTCGTCGTCAGCGGGAGCAGAGCGCCAATCCGCATTCGACCACCGGGAAAGTCATGATCCAGTCGGGCGTTGGGGGATGTCGTCACACTCTGGTTTTTCCTGAACGAAGGGCCATCACGTAGTGGTTAATGGCCCCTGGATGCTTTGTGTCCTGATAAACTCGGCGAGGACACGGGCCGAGGAAATCGCCCGCGGCCAGCCAATATAGAACGAAAGATGCGTGACAAGTTCGGAAAGTTCGTCCCGCGTCACGCCCATCTTCACGGCTTTTCCAAGATACATCGCCAGAAACTCATTCTGCCCGGAGCCAATCATGGCACTGACAGTCACGAGATTTCGGTCTCTTGGCGTCAGGCCAGGACGCAACCACACGTCTCCATACAGCAGATCGTTCGTAATCTCGACAAGGCCCGGCGCAACCGTCCCGAAACGCTCATGAAGCAGGGCAACTCGGGCCGCATCCCCCGGAAGCGCCTCATCAACCGACAACAGATCCGGACTCACGGGTGGCAACTGATCCGCTGACACACCGCGTTGCGCGAAAACCCCTTTCAGGGAAACAACCGCATTAAACGCCGTTGACCACCCCGCATAAAAAGCGACATGCGTGATGAGTTCAGACAGTTCACCAGGTGTCACACCACTGTCGAGCGCCTTGGTGAAATAATGCGAGAACCCGATTGTCCGCTCCCCAGCCACAAGAGCGGAGACGGTCACCAGACTTCGGTCACGTGCGGAAAGACCGGAGCGCGCCCACAGATCCCGAATGATTGCGGTTTCCGTATAATGCGCCAGAGCAGGAGCCACACCGCGCACATCTTCCAGCGTCAGAGACGGAGTATTGGACATCGTCTTGCTTCCTCCACGGCACCGCTCGAAGCGAAAGAGACAATGCTCTTCCGCTGCCGCATACGCGGCAGAGCCGAGCGTTCCAAAAATTACTTGCTCTGTGTTGAACCCGAGACAAAGCGCTGGGTGATTTCCGCCACGCGCTGCCCAAGATGGGCCGCCGTGTCGAGATCGCTCTTGATCGGCGTCACATCCGGGGCCTGATCATTGTTGGACTGCGCCATGGCGCCCAGCCAGCTTCCGATGCGGTTCAGATCGTTCACACTGCCGGTGCTGCTGCTGTTGCCCGACATCAGGCCGAGATTAACCCACGTCATGCCGTGCTGGGCAGCAAAGAGCGCGATGGACACCAGCGAGTTGAGCTTGTCGCCGTGCTGTGCACCAGAGTTGGTGAACCCCGCCGCAATCTTGTTAAGCCATTTCTGCTCGAACCATGCCGTCTTGGTCGAGGCTTCCATGAATTCCTTGAATTTCGCGCTGATCAGCCCGTTATAGGTCGGCGAACCGAAAATGATCGCATCACTGGCTTCCAGCGTGTCCCAGGGAATCTCCCCGTCACCGATCGAAATCAGCTTCACATCGGCTCCCGCCACGCGACGCGCGCCTTCCGCAACCGCTTCTGCCTGCCTCGCGGTATGGCCGTAACCACTGTGATATACGATAGAAATCAGCATGATAGATAATCCTGCACTATGTTTTTGCCGCAGAGGGCGGGCAAAGAGCGACACTCTTCCGACCAACTCCACGCTGGGCCTCGGTAAGTTTATAATGTAGAATTATATGAGCGTGTGGCGAAATCCATTCCCATAATATGAGCGTATAATTCTACAATAAGGGCACCATGCACCACCGCCTTGAAAATATATCCGTCTTTGTCGAAGCCGTTGAGGCAGGCGGTTTCTCCCGCGCGGCAGAGCGTCTCGGTCTGTCGCGTTCTGCTGTGGGAAAGGCCGTGGCACGACTGGAGGAACGGCTTGACGCCAGGCTCTTCAACCGGACAACGCGCGTTCTCACCCTGACCGAAGAAGGGCAGATCTATTACGATAAATGTCGACGCGCCCTTAAGGAATTACGCTCGGGAGAAGAACAGCTCCACGCGGGTCGTACCGACGTTGCTGGCAAGGTTCGCATGTCGATGCCAATCTTGTTTGGTCGTCATTGTGTCACACCGATTCTTTTGGAACTGGCTCGCCAATATCCCAATCTTGATCTTGATCTGCGCTTCAGCGATCTCCTTGTGGACGTGATAGGAGAAGGTTTTGATCTGGCAATCCGCCAAGGTCCGATCGCAGATGGAAGCGGATTGCGCATTCGAAAAATATGCAGTCAGAATAAAATTGTTTGTGCTGCACCATCATATTTTTCCGAACGTGCCAAACCTCAAACAATTCATGATCTTGAGATACACGATGCCCTGGTTTACTGGCGTTCAAACAGGCTTTTCCCGTGGCAGTTAAGGGATCTGGACGGCAATTTACAGAACTGTAAATTAAAGTGGCGTCTTCAGTTCGACAATCTCGAGGCGATTGTCGATGCTGCCGTTGCAGGACTAGGGATTGCGTGGTTGCCTGACTGGCTTATCAGACCTCATCTGAATGAAGGTCGCCTTCTCTCTCTCTCCTGGACGGATTTCCCTCTACTGCTGTTGACACGTTCGCTGTCTGGCCAGAAACGCCAACATTACCCAAACGCCTGCGTGTAATTGTCGATACTTTGGCTGAAAAATTGCCCGGTATCAGTCAAGAAGATCCGATGCCCCACTAATGTAATTGAGTAAAAATGGCCCTGTTGTAAGGATGCTTCAATCCATACACAGTTTACTCACACTCATGAAAATACCTCATGACCATGTCTATAATGAAAGGGCTAATCCCTGCCTGGGAAAAAGGCTATCTTTTCCCTCATTAGCGCCTTTATCAAAAGCTGATCGATAGACAGAGCTGTTTCAACGGATAATGGGTGGCCCAAATAGTGACCTGAAAGGTCGCTTCAGGCTCCTGTCATTCGAAAAAAGAAAAGAACTTACAGCCCTAACGGGGCGCGATCAAACACGGAAGGATTGACCATGCATTATACATATCTTGGTCGGACAGGTCTGAAAGTCAGTAAGTTCTGTCTGGGCACCATGAATTTCGGTATGGTTACGGATGAGCCGACAAGTTTCACCATCATGGATGCTGCGCTGGACTCAGGCATCAATTTCTTCGACACGGCCGACGTTTACGGTGGGCCACAAACACCGGACATGGCACAGGGTTTTGGCACATCCGAAGAGATCATCGGCAACTGGCTCTCAAAAGATACAAGTCGCCGGAACCAGATCGTCCTGTCCACCAAGGTGTACCAGCCGATGGGTCTGGGTCCGAACGACAAATATCTGTCAGCCTATCACATCAGAAAGGCCTGTGAGGACAGCCTGCGACGCCTCAAGACAGATCATATCGATCTGTATCAGATGCACCACATCGATCACCGGACGCCTTGGGAAGAAATCTGGCAGGCAATGGAACTGCTCGTTCAGCAGGGCAAAGTACTTTACGTCGGCAGCAGCAATTTCGGCGGCTGGCACATTGCCACCGCACAGGCCGCGGCCAAGGCCCGGAACTTCATGGGTCTGGTCTCGGAGCAGAGTCTGTATAATCTGACCGCCCGCATGATCGAACTTGAGGTCATTCCCTCCTGTCGGCACCATGGTCTCGGCATCATCCCGTGGAGCCCGCTTGGCGGCGGTCTTCTCGGTGGCGTTCTGGGCAAAGAAAGCGGGACGCGCAGAGCCAGCAAAATCAAGGAAATCGAGAAATGCCGACCACAGCTTGAAGCCTATGAATCCCTCTGCGCGGAACTTGGCGAACAGCCCGCTGACGTCGCACTGGCCTGGCTGCTCCACAACCCTGTCGTGACCGCCCCAATCGTCGGCCCCCGCACGCAGGAGCAGTTGGCAAGCAGTCTTAAAGCACTGGACGTTAGTCTCTCTCCGGACACATTGAAGCGTCTGGATGAAATCTGGCCCGGCCCCGGCGGTGAAGCGCCCGAAGCTTACGCCTGGTAATAACCGCCCTCTTCCGACTGCCACTTCCCCCTGACACCAGCACGCTTGCCCGTGTCAGGGGGCGATACCCTTTTATAGACTTCTCGACGCGGCATCGAGCTGGTCGAATTCTTCATCCGAAAGCGTGATCGCAGCCGCAGCAACGTTCTCTTCCAGATGGCTGACACGGCTGGTTCCCGGAATGGGCAACATCACGGGACTACGCCTGAGGAGCCATGCCAATGCGATCTGACCCGGTGTCGCACCATGTGTTCTGGCAATGCTATCGACAATCCCGCCCGGCTTTGC
This sequence comes from Acetobacter tropicalis, assembly GCF_001580915.1. Classification (GTDB taxonomy): domain Bacteria; phylum Pseudomonadota; class Alphaproteobacteria; order Acetobacterales; family Acetobacteraceae; genus Acetobacter; species Acetobacter tropicalis. The sequence goes on along the minus strand of NZ_LHZQ01000204.1, from coordinate 5,586 downwards.
CAGTTCGCCTGCCGCCAGAGGAAACCAGGGCATAAAACCGATGCCATTGGCTTCACAGTATTCCAGCACATCTTCATCCGCACGGTCGGTCAGATTGTACCGGTTCTGAACAGTAGCGACCGGGAATATCTTTCTGGCAGCCTCAATCTCCGCGACCGACACCTGCCTCAACCCGGCATATCGGATGAAGCCCTGATCGATAAAGGAGCGAATGGTCTCAAACTGCCCCTCTGCGGGAAGTTTGGGATCGATCCTGTGAAGCTGCCAGAGATCGATCCGTTCAACCTTCAGCCGCCGAAGGCTCAGACGAACAGCCTGCCCGAGATAGTTGGGATCCCCGACCTGCGGCCATTGTCCTTCCGTCCGGCCAGGACGAACCAGACCGCCTTTCGTCGCGATGGTCAGGCCCCTGTAAGGCGCCATAGCCTCAGCAATCAGATCCTCGCTGACGAACGGGCCATAGCTGTCCGCGGTGTCGATGAAATTGACACCGATTTCCGGTAGGCGGCGCAAGACGCGCAGAGCCTCTTCCCGATCTTCAGGCTCTCCCCACACACCCGGTCCGGTAAGGCGCATTGCACCAAACCCGAGACGATGAACGGAAATTTCTCCGCCTAGCCGGAACTCTCCGGAAAGACTGGCATTAATTCGTGTCATGTCGGCATCCTTCATCACGCATTCGGCACCTGCACTCGGGCATCGTAACACTCGTTTTTTTCAATCCCCGAGAAATTCAACGAGTTTTCAAAATAACCGGACTGCTGCTGGCAGGAACGGTCTGCTCCCTGAGTTTTTTCACATCCGGCTTCATCACGGGAGACTGCCGGTTTCCCCACGAGGATCGGATAAAAGTCAGCACATCTGCGATTTCCCCGTCGGAGAGCTGCTCGCGATATGACGGCATTCGGTAGGAATCCGGCACACCGGCCGCGACGACACGGCCAGACCCGTTGAGTGTGACGTTGATGGAAGAGGAACTGTCCGGCACCAGAGACGAAGCAGCTCCTGCCAGCGGCGGAACCCACTGCCCCTGCCCGCGCCCATCCGCCCCATGACAGAAGCTGCATTTCGCCATGTAGGTCTGCGCACCGGGGATGCCCTGCCGTCCGGCAGGTTGGAGTGCCTTGGTCTGTGTCGGCTCATACTGCCACGGCGTTCCGTCACGTTGCCCGTCGCCAGGCAGGGATTTGAGATAGTGTGCCACAGCCCGCAGATCATCATCCGAGAAAAACTGCGTCGAGTTGTTGAAAGCCTCTGTCATGGAGCCGAACACAACAGCATGGTCGTTCCGGCCGGTCTTGAGAAAACGGAAGACATCGTCCTCGCTCCACCGGCCCAGACCCGTGTTGGCATCGTTGCGCAGGCTGGGCGCAAACCAGCCATCGATCAGAGCGCCGGAGACAAAGGCCGCACTCCGGCTGTCTGTCCCCTTTTCGTTGAAGGCCAGACTTCGCGGCGTATGACAGGCCCCGCAGTGCCCCGCCCCTTCAACAAGATAGGCCCCCCGGTTCCATTGGGCATCTTTCGACGTGTCCGGGCGATAAACGTCTGACGGGGCAAAAACCACATTCCAGAAAGCCAGAGGCCAGCGCATGTTCAGCGGCCAGGGGATCGTGCTTTTCCGGTTTTCCAGATGAACGGCCGGGACGCCCTTCATGAAATAGGCATAAAGCGCTTTGACATCATCGTCAGAAAGCTTGGCATAGGACGGATAGGGCATGGCCGGATAAAGACGGTGCCCATCCTTTGCCACACCGGAACGAAGCGCCCTGTCGAAATCTGCCAGCGTATAGGCACCGATCCCCCTCTCTCGATCAGGCGTGATGTTGGTTGCAAAGATTGCGCCCATCGGCGTCACCATCTTCAGGCCCCCGGTATAGGCTGCCCCACCCGGCACACTGTGACAGGCCACGCAATCCGTCAGGCGGGAGACATACTCCCCTCGCGCCACGAGCTGCGCCGACGGCTCCCCCTGAGAACCGGTTTTCTCAAAGGACGACGCAGGGAAACGGGTCACGAACCATGCCGTTCCCGCAGCCAGAACAGCCGACGCAGGGATCACGACTGTGAAAATTTTCTTCAGGCGGTTGGTCATGTTCAGTTCCGCACTCTTTCTGCTGCACGCGTGACGTGCCCGACGACAATCAAAGTCTCAGCTTGCAAAGTCATGACGTGACAGCGGCATGCTTCGGATACGCCGCCCGGTCAGGGTCGAAACCGCGTTGACTACCGCGGGCGGAATGGCAGGCAGCGGAGGCTCCCCGACGCCACCCATCTTCTCGCCACTCTCGACAATCTTCACATGCACGCGAGGCATCTGATTCAAAGCGAGAATTGGGTAGCCATCATAGTTCCGCGCGCGCGGCATGCCGTTCTCGTAAACAGTCTCTTCAAGAAGCACCTGAGACAGTCCGAGAGCTATGGCTCCATTGACCTGCGCTTCCACAATCGCGGGGTTTACGACCTTTCCAGGGTCGATGGCTTCCCAGACCTCGTGCACCCTGACACGCCCGTTTTCGAGCGATACTTCCGCAATCGCCGCAGCTTCAGACCCGAAAGGGGACGCCATGCCAATCCCGCGCGCGCGGCGTGAACCATCCGCCGCCGTAAACGGGCCACGCTTCCAGCCACCGGACAGATCTGCGACCGCCTTGAGCAAAGTCGTCAGACGCCTGTTGTCTCTGAGCAGGTGCAGCCGAAGCTCGTAGGGGTCCTGACGTCCCTTGTCCGCAAGTTCGTCCAGAAATGTTTCATAGAGAAAATCATTCATGGAATTCCCGACGGAACGCCAGTATCCCAGCGTCGCCGGATTTCTGACGAACAACTGGGCGATCCGACGGTCGGGAATATCGTAGGCCTTGTTGGTCAGTCCTTCGAGGGCTGTCGGGTCAAGGTCTTTTCCGCGCTTCGTTCCGAGACCCTCCGTTGCTCCTTCCGTAGCGCTGACGACGTCAAGCGCAACAGGACAACCAGTTGTATCAAGCCCCGCGCGGAACCGCACGGCCGCCATGGGGCGCAGGGCATCGCGCAGGAACTCTTCCTCACGGGTCCAGATCAGCTTGATGGGCCGACCCGTCGCTTTGGCGAGCGCAATGGCCTGCGGATAGGGGCTACCATGGTCGTAAAGGAAATGACGTCCGAAAAACCCGCCCAGAAGTGGTGAGTGGATCGTGATCTTTTCCGCGTCCATCCCGGTGCGCCTGGCCATATCAGCACGGAACATGTCGGGCGCCTGATTGGGGAGCCAGACATCGAGTGTTCCATCGGGGTTATACCGTGCCAGCGCGGAAGGAGGCTCAAGCTGCCCATGGTTCACATACTGGCTGAAATACGTTGCCTCGACGACTGTATGGGCGTTTTTCAATCCGCGCGTCACATCGCCTTTGGTCTCCGCGTTCTCTTCTTTCCCGGATACTGTCGCAAGGTGTTTCCTGAACTCTTCCGTCGAAAAATCCGCTGGCATCACACGAATGTCTGAGGCTACCCCCGGTTCAGCCTCGACCCAGTTCACCAGCAGAGCTTCAACCCCGCGTCTGGCGTGCCACCACCGCTCAGCCACGACCGCCACCGCCCCCGGCAGACGATGAACGGAGTGAACACCCTTCATCTGGCGCACCTGTTCTTCGTTGCGGATGGAGCCGACCGTCATGCCAAGACGCGGCGCATGCTGGACCGCTGCGTGCAGCATGCCATCAACCCGCACATCAATTGCGTAGTCGACCTTGCCTGTCGATTTCTCGTAAATATCCAGCCGCTTGACCGACTTGCCGATCCAGCGGAACTGCGACGGATCTCTCAGCTTTACGCTGGCCGGATCAGGCACCGGGAGATCCATGGCCACATGCGCCAGTTCTCCATACTTGACCGTTCGGCCCGATGCGACATGAACGACCTGTCCCGGCTGAGTGGTCAGCTCTGACACGGGAACACCCAGATGCTGCGCCCCGGCCTGAAGCAGCATCTCACGTCCGAGCGCACCGAGACGCCGCATGGCCGGATACCCGTTCCGCACCGACATGCTCCCGCCCGTGATGCGCATACCGCTGTCCATCACAGCGTATTCATCACCTGCCGGGGCATTTTCAACAAGGAAAGTCGAAGGGTCCGCGTCCAGTTCCTCGCCGACGATCTGCGCCATGGCAGTGAACGTTCCCTGCCCGCCTTCAATGAAGGGGCTTTGCAGGCGCACGGTATTATCCGGACGGATTTCCAGGAATGCGGGGACCTGTGTTCCGCGATATTTTGGTCCCTGCGCGGCCTGGGCGCGCGCCTGTCGGGCCGGCAGACCGAAACCCAACACGAATGCGCCTGCCGATGTCAGCATAAAGCGCCGTCTGGACAGATTGACCGGTCCCTGCTGCATCAGAGAAGCATCATCAAAAAGACCGTTCACCATTCTTATGCTCCCCCGTCCGTTGAACCGGATGCCAGATCATGAATGGCGGCACGAATGGCGTTATAGGTTCCGCAGCGGCAGAGATTGACCATCGCTGCGTCGATGTCGGCATCCGTGGGGTGGGGAACCTGCCTGAGCAGTGAGGTCGCGGCCATGACCTGACCGGACTGGCAATAACCACACTGCGGCACCTGATGTTTCACCCATGCAGCAACCACACGCTTGCCAAGATCATCCTGCTCGATCGCCTCGATGGTCGTGATCGACGCTCCTGCCACTTTTTCAACAGGTGTCACGCAGGACCGCACGGCCTGGCCGTCAACCAGCACAGTGCAGGCCCCGCACTGCGCCAGCCCACAGCCATACTTGGTACCCGTCATCGCAAGATCGTCGCGCAGAGCCCAGAGCAAGGGAGTATCAGGTTCGACATCCACATGGTGCTGAATACCGTTGATGTTCAACTCCATGTAAACCTCCCATTATTGATTTTGTACAAAATCATTATGAATGGTGACGTAATTCACCAATCCAGAGTTTTGTTTTCAATCCATTCAACGGCGTGAACTCTTATGTTATTATTTTTCAAAATAGAAAATTAGCCCTAATTTAATGCATATAATCATGAGCGCAGCACATAAATGTATAACGATTTGAAGCTGTAAAACTTAAGGTATTCTATGTCTTCCCATGAACTGGACTTTGGATTGAAGTGAAGTCTGTGCCCTGAAAACTGACATTAAAAAATACCCAGAATCATGTCATCGGGATCCTGAAGGGGGGTCAGAAATGTTCTGCGGCTACATATTTATGCCGCAGGCTCAGGACCAGAGATACTATGTTTATACGTGGGAAAATACGGCGGGATGGTGGAATGGCCGCTCAACGCTCTCTGTGAAGAGCTTGATAGCGGTCTAATCACTGGAGACACTGCCGGCAAAACACTCGCAGCACCCGGTGTGCACCGAGAAGCTATGATCTGGGCTCCCCGGGTAAGACGTATTCGCCATTCACTCACCGGTTGACCCGCTTCGTAAGTGGCTTCTCGTGCCAATTCTAGGTTGGCTCCGGAACTCACGCGAACGTGAACACCGACAAAATTGCGCCTGAATTCCTTTTCGTTTGTTTCCTATGTGTTTCCTGCGCCGCGTTTCAGACAACAAAAAACCCGCCTCAACGGGCGGGTTTTAATG
>NZ_LHZQ01000221.1 GCF_001580915.1 Acetobacter tropicalis | reverse complement strand
TGAGCGAGACGGCAGCCGCCTGCGCCTGACGGATCAGTTCATCATTGGTCATCAACTGCCCAACGGTACCTTTGCCTGCATGCATATCCGTAATGGTGGCATCAAGCTGCACCATCATATGCCGGGCACTGGCAATAGCGGGCATGATCTGGGCCTGAATATCGTTCAGGGTGGCAGTGATCATGTCTGCGGGGTTTGGTGCTGGCGTGGCGCTGATAACCGCGTAGCTCCAGTCCATCGGGTCGCCATGGCCTTTGTTCAGTTCCAGATAGGCGGCCCCTGTCACAATAAACTGTTTGCGGATAACAGCCGTGCTATCCCTCCGAATGAACGGTTTGGCCTGTGGGTCCAGATCAACAATGGCGTACATATCGCCCGAGGGATTCAGTTTGACGGAACGGATGGTGCCAGCATGCGCACCCAGAAGCTGCACATCGCCCCCAACTGTCAGCCCCCCCACCCCACCGGCAGGCAAGGTCACTCGCAGCGTGGCAGGAGGTGTCAGCCAGTCTCGCAACACCCCGGCCTCCACCACGGCACCGGCAAACAGCACCACGCTGAGAAGCACGAGGAAGCCCACCCACTCATCCGCATAACGGAGAGAGATCAGCGGTTTTATTTTCTGTCGTAAGCGGATCTGGAACATTACCCCGTCCGTACTGCTACAAGCCCGTCATCGGCAAGACGCCACATACTGGTTACACCCTGCTGGTAGCCCTGCCATATGGCATTATTGCGCACCAGCCAGATAACACCTGCCCCCTTGTCCCGCGCATCTGTCAACGCGCTCAGAAACGCGCGTTCAAGTTCAACGGGACTTGCTTCCAGCGGGTCTTCCAGAAGCAGCAAACGGGGGCGTCCCATAAAAGCCCTGACACACCCCGCCCGCAGGAGATCTGCCGAGGATAACAGACCGGGCCGCAAAACAGGCAACCCCGGCAGCCCAAACTGCTCGCTCAGGCGCGCAGCCTCTGCCACCACCTCATCCATGGGGCGGTTGGTATGATGCAACTGCTGCAACGTAATAGCCAGATGTGTGCCTAAAAACGTGGGCCAGCTTGCCCTGTGGGTTATGCGGCCAATCCGCCCACGCAGGGCATTCACTTCCCTGTCATGCAGTTCTGTCCAGTCCAGCCCCATAAATTTTACGGAGCCTTCATCAAGCGGTACCAGGCCGGAACACATATCTGCAAACTGGGTTGCGTTTTCAGGATCACGCGCCTCAACCACCACGCACTCCCCCGGCATGACACGCATACTGAACGGCACGGGAGGCAGGCCGCTTTCCTCAAAGGAGGGCACCGCCTTGTTCAATTCCAGCAGGGGGCCAACGGTCCGTATATCCATGCCTACAGGTCCAGACTGAACAGAACGCTGACAGCCATGACAATCAGCAATCCACGGGAAAAGCCGCGCGGCAGAAGAGTGCGCAGGTTATCCTCGTTGGTGGCGGTCAGACCTGTCAGACAGCCGCCCAGCCCCACCACAAATCCTACCGTAATGAACTTGAGCGGAATGATCAGGTAATCCGCCGGGGACATGGCCACCACCACATCATAAAAGAAGGTCCAGACCGGATTGGTTATCACCCCGGAAATCCGGCTGATAACGTAGCCTGTCAGCAATGCTGCGAAAGAGAACAGTATGCCTAGTGTAAACCCGCCCAGGGTGAAGGCCAGGGTACGGGGCATAACCAGCAGCAGGAACGGATCAAGCCCCTGTGCCTGCATGGAGCGGACCTGCCCGCCGGTGGTCAGCAGCCCCAGCTCTGTTACGGACAGCATGCCATTCCGCCCCAGCAGCAGAATACCCACAAGAATGGGCGCGATTTCCCGGATCACCACGTTGATCAGAATGGAGCCGGTCATTTTGGCAAGGCCAGCAAGACCCAGCCAGTAAATGGTTTGAGAAACCGCGGCCACACCCGTGAGCGTACCGGAAAACAGGGTGGCAATAAGGCCGCCACCTACAACGCTGTTAAGGGTGACGCCAAATTCATAGCGCACGGTTCTGCGCCAGGAATGAGAGCGAAAACTTTCATAAATAACGCCCCAGGACGCCCCCAGCATGATGAGGAAAAATCGGGCCTGATGACGGGTCATACGGCCTATCAAGGCCAGTTTTTCCCTCAGCCATTCATGCAGCACAAACGGTTTGCGGCCACGATGCGGAAGGGCATCCGCTTCCAGAATGGGGTCACGGTCTCCCCCGCCCTCCCGTGGAGTAAGGTTATCCTCGCTCATCGGCGTGCCGCGAGAACATAGGCCTGCCCCAAGCCAAGGTGCGGCGCAAAGAATGCCCCTCGGCTACGGAACAGATAGCGGTCACGCAGCACGGCATACACCCGTTCCGTAACCTGAATGGTGCCGGCATCCGCCGCACCCTGCGCCATCAGTTCGGCCAGAGAAACGGTTTGCCCCCACAGGTTGAACACCTGCGGGTCTGCCCCAACGGGGCCGCCAAAGGCTGCTCCGTAATCCAGCCCCATGGTAAACACAGGTTCAAGATCAGCCGCGGCAAGGGCCGCCATCAGGGTTTCACGCATGGTCAACGCCGCATCCGCCATGCGAATGATGGCTGTGGGATCTTCCTCTGCCGCGCAGCCCGCCATGCAGATCAGGCGATGCCCGGCCACTTCCACCGCAAACAGCTTTCTTTCCTGCGCAATACGCTGCACATCAGACGCAAGCTGGTTAGTCAGCTTGAGCAGCGCTTCTGTTTCAGCCTCTCCATCCACAACCGGATCAGAAAAGGTGATGACCAGAACCGCCACAGCCGGATAAATACCAGACGCTGTAACTGCCGCAACTTCCGGCGCACGCATGAGCATGTTGTCAAACTGAGTGGCGGGCAGATCAGCCGCCTGCTGCACCGCGAGCGCGGCGTGATCCGCATTGCTCTGTGTGCCATGCTCTGCATCAGGCGCATTTTGCTGTGCAGCCGCAAGGCGCATGCCTGCAATGGCGGTTACAAGATCAACAAAATAGACCAGATGCGGGGCCATATTTGCATCTTCCAGCACCACAGCCCCCATGACGCTGCCTGCCCCATGGATGGGATAAACCGCGAGCATGTGCGTACCGGCCTCACGCATCACCAGCCGTTCAAACTGAGAGGTACGCTCATCCACTGCGGCGTCTGGCACGATAAAGGCCTCACCTTCTTCCACTGCCTTGAAGAACGCATCCAGTTCAGAACGCGACATTTCAAAACCGCCGGAATGAGCATCCTGCCTCTGATCATAGGAATCATTACAGACCATCGCCGAGCCATCATGCAGGAACCGCCAGATACTGGCCCGGTGTGCATTGGTGACATGGGCAAGCTGCTCCGTGAGCACGAGAGAATCATTGGTCGGGTCAAACAGTCGGGGGGTGGCCGCCACCTGCTGCACGGCTCCCGTTTCATGCGTGATCTGGGCATTTTGGCGTGCCAGCAGCCGCGCATTACGTTCAGACCGACGCACCTGACGGATAAGCAGCCCGGCCAGCACCAGAGAGAATGCAATAATGACAGCTGCAAACTGAAGGCTCTGCTGGCTGCTCTGCTTGGCAAAGCTGGCAAAATCGCTTTCGGGGGCGGACAGTAACAGAATCCAGCCTTCGGATGAGCCGGGAAGCGGTGCGGCAATGGTGACGTAACGCTTCTTGTTCAGGCTAAAGCTGCGTGGTCCAAATCCGCGCACCCGATAATGGTCATATCCGCGCGCAAATACCGGATGCGTTTTGGGGTCCAGCACCATCTTGTTGGGGTCCCACCCTGCGGCCTCGGCAAGCTGCATCAGGTTCCGCCCGGCCATGACACGGCCTTTACTGTCCAGAACAATGGCGTTGCCGCTTTTACCCACCTTGATGTGGTCAAGAAACGTACTGAGCTCGTTCAAGGAAATATTGGTGGCAAACACCAGCGTATGACCATCCTGCCCCTTAAAGCGCAGGGAGCTGGTCATGACAAACTGCTTATCTGTGGGGAAGAGATAAGGCTGCGTCCACTTTATCTCGTTACTGCCTGCCGTGTTCTGATACCATGGGCGTGTGCGGGGATCATAATCCTTGGCATCATCATCGGCCTCACCCGTCTTTACACCCTCAATTGTATAATAGTCGTGGTGAAAAACCTTTCTGCCACCCTTTACCTGCAGAGTGGTACGCTCCTGCTCCTTCCCATCCTTGCCATGGCGGGTGATCAGAACAAAACGACCGGCATCATCTGCCAGATAGAAGGACTGAAGCTGCGGCACACTGCGCAACATGGCTCCGCCGTAGGAGTAGAAAACCTTATCCTGCACCGCTGGCGGCACATGCTCTATCATGCCACTGGCAATAACGTTCCCGGCAGACGCGGGCATGATGTAATCAGAAACTTCCTGGGCAATGTAATGCTGTACGGCGCCCAGCAGTTCGTGTGTGAGGGATTCTACCCCGGCGCGCGTGGTGCGGTAGGAATGCACACCAATCACAATAACGGCCACAATACCCAGAACAAGCGCCAACAAAGGCAGGACCAGATGCAGCAGTACACGGCGCACGGAAACATCGTGCTGGAGGGTCGGATCGACTATCTCATCAGAAGACACGTGACATTTTCCACTGACTTACTGGCCACTGATCCCCTTTTCCCGCAGGGTGTTGACCCAATTCCTGCCTGAAAATCAGACAGATGCCGGAGCAGGCGCAAGGTGTGCAGGGTGCCCAGAACTGACAGACTTGTCCACCCTAAAGCGGTGGCTGTCCCGTTTCACGCATTGCTTGTCTGCGCTTTCTACTTCCCAGCCCAATAGCGTGAACCATTTTGCAAAGCAGGAAGCTGGCACCGCACCCGCTCGGCGCTCTACATCCTGAAAAGGCAAAGTGACGTTCTTACAGACAACCAGAGCCTCACAAAGGCCTCAGGGGCGTTCGGGCCATGTTCGAATGCCCCACAACAGCAGTTGCTTCACGCGTCGTCTGGTTCGGTTTCCAGACGGGTGGGCGCATCCAGCGCCTGCCCCAGACGGCTCAGGCCCCGCCCCACACTCTCCCCGCGCACGGCAACACAGGACGCACCAAGGCGCAGAACCAGTTCCTTGCGCTCCCATGTCAGGGCTGTGCCTTCAAGCAGGGCTGCCGTTCCACCGGAAACAGAATAGGCCAGCCGCAGCGCCAACCCAAGAATGACAGCTTTCTTCCACTGTTTTTCATCCAGCAACGCGCGGGACGTGGAAAGAAATTCAGCGTTCAGATCAGCCGCATACCGGATAGCCAACGCCAGAGAAAGCCATGCGCGGGCTTCATGATCAAAGCCCACACCCTGCAGGCGAAGAATGCGCCAGTAGGTTTGTTCGGACCGATATTCCGGATGGTCATGGCTTCCCACATCAGACAGCCAGCACACAATGCGGCGCAAATGGGTCTGTCGCTGGTTTTCTTCTACAAACAGAGCGTTTGTCCACCGCATCAGCACATCAGGCAGTTTGGCGCTCCGGCCCAATCGGGCGCACATATCCTGTGCCACAACGGCCAGGGGGTCCTGCGGCAGGCAATCCGGTGCCACGTTCAGCATGTACCAGCCTTCACGCAGGCCATCCACGCAGAATACAACCCGGTCAGGCTGAACCTTACGCAGCAAGCGACGCAGCACTGTGGCAGCAAAAGGAATATCATCCAGCCGCTTTTTGGGCGCGCCCGGCAAACGTTCCAGACTGCGGCGGGGCGCATGCAGCAGCCAGCCCGTCATCTCCCGCGCTTCTTCCTGCGCCAGAGTGTAATAATGGACAATGTTCAGCGGATAATTCATGCGGGCAATATGCAACCGCGCCAGAGCACGAAACGCCCCGCCTACCAGATACAAAGTGCCACCCTTGACCTTTGGCAGCCAGTTAACGGCCCCGATATCCGCATCCGCCAACGCCTTTGCGGTGTTGAGATCGCCCTTGGAACGATCACTCAACCGGATGACACCAAGCGGCAGGGTATTGGCATCATGCCGCCCATCGCTAGTGATACGGATGAGTTCAAGCGACCCACCACCGACGTCAGCCACCAGACCGCTGGCACCGGGGATACCGCACATCACACCAATGGCGGAATGATCGGCCTCTTCCTCACCCGATAAAATGCGGATTGGCACATCGGGCATGTTGGCGCGCAGGGCCGCCACAAAGTCAGGGCCGTTGGCCGCATCCCGCACGGCGGCTGTTGCCAGAATTTCAAACGGGTCCGCATTCATGGCACGAGCAATGGCATGGAAGCGGTTGAGCACCTCCATGGCCATGCTCACGCCTTCCTCATTCAGGCGGCCGGTGGCGGTAAGACCACGCCCCAGGCGCAGTACCGCTTTTTCATTGAAAATAGGAACAGGATTACGGGAAACGCCCTCGAACACAACGAGGCGCACCGAATTGGACCCAAGATCGACAACGGCCGAACGGCGCGGCGTATCAGTTTGCATACTGGCGTTATTACTCTGCAACGCGCGCCGGGAAAACCCCGGTCACGCTGGCTGTGTCAGCTTGATCATTCATCAAACATCAGATCCTTGGAAGACGGTAGAGACGCCGGTGTACGGATGGGTGCTTCATGCGCCGCAGACCCCCGGCCCGAAAGGGAAGGATGCGTCATGAACCATTCATGCGCGGAGAACGGGCGCGCACCAGGTGTCAGCCTGCGCCATACCCCATTCTGTTCCAGAATCCAGGACTGAAGATTGTCTTTGAGGTTGGAAACCATGATCTGCCCCAGCACCTGTGCATGCACCGTGGCATTGGTGATCGGCACCATGCTTTCCACACGCCAATCCATGTTACGTGTCATCCAGTCGGCTGAGGACAGATAGACCTTGGCGTAACGCGATGGCAGGCGGTGGCCGTTACCAAAGGCGAAAATACGGGAATGCTCCAGAAAACGCCCGACAATGGATTTGATACGAATGTTTTCTGAAAGGCCGGGCACGCCCGGCCGCAGGCAGCAGATACCACGGATAACCCCGACAATTTTCACCCCGGCGCAAGAAGCCCGGTAAAGGTGATCAATCAGCACAGGGTCCACCAGCGAATTCATTTTCAGCCAGATGGTGCCGGGCCTGCCCGCTTTGACATGGGCAATTTCTTCCTCAATCAGCTCCACCAACGTACGGCGGATAGTGATGGGGGAAAAGGAAATTGCTTCCATTTCCGCAGGCAGAGCATAGCCGGTGACATAGTTGAACAGGCGTGCTGAATCCCGTGCCAGTTCCGGCTTGCAGGTAAAGAACGACAGATCAGTATAAATTTTGGCGGTAATGGGATGATAATTGCCTGTGCCAAAATGCGCGTAAGACCGAACCTGTCCGCCTTCCCTGCGCACAACAAGACTGAGCTTGGCATGGGTTTTCAGGTCCGCAAACCCGAACACAACCTGCACTCCGGCGGCTTCCAGCGCACGGGCCAGCCGGATATTGGCTTCCTCATCAAAGCGCGCCCGCAGTTCCACCATGGCCGTAACAGATTTTCCGGCCTCGGCGGCCTCGATCAGCGCTTTGACAATGGGAGAGTCGCGCGAGGTCCGATACAAGGTCTGCTTGATGGCAATCACGTTCGGATCAAGTGCTGCTTGACGCAGAAACTGCACCACCACGTCAAAGCTCTCGAACGGATGATGCACCAGCAGATCCTTGGCGCGGATGGCGGCAAAGCAATCGCCGTTAAAATCAAGGATTCGTTCAGGAAAGCGCGGTGTGTAGGGGGTAAACAGCAGATCGGGGCGATCATCCACAATCATCTGCTTCAGATCCACCACGCCGATCATGCCGGAATGGACGGCTATTTCCTCGGATGGCAGGTCAAGGCCAGAAGCTATGGCCTCCGCCAGTTCTGCTGGCACCCGTTTTTCCATGTCCAGATGAATGACCACGCCGCGACGGCGCCGCTTGAGCGCACTTTCATATGAGCGGACAAGGTCTTCGGCCTCATCTTCAAACTCAACGTCCGTATCACGCACCACGCGCAGCATACCGCTCTCTCCCACCACCAGACCGGGGAACAGCTTGTCCATGCTCAGGGTGATCAGGTCTTCCAGGCGGATAAACCGCACAACACGATTGCCCGGAGCTTCGGTAGGGTCCGTTGGCAGACGGATGAAGCGTTCAATCTGGGCGGGCAGCAGAATAAGAGCGTTCATGGCGAACGCACCATTTTCTGCTGAAAGCAGACGCAGGCCCAGTGCCAGCCCCATATTGGGAATAAAGGGTAACGGGTGCGCGGGGTCCACAGCCAGAGGAGTCAGAACCGGGAAAACACGGTCCATAAAGCAGGTTTCAAGCCATGAACGGTCTGCGGCGGACAAATCATCCGGCTCACACAGCACGACGCCGGCTTCATTCAGCAGGCCACGCAGTTCTGTCCAGATACGCTGCTGTTCTCGCAGCAGGGCGGCACAGCGTTCCCGCACAGCTTCAAGCTGCTCAACGGGTGTCAGGCCGTCCGGGGAAAGTGCAACAAGCCCTTCACGCACCTGACCGACCAGACCGGCCACGCGCACGGAATAGAATTCATCCAGATTGCTGGCGCTGATAGACAGGAACCGCAGGCGTTCCAGCAAGGGATTGCGGGCGTTATCCGCTTCTTCCACCACACGCTCATTGAAATCCAGCCAGGAAAGCTCCCGGTTGATAAAGCGTTGCGGCGTTTCCAGAGTAATGGGCGGGGTAGATGCTTTCTTGCGCGGTGCACGCACAGCCCGCGGTGTGCTTTTTGTAGTACGCCGCCTGCGGGCGGGCCGCGTGGCACCGGTGGATTTTGTTCCCTGCTTCCCCTGTGCCGTCACGAACCGGTCTCCTTACTGCTATCGCGTCTTGTTGCTGTTACAGAACTCTGCATCAGCCCATTTCTTTTGTCCGAGGAAAGCATACTGCAAGGCGTTTGGACAGGAAAAGCACCGGAGATGTTACTGTTTTATGTCACCTTCCGGTTTTCAAAAAAACAGGCTCGCAGAGTTTCCCCTGCGAGCCTGCCAGTCATCCCCGGTATCACACCAAAGCGCGTAATGCCTTACAGATGCCCTTTGACCAGTTCATCAGCCAGCGCCTGATTTTTATAAACAGACTTCAGAGATTCCAGAATGGCGGCGCTATCCACGGCCACGGCGCGGTTGGTGCTTTCATCATAATAGAAATCCCCGCCCAGCGAGTGAATGTTGCCATCAAAGATCAAGCCAACGGCATGACCCTGCGCATCAATCACCGGAGAGCCTGAGTTCCCGCCAATAATATCGTTGGTGGAGACAAAATCGAACGGTGTGTTCAGGTTCACCCGTCCCTTGGCGTCCAGCCACGGCTTGCTCAGCTTGAACGGATCAGACCCGGTGGCACGGTCATACAGGCCCGCGAAGGTGGTGAATGGTGCCACCTGTTTGCCATTTTCATCCCAGCCCTTGACCTGCCCAAAGGACAGACGCTGCGTAAAGGTGGCATCCGGGTAAGAAGAAACACCATCACGTGCAAAACGGGCTTTGGCCATGGCTTCCGTTGCCTGACGGGATGGCGCTGCCACCTCGTCATCCATGCGCTTGCGCAGCGCACGGGCCTGCGGCTCGATCTTGCGCGCCAGCACGATCATGGGGTCCTGAGAGGCTTCAATGGCTTTTGCGCCTCCTTTCCAAAGCGCCAGACGTACTTTGGGGTCTGCCAGCTTGCTGCCATTGACCAGAGAGACCGCCAGATCATCCGGAGCCGCCTTGCCCAGCACCTGTTTGACGCTTTCATCATCCGCGCCCAGCACCTGCCGCAGTTTGGTGAGCGAGAATGCAAGCTCCGTTTTTTCAAGGTCAGGATAGACCGGAGCAATGGACCCCAGTTCTGCTTCCAGCGCAGGCAGACGGCCATCATGGAACGCGGTCAGGCGCTCGGCATCGGGCTTCTGGCGTTCATATGCGCCACGCACCAGCAGCTTGGCGTAGGAGAACAGATCTCCCTGAAGGCCGAAGGAGCCCTCCAGCATAATATACGGCTTGAAAATCTGCTGTTTGACGGCCAGAGCCTGTGCGTTTTTGGCCCATGGGTCCCCATAGGTTTTCTTGCGCCCCTCATCCGCGTTGATCCAGTCACGCAAACTGGCTTCGCTTTTGGCTTTGACGTCCAGCAGTTTGGGGTCGGCCAGCACCGGCACGCGGCCACGATACACTTTCAGGCTGTTTTCAATCCCGAAAATACGTTCCTGCGCTTCCTGATGGTGCGCAACACTTTCGCGGCTGTATTGCCACAAAGCGCCATCCAGTGCGGAGTAATTGTCAATAACAAAAGGCACTGTCACGTTTCTGGAAAATTCCAGATCTGCCAGTGGCACTTCGCGCTCGGTGGAACCGGGGTTGCCGGATGTGAACACAAGTTCCCCATCCTTGGGGCCTTCGGTATCAAACGGCAGATAGGCCGCAACCTTGGCGGGCTTGCCGTTTTCATAAACCCGCAGGAACGCCATATCGAGGTCATAGCGCGGGAAGTTGAAGTTATCCGGGTCCCCACCAAAGAAGGCCGTGTTCTGATCTGGCGCCATGACCATGCGCACATCCTGATACCGCCGATAGCGATACAGCGCTGTGCGCCCACCATGATACAGGCTGATCACATCGCACCGCCACGTCTTGGCGTCCGCACCGGCGCACTCTTTCTCAATGGCGCTTTCTTCTGCCTGACGCGCCTTGGTATAGGCCTCGCCTTCCTTACCCTTGAGGGCTGCCTGCATGCGGTCCGTCACATCCGTGATGGAATCAAGCTGGTTGAGCTCCATCGCCGGGCAGCGCTGTTCAGCCGCCGGATTTTTGGCGCTGTAGCCGTCCTGAAAATAGTTGTGGGTCTTGTCAGATAGTTGCTGCAAACATTCATTCGCGCAGTGATGGTTGGTCATCACCAGCCCATCTGCTGAAACAAAAGAAGCCGAACAGCCCAGCGCCAATCGTGCGGAAGCTTTGGTCACGCGGTCAATCCACTCCTTTGATGGCGTGAAGTGATACCGATCCTGCATCTGCTTTACGGGCAGGTTGTCCATGGTCCACATGCCTTCATCAGCATGGGCGTAGGGCATGCTGAGGGGCGCACAGGCCAGCAGCGCCATGGGCACAAACATGTGCCTCAAAATTTTTGCCATGTTTCAATTACTCTTTCTGCAATAATGTTACGATGTAACATTCGGTAGGCCGACTTTGGCCCAGTTGCTCCCTCAGAGCAAGCCTGTCATGCCGTTTGCAGGCACTGTTTCGTGGCGCATCAAATGCCCCACATGCTGCCAGACCAGGCGTTCAGTCCCGGTCTGTTTCCTGTTGCAGCAGGGTTTCCAGCACGGAACCGGCCAGTGCGCGGGTCACTTTACCACCCGAGGCCAACGCTGCCTGGTCCAGAAGCGCGGCCATATCCCTGATAGCGCGGGCGTTGCGGGGCAAGCGCCGCAGTAGCCATTCCGTAACAGGTTGCGCCACCACAATCTGCCGCTCCGCCAGCAGGCGCAGAAACAGGCGATGCAGCAATTCTTCTTCCGCCTGCCCGATCGGCACGGAAGCCGTTGCCCGCACACGGCTGGCAAGGTCAGGCAACCTGGTTGCCCAGCGGGCGGGGGGCAAACGTGCGGCCAACAGCAACGCCATGCGTTGCTCCCGCACAAGATTAATCAGATGCAGCAGATCATGCTCATCCCGCACGTGGTCCGCATTATCCAGCGCCAGCGCCCGAAATCCGCCCTCGCTGAACAGATCAGCCACATCCCGCTCGTTCAGGCGGCTGCCTTCAATAACCGGCGCACCATGCCGTGCCGCCCAAACGGATAACAGATGGGTCTTGCCGGTGCCGCTTGCTCCCCACAGCGCCATCCGTCCCTCCGGCCAGCGCCACAGGGCTTCAGCATCCAGCACCCACGCCCGCGCAGCCGCATTGGAACGGGCCGCAACAAAATCGGACCTACCGAATCGGGGGCGATAGGCAAACGGCAGGGCAATCTGCTCAGCGCGCGCACGCTCCCGCCTGCTTTCCGCACCCGGTGCGGAAGACTGCGCTGGTGGCACGCCTGCCATATCTTCGGCCCCCACACCGGGCTGCACGGGGGCATCCGCCTCCCTTTCCGGGCCGTTGGGGGCGTCTGACGCCGCTTTTGTTCCTACAATCCGTTTCATGCCGCTTTGCGTGTCGCTTCACCTGCCGTAAAGACTGTCCGCAGGGAAGCTACCCTACCCTGCCTGTTGCATCGACCCCTTATTCAGACCAAGAGCGCCCGCATGACGTCCAATTCTGCCAACACCCCGCCTTCTCCCCTGACATACCGTGACTCTGGCGTGGATATTGAAGCAGGCGAAGCTTTGATTGATGCCATCCGCCCGGCTGCCAAGGCAACAGACCGCCCCGGCACCATGGGGGGACTGGGCGGTTTTGGTGCGCTGTTTGATCTGAAAGCCGCCGGGTTCAAGGACCCCGTTCTTGTTTCCTGCACTGATGGCGTAGGCACCAAACTGACCCTGGCCATTGATACCGGCCTGCATGAGACCGTGGGCATTGATCTGGTGGCCATGTGCGTAAATGACCTGATTGTGCAGGGTGCCGAGCCGCTTTTCTTTCTGGACTACTTCGCCACGGGGCGTCTGTCTGTAGAAAACGCAGCCAAGGTTGTGCGTGGCATCGCGCAGGGATGTGAGCAGTCAGGCTGCGCGCTGGTGGGTGGTGAAACCGCCGAAATGCCGGGCATGTATGCAGACGGGCATTATGATCTGGCCGGGTTCTCGGTTGGGGCGGCTGAACGGAACGCCCTGCTGCCCGGCGCCATTGCCGAAGGGGATGCGCTGATCGCCCTGCCATCCTCCGGCGTGCATTCCAACGGTTTTTCTCTGGTGCGGCGCATTGTGGCCGATGCCCATCTGGCATGGACAGACCCCGCCGCCTTTGCACCGGGCCATAATTTGGGTGAAGCCCTGCTGGTGCCCACACGCCTTTATGTACAGCCGGTTCTGGCCCTGCATCGTGCGGGCCTGCTGCATGCAGCCGCCCACATTACTGGTGGCGGGCTGCCCGGCAACCTGCCCCGCATCCTGCCAGACGGGCTTGATGCCGTGATTGATGCCACATGGCCGGTTCCGCCCGTGTTCAACTGGCTGGCCCGCACCGGCAATGTTGCTAATGATGAAATGTTGCGCGTCTTCAACTGCGGCGTTGGCATGGTGCTGGTAACCCCCAAACCTGATGAGGTTCTGGCCAGCCTGAAAGACATGGGTGAAACCGCAACGCTGATCGGCCATATTGCCAAAGCAGCAGAGAGCACAGCCAAAGCTGGCCTGCGCATGAAGGCCTGTCCGGATTTTCACGCAGCATGAGTGTTGAAAAAACACCGGTCGCCCTGCTTTTAAGCGGCCGGGGCAGCAATGCCACCGCCCTGATCCACGCCTGTGAAGCACCAGATTTTCCAGCCCGCATCTGTCTTGTTCTCAGCAACAACCCGCAGGCTCCGGGGCTGGACATGGCGCGTAAGGCTGGCCTTCCTGCCAAAGCCATAGATCACCGTCCCTTCGGGAAAGACCGCGCAGCCCATGAGCAGGCCATTCATGCCTGCCTTGAAGAATCTGGCGCGCAAGCCGTGTGCCTTGCCGGTTACATGCGCCTGCTAACACCGTTTCTGACCACCGCATGGGCAGGCAGGATGCTGAACATTCACCCTAGCCTGCTCCCCTCCTTCCCCGGCCTGCACACGCATGAACGGGCTTTGGAAGCCGGAGTGCGCATTCATGGGTGCACCGTGCATCTGGTAACGGAAGGCATGGATGAAGGGCCCATTCTGGGGCAGGCCGCCGTTCCTGTGCTCCCCGGCGATACGCCGGATGATCTGGCGGCTCGTGTTCTGCACGAAGAACACCGGCTTTATCCGCTTGCCCTGCGCCGCTTTCTGGACAAAGGCGCGCCTTCCTGCCAAGCCCAGAGCGTGCTGCTGGTGGCCTGAGCCTCAGCGCGCTTCCTTTTACGTTTTTGCCAGACCCGATAGCCAGACCTGATAGTGAGTTGATGACAGCAGAATCCCGCCCCCGCAAACCCAGACAGCGCGGCGCTTCCCGCCCGGGAAACGCCCCTCAGCCTGCTGATCCGACGCGGGATGTGGCCTTTGATATCCTGTGCGGCGTGGTGGAACACCGCCGCATGCTGGAAAACAGCCTCTCACGCTCAGCCGCGGAGCATGATGCGCCACCACGTGACCGGGCTGCGGCACATCGTCTGGCTGCCGCCACGCTGCGCCATATGGGCACATTGCGTATGGTACTGGAGCCATTTCTGCGTAAGGAACCGCCGGAACCTGTCCGCGTGGCGCTGATGATGGGCTGCGCCCAACTGCTGTTTCTTGAAACACCGCCCCATGCCGCAGTAGGCACCACCGTCTCTCTGTTGCGCCGCCGCAAGCTGGCTCCCTTTGCAGGCTTGGCTAACGCCGTATTGCGCAAGGTGGCTGATCAGGGCCCGGCCCTGCTTGAGGGGCTTGATCAGGCACGGCTGGATATTCCCGCATGGCTGTGGAGTTCATGGAGCACCCTTGGCAAAGGTGTGCCGCGCGCCATTGCCCGTGGCATCAGTCAGGAAGCGCCGCTGGATATCACGCTACGCCCCGGCGCACCTGTGCCTGAAGGCGGAGAAGTTCTGCCCAACGGATCTGTGCGGTTCCCCGCCGGAACGCGCGTGACGGAACTGCCGGGGTATGAGGAAGGGGCATTCTGGGTGCAGGATGCCGCTGCAACGCTCCCTGCCCGCCTACTGAACGCCCAGCCGGGTGAAAGCGTGGCCGATCTATGCGCCGCACCGGGCGGCAAAACCGCCCAGCTTGCTGCAACAGGCGCCAGCGTGACTGCGGTTGAACAGAACGCCAACCGCATGACCCGCCTGCGTGAAAATCTGACGCGCCTGTCCTACCCCGTAGAGATTGTGCAGGCCGATGCCGCCACATGGAAACCGGACGCCCTGTTTGACGCCATTCTGCTGGATGCCCCCTGCTCCGCCACAGGCACGGCACGCCGCCACCCGGATGTGCTGTGGGTCAAACGCCCGCGCGACCTTACTGCCCTAACGGCCGGGCAGGATCGTCTTCTGGCGGCAGCAAAAGCCATGCTCAAACCGGGTGGTCGGCTGATCTATGCCGTATGCTCGCTGCAGGAGGAAGAAGGGCCCGCTCGCGCCCGTGCGGCAGCGGCCATGGGGCTGGAACCTTCACCCTTCACGCCAGAAGAACTGCCTTTTCTGACCGAAGCGCTGACACCGGAAGGCTGGCTGCGCACGCATCCCGGCCTGTGGGCTGACAAAGGCGGAATGGATGGCTTTTTTGCGGCCCGGTTTACGTTGCCCAAAGCGTGATACCATCACAACGCAGAAAAGACGTGAAAACCCCACTCAACGGAGTTGCGCGGCACGGCGGGATTGCGGATAACCAGTCTTATGACTTCCTTACCGCGCCCGCTCATTGCCCCCAGTATCCTTGCCGCTGACTTCGCCCGCCTGGGTGAAGAAGTTGACGCCGTTATCAAAGCCGGAGCGGACTGGATCCATCTGGATGTGATGGACGGGCATTTTGTGCCCAACATTTCCTTCGGCCCGCAAATTGTCAAAGCGCTGCGCCCCCGCACCGCTTTGCCCTTTGACGTGCACCTGATGATTGAACCGGCGGACCCGTATCTGGAAGCCTTTGCCAAGGCCGGGGCCGATCATATTCTCATCCATATTGAAGCCGGGCCGCACGCACACCGCTCCCTCCAGCAGATCCGTGCGTTGGGTGCCAAGCCGGGCATTGTACTCTGCCCTGCCACGCCGCCGGAAGCGATAAGCGAAATTCTGGATATGGTGGACGTTATTCTGGTCATGACCGTAAACCCCGGCTTTGGTGGCCAGAAATTCCTGTCCAGCCAGTTACCCAAAATCCGTCGCCTCCGCCAGATGATTGCGGAAAGTGGGCGGGATATCCGGCTGGCAGTGGATGGCGGGATCGATTCTCACACAGCGCCTCAGGCCATTGCGGCAGGGGCAGATGTGCTGATTGCAGGCAGCGCCATTTACGCCCAACCGGATTACAGCGCCGCCATTGCCGCATTACGGCCAGAAATTACCGTATCCTGAACCTTCTTTTTCGTCTTGTGGGGCGTTTAGTCTGAACCCCCGCAGTCAGATCACCTCTAGCCCCGGAGCACCCACCATCTGATGCCCCTGCGCCGCTGGACCCGAACCGCCCGCCTTGCCTACGCCATGCGTAATCCCTTGGGCGGCTTTGGCCGTGTGCCGGAAGGCCCGGCCCAGACCTTGCGGGACCCATGGCCCGGTGATGCAATTGTGGGCGAAAAACTGGTGCGTAACCAGACGCTTTTTCAAGGCGAGCTCCGCAACCTGCAACATCGGCAGTGGGATAATCCTGCATGGCCGGATGCCTACCGCAGATGGTTGCAAAGCTTTGTCTGGCTGCGGGATCTGCGAGAACTGGGGGCAGAATCCGCCCGCATCAAAGCACGCAGTCTGGTGGCAACATGGATTGCCATGCCTGCGGCTGACCGCCCCATTTCCGACCCATCCATTACCGGCGCACGTCTGGCCGCGTGGCTGTCCTATTACGAGTTTTTTGCCGCCGCCGCTGATGACGGATTTCGGAAATCCCTGATGGCAGCTCTCATGATGGAAGCCCGCTCCATCATGGCTCTCATGCCCGAAGAGGTACAAGGCTGGCAGGCGCTGACCGCCCTGAAAGGCCTGCTTGCGGTTGCTGTCGCCATTCCAGATCAGCCGGAATTTCTCTCCCGCTATCTCCGGTTGATTGATAACGCTATCAGCGAGCAGTTTCTGCCGGATGGTGGCCCTGTAACCCGCTGCCCGGAAGACCAGTTTCAGGCTGTGCGTGAACTGGCTGAAATGCTCAGCATCCTTCAACTGGCACGCCTGCCCCTCCCGACAACCCTGATGGAAGCGGCAAACCGCGCTGCGCCCGCCCTGCGCGCGATGCGCCATGGGGATGGCGGGCTGATGCTGTTTAACGGCAGTGCGGAACAAAACCCCCTGCTGGTAGAGCATGTGCTCAACCGGGCCTCCCGCAGCCGCGTTCTGGCCGCAAGCCTGCCGGAGACTGGCTTCCTGCGGTTGGCCAGTGGGCGTGCTCTGCTGCTTGTGGATGCAGGCGCCCCTGCCGCGCCGGGGCATGACAAAACCGCCCACGCGGGCATGTTGTCGTTTGAATTCTCGTCTGGCAGGCAACGCCTGATTGTTAATTGTGGTGCCAGCACCCAACGCGGATGGGCTCAGGCGTTGCGGCAGGCGGCTGCGCATTCCGTGCTGGAATTTGCAGATATCTCCCCCATGGTGGTTGACACCACGGGGGCCGTTATCAAACAGCCAAAAATCACCCGCACCCATGTGACGCAGGATGGCGCGCACTGGCTGCAAATGACGCATGATGGCTATCAGCCACAAGGCGGTGGCCTCTATTCCCGCCAGCTTTATCTGGGCAAGGATGGCCAGACCCTCCGAGGTGAGGAAACGCTGCACGGCGGCACACGGGCGGATTTCTGTGTCAGGTTCCATCTGCACCCCGAAGTTATGGTTGAGCAGGTAGAAAATGGTTTTCTGCTTTATACGCATGAAGAAAGCTGGCTCTTCCAGTCAGATGCTCACGCAAGCGTAGAAGAGAGCGTGTATCTGGGTGGCCCGGAACGGGTGGCAACGCTCCAGATTGTTCTGTTCCCCACGCTGCCCCCTGAGCCAGAAGACCCACCGGCCCCAGAGGAGCACACAACACCTTCCCCAGAAAACGGCGAGGATACCGAAGCAGATCTGTCAACAGCTTCCGCCGTCTCTGATGAAGCGCCCCTCTTTCAGGAAACAGAGCAGCCACACAACAGCGCGCTCCCGTCCGTGCCTGATGCACCGGCTACCCAGCCGGAAGAAATATCCCATCCACCGGAAACCGCGACACAGTTAGAGGAAACAGACTCGCTCGCTCCCGAACAGGAAGCCTCTTCTGCTGACGCTTCTCAGCCGCCGGATGAAGAGGATGAATACGCTCCCATCATGCGTGATCCGCCACCGGCAGACAGTGTGCCGTCTCTGCTGGCCGGGGTTGCCCACCTGCATTACACCCCTCAGCGGACCACAGTCACCATGGCGGAAAGCCTGTTTGCGGAGCAGAACCGCACTCCCGCAGCAGAAGCGGCAGCAGCCCGGCAGGCCAGAAAAGCCGAAGCCGCACGGGCCTCCGGCGCGGAACCCGTTTCCGCTCCCTCTGCCCTTACGCAACAGCCTGCCCTGCAACCACCGCTGTGCCCCCCCATCCGCTGGGCGCTGTCTCTGGTGAGTGAATAAGTCGCCTCCATCGTGAAAATTCTGGAAATCACGAACGTCGATTTTTCGCTCACCCACTTCCTGCTGCCGCTGATGCGCACGTTACGGGAAGATGGACACGAGGTTGTAGGAGTCTGTGCGGAAGGGCCGCTTCTGGCCCAACCGCGCGCAGAAGGGTTTCGGGTGGAAGCCCTTCCTTTTGCGCGGTCTTTTTCTCCCGTTGCTCAGGCACGGGCTTTCTGGGCGCTTCTCCAGCTTATACACCGTGAAAAACCTGATCTGGTGCATGCCCACATGCCCATTAGCGGGGTTCTGGCACGGCTGGCAGCCAAGCTGTGCCGGGTGCCGCGCATTGCCTATACGTGCCACGGGTTTCTGTTCAATCAGCCCGGCTCACACGCACGCCGTATTCTGGCATTGGTACTGGAAAAACTCTGCGGGCATGTAACGGATATTTTCCTGACCGTTTCTCAGGAAGAAGCAGAAGATGCGCGTCGGCTCCGTATTCATCCGCATCCTGTTGCCGTTGGCAATGGGCGGGACAGCACCCGCTTCCGGCCAGATGAGGCTGCACGCAGCCGCATTCGGCAGGAAATCGGCGCCTCCGAGCATACTCCCGTTATTATTGTTGTCTCACGGCTGGTACGCCACAAAGGATATCCGGAACTGCTGGACGCCATGCGCTCCGTCCCGCAGGCCGAACTCTGGGTGGTGGGAGACCGCCTGCCATCAGACCATGGCAGCGTGCTGGATACGTGTTTTGAGCAGGCCCGGACTACCCTTGGCTCCCGTCTGAAATGCCTTGGCTACCGTGAAGATATTCCTGCCCTACTGGCCGCTGCGGATATTTTCACGTTACCGAGCCACTTTGAGGGACTGCCGATGTCGATTATCGAAGCCATGCTCACAGGCTTGCCGGTAGTCAGCACGGATATCCGCGGTCCGCGCGAACAGGTGATCCCCAACGTAACAGGTCTTCTTGTGCCGCCTGCTAACCCAGCCTTGCTGGCTGGGGCGCTCCGCACCCTCAGCCAGAATGCCGCACTTCGGGCACAAATGGGCAGTGCGGCGCGCACCCGTGCCCTCGCGCTGTTTGATGAACACACCGTCCTGGCCAAAACTGTGCGCCTTCTGACAGAAGCCCCACCCGTCCGCTGAGCCCTGAGAACTGCTGCACCTCGCCCTACTTTTCCCTCATAATCTGCTTGTTTCGCTGGCAGTGTCATAAAAATGTCGTACCCAAAGCGTAATATGTCTCACGCCTGACGTGAGAGCACGGTTACACTCACGGCCATGAAAAAACTTATCCCAAGCCTGATAAGTGCGGCCCTGCTGGCGCTGACCAGCGGCTGCGCCACCTCTCCTCCTTCCACCGCATGGCAGGGGCCTCCGGCTGTTATTCTGGTCTCGCTGGATGGGTTCCGCACCGAGTATCTGTCACGCGGGCTAACCCCGCATATTCAGGCTCTGGCGCAGAATGGCGTGAGCACAGAAGCCATGCATCCGTCTTTTCCATCCATCACGTTCCCTAATCATTATACGCTCGTTACAGGGCTGCGGCCGGATCACCACGGAATTGTGGGTAACACCTTTTATGACCCCGACCATCCTGGCCAGAAATTTACCATGCGCAGCACCGACTCCTTCTGGTGGAGTGAGGCTGACCCAATCTGGGTAACGGCCAAAAAGCATGGCCTGAATGTCGGCACCCTGTTCTGGCCCGGCTCGGAAAGCGCCGTCCATGATACCCGGCCGGACGAATGGCTGCCGTTTGACTATAAAATGTCAGACACAGACCGCGTGGATAAGCTGCTGGCCTGGTATGATGCCCCGGCGGAAAAGCGCCCCCGCTTTTCGACCTTGTATTTTAATGTGGTTGATACGGCTGGCCACCATTTCGGGCCGGACTCTCCTGAGGTCAACGCCGCCCTTCAGGATGTGGATGCAGGCATTGGCCGTCTGGTTGAAGGGCTACACAAACGCCATATTCCAGCCGACATTATTGTTGTGGCAGACCATGGCATGGCCAGCGTGGGCAAGGACCAGTTTATTGAAATGGACAAGGTGGCTCCCGCCTCAACCTATCGCTGGGTGACGGGCGGTGCCTATGCAGGGGTTGATGCAGTTCCCGGCAAGCAGGCAAAGCTGGAAAAAGCCCTTCTGCGCCCGCATGACCATATGGAATGCTGGAAGAAAGAGGCCATTCCTGCCCGTTTCCATTACGGCACCAATCCCCGTGTTCCGGCCTATATCTGCCTTGCGCAGCAAGGGTGGGTTATCCTGAATACCGCGCCTGATCCGTCAAAAGGCGTCATTCATGGTGAACACGGGTATGATCCTACCCTGCCTGATATGAACGCCCTTTTTGTTGCCAACGGGCCGGACTTCAAGCCGCATGAGGTTCTGCCCGCCTTTGACAACGTGAATGTCTATTTCCTTGTCATGGCGCTGCTCCATATTCCCGCGCACCCGGGTGATGGTAGCCTCACGCCGTTTGAACCGGCCCTTGCTGCCCCATTAGGAACACCAAGAAGCGGCTCATCCACTCCCTAAATTTGCACAAAAAAGCCCGGACACCGTATGGTGGCCGGGCGTTGAAGGGCTGCCGGAAAGATCAGCCGAAAAGAGTTTTCTGGCTATTACTAATGTGCCGCCGGAGCAGAATGCGTTGCGTCCGTTAAGGTCTTGGCAGACTTGAGCAAACGGACGGTCAAACGGGAAGGAGACGCGGCAAAACGGGCACCGCTACGGGTATAATCCAGCCGGATGCGCACGCCGTTATCATTTTCCATCAAAACGCCGCTCACACCACGGCCCACCGTGGCCTCACCGGAAAGCGCCCAGAAGGTGCCCTGAAAATCTTCAATCCGCTGAAGGTTGTACACCTTGCCGACACTGTCACCCGAGGAATACCCAACGGCTGCGGCGGATGCTCCCTTGACGGAGAAAGGGTAGGTGCGGCCACCGTAGGTCAGCACCCCGTTGCCCCACGTATAACCAAGGCCCAGATCAGCGGAGCGGGTGTGGAAAGAAACCTCGCCGGTTACAGGTCCCAGCGGAGACTGGGCACACGCGGTAAGGGACCACGAGCCGCACAGGGCCAAGGCAGCAACAACGCGAACAGATGCAGAGCGCATCAAGAGGCTCCTTACTTCAAACAGACGGGCCGCAAAAATTCCGGGGGTCCAGAGGCAGCATCTGTCCGTTGTGCCATGTTTTCCAGAAAGAAGAAACATGGCGACCTCAACAAATGGCCACAGTTTTTTAAAAACTGATGCAGGAAACCGTTACGTGTTCCACACGGGTTCTTTGATCTTGGCGACAAATGCTGCATGGGTCGCCAGCTCCTCTGCCGTGGGTGTAACACGCACCACACGACGCTGAGCCGGCCCCTGATAGATAATGGTAGGGGCCTGCTCCCCATCCTCCACCAGCCCCAAACCATGCTGGCGGCCTCCCATCAGTTCCAGATAGACTTCGGCCAGAAGCTTGCAGTCCAACAGCGCGTTATGGGTAGTTCGGGCTGACAGATCCCCACCAAAGCGACGGCACAACGCATCCAGACTATTGGGCATGCCAGGAAAACGTTCCCGCGCCATGTCCAGCGTATCCACCATCCGCGCCATGTCCAGCGGCTTGTAGCCTGCGCGCTTCAGTTCCGCATTCAGAAAGCCAAAGTCAAAACGTGCGTTGTGGGCAATCAGCGGATCATCACCAATAAAGGCCAGAAACTCATCCGCAATTTCGGCAAATTTGGGCTGGCCCTCCAGATCCGCCGCCGTGAACCCATGCACGCGAGAGGCTTCTTCCGGCACGTCACGCTCGGGGTCTATCAGCACGCGAAAATTTTTGCCGGTAGGCAGGTCTCCCACCAGTTCTACAGCTGCAATTTCAATCACCCTGTCCCCGGTGGCCGGATCAAGGCCTGTAGTTTCCGTATCAAACAGGATGGAACGTTTCATTGCTTCAAAGCCCTGAGTAAGGAGCGTACCTGCCGCCGGGTTTCCGGCAGCGCCACGCCTGTTTCTATCACTGTGTCAGCCAGCCGCCGTTTTCTGGCGTCCGGCATCTGGCGTGCAATCAGCTTTCGGGCTTCGGCCATAGGCACCCCACGCCGCCGCGCCACACGCGCCGCCTGCACCCGGGCAGGAGCAGAGACCACCAGAACATGATCACACATTTTCTGGCCGCCTGTCTCAAACAGCAGGGGCACATCCAGCACCACCCATGGCGTGCCTATACGCCGGTTATGCGCCAGAAAGCTGTTACGCGCTGCCCATACCATGGGGTGAATCACGCGCTCAAGCTGCTTCAGCAATCCCGGATTGCGCGTCACCGCACGCCGCAGCACGGCGCGATCCAACCGCCCGTTCTGCACCGCAGATGGCACCAGACGGGCTATGGCAGGCAACGCCGGGCCATGATCGGCCTGCAAGTGGCGCACTGTCGCATCCGAATCAAAAACAGGCAGACCCGCTTTTTTCAGCATGGCGGCCACGGTGCTTTTGCCCATGCCCATACCACCTGTAAGCCCCAGAATATGCATGCCCCGATGCGTACGCACGTTATGCCTCGCCCCTTTTAGAAGCTGGCGCGCACGTAGGCTTCCAGATCAGCGTCCACATCCGGATCATGCCCGAACCATTCCCGAAAGCCCAGCCGCGCCTGATGCAACAGCATACCCAACCCTCCCAGTGTTTTGAGGCGGTGTTGTTCCGCCTCCGCCAGCAAAGGTGTCAGGCGCGGCACATAAACAATGTCCGCCACCACCAGATGCCGAGCAGCATGATGCAGGTTTGGCCGGAACATCGGGTCTGGCCCTCCTTCCATGCCCAGAGACGTTGTGTTGATGAGCAGGGTATACGCGCCAAGCTGCTCCTCCCATACGGACCACGGCACCACACCCAGCCCCGGCAGAGCCTCGGCCAGTTTTTCCGCGCGCTCCGCCGTGCGGTTGGTCACAGCCACCTCCATGCCATGATCCTGCAAGGCTGCGGCGACCGAGCGGGCCGCACCACCCGCCCCGAGCAG
Organism: Acetobacter tropicalis; assembly: GCF_001580915.1. GTDB lineage: Bacteria > Pseudomonadota > Alphaproteobacteria > Acetobacterales > Acetobacteraceae > Acetobacter > Acetobacter tropicalis. Next base: position 161,968 of record NZ_LHZQ01000221.1, on the reverse strand, counting down.
AAGGGCACGCCCTTTGGGGGCCAGTCCTTCCGCTTCCATGCTGGCTACAAAACCATCCCCATCCGTGGAGACCCCACGAATACGCCCGTCGGCCTGAAACAGCAGCGTATTCACGGCCCCCGCACGTCGGGCCGAATGGTCCAGATCATCGGCTATGGCGTAGGCGGCTTCCTTGTGAGGAAGGGTTACATTGGCCCCGCGAAACCCTGCCGCCTGTAAGCCCCGCACCGCCTGCACAAAATGGGCAGGCTCCACGGGCAGAGGCACATAGGCTCCATCAATCCGGTAACGGGAGAGCCAGTAATTATGCAACGTTGGTGAACGGGAGTGAGAAACAGGCCAGCCAAGCACACCTGCCAGCCGGGCCTTGCCCGTTACAATCTGGCGGGGCAACGGTAGCATTTTCGGGTGTGAGTTCATGCTATCACCCCTTTAGCATCGGTCTGCTCATCCGTTGTGGTCCCGTATATCTGGCAGAAACCGGCCCATGCTTCAGGCAAAAGCCGTGCGAGCCGGGTCGCCCATTCTTCCTGCCCCGCCACATGAGCGATCAGATCCTGCCGGATCTCAATTTCCACATGGGGAAGGCACCGTTTTTCTCCATGCGTGGGAATAGTGTAATCAGACGTATCGGTCAGCGCATAAGGCTCATTATCGCCTACGGTCAGGCCTTCCTTCCGTAGAAGATCCATCAGAAGAACGGCCAGCCGTTTATCATGATTATGAAGCAACCCGACCTGCCACGGACGCTTCAAGCCGCCCATTTCCGGTGTAAAGCTATGCAGCGCTACCACCACGGTCGGTCGCCCTGCCTTCAGGCGGGCATCCAGTTCCTGTGCGATACGGGCATGATACGGGTGCAGAATGGTATTTTCCCGATACGCTCTTTGCTCCGCTGTCAGATCCTGATTGGCCGGAACAGATGTGCCATCGCTGATTTTGACGATAGAGGTTGGGTGGCCGGGTGCGCGATTACAATCAATCACCAACCGCGAATAAACCTGCTCTATCAGCACGGCCTGAAGCTTTTGCGCCAAGGCGCGCCCCACACCATCAATCCCGATATCCCACCCGATATGGCGGGCACGCTCTGCAGCGCTCACGCCCAGATCACCCAGATAAGACGGCACGGCACGCCCGGCATGATCGCTGACCAACACAAACGGGCCTCCGCCATCCGTTCCGTAAACGGCCACGCATGGCGGTTCCTTCGCGTTTGTGCCCGTTACTACCTCGCCCGTCATGCCGTCTCTCAACCCTACTTTATTCCTATAATTCTCTCACCTTGCTGGAGCCCAAGCCCTCGCCCCATCAAGAAAGGTCTTCTCCGCGAAACAAAGGGCTGAAACGGTTAGCTGTGAACACCCTTCCGCCATAACTACCCCTTTGCGGCCTGCGTCTTGCCTGCGGTTTAGCCGCCAGCCTGCTCCGGCTAACGGCTTAAGTGTACGTCTCAGCTTGTCACTTTGGGAGAAGAGACAAACACACCCACTTCATCGGCGCTTTCACGCACCAGACCGGCATCATCACGGGTCAGGCCTTCGGCGTCCAGGCCGGAGTCGTCAAGCGTATAGACCCAATAAACGGGGTCCGTGCCGTTGAGCGATTCTTCCCCGCCCTGCGCATAGGTGCGAGATGCCACATACTCCGCGCCCCGCATTTTTTCTTCCAGCCGCTTTACGGCTTCAATAGCGCTGGGGGAGCGAATCACTTCAAGCAGGATGTTGGTGCCCGGATCAATCACACCAAAGGTTTCAAGGTTTTTTGTGGCAGTCATTATAAGATACTCCTGAAATTCAAGTCCTTGTTCCTGCGCAGAATACGGCCTCTCCTGCCGGGCAGAAACCATTCCGCGCAACAGGGCAGCCCCGCCCCCACAACAGGCTTGGAATGCATCATGCCCTGCGTCTAGCGTTTGCGCCACAGGGCACGCATCAGTAGGGTGCGTGCTTTCGTATCAGGTTTAAGGACACGGGTTGGGGCATGACATGTCTCTGAGCAGCGCAAGCAAGACAGAAACCGCATCACAGAAAGATGCCAACATGCAATGGGGCGGCCGCTTTGCCGGTGGCCCTTCAGAGATCATGCAGGCCATCAACGCCTCCATCAGCTTTGATAAAGCCCTGTGGAAACAGGATATTGCGGGATCACTCGCCCATGCAGCCATGCTGGCGCATGTGGGCATCATCTCCAAGGATGATGAAACCGCCATCCGCAATGGGCTGACCGCCATCGGGCAGGATATTGAAGCGGGCCGGTTTGAATTTTCAGAAGCGCTGGAAGATATTCACATGAATATCGAAGCGCGCCTGTCCGACCGGATTGGCGAGGCTGGCAAACGCCTGCATACCGCCCGCTCCCGTAACGATCAGGTGGCGACAGATTTCCGCCTGTGGGTGCGTGACGCCATTGACGGGGTGGACCAGCAGGTGGCCTCCCTGATGCGGGCCCTTGCCCGCCGTGCAGAAGAACACGCCGCAGACCCCATGCCCGGCTTCACGCATCTGCAAACCGCGCAGCCTGTCACGTTTGGCCATCACCTTATGGCGTATGTGGAAATGCTGGCGCGTGACCGGGGCCGTCTGGCTGACACCCGCAAACGCCTAAACGAATGCCCACTGGGGTCCGCCGCGCTGGCGGGAACGTCCTTCCCCATTGACCGCAGCATGACCGCTGGCCTGCTGGGCTTTGACCGCCCGACCGCCAATTCGCTCGATTCCGTGTCTGATCGAGATTTTGCGCTGGAATATCTGTCTGCGCTGTCCATCATGGCCATGCATCTCTCCCGGCTGGCGGAAGAGATTGTTATCTGGTGTTCTTCCCCCTTCTCCTTCATCCGCCTATCCGATGCGTTCACCACCGGCTCCTCCATCATGCCGCAGAAGCGCAACCCGGATGCTGCCGAACTGGTACGCGCCAAAACGGGCCGCATTACCGGCAGCCTTGTCAGCCTGCTGACGGTGATGAAAGGCCTGCCGCTGGCCTACGCGAAGGACATGCAGGAAGACAAAGAACCCGTTTTTGCTGCGACCGATGCCGCCACCCTGTCTCTTGCCGCCTGTGACGGCATGATCAGGGACATGACGGCCAACACAAAGCAGATGCGGGCTCTGGCAGGCTCGGGTTACTCCACGGCAACAGACATTGCGGACTGGCTGGTACGGGTGCTCAAGGTGCCTTTCCGCACCGCACACCATGTAACAGGTCGGCTGGTCGCCAAGGCTGAAGAAAAGGGCGTTGATCTGGCGGATCTTTCTCTGGCTGAAATGCAGGCGGAAGAACCGGGCATTACGGATGACATCTATTCCGTTCTGACTGTTGAAGCCTCCATTGCCTCCCGCACCAGCGAGGGCGGCACCGCCTCCACCAATGTTCTGCGGGAAGCCCGGAAATGGCAGGAAGCCCTTGCGGCGGATGCACCTTCCACCTCCGCAAATAGCGCGGCCAAATAGCCCGGAAAGGACGCCACAGGCATGACACGTTTCACCTTGGGCTTTCTGGCGCTTGTTCTCCTTGCTCTGCCTTTGAGCGGATGCGGCAAGAAGGGCTCGCCCCATGCGCCCGGCCCATCGGACAGGATTACCTACCCGCGGACTTATCCGCCGAACGATTAAGCCTGAAAAAACACTGCCTGCCATTGCCTTCACCCCACTGCACCATGGGCAAAGGCAGGTGAGTCTGGCATGATCCGGGGTGATACTTCCGGCATACATATCAAAAACGGTATGTGTGGCGGGAATATCGCTGTGCTGTTCCGTTCTCCCACGCTGCGGCATTCTGACAGAAGCCGCAGTTTCTTATTCGACTTCAAGGCTTCCCTCATCCAATGGCCGACGTTCTTCCCTATACTGATGCAGACCCTTCCGTTGCAGAGCTTCTGGCCACGCATCCGCACCTGAAAATGGATGTTCATAGCGGCCTGATGCTGGAAGGCGTGCCCCTGAACGCCATAGCCGATGCCGTGGGCACGCCCTGTTGGGTGATTGGCGGGAACACGCTCCGCAGCCGTATGCACCGTATGCAGTCTGCCATGCAGCAGGCCGGGCTGGATGTCGCCATCCATTACGCCGTCAAAGCCAATGATCATCTGGCCATTCTGTCTCTTCTCCGCGCCGAGGGGTTTGGTGCGGATATTGTCAGCGGCGGAGAACTGGCCCGTGCCATAAAGGCTGGCATGCCAGCCGAACGGATTGTGTTCTCTGGCGTGGGAAAAACAGACGCAGAACTGGAACAGGCCATTGGGCTGGGCGTCGGCCAGATCAATGTGGAAAGTGCGGAAGAACTGGATGTTATTTCCGCCATTGCCCAAAAGCTGGGCCGCACTGCCACCATAACCCTGCGCGTCAACCCAGACGTGGATGCCAAAACCCATGCCAAGATCACCACGGGGCTGGCGGCGAACAAATTTGGCATTCCGTTTCATGATGCGGCCTCTCTCTACGCGCACGCAGCCAGCCTGCCCGGCATCCGGGCCGTGGGGTTTTCCACCCATATTGGCAGTCAGATTCTCTCCACAGCCCCTTATCGCGCCGCCTATGCACGCATAGCGGAGTTGGTGCAGACCGTCCGCGCTGCGGGCCAGACGGTGGAAGTCATTGATTGCGGCGGCGGCCTTGGCATTTCCTACCGCAATGAGCCTGAGGGCCAGCCGGAAGCATTGGCCGGAGCCATAAAGGCGGAGCTTGGGCATCTGAACGTGCGTCTGGCCATTGAGCCGGGCCGCTGGCCCATCGGCCCGGCGGGTGTGCTGTTGGGAAGCGTCATCCTGCACAAGGCACGCGGAAACGAAGCGCCATTTCTGGTGTTGGATACCGCCATGAATGATCTGTTGCGCCCCAGCATGTATGATGCATGGCATGGCATTGTGCCGCTCAGCGCGCATGAGGCCGCTTTGCCCGCGGCCCACGCGCATGTTGTTGGCCCGGTGTGTGAAAGTGGTGATACCTTTGCACGGGATCGTCTATTGCCCCCCATGCAGCGCGGTTCCCGCATAGCTATTCTGGACACGGGCGCTTATGGTGCTGTTATGAGTTCCACCTACAACAGCCGCCCACTGGCGGCGGAAGTGCTGGTGGACAATGCGACATGGCAGGTTATCCGCAGCAGGCAGACCGTTGAAGAACTATGGCAGGATGAAATTGTGCCCTCCCATCTCGCCGGGACCGTATGAAGACAGGTGATCTGAAACACGATCTGGCCTCCACCACGGCGCAGGACGGCGCGCTGGCCGCGCGGCTTGCCTCTGCCCGCAAACACGCGGCCCTTGTGCTGCGGGTGGAACGTCTATGGCCTGCTCTTCAGCCCACAGCCGGGCTTTTGGGCCTTTATTGTCTGGCGGGGCTGCTTCGCCTGCCCCAACACCTACCCGATGGCCTGCGGCTGGTGGCGGTGGCTGGCTGGCTCAGCCTCTGCGGCTGGCGGCTACAGCGTGACCTGTCAGCCCTGCGCCCCCCTTCCCGTTACGCCATAGACCGGCGTATTGAACGCGCCTCCGGCTTACATAACCAGCCTCTCGCCACCCTGACAGATAAACCTGCCGGGGCTGTGGATGCTGGCACGCTCTCCCTATGGGAGGCGCATCAGCAGCGGATTCTGGCCTCTCTTGGCAGCCTGCGTGCGGGGTGGCCTAATCTTATTCCGGCAACACCTGTCCGCCGTATCGCCACTGGTGCCCTTGTACTGGCGCTGGTTTCCGCAGGCATTGTGGCGGGCCCTACGGCACCGGGCCGTGTGCTGGCTGCCTTCATCCCCGGCCGGGATGATCCGAACGTACCCATGCCCCATGTGGAAGCATGGATTACCCCGCCCTCTTACGCGCCGGATGCCCCTATTTTTCTGGGCAATGGACGCACTGCTCCCTCGGTACCGGAAGGCGCACGGCTGACAGCCATAGTCACAGGCCTTTCCACCCATCCGGTTGTGCGCAGCGCACATGGTATGGTGTTGAAAGAGGAGCAACACCAGAAACTGGATGCCAGAAGCTGGAAGCTGGAAGTCACGCTGGACCATACCGGCGTAATCCGTCTGGCTGGGCGTGGCCGTACACTCGCGCAATGGCCCGTTACGGTGCTGCCGGATGCAGCCCCCACGGCCAAATGGGGCCCCAACCCCGGTGCTGGCAAAGGGGACTGGCGTACACGTCTGCCGTATGAGGCGGCGCATGCTTACGGTCTTTCATCCCTTACCGTGCAGTTGCATCTGGTGCATCCGGGACGCGGTCCATCCCGCACCCTCACCGTTCCCCTTCCGCTTTCCGGCCACCCAAAATCTGTCAAAGGCGTTGTCTCTCCTGATCTGTCGGAAGACCCATGGGCGGGAGAAGACGTTACGGGCCGGGTGGTTGCCCAGTCCATCAGCGGACATGAAGGGAAAAGCCAGAGCGTCACATTCCGGCTTGGGGCGCGCGTCTTCCATTCGCCGGTGGCGCGCGCGGTGCTGGATCTGCGCAAACGCTATGCGCTGGAGCGTGAAAGCCGCAGCGGTACGGCAACGGACCTCGCCGCCCTAGGTGAAACACCCGGCCCGATCAATGATCATACGGGCATGTTCCTGAACCTCACCAGCATTGTCGCCATGCTGGACAATGCTGATATCAGCGATGAAACTGCCCGGACCGGGGCCGTTGGCCTGATGTGGGACCTGGCGCTGGATATTGAGGATCGGCGCAACGGGGATGATGCGTCCGCACAGGCCTCGATTGATGCTCGCGCCGCACAAGCTGCCGTGGCACAGCAACTCCGCCATATGCGCGAAGACGGCAAACAGGATCAGCAGGCGCGTGAGGAACTGGAAGACCGACTGAAAGCCCTGAAGAACGCCATTGCCCGCAAGATGCAGGCCCTAGCCGCGCAGGCTCTGCGGGACCACACCGCCATTCCTGATCTGCCCGGCCTCTCCCGCGCGGGGGACAAGGCGTTTTCCAAGCTGATGAAGCAGTTGCAGAATGATGCCGCCAATGGCCGTTCTGGCGATGCGCTGGAGCGCCTGCAACAGATGGAAGACGCCACGGAGCGGATGCGCAACGCCACCCCGCAGGACATGGCCGCCCTTGCCCGCCAGATGGTGGCGCAGCAGAAGGCGCGCGAACAGGCCGCCGCGCTCAGAGACCTCACCAGCAAGCAAACCTCCCTGCTGGATCACGCGCAATCCCGACTGGATGAGGTGCTGCGCGCGCAGGCCCGGCAGCAGAACGCGCTGGAAGATGATGGCGGTGATGGGGATCAGGATTACGGCAGCATGTCTACCTCCGAGCTTCTCCGTAAGCTCGGCCTGCCTGTCCCTCCCGGCACGGACCAGCAGGACGGGCCTCCGGGTGGTGCCCCCCCTCACCCCGGCCAGCCTTCGCCGACACAACAGGAACCTTCCGCGCAGACGATGATCGACCCGGCAAAAGCGGAAGAGCAGGCTGCCGCCCGCCGGACGGACCGCGCCACCCAGCACGCGCTGGAACGGGCGCTGGATGAACTAAAAGATGAATTCAAGGAACTGACAGGCAAAACGCCACCCGCTTTTGATGATGCCCGAAAAAGCATGAAGGACGCCCGCACGGCATTGAGCGATGGAGAAGATTCAGCAGCCGCCACGGCGCAGGAAAAAGCGCTGGAGGCTCTGCGCAAAGGCCGCCAGCAGATGCAGGACGCCATGAAAGGCGATGGCAAAAGCAGAGCCCCCAGCTTTATTCCCGCTTTTGGCGGCAATGGAGAGGGGAGCGGCCAGCAGGGCCAAGGTAGCACCAGCAGCGGGGACGATGGCTCAACCCCATCCGACGATGCGGACGAAAATGACGAACAGGACCAGCAGAAAGGCAAGCGTGACCCACTGGGGCGGCGCTTGGGAGAAGGGGGAGATCAGGCCCCGGATGATGGCACGCACGTGCCTGACAACGTCGCCCGCCAGCGTGCGCGTGACATTGAGCAGGAACTCCGCCGCCGTGATTCAGACCGCACGCGCCCGCAACAGGAACTGGACTATCTGGATCGGCTGTTGAAACCTTTCTGATCGCACGCCGCCGCTTGCGCCTTGGTGATGAAATACCTTAAGGTTCCGTCATCTTTTTCATAAGTGTGAGTAGCATTCTACATGGCCCGTTTTCTTGTGACCGGTGGCGCCGGATATGTTGGCAGCCACGTTGTTCTTGCCTTGCTGGATGACGGGCATGACGTGGTGGTGTTTGACAGCCTGCGCACCGGCCACCGGGCTGCTGTGCCCGAACAGGCCAGTTTTGTTCATGGAGATCTGGCGGATCTGGAGTGCCTGAACAAGGTTCTGGCAGACGGCCCTTGGGATGGTGTGCTGCATTTTGCCGCCCTTTCTCTGGTGGGCGAAAGCATGCAGGACCCCATGCTGTATATGTCCGCCAATGCGGGCATCGGGTTCGGATTGATTGACGCCTGCGTGCGTCACGGCATCAAACGGTTTGTATTCTCATCCACCGCCGCCCTGTTCGGTTCCGCGGGAGATGCGCCCATCAGTGAAGATACACCCGTTGACCCCGGCTCCCCTTATGGTGAGAGCAAATACATGGTTGAACGCGCTTTGTACTGGGCCGACCGTATCCATGGGTTGAAGAGCGCGTGCCTGCGTTACTTCAACGCTGCTGGGGCAGACCCGGCAGGCCGTGCGGGCGAAGATCACCGGCCCGAAACACATCTGATTCCCTTGGTCATTGACGCGGCTCTCCAGCGCCGCCCGGCCCTGACCCTGTTTGGGCAGGATTACCCCACACCAGACGGCACCTGTATTCGTGACTACGTGCATGTGACCGATCTTGCACGCGCTCATCTGGCCGTTCTGCCGCTGCTGAACGAGAAAAGTGTGACCTTCAACGTGGGAACCGGACGCGGCAACTCCAACCGTGAAATTATTGAAAGTGTGGCGCGTGTCACCGGCCTGGAAGTGCCTTGGAAGGCGGGCGATCGTCGTCCGGGTGATCCGCCCTGTCTGGTTGCCAGCCCTGCCCGCCTGATTGAAGCAACTGGCTGGGCTCCGGAATTTACGGATATTGATCGGATTGTGGAAACTGCCTATGCGTGGCGTAAAGTTCACCCGCAGGGCTATGGCGCATAAAATCCGCCATTTGTTTTCCCTTTTGCCACGCGGCAGGCGACACCATTTTTCTGCCTGCCGTTTAGAAAAAACTTTCTTCCCTCGTCAGCTTTTCATTCGCACCAACGCTTTTGGGCTTCACGGCAAACACGTTCCCAAGGGCATTCCACTGGCGGGCGTGCTCTTTCTGGGACTGGCGTTTCCCTCGGCACATGCAGAGGGGCCAGCCTATCGCACTCATTTGCCCGGCGTGGGGACAGAAGACCCTCGCCAGCGGGTGGATACGGGCCAGATGCCATGGTCCGCCATTGGCCGGGTGCAGACCGAACTGGGGAGCCGCTGCACGGGCTTTCTGATCAGCCCCGTTCTGGTAGAAACAGCCGCCCATTGTCTGTGGTTTTCCCCTACGAAGCGGTTTATCCGCCCCTCAAGCGTGCATTTTCTTCTCGCTTACAGTGGAGACCATTACACCGCCCACGCCCGCGTGGTGCGCGTGATGATTCCCCCCGGTTATACTACTGCTGAGGAAGCCCGCACCGCTGGGCAGGATCATGCCACACTGGTGCTTGATCATCCCATCGCCAGACCCGAGAACGTCTTTCATGTAACGGCAGGACCGGCGGACATAACGCCCGGCACCCCCGTCCTGTTGGGCGGCTATGAACAGAACCAGCCCAACATCATCACTGCTGATCTGAATTGCCACATTACCGGCCTTTCGCAGGATCTGAGCGGCCATACACTGTTCACACATGATTGCGCGGGCACACACGGCAGCAGCGGTGCGCCGGTGCTTACAAAAACGCAGGATGACTGGCAGGTGCTGGGTGTGCAGGTGCAGGCCAGCACCCAACAGGCCGGAGGCCGCGCCGTTCCATTGCTGAACAGTCCACTCGCACAGCAATGAGCAGGATCAAGGACACAATGTCCTTGGTGTAAGACCATTGTGTTCTCTTTTGCATGAAGAAGGCATTTTGTCTCATGTTCGCCATGCGTCTGCACAAGCCCCGCACCCCTTTGCTGTGGGAAGAACTGCCAGACCTTACCCCCGGCCCCGGTGAGATCAGGGTCAAGGTGCTGGCCTGTGGTGTCTGCCGCACAGATCTGCACGTTGTGGACGGAGACCTGACCCACCCTACCCTCCCCATAACGCCAGGACATGAAATTATCGGGCGTGTGGACGCGCTAGGAATAGGCGTTTCCTCTCTGGCTATAGGGCAACGGGTGGGTATTCCGTGGCTGGGCCACACCTGCGGCCACTGCCCCTATTGTGACAGTCACCATGAAAACCTGTGCGATCATCCAGTCTTTACCGGTTACACGCGTGATGGCGGTTACGCCACGCAAGCCGTGGCCGATGCCCGTTTTGCCTTTCCGTTAGGAGAAGAGGGATCAGACGTGGAACTGGCTCCCCTTCTCTGTGCCGGATTGATCGGCTGGCGCTCTCTGGCCAAAACGGGCAATGCACAGAAAGTCGGTCTGTATGGCTTTGGGGCTGCGGCTCATATTATTGCGCAGGTTCTGGTCTGGCAGAAAAAGAAGGTTTTCGCCTTCACACGCCCCGGCGATACCAAAACGCAGGATTTTGCCCGCGCACTCGGCGCAAGCTGGGCTGGAGGGTCTGATGAGCGTCCGCCAGAACAACTGGATGCCACCATTATTTTCGCACCCGTTGGCAGTCTGGTGCCAGCCGCTCTGAAAACCCTCCGCAAAGGCGGCAAGGTTGTGTGTGCGGGCATTCATATGAGCGAGATTCCGGCATTTTCTTATGATAGCCTGTGGGAAGAACGGGAGATTGTTTCCGTGGCCAACCTCACCCGGCAGGATGGGCTGGAATTCCTCTCACTCGCCCCCAAAATCGGGATTCACACAACCACCACGCTCTATGCTCTGAAAGACGCCAACACGGCACTGGATGATCTACGCCACGGGCGGTTTGATGGCGCAGCCGTACTGGTGCCCTAACACGGCTCACGGCTCACGGCTCACGGCTCACGGCTCACGGCTCACGGCTCACGGCTCACGGCTCACGGCTCACGCATGTCAGGAAGCAGCGGGAACACAAGCCTCCAATGGTGTCATTGCAGCAGCTTTCAGCACGGTGGCCAGCAGGCCGGGAAAGCGGGCTTCAAGTTCTGCATCACGCAGGCTGTTCATGTGGGTGGTGCCCACAACCTCCGTCCGCACAATTCCTGCCTTCCGCAGTACCATGAAGTGATGAGAGGTGGAGGATTTAGGCCGTCCCGCCTGTAGCGGCGCACAAGGCTGGGGTTGAGCCTGCGCCAGCCTCCGCACCACGGAAAGACGATACGGATCTGCCAGCGCGTGCAGGATTGCCGTCAGTTCAAACGCATCAGCCGGAGGGTGCTCATACTGCTTCATATCCTCTCCTTACTGTCAGCCCCTTGCGGACTTCAATAGTTCGATTATAGTCGAACTATACACTTACCAGACTGACTCCAACAAAAGGTGCTTTTCATGGCTGGTCTTTTCGACTCCTATACCCTCAAGGACATCACCCTGCGCAACCGCATCATGGTAGCCCCCATGTGCCAGTATATGGCGCAGAACGGGGTACCGAATGATTGGCATAGCGTGCATTATGCCTCTCTGGCGCGTGGTGGTTCCGGCCTTGTGGTGGTGGAAGCCACTGCGGTTTCTCCAGAAGGGCGCATCACGCCGGGCTGCCTTGGCTTGTGGAATGATGAACAGGCTGCCGCCTTTGCTCCCATTGTGGAAAGCATCCGCAAGGCAGGCGCCGTGCCCGGAATCCAGATTGCGCACGCAGGCCGCAAGGCCAGCGCCAATGTGCCGTGGGAAGGTGATGACCATCTTCCGGAAAATGATCCCCGCAGTTGGCAGCCTATTGCCCCCTCATCCGTTGCTTTCGGGGCAAACCTGCCGCGCGAGCCCCACGAGATGACGCTGGATGATATTGCACGCGTGAAAGCCGATTTTGTCAAAGCCGCAGAACGCGCACGGGATGCCGGTTTCCAGTGGCTCATGCTGCATTTTGCCCATGGCTATCTGGCGCAAAGTTTCTTCTCCGCTCACTCCAACCAGCGGACGGACCAGTATGGTGGCTCTGCTGACAATCGGGCACGCTTCCTTATTGAAACACTGGAAGCTGTCAGAAAAGTCTGGCCGGACAATCTGCCGCTTTCCGCCCGCTTTGGCGTGATTGAATTTGATGGCCGGGATGAAGAAACATTCCGGGATTCCATCAGCCTTCTTCAGAAACTGCGTGCAGCAGGGCTGGATTTTCTGGATGTCAGTATCGGCTTTTCCACACCGGAAGCCAAAATTCCGTGGGGTCCGGCGTTCATGGGGCCATGGGCCCGGCGCGTGGGTGAGGAAACCGGCCTTCCTGTTTCCACCTCCTGGTACATCAGTGAGGGCAGACAGGCCGATGCGCTAATCCGCACCGGCGGCCTTGAGATGGTTTCCATCGGGCGGCCCCTGCTGGCCAACCCGCACTGGCCTTATGCCGCAGCGCGCGCCGTGCACAACAAGGAAGCCCCAGCTCTCTTACCAAAATCTTACGGCTGGTGGCTTGCCCGTTACCAGTAAGGCGGGTTGTCCTTCCGCCTGACTGAAAGAACGGTAACAGCACGTTAAAAACTGGCGGGGACTATAAATTTCTCACCAGTTTTTATGGTTTCCTCCTACTCCTTGGGCATACCAACACACTGTTCCGGCCCCGGGAATGCTCGGCTGCGCACCGCTTTTGCATAGGCCGCAGCAGCCTTGTCCACTTCTGCACCCAGATTGCCAAATCGCTTCACAAAGCGGGGGGTGAAATCAGAAAACAGGCCGAGCATATCCTCGCCAACCAGCACCTGCCCGCCACACGCAGGGGATGCCCCAATGCCAATGGTCAGGGCGGGCACGCTCTCCGTGATGGCCCGCGCCAAGGGTTCCATGGTGCTTTCAATCACCATGGCAAACGCTCCCGCGTCTGCCACAGCCTGCGCATCCTTCATGATCTGCTCGGCTTCATTCCCCCGCCCTACGGTACGAAAGCCGCCATGAGTATGCACGGCCTGCGGCTTGAGTCCGATATGACCGATAACCGGAATGCCGCGTTGGGTCAGAAAATGGATGGTTTCGGCCATCTCCACGCCGCCTTCCAGCTTGACGCATCCGGCTCCTGTGCGCGCCATAATCTCGGCGGAGGTCTGGAATGCCTGCTGCGGGCTCTGCTGATAGCTGCCAAAAGGCAGATCTATGGCCACGCAGGCGTGCTGGCTGCCCCTTACCACGGCCTGGCCGTGGGCAATCATCATGTCTGTCGTCACGCCCAAGGTTGACTCCATGCCGTACACCACCATTCCAAGCGAATCTCCCACCAGCAAGAGATCACAATGCGGGTCCAGCAGTTTGGCCATGGGGGTAGTGTAGGCGGTCAGAGCCACCACAGGGGTGTCCAACGCGGCCAAAGAGCGCGGAGTATGCCGCTTGGTCGCACTATGTTTGCTCAAAAAAGTCTCTCCCGCTCAAAAAATCAGCATCGCCGCACCATCACCGACAAGCCGATACCGTGTCCAGCCGCTCAAGAGAAAGTTTTTTGGAGAAAGAGGAAAGAGAATGAAAACAGGCCATTGACAACGCTCCCCCCTGCCTTTAGTTCACTCCTCAACAAGCCGGAAGGGTGCCCGAGTGGCTAAAGGGGGCGGACTGTAAATCCGCTGGCGTACGCCTACGTTGGTTCGAATCCAACTCCTTCCACCATTTTCCTAAAATTCAATAAAATCACTCAGTTAGAAATAACTGTCGGGTCTTCACGTCTTCCGTGTCGAGCTTAGTCTGTCTGCTGTTCTTGCAGAGCAGAGAAGAGACGCTGGACGGGCGTTCCCCTGTAAAAGGCGTACGGGGGTGGAACTGCGGCGAATACGGACCTACACTTCACCTCCAGATAAGCGCCATTTGAAGCAGGACCGTGTTGTGATTTCTAACCAGATAAATCCGATCCAGAAAGCAAAAGGATGAGGTGGTTCAGATCACGTGCCCTTTGCCGCCTTCTGGGGCACAAATGGTCCCCATGGCAGCGCCAGCGGTCCTGGGATGGAAGCCATGAGTTTCTTTTTCGGCACTGTACGCGGGAGGGCTGTCTGGCCACTGAGAAAAAAGCCGCTGAGTGACGCACTGGCGTGAAGGAAATAGAACAGATACCCAACCAGACGCCCTTTTCCTTTCTGCCCTGCGATGTGCCCGTGATCAGACGCCTCCGCCTTTTGCCCAGAACTGCTGCCTCTGCCGCTCTCCTGCTTCTGCTTGCCGGATGCGCGTCTCCCGTTTCCGTCCGTGAAGTCTCCCTTCAACATGCCTATACGGACCGCGCCCGCAGCGCCCTCAGCGGCAGGCAATTGAGCAATACCACTCACACCATCCTACAACGCCAGAACCTGCTGAAACTGTGGGAATCTCACCCCACGCGGACAATCGACACCCTGCGCGTCATGACGCAGCGGCATTTTTATGCCCACAAGCTGGAAGATCAATTGTTCGCGTTGGCCGAACTCAGTTACCAGCGCGCCCGTAAAACCCAGGACCGTGCACAGTTCATGGCTGCGGCTCTTTATGCCTATGCGTACCTGAACCCCACAGCACCAGAGGCAGACCGCCCCAGCGGGTATGACCCGCATCTGCGGCAGGCGTGCGATATCTACATGTTTGGCCTGACGGAAGCTCTGGGCACCCCCATTACCCTCTCGGCCCAGCAATGGAGCCTTCCGTCTGGCACGCTCGATGTGGAGGCCTCCACAACACCGTTCCAGTGGCACGGACACGAGCTGACGGATTTGCGCCCGCTGGCGCGGCTTTCCATCAGTGGGGTGCAAAACATCTATCGCCATATGGGGTTGGGGGAACCCGTTGCTGGCCTTCCCCTTCTGACGAAACAAGAAAGCCAGTCTTTCCAGATTACGGATAAGCTGCGCGTTCCCCTCAATCTACAGCTTGTAATGAACAACCCGCGCCAGCAGGTGCTGGCCGATCACCAAACAGCGGTGTTGCACCTCACCGCTATTGATGATCCGCACTCCTCATCTTCCCTGCCAGACGATGCACCTTTACAGTATGACCAGACCGCCGCACGTGCCGTCAGCCTGAACGAGGCCATGGACTGGTCTACCGAATACAAGGGGTTTCTGGACGGAAGGCTGTTTGACCAAGGGAGCATTCCGCAGCTCATCGCCATTGAACCCCACCAGCATGGGCACCGTCCAGTTATTCTGGTGCATGGCACAGCCTCCAGCGCCGCCCGCTGGGCCGATATGATCAATGATCTGCTGGAAGACCCGGAAATTCGTCAGAATTACGAATTCTGGCTGTTTTCCTACGCCACAGGCAACCCCATTCCCTATTCCGCCCTGCAACTCCGCAAGGCACTTGAACAGGCCGTTCACCAGTTGGGCGGCGTGCAGGCTGATCCTGCCTTGGGAGAAATGACTCTGATTGGCCACAGCCAGGGCGGCCTGCTGATCAAGCTGCTGGCCATTGATGCGGGAGACAAATTATGGAACGGCATGATCTCGCGCCCTCTGAACAGCCTTAACCTGAACACCCCCAGCAAAACCCTGTTGCAGGAAGCACTCTTTCCGGCCCCTCCTCCTGAAGTCAAAAGCGTTGTGTTTATCTCCACCCCTCAACATGGCAGTTATATTGCAGGGTTTTCACTGGCACATCTGGTAGGGCGCATGGTCACCTTCCCGCTTACAGTGACGGAAGTAACCAAAGCTGTCATGTCGAGCGATCCAAACATCCGCCGCCTGAACATGCGCCCATGGCGGGTGGGAAGTGTGTATGGCATGTCCCCCCGCAGTTCCTTCATCCGCTCGCTAGCCACCATTCCGGTCGCCAACCAGATCTCGGCG
Organism: Acetobacter tropicalis; assembly: GCF_001580915.1. Taxonomy (GTDB): domain Bacteria; phylum Pseudomonadota; class Alphaproteobacteria; order Acetobacterales; family Acetobacteraceae; genus Acetobacter; species Acetobacter tropicalis. The sequence goes on along the minus strand of NZ_LHZQ01000221.1, from coordinate 146,048 downwards.
CACTCCATTATTCCGGTGCTGGGAGATGGTCCGCTTGAAAAACAGAATGATGGCGTGGTGTCTTACAAAAGTGCGCATATGGAAAATGTTGATTCAGAACTGGTGGTCCGCCGGTCTGGCCATTCCACGCAATCCAACCCCATCACCATTGCGGAAGTGCGCCGTATTCTGCTTGAGCAATTGCACACCGGCCCCCACCCGCCCCCACCCGCAGAATTCCTGACTAGAAGGGATATCATGACGCTCGGCGGTCAGTATGTGCCTACAACCCGCACCGCACCACCCATAAATGACAACCAGCCTGCTGCACCCGTTTTTCCCGCCCCCACTGGTATGGCTACGGGACCAAACCCGTGACGCTATCCCGCCAGACATGGAGAGGTAGGCTTGTCACTGCCTGTATGCTGGTTGGTGCCGCGTTTGGGGCTGCTGCTTTTTACTATTCCACCCTGGAGCCCGACAGACTGCGCGTAACACTGGCGCTCCTGTTTCCTGCTCTGGTGGCTGGCACCTTTCCTGTTCCTTCACGCAGGCTCAAAACGGCAGCCCGCCTCCTCCTGTTTGGGGCGTTTTCTGTCTGGTATGTAACAGACCCACCGCGAAACAACCGGGACTGGGCCGGAGAATACGCCATTCCTGCCGATGTCTCCATGCAGGGGCGCATTGCCCACGTCCATCATGTGCGTAACTTTATTTACCGCACTCCCGAAGACTATACGCCACGCTATTATGATGCCGATTATGATCTGGACAAGCTGACCTCGCTTGACCTCATTACCTCTTACTGGGCGGGAGACAGCATTGCCCATGTGTTTCTCAGCTTCGGGTTCAATGATGGCAAGCATCTGGCCATTTCCATTGAAACCCGAAGGCAGAAGAAGTTTCCCTATTCCACCATCGCAGGTTTCTTCCATCACTACGAGCTGTTCTACGTAACAGCCGATGAACGGGATCTTATTGGAGTGCGAACAGATATCCGCAAAGAACGTGTCTATCTCTACAGAGTCTCTCTTTCTCCTCAGGCCAGAGAGCGGTTGTTTGTCAGTTATTTGACGGAGATAGACCAACTGGCGCACCAGCCCGCATGGTACAACACCCTGACGGACAACTGCACCACCGGCATTCTGGCACGCGCTCAGGCCAAGCTGCGTTACCGGCTGGACTGGCGCGTGCTGATGAGCGGTTATACAGCATCGCTCGCCTATGATCTGGGCCTCTTGCAGACAGATGGAATGGATTTTCCTACCCTACGGCAGCATAGCCGTATCTCTCGCCCGGCCAACGCCACGACAGAAGAAACTTATTCTGAAGATATCAGGAAAAACCTGACGACAGACACACGCTGATACCTTTTCTTTTCCTCTTCATAACAAACAGTTGAGGTTTTTTTCTGTATTTGTCTTATTTTAATTGAGGATTATACGCCTATCTGTGCTTATACTGTTTCTTTCGCCCTGTGAGGCGGGCTCAATAACAAAAAACATCAAGATATGAGTCATGACAGAAAGCAGCACGACCCTGGGTAGCTTTGCCGACACGGAAGCCTCTCCTCATGCCGAATCCAGTGCTATGGCCGTAAAACCTATGACCACACGGGAACGCATGAAAGCCGCGGCACAGGTTGCCAGCGGCAACATGCTGGAGATGTACGACTTCATGGTGTTTGGCTATTACGCCGCCGCCATTGGCCGTACGTTTTTCCCCTCCTCAGATCCCTATGCGGAACTCATGATGTCCTTCGCCACCTTTGGGGCGGGGTTTCTCATGCGGCCGCTGGGCGCTTTGCTGCTTGGCGCCTATGTGGACCGGATCGGGCGGCGCAAGGGTCTTATTCTTACGCTTACCCTCATGTCCATCGGCACGCTTACCCTCACCCTTACACCAGGCTACGCGGCCATTGGCGTTCTGGCCCCTCTTCTAGTGCTATGCGGGCGGTTGTTACAGGGTTTTTCCGCCGGGGTGGAACTGGGGTCTACGTCCGTTTATCTGGCGGAAATTGCCCAGCCCCATAACCGCGGCTTTATTGTTGCGTTTCAGTCCGCCTCCCAGCAGGTCGCGGTTATGGCCGCCGCCGCCATTGGCGTGGCCCTGGCCACCCTTATCGCCCCGCCGGATATGGCCGCATGGGGCTGGCGTGTGCCGCTTCTGATCGGGTGCCTGATTGTACCTGTTCTGTTTTTCCTGCGCCGTAACCTGCAGGAAACGGAAGCCTTCGCCACCACGCACAAACCGCCCCATTTTTCAGAAATTGTGCAGACCATTGCACGTGAATGGCGCGTTGTGTCCACCGGGCTGTTGATGGTGCTCATGACCACCACGTCCTTTTACGTCATTACTGCCTACACGCCCTCTTTTGGCAGTGCTGTTCTGCATCTTTCCACAACAGACAGTCTTGTTGTCACGCTTTGCGTTGGCATGACCAACTTTCTGCTTCTGCCCGTGTTTGGCGCTTTATCAGACCGCATTGGCCGCAAAAAACTGCTGATTACCTCCACCGTTCTGGCTATTCTGACAGCCTATCCGGCCATGAGCTGGCTGGTAGCGGCGCCTTCCTTCCTGCGCCTGCTGACCGTGGAGCTATGGCTGGCCATCATCTACAGCATCTATAATGGGGCCGCCGTTGTGTATCTGACGGAAATTGTGCCGCCGCGCATCCGTACAACCGGCTTTTCCATGGCGTATAGTCTGGCAACCTGCGTGGGTGGCTTTACGCCTACGGTGTGCACATGGCTCATTCATGCCACAGGCAACCGGGCTATTCCGGGCGCATGGTTGGCGTTGGCCGCCCTGTGCGGACTTGCCGCCAGCCTGATGGCTCGTCCCTATGAGAACAAGCCTCTCACATGACCTCCACCCGTTACGCCTTCACTCTTCTCCTGACAGATACCGCCATGCGCACTCGTATTACTACTCTCGGCCTAGGCATGCTCGGCCTCGTTACGCATCCTTCCTACGCTTCCGCCGCGTCAACTGACCCGGAGGTGCAGGAGCTAACGCGCCTCGTCAAAATGCAGTCCCAGCAGATCCATGAACTCCAGTCCCGCTTGGCCAAGGTGGAGAAAAATGCCGTTCATGTCACAGCCGCCACTCATGGCATGGCGGCAACACACACCACCGCACAGACCGCACAAAAGCCCTTTATCCGCAGCCCCGCCCTCTATCCACCACCATCGGTTGCGCGCGCCACGCCTGTGTTGAAATCCGGCCCGGAGGAAGCCGTCACCTTCGCGGGAGACGAACCCGCCCCAGGAAGCCCGATATACCTCACCCGCCATGCTGCCTATCCGCTTTCCCCGGCGGCTCCGGGGTCATTTGGCGCAATTTCCAACATGCCGTCCGGCTCCGCGCCAGTCATGGGTGTGGCGTCTCAGATTCCAACCTCCAACCGTAGCACCACCATTGGGGGCCTCGTTCTGAAATGGGGTAAGGGCCTGCCGGAAATCACTACGCCAGACAACGCATATTCCTTCCGCATGCGTGGCCGTATTCTGGCGGATTATGGTGGGGCTTTTGGCTCCCGCTTCCCGGCGCAGAATGTCTCCCGCACCACATTGCGCGCTGCGCGCCTTGGGGTGGAAGGCAATGCCCATCAACTCTCCTGGGTTCTGGAAGGCGATTACTCCAACAACGAACTTTCCGTTATGAGCGCCTTCATGACATGGAGCGACAAAATGGCGAAGCACCTTGTTGAATACACGCTGGGCAACAAGTTTAACGAACGCTCCTTTGATGGCTCAACCGGATCGGATCAGACTGTCTTTCTTGACCGCGATATTGTTGCCAATGCGCTCCTTCCCGTTAAGGGCTGGTACGGTCTTGGCGGCGCATTCAAGATTTTTGGGGACAACTGGCATGTGGCCACCCAGATCAGCGGAAATGACGTCAACACCGCCAACGTAACCAACAATGTGCGGGATGACCTCACTTACATGCTGCGCACCCACTATATTCCGTGGCGCAGCAAAAAGGCTCTTATCCATCTGGGCGCGTGGGGCTTTTATGAAGATGTCAAACCCGCTGCGTCCTTTTCACAACGTGTGCGGCTGCTGGCCCGCACGGATGATGCTTTTGGCCTCCAGTTCGGGCCAATGGTTCCCCTTGCCAACTCCATGGCCGGGGGCGTGGAGCTATTCGGCATCTGGGGGCCTGCATGGGGGTTGGTGGAATATGGCGCACGCCACATGAAACTGCGTGATACCGCACCGGGACTATCTCTCAGCCCGCGTAATCTGGGGGCCCAAGGCACGGAACAGGCCTTCAGTTTCCAGACAGGCGCGTTCTTGACAGGCGAGACACCCAACTACTTCGCCCACACCGGGCAGTGGGCAACGCCCCGCGTGCTTCATCCTGTTACAGAAGGTGGGGTTGGCGGCTGGGAAGTTGCCGCCCGATGGGACTGGATTGATGCAACCTCCATCCCCACTGGTGGGCGCGCCTGGACTGCAACCATCGGCGTAAACTGGTATCTGCTCAGCTTTGCACGCCTGATGCTGAACTATACCCACGCCGATGTCACGAACAAAACCGGCAATTATATTGGCCCCAACAGCGGCAATATTGTCGGCGTACGCTCTGCTGTAACGTTTTAGAACTGTCTTTAATCATTTTTCCGACCGACCTAGATTACTGATTAGCGTAATACCCGACCGTTTTGCCGCAGGCCCTGTTCAGATGAGCAGGGCCTGCTTTGTAAATAGGCTTATTTTCACAATAACTCTTCCCTACACGGTAAGGGTCTTATGCGCACTCAATAATCTTCTTGATCTTTCTCTTCATGAGAAAAGAGTATTGTTAAAATTTTTCCTTCCAGTGTTTCCAATACTTCATCTGCCTATGGATCATTGTTTGCTGATGATCGAAGTATTCCCTGCGGCATACTCTTTAAAGCACAAAGCTGATTTTTCATGTAAAAATATGGACTTTGAAGGCTAATCTTCAGGCAGAAAGTCCGATCATCGTAAAACATCGTATTTTCAAAAGAGAGATTGTGAGCATGAATGCAGAGATAAAAGATAAAGCAAAAAAGCCCGCACGCATACGGGCAGATTCCATAAAGGCCTTCCGGTGCCAGAATCTGATTGCGGTTCTTGAAGACCCCAGCAACATAAAAAATATTGGCACTGTCATCCGCAATGTTAATGCGCTTGGGGTGGAGAAAGTCTATATTGTTGATCCGCAGAAAGCGCTCTCCGATGACTGGCAGGAATTGCGGGAACAGAAAACACTTTCAAAAACATCCGTCTCAGCCATCAAATGGACGTTTGTAAAACGATTTGACAGCACGGCAGACTGTTTTGATCATCTTGAAAAAATGGGATTCACATCCCTTGTCACGTCCCCTCATGTAAAAGGGAAAAAGAGCATTTTTCTTGATGAAGGGGATTACACCATCTACCCCAAGCTTGCTGTCTGGTTTGGAAATGAAACGCGTGGGATCAGTGATCTGGCTGTGGCACGCAGCGAAATGTGCGTGAGCATTCCCATGTTCGGCATGATTGAAAGCCTGAACCTTGGAACAAGTTCAGGAATTATGCTGTATGAAGTCACCAAGCAGAGGCGGGCTTATCAGAGCGAATACAAGCGGCGTAACAAAAGAGGCACACGGGAAGAACCGCTGCCAACTGTCCTCACACCTGATCATGTAGCCCCGTAAAGCGTTCTATTTTGCCCCGTTATCCACCATCCGCCAGTTTGAAAAGAGAGCCGGGAACCGGCTTTCCCGACCAAAAAATCAGACCGGGGGTTTCTGTTGCGCTGCCAGATATTTCTTCTGGCCTTTGCGGCCTTTTTTCAAAAGCACAGGCAGGATTAGCCGCCATACGCGCGGCATCATCAGCATGAGTTGCGCCAGTATGCCGTCTGAACTGGGGCAGAACACTTCTGCCCGCGGGCGGCATAAAAGCTTCTGCACAATAGCGGCTATTTCATCCGGTGTTGCAGGAGCCGTTACAAAATTCAGGGGAGAGCCGCCATTATCAATTTCCCGCCGCAGCATAGGGGTATCCACCGCGCCGGGAAAGACGGACGAAACATGAATACCGCATTTTTGCACGTCCTGCGCCAGAGATAACGCAAAACCACGCAAACCGAATTTACTGGCTGTATAGATGCTGCTGCCTTCCAAAGGCACCAGGGCCGCCATGGAATTAACAAACACAATATGGCCGCCTGCTGGCAACAGCGGCAGCACGCCCATGGTCAACAGAATTGGGGCTTCCAGATTAACCATCAACTGGGCGGAAACGCAGGCTGTATCCGTGGTGCCCATACGCTGTGGCGTGATAACCCCGGCGCAATGCACAATAGCCTGCAACGGCACGTTCTGGCGGGCCAGATCAGCCACGGCCGCTTCAATCTGCGCTGGCTGAGTAAGATCACAGGCAACAGGCGTTACAAAAGGCTGGCCGGTGGGTTCGCCTTTACGGCTGAACGCCAGCACATGATAGCCCTCCGCCACCAAGCGGCTGACAAGCCTGCCCCCAATACCCCCTGCCGCCCCGGTAACCAGGGCTACAGGTCGGGAGGAAAACTGAGAAGAACGAACTGAAGACATAAGAGATGCTAGGCCAATCTTTAATTTGGCCCAACATTCACTGCTTTGCGCCAACGCGCAAGGGAGACTGACGGATCAGTTACCCAGAACACGCCCTGCTACCACTTTCAGCTTGCTGATCAGTTCCGGATCGCGTGCTTCAGGTGCGGTAATAAGAGCATGTTCAAGCGCGCGGTCACACCCGGCGGAGCACAGGCGGCGCGGTTTGCCGAGAGCCGGGATAACCGCCTTCACCAATGCCTTGGCCTTTGCGGAATTGCCCTGCATGATTTTCACCACGCTTTCCACCGTCACGTTGTCATGCTCGGTGTGCCAGCAGTCATAGTCCGTCACCATCGCAACGGTTGCATAGCAGATCTCTGCTTCACGGGCCAAAGTGGCTTCGGGCATGTTGGTCATGCCGATAACGGAGCACCCCCATGTGCGGTACAGTTCACTTTCGGCTCGAGTGGAAAACTGTGGGCCTTCCATCACCAGATAGGTGCCGCCGCGTGTGGCCTCAATGCCAAGCGCTTTGGTCTGGGCTTCCAGCACATCGCCAATACGCGGGCACAGCGGATCAGCCATGGAGATATGGGCCACGCAGCCAGTGTCAAAGAAGCTCTTTTCCCGCCAGATGGTGCGATCAATAAACTGATCGACAATCACAAAATGGCCGGGCGGCAGTTCTTCCTTCAAGGACCCCACGGCGGAGAGCGAGACAATATCCGTCACGCCAGACATCTTCATGGCCGCAATATTGGCGCGGTAGTTCAGCCGAGAAGGCGGAATGGGGTGGCCACGGCCATGACGGGGCAGAAACACACACTGAACACCATCCAGCCGACCGAACAGGAGCTGGTCAGACGGTTTGCCCCACGGGGTTTCAACCGTGCGCCATTCCTTGTCTTCCAGCCCATCAATATCATACAGGCCAGACCCGCCGATAAGGCCGATCACGGGTTCCACAACATTACTTTCGGACATGAGACCAGATTCTCCGTTTCAGGATCACAAGTAGAGTGGCGAGAAAACACAGATACAGCGCCACGCCAACACCCAGCCTGCGCTTGCTATCCGCATGCGGGTTGGAAACCCATGCCAGAAAGGTGGTGACATCGCGCGCTTCCTGCTCTGCAGTGGCCTGTGTGCCATCGGCATACACCACCGCGCCATCTCGCAAAGGCGGCGGCATGGCAGTGCGGTGCCCAATAGCATACGGGTTGGCAAAGCCCCCCGCGCCGCCCGTTGCAGTTGAGAAAGCCCCTCCCACCAAACCTTCGCCAGCAGCGCTCCCCTTCTCATTCTGATGGGACGGCGGGGCGCCATATCCCGTCAACAACGCAAACACGCGGTCTGGCCCACCGGGATAAACCTGCGTGATACGAGACAGATCAGGCGGCACCGCGCCACGGTTGGCAGCACGGGCCGCCTGGGCGTTGGGATAAGGCTCCGGCAACGCATCATCAGGCTGCGCCTTGCGGTGCTTCAGTCGCCCTTCCGCGTCCAGACCGTAAGGCACCTGCCATGCCTCGGCCAGGGCCGCTATCTGTTCCGATGTCAGGCCCATTCCTGCCAGATCAGAAAAATGCACCTGTGTCAGCCCGTGGCAGGACGCGCAGACGCCCGCAAAAACGGCATAGCCACGCTGAACGGCGGCAAGATCAAAATGACCAAGCGGCCCTTTGAAAGACCAGTTCTGAACAGGAGCCTGTGCCGGTGCCAAAGACTGTGCCCACCCCGCCGGACCATGACCCAGCCCTACGCCCAGCAAAAGCGCCACGCCCCCCCATTTACGGGCCTGCGCAATGGAGGAGGACAATACCTGCGTTCCGGTCACGCACGTTCTCCCCAGTTAGCGAGCTTTGCATAAAACGGCAGGAAACCAAGAAAGTAAGCGTAATATCCCACCGTTGCCAGGCGGCCAACCAGTAGCCAAATGCCCTGCACATGATGGCTGCCTGCAAGCCCCGCCATAACAAAGGAGACCACCAGCGCGCTCACCGCCAGACGTGCCAGCCAGCGCTGGCCTGTCTGCTCTCCTATCCACCCAGCCCCCCGATCCAGCCATGGCACACAGAACAGAACCGCCACCGCCCCGGCAGACACCAGCAGACCGGCAAATTTGGAGGGTACAGCCTGCAACATGCCGTAAAAGGGCAGAAAGTACCATTCCGGTTCAATATCCGCAGGCGTATGCAACGGGTTGGCGGGGCGATAGTTGGCAGGCTCCGTAATCAGACCCGGCCAGAAACACAGTACCAGGGTGAACAAAAGCGCCATCACCACCACGCCCAGCGTGTCCTTGATGGTGAAGTAAGGATAAAAAGGCAGCATCCGAGCCGGATTTTGTCCGCGCAAGCCGGAGGGGCTGCTGCTCCCTCTGGTATGCAGCACGGCTACATGCAGCAGCACCGCCCCCACAATGCTGAAGGCCAGCGTAAAATGCAGCACGAACATGCGGTGCAATGTGGCTGTTCCCGGTGCATCTCCGCCCAGAAAAATGCGTTCCAACACAGGTCCGATCAACGGCACAGCGCCTACCGCTTTGCCCGCAACATCCGCGCCCCAGTAGGACATCTGCCCCCATGGCAGCACATACCCTGCAAAGGCCGTGATCATCACCATCACCAACAGGGCTGAACCTATAAGCCACAGCCCACGGCGCGGCGCACGATAGGAACCATAATACAGCCCCCGAAACACATGCAGATAAAGCGCCGCCATGAAAAAGCTGGCTCCGGTCATATGCAGGCTGCGTAACAGCCAACCGGAGGGCATGCGGCGCTCCAGCGCTTCAACCGATCCAAACGCCAATGAGGCATCCGGGGTGTAAGACAACGCCAGCGTCAGACCACTCAGCAGCATCAGGACCAACACGGCCACCAGCATGGCCCCTATGGTCCACAGCAGGTTCAGATCAGCAGGCAGCAGCAAGCTCATATAGTCTTTTACAAAGGTCGCTACACCAGCAGCCTCCTGCCCCTGCTCCTTGTGGTCCTTGCAAGATGGTGTGCCCGCCATCTGTTCTCTCCTGCTGCATGGCCAGAGAGATCATGCCTCTCCGCAACGCCCTGATTTCTGGCTGGCAACACCCCGCCACCCGCTCCTCCGTACAGGAAGGCCGAGACCTGTAAAAGCAATGATCTGCGGTACCAGCCTTTACAGAGCCACCGTGTTTAGCGATGAACAAGCTGATCTTGCAATGATCGCCAAGAAAGCGCACCCCTAGGGAAACCACCAGAAAACCCTGCGTGTGAGAGGATACAAGACCCAGCATGATTCCGACCAAAGCTGATTCCGTTCCAGCCCATAATGCCCTGAAGGGTGAAGCCCGCACCTGGTTTGAAACCCTGCGGGACAGGATCTGCGCTGCGTTTGAGCAGATTGAGGACGAGGCCGTGCAGAAGGGCAGCCCCGTTCTGGCCGGACATGAAAAGGCAGGCCGCTTTGAACGTAAAAGCTGGGATCGGCTGAATCAGGATGGCACACCCGGCGGTGGCGGCGTGATGGGCCTGATGTATGGGCGTGTGTTTGAAAAGGTGGGTGTGAACGTTTCCACTGTAGAAGGCACATTCAGCCCGGAGTTTGCCGCCACCATTCCCGGTGCTTCAGAAGATCCGCGCTTTTTTGCCACAGGCATCAGCCTTGTGGCCCATATGTGCAGCCCGCTAGTGCCTGCGGCCCATTTCAACACCCGCATGATCATCACGACACAGGGCTGGTTTGGCGGCGGCGGAGATATCACCCCCATGTTTCCGGCGTCCGAGGACGCCATTGATGACGCTGCCCGGTTTCATGCCGGTTTTGAGCAGGCCTGCGCCAAACATGATCCGGAATATTATCCGCGCTTCAAGGCCTGGTGTGACAAGTATTTCTACCTGCCCCACCGCAATGAACCCCGTGGTCTGGGCGGCATTTTCTATGACCGGCTGGATAGTGGCAACATTACCGAGGACTTCGCGTTCACCAAAGATGTGGGCCTTGCCTTTCTGGAAACTTATCCGGAAATCATCCGTGGCCGCATGATGGAACCCTGGACGCCTGAACAGCGTGATGCCCAGCTTGTCCGCCGTGGCCGGTATGTGGAATTCAACCTGCTGCATGACCGCGGCACCTTGTTTGGCCTGAAGACTGGCGGCCATACGGAAGCCATTCTGATGAGCATGCCGCCTGAAGTAAAATGGCCCTGAGGGTCAGCCCTGATTTTGCCGTGTTGCATTTTTAAAAGAAGCTGGCGTGCAGCGGGCCTTTTCCCTGACCGCACCGCGCCTGCAAACAATGGTCCAGTGTCTTAAGGCTAAGGGGGATTTTACAACGTGCCAGGTCGAAAGCAGAAAGAGCAGCCCGAACAAAACACCACCCTCTCCCGCAGGATGATGATGGCGGGGCTGCTCTCGGGCTTTTACTCTTTTGCTCGTCTGCCAACTGCCCGCGCCGCCGCCGAACCCCCAACTCCGCTGATCGTTGCCGGAGTGGCGGATAGCCAATGTGGGCAATGGGCCTCCCTGCTTGCGCCTATTCTGGCAGATGAACTCCAGTATGCCTCTCCCTTTCCCTTAACCACCACCACGGGATGGGACGGCGTGACCGGGGCGAACCTGTTTGAAACCCAGCAGGAGCAGGCCTTACCCCCCGCAGGCGTGATTGCACCGGGCACGGCCATTCTGGCGGCGTTGGCGGGAGATAGCCGTGTTCATTATGATTATCAGCGCTGGGTTCCCACCTTTTTAAGCCACCAGTCTACTGTTGTCGTGGGCAAGGCCGCGCTGCATCGGTCTGTTGCCAGTATTCTCAAGGGGCAACCGCTACGGGTTGGGGTTTCCCGCTATACCGGGCCAGAACTTCCCACACTGCTGGCTCTTGATCTTCTGGGCCTGCGGCCTCTTCCTCTCCCCGGTTTTGGCACGGCGGAAGCCGCCTTACAGGCTTTGAGAGCAGGCACGGTCGATGTGATCCAGCTTCCCTTTGATGTCGATTTTTCAGGCCGTATGGCTGCCCTTCAGGAAGAAGGGTTTCTGCCCCTGTTTTCCAATGCGCTCCCTAATAGCCCCTTTCTGAGGCAAGGTCTGCCGCTGGATTTCACTACGGTTTTTGCACAGGAACGCCACCGCGCGCCAAACGCGCTGCTGTATCAGGCATGGGCCGCTACCGCTACCGCCACGGCTATAAAGGCCGGATTGATGCTGCCTATCCTCTCTCTACCGGCCACGGTGGCGCAATGGCGACATGCCTGCCAGAAAGCCGCCGCCACGCATGATCTGCGGGTACATGCACGGGAAGAAAATCAGATCATGCTCACGGGCACGGTCTGCGCCAGCACCTACGCAACCATGATGCCCGATCTGAGCGTTATGCTTGCCCTGCGGCGCTGGCTGGCTTTCAATATGCCGCGCTGGCGAGATACCGCCGCCCGGCCCCTAAGCCCTGCGGCGGCGCAGCAACACGCGGACTGAGCCCTTGTTCCCCGCATGGGGGTAGGACAGGCCAAGCACCCGGCCGCGAATTTCCGGGCGAGCCAGCCAGTGGGGCAGTTCACGCCGCAAAATGCCGCCCTCCTGCCCGGAGCCAAGGCCAGTGATAATTTCCACACATCGCAGGCCCCGCACCTGCGCAACATCCATGAATTCCATCAGCCGCCGGAACGCTTCCTGCACAACCAGCCCATGCAGGTCCAGCCGCCGCTCTACCCGCATGTCTCCCTGTGAAAACGTACGCCAACTGTAATTATCCACGCCGGGATAGCGCTTCCCAATCTCTTCCGTAGGGTGAGGCGCATGCTGCACCCGCACGGCGGGTTGGGCGGGTGGCACAAACAGGGGCACATCAACGGTACGCATCCGGCGCTTGCGCGGCAGAGGCCGAACAGACGCAAGCGGAGGCACTTCACTCGCCGCTTCAGCCGTAGCGGGTGTTTCCCCTTCGGCTTCCGCACTGGCACCGCTTCCATGCAACGGCACAACATCCCGCATGACGTGGTACCACAGCGTCTTTTCCTCTTCCTGTAACCGACGCCGCTTCACCACACCCTTGTCTCCCGTTATCCGCGTGCGACCCCATAAAAAAAGCCCGCCTGCAAGTCTATCACCTGCGGGCGGGCCTGTTTCAAGCAAAGAACCGGATATTACTTGGCCATATCAGCCAGAGAACGACCTTCATATTTACCGGTCAGTGTTTTCAGGAACGCCACGATATCCGAAACATCCTGATCTGTAATGTCATGATCAGGCGTCTGATAACGGGCCATCTTGCGCACAGCCTCATCAAGCGTCTTGGCGCTACCATCATGGAAGTATGGTGCGGTCTGATCAATGTTGCGCAGGGTGGGCACCACAAAACGGAAGCGGTCATCATTATTGTGGGTTACCGCGTAACGCCCCTCATCTGCGTCCGTCACCTTGCCGCCACGGTCTTTGAAGTAATCTCCTTCAAGCCCCATTGCCTCATACGCACCACCACCAAGAGCAATGCCGCTATGGCAGCCGGAGCAGCCAATGCGTTTGAAAGTTTCATACCCACGTTTGGCCTGATCGTTAATGGCTGTGGCATTGCCTTTCAGATACTCGTCAAACGGGCTATCCGGCGTGACCAGCGTTTTTTCAAACTCGGCAATGGCAGTGGTGATCGTGTTCTGATCAATGCTGGCATTTGGCCCAAAAGCAGACTGGAACAGTCCCGCATAGTCCGGATTCGCCTGCAATTTGGCAGCCACACCCGGCCAGTCGTGTGAGCCCATTTCAACCGGGTTCATAACAGGTCCAGCCGCCTGTGCGGCCAGATCCGGTGCTCGGCCATTCCAGAACTGCGCCATTTTGAAGTAGGCATCATAGACCGTCGGCACATTGATGGGGCCTTTCTGGCCGCCAATGCCCGTGGCCGTTGTCAGATGATCCACACCGCCATGGTTCAGATCATGGCAGCTTGCGCAGTTCAGCGTGCCATCGCCAGAGAGGGTTTTGTCAAAAAACAACTGGCGGCCCAAGGCTACCTTGGCCGCATCCACCGGCACGCTTTCCGGAACCGGTCGCACAGGTTCGCCTGCAAATTTCTCGGCAGCCCCGGTGTCCGCATAATATTTGCGGCGGGTTTCTTCCACCCAGTGTAGAATGGACTGGCGTTCAGCATCAGACAGATGCGCATGCCAGTGCATCAGCAGGTACATGCTGGGAGGCATGCGGTTCTGGGTAATAACTTCCTCAATACGGGAAAGCTGTTCTTCCGTTGGTGGTTTGCCCTGATCAAAAGCTGCCAGCACCGGCTCTATCCGGAAATGGCGCAGACCTTCATGCAGGTCTTTTTCCATCAACTGGTTGGCAACGGGCAGTTTGAAGTAAAAAGGCAGATCCCGGCCCGTAGCGTGGCAGTAGTCACACCGCGCCTCACGCAAGGCATTGAACGCGGCCAGAGCAACAGGGTCCTGCTTTGTTGGAGACGTGGCGGGCAGTTCAGGCGCTGTCACATGGTCGAAATGCGTCAAAAACGCAATTGTCCCGCCATAAGCAAGAACACCCGCCCCGACCAGAGAAGCTATCAATCTACGCAACACCAAAACTCCTGATGATTTTTCAAATAATGCTGGAAAAGCTTTTATTCGTTCTCATCAGGGTTGTGTTTGATACATATCAAACAGTCAAATGGATTATTTTTATCAGAATGATGAAAGTTTTCGATCATCCTTCTTCAGTGCAGAGTTGATCCTCTTCCAGCCGCCTGCGGGCGATGGCCACATAATCCGCATCAATCTCAATTCCCACGCCCCGGCATGCCATCCGTTGGGCTGCCAGAAGTGTGGTGCCGGTGCCCATGAACGGATCAAGCACACGGGCCTCTTTCCGGCCATGCAACAGAATGCACTGTTCTGGCAGTGCTACGGGAAACGTGCCGGGATGATCAAATTTTTCAGCCCGGTCCCGCACGGTTTCATACGGGATGAACCACGCATCCCCCCGGCATCGGCGGTCCTGTTTGTGGCCACGCCGCGCAATGTTGGATTTATCCTTATACGGCACACCCGCCGTCAGGCGGTCCAGCATCACATCCCCGTTCAGAGTAAAGTGAAACAGGTGCTCATGCCCGCGGTGCAGATACCGTTTGCTGTTCATGGGCTTGAAGTGGCCGAAGCTGTCTTCCCCCACCGAAATGGATTTGACCCACGCAATATGGTTTTGCAGCACAAACAGCGAGCGCAGCCGTACCGCCAGTTCAAACGGCAGCCACGGCTGAGCGGATGATCCTGAAATATTGAGGAAAAACGAGCCATCAGGACGCAGTACGCGCTGCAACCCTGCGGCTACCTCCATCATCCAGTCCAGATAATGGGCTTCTTCCTTGCGGTCCGGATAACTGCGGTAAGACAGGCCAATGTTATAGGGTGGAGAGGTTACCACCACATCCACTGAATCCGCCTGCATGCGCCGCAGAACGCGCAGACAATCCCCACGCACAATTTCCTGCTGCCCAACCTTGTAACGCCGTGACCGAATCGGCGCGTCAGGCTCAGGCCGTCCTGATGCCTTCACGCACTACGCGCCGACGCCAGACGCCAGCTGCTACCAGCCGTTCCCAGCAGACGCTCGAAGGTCCACAGGTCTGAAAATTCTGTCACGGCATCCATGCCGCTGATTGGCTGACCATCTGCCCCCAGAACAAGGCTAATCTGGTCAGACACAATGCGCACATCCACAGAAGCACCCACCCCAACAGCCAGTGGGGTCAGGCGGACATCTTCAATGCCCAAAGACCGAATCGTCTTGATCTCGGTCCGCTGCTTTTCCCCGGCAGCCTCACGGGAGGCAATGGCGGCTTCAAAAGAGGCATAGACAGCAGGGGTCAGTCGGTTTTTCAGCGTTGTGCGATCACCTTCCGCAAATGCTGTCACCACCTGCCGGAAGGCTGTCTGCACACCGGCCAGAAACTGCTGCGGCGTGAAGGACGCATCCTGCGCCCGAATATCGGCCAGCAACTGCCCTACGCGGGTTCCGGCAGCCGGAATATCATACTCCACCGCCTGTTCCTGCGGCACGGCTTTGCCGTCAATCACCACACCAGCCGGATCAGGCCGGGGTGCTACAGGCATGGGTGCAGGCTGAATGCCAACCCGCCGCCCCAGAACACTGCGCAGCCGCAGAGCCAGAAAGGCCGCCACAAGGGCAAAAAGAATCAGATCGACCGGGAAGTGGCCGAAGGAAAAATCCATCTTTCACATGTCCATTTTCTACGTGGCCGCCCCTTTGGCGCGGTGCACTCAGGAACTGGGCTTTCTTTACACATAGACAAGCCCCCTGCCTGTTACAATGAGCAGCCCGTATCACGCAGCCTTAATAAACGCTGCGCCCTTGCGAAAACCCCTGTTTTCTCACTATCTGCTAGAACATGATCATTCTGCGGCATTGCGAAAGCGAATTCAACCGGCTCTACACCCTGACAGGGCGAGACCCCGGTGTGGCGGACCCCTGCCTGTCTGCTCAGGGGCGCGAGCACGCGCGCCAACTGGTGCACGAACTTGCGGGAGAACACATTACCCGCATTCTGGTCTCCCCTTTCACTCGCGCGCTGGAAACGGCGGCTCCCATTGCCAAAGCGCTGGGCATTACGCCGGAGATCACACCGCTGGTACGCGAACGCGGCATGTATTCCTGCGATGAAGGCTCTCCCGCCTCTGCCCTCTGTTCTGCATGGCCCCGGCTTGATTTTGCGGGTCTGGACGAAATCTGGTGGTCTGACCTGCCGGAAAGTGACCGCCATCTGCAAAGCCGGGTGCAGCGTTTCCGCTCCTTCATGGCGGCACAACCGGCCAGCGGAGAAACACTTGTTGTCTCGCACTGGTGGTTTCTGTTGGGCCTGTGCGGGGACAGTCTGGAAAATGGGGACTGGCGGCACGAGCACCTTTGATCAGGCCAGCAAGGCCGCTTTAGAGCGTGCCCTCAGTTAACCCGTGACGATACTGACAAGAGAGCAGTTGAAAAGTCTGCTCCATAACCCGGCAGAGGATTTTCACGTTAAAAAATAGTTTTTAATGCCCCCTGCAGAGCGAAGACATTAAGCCCCGGAAGTCACCCGTTCCGGCATAAAAAGGCCTGCGAGATTGATCAGGCAGACTTTGAAACAGCCACTTAGTCGCCGCTCCGCGCTCTTTTCCCCTTGCGAAGAACGGCAGGAAGTGCCCTCTTTGTCTGGCCCATGGCCATTCGGACGGTTGGCGAAGGAACCCCATCATGCTACCGCCGAACATCTGAGTATGACCTGACAAGAAAGCTGTTTTTTTCCATGTCTGAATCTGACCAGTCCACCCCGCCTGCTCTCCCGCTGGCCATTAACCTGCAATACACGCGGGATCTGTCCTTTGAGGTGCCGGTAGGGGCAGAAATTTTTGCCACCCTGCGCTCTCAGCCCAACATTGCCGTGAACATTGATGTGCAGGCCAACCGCCTGCAGGATGATCAGGCCGTGTATGAAGTGACACTCGCCATCAAGGCAGAAGCCAAGGAAGCGCCGGAACAGGAAGGTGGCACGCCTGGCCGTACCGTCTTTATTGCTGAACTGGCCTACGCTGCCGTTGTGACCCTGACCAACCCGCCGCAGGAACTCATTGAGCCCATGCTGCTGGTTGAAGTGCCGCGCCTTATCTTCCCGTATGCCCGTAACATCATCAGCGATGTCACGCGTGATGGCGGCTTCCCGCCCATCGTGCTGCAACCGATTGATTTTGTGGCTCTGTGGCAGGCCAAGCGCGCTGAATTCCCGCAGACTGCTGGCAACGCCTGATTACACAGTGGAAACGGGGAGCACACGCTTCCCCTCCACACACAAAAGGCTTTCAGGCATCTGCTTGAAAGCCTTTTTTTAATGGGACCAGTGCCCCTAGCCGCGCTTCCCCAACAAATGCAGTAGCGCCGCAGCATTAGGATGATGTGCCACACGCACATCCTGCCATCCTGCGTGACGCAGAATATCTTCCGCTGCTTCAGACATCACAATCCCGGTTGTGGCTGCCGCATATTTCCGTAGGGCCACGGGTAACGCTCTCAGCCACCCGCGCGCGCTCTCGGCAGAAAAGAAGAGAATGTGGCTTATTACCTTCTTCCTCAGCGCTGACTGCACTTCTACGCAAACTTCACGCACGGACTGCGCCTTATAGGCCACGCGGCGGACGACACGGAACCCGGCGTGCCTGAGATCAGCAGCCAAAGCCATTCCCTGCCCCGCGCCTGAAAGGAGCAGCAGCAATCCGGCCTGAGGAGGCAGCGCTTTACGAAGCAAGGCGGCCAAGGCTTCAGCATCACCCTGTGCACTGAACACGCATGTAAACCCGGCGGCTTGCGCGCGCTGGGCGGTGCGATCTCCTACCGCATAAACAGGGATGTCTGGCGAAACGGCCTCGCGCGCTGCGGGCACCGCCTGCCCACTGGTAAGCACCACAGCCGCGAACTGTCCGCGCAAAGGCCGTACTGTTCGCGCCTCAATATCCAGAGAGGGAGAAGCATACGCCTTCCAGCCTGCCGCCTCGACCGCATGCATGGTCTCGGACAAGCCGGGTTCGGGCCGTGTCACAATCACACCATGGGCCACGTGAGGAGAGACATTGCCTACCTCCCCACGGTTTAAAACAGAAACGTGTTTTTCGTGCGCTGCCGTCTGAAACCGCATGCCCTCCGGCTTACGATTACGAGAACTCCTAATTTTACCAGCCTTTTTCCGTGAAGAAGAGGCTGTCAAAACACAGCCTCCTCATTCCGCAAAAATATCAGCCGGACTATCCGCCCGCAGGCTTTTGCCAAGTTCATACCCCAAACGGGCAGCATCTTCCGGCGCGCCGCTAATAGCCCGCTTGAGCAGGAAGGACCCATCCTCCCGCGCCACAAGGCCTGTCAGGTGCAGTTTGGGTTCTTCCCCCGCCACAACGGGAATAAGCTGCGCATAGCCGCCGATGGGGGTGCGGCAGGACCCATCCAGTTCGGCCAGCAACGCGCGTTCGGCTGTGGCCACGGCGCGAGCTTCATAATCCTCAATGGCTGCCAGCAGCTCGCGCAGCTCAATATCGTCTTCACGCACCGTAACGCCCACAATCCCCTGCCCCGCAGCAGGAACCATTACGGTGGGATCCAGCACAATATCTGCGCGCTCCGCCATGCCCAGACGGCGCAGCCCGGCCAATGCCAGCAACGTGGCCTCGCACTGATGGGCGGCAAGTTTATCGATTCGCGTCTGCACGTTGCCGCGCAGCAGCCCAAATTGCAGGTCTGGCCGCACATGCAGCATCTGCGCCTGCCGCCGCACGGAGGCGCAGCCAATCAGCGCGCCCTGCGGCAGAGCGGAATACGGATCATCCGGATCTGTCTGCACAAGATCAGGACCCAAGATCAGCGCATCACGTGCGTCTTCGCGCTTCAATGTGCAGGCCAGCACCAGACCGGGCGGGAGATCGGTTTCAAGGTCTTTCAGGCTATGGACGGCAAAATCAATCCGCCCATCGGAAAGGGCTTCATGAATTTCCTTGGCAAACAGACCCTTACCGCCAATTTCAGCCAGCCGCCTGTTCTGCACCTGATCGCCCGTGGTGTTGATCTGGTGCTCCTGAAACGCACCCATATCACGCAACACCGGGCAGAAGCGCGTAAGCATGGTCAGGAACGCGCGCGTCTGAACCAGCGCAAGGGGAGACCCGCGGGTTCCAACACGGAGGGGCAGATGACGGCGGGCAGCGTGCCCTGCTGTCTTTTTCTGGCGGGCCGCCGCTTCAGCCGCAACTTTCTGCAGCGCGGACGAGGGGGCGGATACGGAGGGGTAGGCTGAGTCCATGAGTTGTGTCTATTACCGGGAACGATGAAAGGACAAGCAGCCATGATGCCCGGCAGGTCTGAAAACTTTGCGCCCCCGGTGGCTACACCGCCACGCCACGCGACATTCCGGCCACGCAACGCTTTGCCAGCCCTTTATACGGCACATCTGAAAAATACGGGAGAGACCTCGCCACAAAGGCTTCTGGCATCCCGCCGAACAGCGCGACCATACCATAATCCTCACATGTCTCTTCCCCGGCATATCCTGAAAAAACCATGAACCTTTCAAATTCAGCCTCTGAGCACAGCATGCCTGACCCTACTTCCAGCACACACGCCGCACCCATGCCGGGGCCAGTGCTCGCCATAGAATCTTCCTGTGATGAAACCGCCTGCGCGATTCTCTCCACCAGCGGAGAGTGCCTCGCCCAACGGGTTGTGTCTCAGGACGGTCATGCAGATTTCGGGGGGGTGGTGCCAGAAATTGCCGCACGCGCCCATCTGGCTCTGCTGCCGGGACTCGTGCAGGCCACCTTGCAGGATGCGGGCCTCACACCCCAGCAGGTCGGGCTGATTGCCGCCAGCACGGGGCCGGGGCTGATTGGGGGGCTGATTGTTGGCAGCGGTTTTGCCAAGGGCATGGCGCTGGCGCTGGGCAAGCCTTTTGTGGCGGTCAACCATGTGGAAGCGCATGCCCTGACAGCCCGCCTGCCTGGCCTTGTGCCCGGTGGCGCGGCCTTCCCCTATCTGCTGCTGCTTGTTTCCGGCGGCCATTGTCAGTGCATTGCCGTGGAAGGGGTAGGCCGTTACCGCAAATTGGGCGGCACGATTGACGATGCTGCGGGCGAGGCGTTTGACAAGGTTGCCAAAATGCTCGGCCTTGGCTGGCCTGGTGGCCCGGCGCTGGAAAAACTGGCACGGGAGGGAGACCCCACGGCCATTCCGCTCCCGCGTCCCCTCATGGGCCGCGAAGGCTGTGATTTCTCGTTCTCCGGCCTGAAAACAGCCATTGCGCAGAAACTGGCCCCATATGGGCAAGCTCCCCTCCCCCGCCAGTTTGCGGCGGATCTGGCTGCCTCCTTCCAGCAGGCCGTCGCCGATGTGGTCGCCAACCGGATGGAACATGCCCTGCGCATGATGCCTGAAGCCAGACTGCTGGTTGCCGCTGGCGGTGTTGCCGCCAATACGGTGCTCCGTGCCCGGCTGGAAGATGTAGCCGCCCGGCACGGTTTGCAGTTTGCCGCCCCACCCCTGCGCCTGTGCACGGATAACGCCGTGATGGTGGGCTGGGCGGCACTGGAAACCTGCCGTGAAGCCGCCGAACGCGGCCTGCCACAGCCCGACGACGCAGCCCTTCGCCCTCGCCCCCGCTGGCCGCTGGAAGACATGGCCGCCCGCTTTGCCCCGCAGGATATCCCAGCATGAATTATCGCCACGCCTACCACGCCGGAAACTTTGCCGACTGCATGAAGCATGCGCTTCTGGTGTCACTGATTGGCAGTTTTCTGCGCAAACCCACGCCCTTCATGGTGCTGGATACGCATGCGGGTATCGGCCGGTATGATCTGCGCTGCGAGGAAGCCGAAAAAACACAGGAATGGCGGACCGGCATCGGGCTTTTGACGGAGGAAGGACCTGACAGTCCGCTCGCGCCGTGGCTGGATCTGGTCAGGAAAGCAGGCGGCCCGGAGATGTATCCCGGTTCACCCCTGCTGGTCTCCATGATGCTGCGGGAGCACGATCACCTGATCTGCTGCGAAAAACATCCCGAAGACAAACGTAAACTCTATAGCATCTTTACCCGCACCCCGAATGTCACCGTGCATGAGCGCGATGGGTATGAAGCCTTGCGGGCTCTCCTCCCGCCGCAAACAGCCAAACGGGGCCTTGTGCTGATTGACCCGCCATTTGAAGAGCCCAACGAGTTCGCACGGCTGGAAAACGCCGTGCAGACCATTCAGGCCCGCTTCTCCAATGGGATGATCGCCATCTGGTATCCCATCAAACATCGGACACCCGTACGGGCGTTTCATATGGCGTTGCAGGATGCTGGGGTGCGAGACATTCTGGCGGCAGAACTGCTGATGCGCCCTCCGGTTGATCCGGACCGCCTGAACGGCTCCGGGCTGCTGGTTATCAAGCCGCCCTTTGGCTTTGCCGAACAGGCGAAAGCGCAGCTTGAACGGTTAAAAACCCGGCTTAACGCGCATGAATGGTCTGTTACGCAGATTGTGCCCGAATAGGACCGAAAGCCTCAGAGGCCGCCTGCTCTCCCCCGTTGAAGGCAGGCGGGAGTTTCCAAAGCAGAAGGGCCTCGGCAGAAGTCAGATACACTGTAACCAACGCAGCCTTCTGCCGTCCGGGGCCTCACAGCACTTTTGAGAAGACGACGGTGGAAATCAGGCCGTCTTCATATGCTGCCAGATTTCCACAGCAAAACCCTGCACACCGGCAGCAAGAATCTGCACACCAATGCACAGCAGGACCAGTGCGGCCAGACGGCTGACAATGCGGGTACCTGTCACGCCCAGCATGGACACCAGCTTTTCAGAGCCGGAATAGGCGGCCCACACAATCAGCACCACGCAGACAGCAGCAATGGTAATGCCCATTTCATAGGCCAGAAACGATTCGCCTGCCGGGCAGCCTGATCCCAGCGCAATAGCGACGGCAATGGTGCCCGGCCCCACGGTGAACGGCATGGCCAGCGGAAAAAATGCTGCATCTGACCAGTTGGGGGACATAACAGTCTTGCCGCCTTGCAGTGCCTGTTTTTCCTTCTGGGCTTCCATACTTTCCGGGCTTTGCAACAGGTTCCACGCCCGCACAGCCACAACCAGCCCCCCAGCCACCCGCAAGGCACTGACGGTAATGCCAAAGAACACCAGCACCTTGCCGCCCAGCCAGATGGAAGCCAGCATCAGGATAAAAGAATAGAACGCCACCAGCTTGGCCAATGCCAGAATTTCACGCCGGGAGCGGCCTGCCGTGGCCTGCGCGAAAATAAGCGAGGCCCCAAGCGGATTGACGATGGAAAACAGCGCAGGAAACGCCAGCAGGAAGGATGTTGTTGCGGTGGTAGCAACCGGCATAACGCCTCCTCCTGACAGGAAAGAGGCGGTAAAATGAGCGGACATCCCTTAACCCAGATTATGCGGCACCTGAAGGAGCCGGTCGAAAAACGGTTATGACGCCGGAACAGGAGGCTCGGCATCGCCGCCCTTATAGGAGGCGATAACGCGGGAAGCGAGTGCAATATCATCTGCCGGGCAACAGAAATTCAAGCCGTTGCTGCCTTCCAGCGGCCAGACATTCAGCCCGATATCATCATAGATGCGCACAAAGGTATTACCCACCTGCCAGAAAGCTGGCTTCAGCCCTTCCTGCAAGGCCACATCCCGCAGCCGCCAGATGGCGGAAACGCTATCATCTTCAGAACCAGCAGGATCACCCAGCCCCACCAGAAACGCACCACGGCGGCACAAGGGAATCACGGCTTCACCAGCTTCACCCGTCACATAGCCTTCCGGATGCATGTCCTGCACAGTGGGGAGCGCATGATCAAGCGTGTGGTAACGCTCATAGGCTTCGGCATCCCATTCCTGGATGGCAATGCGCCCCGGCAGCATAAGCCGCCCGATGACCACCAGAGCCAGCAGCACAGCAAGGGCCACCGTCCACCGTGCGGCACCGGATGCGGGGAAGACAAACACCATCTGCCACCAGCTTCCCGCCCCATGCCGTGTGGCAAGTGCAATCACACACCCGAACAGCAACAGCAAAGACAGCAGCGTGGACGCTGAAAGAGGTTCGCTCAACAGGCGCGCGTGGCGATAGTAACAGGACCGGAAGGGCGCGATGAGAAACGCGGACAACCCAAGCATGACCGGCACAAAAACCGTATTCCCCCGCAGGAAGGTCATGATGGCGGCCATAACAAGCAGCAGCAACGTGCCACGCCATGCTAGTGTCACTCGTTGAGAAAGACCAATACCCAGCCCGATCAACCCAACCCCCATAAGGGAAAGCAGATAGGTGCTGATTGCTCCGACCCAGCCGAACAAAGGCCCTTCCACCACCGCGTATTTGGCAACGGGGTCCAGCAGCACAAGGCAGACCAGCATGATCCCGCACAGAGAGACCGTGCCAGTCGCCACGGCTACGGAGAATCCGGCCTCGCTTTCGCGCACCAACTGGCTGGGGCGCACGCGGCGCGGCTGATCCGGCTGGGCCTGTTTCTTGCGCTTCTTGGCGGCCAGCGCATCATCCCCGCGCAGAAACAACTCATGCGCGGCAAACATGATACCGGCCAGAAAGAGCGGAATGATGTAGTAAAACAGCCGGAAAATAAGCACGACGCCAAGAATTTGTGGCGCGGGCATGTAAGGCCCCAGCGCCAGCAGCATCGCGCCATCAAATACGCCCAGCCCACCCGGCACACTCGCTACCAGACCTGCAGTATAAGAGGCGATATAGATGGCCAGAAAAGACCCGTAATCAATCCCGGCTTCAGGGGGCAGCAGCACAAAGGCAATGGCGGCCGTGGCGGCAACGTCCGCTGCGGCAACCACCGTCTGCAATACCGCCATGGTGGGAGATGGTAGAGAAATGGTCCATTTGCGGAATGTGAATTCCCGCACCCGGAAGGCCAGCCCGATATAAGCCAGCACCACCAGCCACAGCAGCACACCCACAAGCGTGAGCACCACCCCAGGCACATGGTTGCCCGCCATGGGAATAACTGAGGGCTCCCAGATCAGCACGCCACCAATCAGCACCGCCGCCCCAAGCAGATAGGTGGCGGAACAGAAGGCGATAATCTGCGCAATGGCGAAGGAGCCTACCCCCCAGTTACGGTACAGCCTGTAGCGTACCGCCGCCCCGGAAACCGCAGAAAATCCGAGATTGTGGGAGAGCACGTAAGAACAGAAAGCCGCAAACGCCGTGCGGCGGTAGGACAACTGTCCATACCCCACCTGCACCACGGCCAACCGATCATAAAACGAGAGCACAAAATAGGACAGAAAGGTGCACGCCACGCCCAGCCACACCCGCTTGCCGGGAATGGCCTCCATGGCGTGACGGATATCGGCAATGCGCAGATGCCGCAGTTCATGCTGTACCACGGCAATGGCGGCCACCATAAGCAGTAGCCCCACAAGATGCGGCAGGTGCTTCAGCCACCGCCGCCATCCCTGAGGTTTGGGCTTGTGTTCCGGCTCCTGTCCTTGCGGTGATGAGGATACAGTCTTCACCATGGAGACAAAAACCCGCGCTTAGGCCTGCTGCTCTCGCAGCAATGCGGCCTCAATCAGCGCTACGGTTTCATGCACGCCATAAAGGGCGACAAACCCCCCAAAGCGTGGGCCTTCCTTCTGGCCCAGCAGAACTTCATACAGGCAGCCGAACCAGCTCCGCAGCGGTTCAAATGTGTGCCGCTTGCCAATCTCGAACACCAGATTCTGCAAGGTTGCGGCATCCGCCGCTTCACCTTCATACCCACGCAGGCTGTTCGCCAGATCAACCAGCGCTGTGCGTTCCTTGTCCGTTGGGGCACGGAAGGTTTTGGCCGGACGCACAAAGTCAGCGTAATAGGCAATGGCGTGCTGCACCAGACACGCCAGCATGGGGTGTGTTTCGGGCGAAACCGTTGTGTCATACCGGCGGATAAAGCCCCACAGCACTTCAGGGGTTTCCGCATTGGCCACACTGGCCAGATTCAGCAACATGCCGAAGGAAACCGGAGAGCCTGCGTTTTCGGCAATTTCACCCTTGTTGATGAACCACGCCGGATTGGCACGCAGGTCATTCCCTTTGGGGTCTGCGGCCTGAAGCGCCTTGGCCTTTTCAACATGGGTCAGATAATCATCCGCCGTTTTGGGGATGACATCAAAATACAGCCGCTTGGCGCGTTGCGGCTGATTGAACATGAACTGCCCAAGGCTTTCCTGCGGCGCATAACGCAGCCACTCTTCCACAGACAGCCCGTTCCCCTTGGACTTGGATATCTTCTGGCCGTTCTCGTCCAGAAAAAGCTCATAGGTCAGACCAGCAGGGGGCTCGCCTCCCAGAATACGGCAGATGCGGCCAGACAGACGCACGCTATCAATCAGATCCTTGCCGGACATTTCATAATCCACGCCAAGCGCGTACCAGCGCATGGCCCAGTCCGCCTTCCACTGCATCTTGGCATGGCCACCGGTTACGGGCGTTTCAAACTGTTCGCCCGTGGCGGGGTCTGTCCAACGCACCGTTCCGGCTTCCGGGTTCACGGCGTCCATTTTCACCTGCATCACCTCACCCGTGCGCGGGTGGAGGGGCAGCACGGGTGAGTACGTGGCGCGGCGGTCTGGCCCGAGAGTGGGAGCAATCACGCCCACCACTTCTTCATGCACTTCAAGAACGCGCTTCAGCGCCGCATCAAACCGGCCGCTGGTATAATACTGGGTGGAGGACGCAAATTCGTAATCAAAGCCGAAGCTGTCCAGAAAACTGCACAGGCGCGCGTTATTATGGGCCGCAAACGACTCGTGCGTACCAAACGGATCGGGCACGCGGGAGAGCGGCTGGCCAATAAACTTTTCCAGCATCTCGCGGTTGGGCACGTTGTCGGGCACCTTCCGCAACGCATCCATGTCATCAGAAAACGCCAACAGCCGGGACGGGCGGCCGGTCAGCGCCGTATAGGCCTGCCGCACCCAGGATGTGCGCGCAACCTCGCCAAACGTGCCGATATGCGGCAGGCCAGAAGGGCCATAGCCGGTTTCAAGCAGGGCGGGCCGTGCATCATCATCCGCCCCGGCTTTAGCCGTACGGGCCTCAACATGCGTGGCAAGTTTCTGCGCCTCTTCAAAGGGCCAGGCGCGCGGAAGGGTGGGTTCGGTTTTTGTACGGCTATCTGACATGGCGCGAAAGCTATGAACTGGGCAGCGGCTGGTCAATCCATAAACACACACAGCCTGCGGTGTGTTTGCGCTTTTCTGAAGCATTGACCCCGCAGAAAGCGCGTTCCATCCTGCCACACATCTTCTGCTCCCAACCATCAGACCTTGCTGAAAGGACCGATTTTCATGGGTCGTATCGCTGCCCTTATTCTGATCGGGAACGAAATCCTGTCTGGCCGCACCCGGGACGACAACATCCAGTTTCTGGCCACAAACCTGGGGGAACTGGGCATTCCCCTACGGGAAATCCGCGTCATTCCAGACGTGCGGGAAACGATTGTAAACACGGTTGTGGAGTTCCGCGCCCGATTTGACGAGGTGTTCACCACCGGCGGCATCGGCCCAACGCACGATGATATTACCTCCCCCTGTGTGGCAGAGGCATTTGGGGTGCCATGGGAATTCCACCCGGCAACCTATGACATGCTGAAAGAACAGTTTGGCGAGGACTTCAACGCGGCCCGCCAGCGCATGGCCAAACTACCCCGCGGCGCCGTGCCCATCCCCAACCCTGTCTCCCGCGCGCCGGGGTTCAGCATTGGCAACGTGCATGTGATGGCCGGGGTGCCCCGCATCATGCGGGCCATGTTCCATGAACTTGCCCCAACCCTTAAACGCGGTAACCCCGTGTTTTCCCGCACCTGGCACACCACCTCCCTGTTTGAAGGCACGATTGCGGACGGGCTGGAAGCCATCCAGAACCGGTTTCCGGCGCTTGATCTGGGGTCCTACCCCTTCCATCGGGATGATGGGCGCCGGGGTGTGGCGCTGGTTGCCAAAGGCCAGAATACGGATGATGTGAATGAGGCTGCTCGGGCCATTTACACGCTGATCAAAGAAAAGGGCGGTGACCCCATTGAAGGAGAACCACCGCCCTGATCCGGTCAGTTAGGGGAAAGCCTGATCAGCTCAGGCTTTCACGCCCCATTGCCAGAAATTTCTCACGCCGCAGTTCTTTCAGGCGTGCAGGAGCCAGAGGCACAAGCTCCTTCAGTTCATCGCCCAGAGCCTGCTTGACTGCATCAAGCGCTTCCTGCGGGGCACGCTGGGCACCACCAATCGGCTCTGGAATAATCCGGTCGATCAGACCCAGACGATAAAGATCCTGCGCCGTCAGTTTCAGGGTTTCAGCCGCCGTGCTGGCCTGTTTTGGATCACGCCACAAAATGGAGGCGCAGGCTTCAGGCGAGATCACGGAATAGATGGCGTGTTCCAGCATCATGACGCGGTCTCCCGCGCCGAGAGCCACGGCCCCGCCTGATCCGCCTTCCCCAATCACGGTCGCAATCAGCGGCACAGGCGCTTCAAGACAGACTTCAATGGAACGGGCGATCGCTTCCGCCTGCCCACGTTCTTCCGCGTCAATACCGGGCCATGCGCCAGCGGTATCAATAAAGGTGAGAATCGGCAGGTTGAACCGTCCGGCCAGCTTCATCAGGCGCTGCGCCTTACGGTAGCCCTCCGGCCGCGCCATGCCAAAATTATGGGCAAGGCGTGTTTCAAGATCAGAACCGCGTTCCGTCCCGATCACCACCACGGGCATACCATCAAAGCGGCCAATACCGCCGATAATGGCTTTATCATCCGCATACAGCCGATCCCCTGCCAAAGGCGTGAATTCGGTCAGCAGGGCATTGATATAGTCCTGCGTGTGCGGACGCTGCGCATGACGGGCCACCTGCACCTTCTGCCATGGCGTAAGCTTGGCATAGATGGAACGCAGATGCTTTTCCGCCTTTTCCTGAAGGCGGGCCGTCTCTTCTGCAATATTGACCCCGTTCGGGTCGGTCATTTGCCGCAGTTCGTCGATCTTGTTCTCAAGTTCGGCGACGGGCTTTTCGAAATCCAGGAACTGACGCATGGGCAAAGCGGATAGCACAGTCACGCGTAAAACCAAGCCACTTCGTGCATCATGCTTGGCATGAAGATGGCTCAGCCTGCTTTTTCGCGCGTTTTTTCGCTCTGTGTGGCAAGCGGGTGATAGGTTTCCACCACCTTTTTCAGCCGTTCGGTCTGCACATGTGTGTAAATCTGGGTGGTGGCGATATCCGCATGCCCCAGCAGCATCTGCAACGCCCGCAGGTCCGCCCCATGCGCCAGCAGATGCGTTGCAAAGGAATGGCGCAGCACATGCGGAGAAAGCCGGGCAGGATCAATCCCGGCCTGACAGCCCACTTCATGCAGGATTTTATCAAAGGCCTGCCGGGTAAGGGGGCGGCGCGTATCCCGGCCCGGAAACAACCAGGGGCTTTCCAACGCCTGATCCCATGCCCGCAATGCCAGAGCAGCCTCCCGCGCACTAGCCGAGATGGGCACCAGACGTTCCCGCCCGCCTTTCCCGCGAATCACCAGCATAGGCTTTTCGTTTTTCAGGGCATCGGCAGGAAGGGTTAGCAGTTCGGAAATCCGCAGGCCGGAGGCGTAGAGCAATTCCAGCGCCGCCCGCGCCACCAACGCCCGGCGCTGTTTGGCCGGAGAAGCCTCGGCGGGGGCTACACAAGCCTCGATCAGCGCCACGACCTCCGATTCGGAGAGGAAATGCGGCAGTGTCGATTCCGGCTGAGGCGATTCCAGATGGGCGGCGGGATTATCGGCCCGCATCCCTTCGCGCAGCAGAAACAGATAAAACTGCCTGATGCAGGAAAGCCGACGCGCCACAGTGCGCCGTGCCTGCCCTTCCGCCCCCAGGTCAGCCATCCATGCAGCCAGACTACTGGTATCGGCCTCGATGAGAGACATACCCTGCGCCACCAGAAAAGCAGAGCAGGACTCCAGATCAGCCGCGTAGGCAGAAAGCGTGTTCGGCGCGGCGGCCCGTTCTGCCGCCAGCATTTCCAGAAACAGCTCCGTCTCGCGGCTGCCAGACATAATTACAGCAGCACCCTTATTTTTGGGCAGGAGCGGCTACCGGTGCAGCAGGAGCAGCGCCTGCTGGCACAGGTGCAGACGCGGCCGGAGCGGCCACAGGCTGCTGCACCGGGGCCACAGGCGTTACAACGGGCGCAGACGGCGGAGCCGGAACAGGGGCCAGCGGGGCCGGGGCTGCCGCAGGCGGTGCGGCCAGAGCCACATCACGATGCACGGCCTGAGGCACAGGAGGATGGGCGGTCAGGCCAAGTGCTGCAAACCCGCCTACCAGGGCAACGCAGACCACGGCTGCAACAATGAGAACCATACGGTTCATGAGGCTTTGCTCCATAACAACAGAGATAGGTGTGTTCTCCCTGCTCTATGGTAAGCTGCGTTTCATGTCATCACGTATCTCGTATCCCCCACACGATACGGCGGACCCACCGCCGATTCCGCTTGATCTGGAAAGGGTTGGCAACCGGCACAGCACCGGGCTTATCCCTTCCGGGCGCAGCATTGTGCTTGTTGGCCTGATGGGCGCGGGCAAAACCACCGTTGGCCGCAGGCTGGCCACACGGCTGGGCCTGCCCTTTGTTGATGCCGATATTGAAATAGAACGCGCCGCCGGGTGCTCCATTGCCGATGTTTTCCGCCTGTATGGAGAAGCCGCCTTCCGTGATGGAGAACGCCGCGTCATCCGCCGCCTTCTGGAAGGGCCGCCCATGGTGCTGGCCACCGGCGGAGGGGCGTATATGGATGCAAGTACTCGCAACCTGGTGCGCGAACGTGCCATTTCCATCTGGCTGCGTTGCCCCCTACCTGTTCTTTTACGCCGGGTGCAGGGCCGCAGCCATCGCCCCCTCCTGAATGATGCCCCCCCGCGTGATGTGCTGGCGCGGCTGATGACCATCCGCCACCCTATTTATGCGGAGGCGGACATTATTGTTGATTGCGGAGACCACAACGTGGACCACAGCACTTCCCGCGTGATTGAAGCCATGGCGCTTTCCCGCCGGCCCATACGCCTGCCTGTCAGCCTGAGCCATACGACTTATGATGTGGTGATCGGCACGGATCTGATCAGCCGGGCGGGTGCGCTTCTGGCCCCCGTGCTGCCGCAGAAACGTGTCATCATTATCACGGATGAAAACGTCGCTGACCTGCATCTGCCCCGACTGGAAGCCTCCATGCAGGATACAGGCATCCGGTTCCGCACTCTTATCGTGCAGCCAGGAGAGCAGTCCAAAAGCTTTGCCACCTATGAACGGCTGGTAGATGAGATTCTACAAGAAGGGGTGGAGCGTAAAACCACCATCGTTGCTCTGGGCGGCGGCGTGGTAGGGGATCTTGCCGGATTTATAGCAGCCACCACGTTGCGCGGCCTTCCCTTTGTGCAGATTCCCACAACTCTACTTTCTCAGGTTGATTCGTCCGTTGGGGGAAAAACCGGCATCAACACACGCTGGGGCAAGAATCTCCTCGGCGCGTTCCATCAACCGTTAAGTGTGCTGGCAGATGCATCGGCACTGACAACTCTGCCCAAAAGGGAACTGATCGCGGGTTATGCCGAAATTGTGAAGTCCGGCCTGATCGGAGACCCGGCCCTGTTTGAATGGTGTGAAAAGCACGGGGAATCGGTCCTGAATTTTGATCCTGAATCCCAGACGGAAGCCGTACGACAGGCCTGCGCCTTCAAAGCCCGCGTTGTGGCGGCGGATGAGCGGGAACAACAAGGCTCGGATGGGCGCGCCCTGCTGAATCTGGGCCACACGTTCGGCCACGCTCTGGAGGCTGAACTGGGTTATGACGGCCGCCTTTTGCACGGAGAAGGAGTCTCCATCGGGCTGCGTCTGGCCTTTGCGCTCTCCGTTAAGCTGGGGGTATGCCCTCAGGCAGACCTGGAGCGGGTAACTGCCCATCTGGAGACGCTGGGCATGCCTGCACGCATTAGAAACCTGCCATACTCGTTCAGCGCAACTGACCTGATAGTCCACATGCAGCGGGACAAGAAAATGCAGGACGGTCGTCTCTCTTTCGTTCTGGTGCGCGGAATCGGCAAGGCTTTTACATCACGGGATGTACCGGCTGAACTGGTGCGCGAGGTACTGCTTGAAGATGGCTGCGCGCCCTAGAAAACCGCCACTTAACTTTACCCACCTGTGGCAATTAAGTATCCACGCCTCAATTCCGCCTTATTCAGACGGGAGAGAGGCGCGGCATTCGCTAATACGCAATGTTCATAGCAGGACGTTTAAAGCTGATTACTTCCATGCAACCACGACATCTTGGGAAACCGAAATGAACTGTTGCAAAGAAAACACGGTTATGGCTTCTAATCACCAAGAGTATGAAGCTTCGGGTTTCTATTTTGGAACCGATCGTTTTATACGGCTTTAGGCATCTTGCTGGGTCTGACCGATGAATGGTTGGCGGCAGAGTCGAACAGATGAAATATTGAGGACGAAAAAATGCGTCTCCGCACGGCGTTACTTGCAACGACATTGATGGCAGCGGCTCCGGCGGCCGCATCTGCCACCACAATTACAGGCCCGTATGTTGACCTGGGCGGTGGTTACAACCTGGTCCAGAATCAGCATGCTCACCTCAATGGTGATAACCTCGCTGGATCACCTCCAGGTGGTACATCTTCTCAGCTTCGCCATAACACAGGCTTCACTGGTTTTGGCGCATTCGGCTGGGGCTTCGGCAACGGCCTGCGCGCTGAAGTTGAAGGTGTTTACAACTATTCCAATATTGATCACCGACCGGGCACGTCTCTGCCTGGTCATACCCGTGGGTCTGACCAATCTTACGGGGGCCTGATCAACCTGCTGTATGATATCGACCTGAAGCAGTTCGGTATCGATGCTCCGGTTACCCCATTCGTTGGTATCGGTGCTGGCTACCTGTGGCAGCACTACAACCCGATTGATACTAATTATGCTCACGGTGCTGGCCATACCCGTATTGGGGGCACAAACGGTGGCTTTGCTTATCAGGGCATCGTCGGTGCGGCTTATGATGTTGGCGTTCCGGGCCTGCAGATCACCACAGAATACCGTATGATCGGCCAGCCTGGTTCCTTCACGGATGGCGCTTTCCATTATTCTGGCTCAAGGGGTACTGGTGGCAATGTAAGCTTCGATCATCGCTTCAACCACCAGTTCATCCTGGGTCTGCGCTACGCGTTCGATACGGCTCCGCCGCCGCCGCCGCCAGCTCCGGTTGTTGCTGCTCCGGCTCCGCTGCCGGCTCGCTCCTACCTGGTGTTCTTCGACTGGGATAAGTCTGTCCTGACGGCTCGCGCCCGCCAGATCGTTGCTGAAGCTGCTCAGGCTTCCACGCACGTTCAGACAACCCGCATCGAAGTTAACGGTTACACCGATAACTCCGCTGCTCACCCTGGCCCGCGCGGTGAAAAGTACAACCTGGGTCTGTCCCTGCGTCGTGCTGACAGCGTGAAGGCTGAACTGATCCGTGACGGCGTGCCGGCCACCGCGATCGACGTCCACGGTTATGGTGAATCCAAGCCGCTGGTGCCGACCGGCCCGAACACCCGCGAACCTCAGAACCGTCGCGTGGAAATCATCCTCCACTAATTCGGTCTGATCTTCGTGATCAAAAGAGGAGGCACCTTCGGGTGCCTCTTTTTTTGTCTTGTTTTCCCCTTCTCCTTTCGCGTAGGCCCATGGCGTGACCCAGACCGCCCCGTCTCCCCTCCCTTTTGGCCTGACCAGAACCAAGCTCATGCGGTTGCTGAAATTCGGCACCGTAGGCGGGTTAGGGTTTCTGTGGGATTCCGGCACGGTTTACGCGTTGCGTCCAGCAATCGGGCTCAGTGCTGCAACATTGGTCGCCTATTTTGTCGCCGCCACGTTGAACTGGCTGCTCAACCGGCTATGGACCTTCAAAGGTGTTGGCCTGCATGATCACCCGCTCCTGCAATGGCTGCGCTTCCTTACCGCCAACAGTTTTGGGTTTCTGCTTAATCGCGGCACGGTTTACACCCTGTTTTATACCGTGCCCCTGTGCGTAACCTACCCGGTGTTGGCTCTGGCAGCCGGTGCGCTGGCAGGCATGTTCGCCAATTTCAACCTCAGCCAGAAAATGGTGTTCAAGGAAAAACCACCTCAGTCCGCGCTGGAACTGGCCGAACTGAGCGTGGACGTGTCAACGTCACACAAAAACCCCACATCTGAGTCTTAATATGACGATAAGGCGGGGCTGAACGCTAACCCCTTCCGGTAACGCGCCGGGTGCGCTACATCTGGCAACGGGTTAAGGAAAGCTTGGGTGCTTTCTACCTGGCCGTGAGGACTTGTCCCTGAAGCAAACTTTTTTCGGAGCATCCGGAAAAGGCAGGCTTTTGGAATTCACGCGCCCAACCAGTTTCAGGACCGTCTGCCTCACGCCATGCTGACCACAAACGAAATTCGCACCACCTTTCTGGAGTATTTCGCCGGGAAAGGGCACCAGATTGTGCCTTCCTCTTCTCTGGTGCCGCGCAATGACCCCACCCTGCTTTTCACCAATGCGGGGATGGTGCAGTTCAAGAACGTGTTTACCGGGCAGGAAACCCGCCCCTACTCACGCGCTACCACAGCGCAGAAAGTTGTGCGGGCAGGCGGCAAGCATAACGATCTGGATAACGTAGGCTATACAGCCCGGCACCACACCTTCTTTGAGATGATGGGCAATTTCTCCTTCGGTGATTATTTCAAGCCCGAAGCGATTGAACTCGCCTGGACATTGGTGACCAAGAATTTCGGTCTGCCGAAAGACAAACTGCTGGTGACCGTCTTCTCTGAAGATGAAGACGCCGCCGGACTGTGGCGCTCCATTGCGGGGCTGGATGACAGCCGCATTATCCGTATTCCCACCTCTGACAATTTCTGGCGGATGGGTGACACCGGCCCCTGCGGCCCCTGCTCCGAAATTTTCTTTGATCACGGTCCTGATGTTCCCGGTGGCCCCCCTGGCTCCCCTGATGAAGACGGGGACCGGTTTGTGGAAATCTGGAATCTGGTCTTCATGCAGTATTTTGAAGATCCGCCGGGCGTGCGCTCTCCGCTGCCCCGCCCTTCCATTGACACCGGCCTTGGTCTGGAACGCTTTGCCGCCATCATGCAGGGCAAGCGCGACAACTACGATACCGACACGTTTGTGGCTCTGACCCAGGCTTCTGCGGATCTGACCCACCAAAGCGTTGATGGCCCGTTCAAAGCCAGTCATCGCGTAGTGGCGGACCATCTGCGCTCAACAGCGTTCCTGATTGCCGATGGTGTTCTGCCCTCCAAGGATGGCCGAGGGTATGTGCTGCGCCGCATCATGCGCCGCGCCATGCGCCATCTGCACATGATGGGCACGCGCGAGCCCGTGTTCTACAAACTGCTGCCCGTGCTCATCCAGCAGATGGGTCAGGCTTATCCTGAACTGGTGCAGGGTGAAGCCCTGATCCGTGAAACCATGCGTGGTGAAGAAGAACGCTTCAAAGCCATGCTTGATCGCGGTCTGGGCCTGCTGGCGGAAGAAACCGACAAACTCACGCCGGGCGCTGCCCTGCCGGGTGATGTTGCCTTCCGCCTGTATGATACGTTCGGCTTCCCGCTTGACCTGACACAGGACGCCCTGCGCGGCAGCGGTCACCCGGTGGACGTGGAAGGCTTTGATGCCGCCATGACCGTGCAGCGTGAACGCGCCCGTGCCTCCTGGGTAGGCTCGGGCGATACGGCGCTTGAAACTGTGTGGTTTGAAGCACGTGACAAGTTTGGTGCGTCTGAATTCCTTGGCTACAGCACAGAACAGGCTGATGGCGAAGTTCAGGCCGTGGTTGTGGGCAATGGCTTTGTGAAAGAAGCCCCGGTTGGTGCGGAAGTGGCCGTGTTGCTCAACCAGACCCCATTCTATGGAGAAAGTGGCGGGCAAGCCGGAGATACCGGCACCCTTACAGCGAACGGCCTGCGCATTGCCGTAACCGATACGCAGAAAAAAGCCGGCGATCTGATCGTGCATTATGGCACCGTGACCGAAGGCACACTGCGCCCCGGTCAGGCCGTAACCGCTACCGTGGATCATGACCGCCGCTCCGCCATTCGTGCGCATCACTCCGCCACGCATCTGCTGCATGAGGCTCTGCGCCGCAAGCTGGGCACGCATGTTGCCCAGAAAGGCAGCCTGAACACGCCAGACCGCCTGCGCTTTGACGTCAGCCAGCCGCGCCCCATCACGGCGGAAGAACTGGCGGAAGTGGAAGCCGAGGTGAATCGCCTGATCCGTGAGAACTCTCAGGTAGTCACCCGCTCCATGACGCCAGAAGAAGCCGTGGCTGAAGGGGCTATGGCCCTGTTTGGCGAAAAATACGGTGATGAAGTGCGCGTGGTTTCCATGGGCGGTGCCGATGGCAACAAAAGCGCATGGTCGATCGAACTCTGCGGGGGCACGCACGTAAACCGCACGGGCGATATCGGCCAGTTCCGCATTACGGCGGAAAACGGCGTTTCTGCTGGCGTGCGCCGTATTGAAGCCGTTGCAGGCAAAGCGGCTGAAACGCTTTCCCTCGCCAATGAGCAGCGCCTCAACCAGATGGCCGCCATGATGAAGGTGAGCGTTACAGATGCACCGGAACGTCTGGCCCTGCTGCTGGAAGAGCGCCGCACCATGGAACGGCAGATTTCCCAGCTTCAGCGCCAGTTGGCAGCAGGCAATGCCGCCTCCGCCGGTGTGGAAGACGTTGGTGGCGTAAGACT
The DNA here is from genome assembly GCF_001580915.1 of Acetobacter tropicalis. Lineage (GTDB taxonomy): Bacteria > Pseudomonadota > Alphaproteobacteria > Acetobacterales > Acetobacteraceae > Acetobacter > Acetobacter tropicalis. Next base: position 110,197 of record NZ_LHZQ01000221.1, on the reverse strand, counting down.
GGCCAGCCGCAACGTGGGGGACACCGCCCCGCGTGAACTGAAAGGGCTTGCAGAAACCATTCTGAAGCAGGGCAATGCGGATGTTGTGGTGCTGATTTCAACAGCGGGTGACAAAGGCAGTGTTGTCGCTGCCGTGGCGCCCGAAACTGTTGAAAAAGTGGACGCCGTTGCCTTGGTGCGTGCGGCCAGTGTGGCCATGGGAGGCAAAGGCGGTGGTGGCCGCCGAGACATGGCGCAGGCAGGCGGCCCGAATGCCGATGCAGCCGATGCGGCCTTCATCGCCGTGCGTGAGGCACTGGCAGGCGCGGCCTGACCCAGACCACAAACAGGGAACGGCTGGCAGCCGCCCCTGTTCATGCCCCGGCTCACTTCATAAGGACTTCCTGATGTCTCTTCTTGGTTCTCTTAAAATGGTTATGGCCCCTCCCCACCCGGAAGCGCGGCCTTTCCTTCTGGCATCTGGTGCCGCCACACTGGCTACGCGCTATCTGGCCAAAAAACTGTCCTGCCCCAAACTGAAGCTACTGGGCACGGCCAGCGGCCTGTTCTTTGGCTTCTGCCTATATTTCTTCCGTGACCCGGAGCGCATTACCCCTCCCCGTGCGGATGTTGCGGTCGCACCGGCTGACGGGCGCATTGTTTCTATTGAAAAAGTTGCTCCTCCGGCTGAACTGGGTAGGAGCCCGGTGCCTGTGTGGCGCATTGCCACGTTCCTGTCCGTGCTGGATGTACATGTGAACAGAATACCCGCAGCAGGGACTGTGACCCGCATTGCCTATCATCCGGGCCAGTTCCTGAACGCCAGTCTGGACAAGGCGTCTGAACTGAACGAACGCAATGCCCTCAGCCTCACGCTGCCGGATGGCCGCATGATGGCGGTGGTGCAGATTGCAGGGCTGGTGGCCCGCCGTATTGTGTGCAGTGTCACGGAAGGCATGCAACTGGAAGCCGGGGAACGGTTTGGCCTGATTCGCTTTGGCTCCCGCACGGACCTGTATCTGCCGCCAGGGGTTGAGCCTCTGGTCTCCGTTGGTCAGACCATGGTGGGCGGTGAAACCGTGATGGCGCGTCTCTGATCGCCGTGACAGTGCAGCCTCCTTCTTCCACATCCTCTTCTGACAGCAATCTGCCTGCCGGTGCCACAATTACTCCGGCAACAGGAGCGCTTCCTCCCCATGCGTCTGAGAACAGTGCAAACAGCACGTCCTCACTGGCGAATGGCACCCCCCAGACAGGCACGCCTGATGGCGCGGCTGCGGAAAATGCTCAGCCTCGTCCGCGTGGCCTGAGGCGCAAGCGGTTACGGCGGCGTGTGCGGAACAAGATCAAGGGACCATCCTTCAATCGCCTGATCCCGAATATTCTGACCATGCTTGGGTTGTGTGCGGGTTTGACCGGCATGCGCTTTGCTGTGGATGGCCGGTTTCAGGCTGCGGGAATTGCCTTGCTCATTTCGGCCTTCATTGATGGTCTGGATGGCCGCATTGCCCGTCTGCTGCGCGGCTCTACCCGTTTTGGTGCGGAATTTGACAGCCTTTCAGATTTTGTCTGCTTTGGTGTCGCTCCGTCCTTCCTGCTGTATTTCTGGGCCTTGCGGGATGGCGGACGCTACGCGTTTCTGCCGTGCCTGATGTTTACGGTCTGTATGGCGCTGCGGCTGGCCCGGTTCAACGCGACGCTGGATGAAGCCGAGGAAAAACCCAAATACGCCAGCAATTTCTTTACCGGTGTTCCCGCACCAGCCGGTGCTGGTCTCGCCCTGTTTCCAATGTTTCTGGGGCTGGAAGCGGAAAAGCTGGATATTGTCTGGCTCTACAAGTTCACCCGGCTTGCCTATCTGCCCAGCTTTACCTTGATCAGCACCGCGTTCCTGCTGGTGTCTACCTTGCCGGTCTGGTCTTTCAAGAACTTCAAGGTGCCTGCTCATTTTGTGCTGCCCGTTATGCTGGGCACTGGCGCTTATGCCGCCGTGCTGGTGGCAGACCCATGGGGGGCATTGGCTGCGGCTGGCGTGATTTATATGGCGCTGCTGCCGTTAAGCCGCCTGAGCTTCTTCAAGCTGAAAAAAGCAGCGGAAGACCTTCAGGAAGACGTGGAAGACGAACCCACTCCCTCATCCTGACCGGCTGAGGCATTCTCTTCCAACCGCTTCCCAAACAGGGAAAACAGACCTTCCAGCACATCGTGCGGTGAAGGCGGACAGCCGGGAATACGCAGATCAATCTGCACCTTCCGGTCCAGTCCGCCCATTACGGCGTAGTTTTCTGTGAACATCCCTCCATCCACAGCACAATTCCCCACGCAGATCAGCCCTTTTGGAGTCGGCATGGCCTGCCATGTGGCTTCCAGAACAGGCATCATGCTGCGTGTCACTGCACCCGTTACCAGCAAAACATCAGCCGCACGGGGAGACTGCACAAACCCGAACCCCGCGCCCTGAGCATCATAGGGGCCGGTTGCCAATGCCTGGAGTTCCATACCGCACCCACCACAGCCGCCCGTATCCACATGAAACAGAAGCAGGGGCCAGCGCGGTCCCACAGGCTTGAGGCGCGCACCTCCCTGACGAAAAGTGGCATCAAACACGGCGCGAATCAGGCCCATGGGTGTTTGTCTTTCTTCACGTCCTGCTCTCCGCCATCATCCATCTTGGGCTGCGGCATTTACGCCCAACGAGGCTTTTATGAGCGCAACATCCGCAACGTTCTGGCCGGGCAGCACGGTTTCAAATGCCATCAGTGCCGGATAGGAGGGATCGCGCAGGAAAACGTGCTCCACCCGCCCATTCAGCAAACGCACCCAGTAGAGCACCCTGCCCCATGGACCTTCCGCCATGCCAATACCTTCTCCGTCCTGATAGGAAAGGTCTATGCGGCCTCCCGCGGTCAGACCAAGGCGCGGAGCCAGATCAGCCAGCATGCGCAGGCTTTCTCCAACCTCATCAAGCAGCACGGCAGTACGATCGTCCACGCTGCCCCCATGTCGGCCTGCCGTAAAACGCCATAGGCCATCATACATTCGCATATCGCGGCGGCAGTCACTATCGCCACCAGCAGCACGGGCAACAGGCCCGTCCAGCCCCAACCGTTCCAATGCCGCACGGTCTAGTATGCCGATACCTGCCAGACGTGCAGAAAGCCCCGGATACCCGCGCCAGAGTTCTGAGAGGGCGGAATAGTTTTCCTCGCCCAATTCTGCCAGACGCGTGCAAAGGTCCCCTACGTCAGACGCACTGCGCAGGCTTACGCCGCCCGGAACGCAATGATCCATCAACAGACGTGACCCCAGAATGGGAGCAGCCTCCTTCAAAAGCTGTTCCCGGAACCACATGCAGCGAGACGCAACCAGAACCGCTCCGGCCTCCTGCGCCAGCGCCGCCAGCGTGTAGAGATGCTGCACGCAACGTTCCAGTTCCAGAAGCACCACGCGCAACTGGCTGACCTCATGCCCGATCTGCTCGCCACAGGCCGTTTCTATAGCCTGACAGAACGCCACCTGATGCGCTGCGGAACATCCGGCAGCCACACGCCCGCTCAGGCGGCAGGCCTCATCCACGCGGCTGTTACGCCACCGCAAGGCCATGCCCCGATGCGCATAGCCTGTCACCGTTTCAGCACCCACAATGGTCTCACCTGCCAAGGTCAGGGCAACATGCATGGGGGCGCCTGTGCGGCCAGTGGCAGGCCCGATGCCTGCTGCAAGCCCTTCCGCTGCCAAAAAGGCCTCGGACGGTTGATATGCAATCATGCCCTTATGGCCACCTGCCGGTCCCGGCATTGACGCAAGCGGCGTGGTGCTGGTCCAGACATCATGATCAACCAGAGGCCGCACATCCCGCGCCCACATGGCTTCTGCGCCATACAGGTCAAACACCATGCGTTCATACAGGCTGGAAACCGCTCGGGCCGGAGACAAAGCGGGGTAGCGGCCATCTTCCAATGCAAGCGTAGCGGCCAGAGGCTGATTGCCATGAGGCAGAAACAGCACGTGTACGTCTGTTCCATCACACCACAGACCAACAAAAGGCAGAGCCTCCTGCTTCAGGCCATCCACCAGATCCCGCCAAGCCAGTTCTTCCAGACGAAACCGCCATGGTGTGCCGGTTTCCGCTCCAGCGCGGATATGGGCCACAGGGTCCATCAGAACGCTCCCAGCATCATGGCCAGCGGCACCAGAAACCCGGTTACCACCAGCACGGAACACGCCACGCGGCCTGCCGTATCACGGGGCCAGATATCCTGCCCGAAGCCCCCGGCAGGTACAGCCCTCACAACCGCGCATAAAATGCCCGCCACAGTGAGCACCGTGAACACCCATGACCAGTCACTCATCACGGAAAGCAGCAGCAGACACCCCACAAACGGGGCGCCAGGTGGAAAACAGGCCAGTGCCCGCGCCGCCCAGGACCGCCCGGAGCGGCTTCCGCCTGCTAAACACCAACCGCACAGAAACAGCAGCGCCGCTACATCAGCCCGCGCGCCCACGGCAATGAGCGCCAAGGCGGAAGGAAATGTGCGGAACAGGCGCAAACCATCATCAGACCGGCCTGCACACGCTGTCAGCCAGACGGAAGCCAACCCTGCGGCAACCAGCGCTGTATCAAACGCCTCTCCCCCGTGGGGACGCAGCCGCATGGAGAGCAATAATGCCGCACCGGCAAATGGCAAAAACAGGAAGGTATCATTTTCCTCACGCCACGGCTGACCGAAAGGCGTCAAACCCGCCAGCATGACAATGCCGCAGGCCATCATCAGCCCTGCCGAGGGGGAGGCCCCCGGCAACAGCAGCCCCCCCAGCACCAGAAACATGCCAACTGACCCTGTACGCACCAGCGCCCAACCCGCACGCGCCTGCCCTGCCGGACGGCCAAAAACAAACACACCATAGGCCAGAGAGGCTTCAAGAATACCAAGCCCCACCACCGGATCAGGCGTAACACAGGCAAGCCCGGCCAATGCGGTGGACACATGCGGCAGCCCGCGCAGGAAGCGGTCCGCCATATCGCGGCTTTCCAGCACTGTCAGCAGGAGCCCAAAGGCCAGCATCACACGCCCGGCCCGTTGCACGGGATCATCATCCCACCCGGCAGCCACGGCTCCAGTTGCGGGAAAAAGAAACACGGCCAACGCCAGCACACACCCAATGGCCGCCATCCACACCGCAACCTCGCGGCTGCGCACGGTAGGGGCGCTCATGACCACAACCGCCCCCAGCAAAGGCCATGCAAACGCCAGGGCGGCAAGAAAAACGGGCACCGTCATGCAGGGTCATCCTCTGCCTTAGGGGCGGGTTTGTCCGTCTCGTTCCCTTCTTCATCAGCAGGAGCTCGCGGGGGCTCTTTGGCCAGCCGCGTTGTTCCAAAAGCAGGCACGGGGTCAGAGGGTAAGGGGGCTTCCCCCCGAAAGCGCGTTTCGGCAGGTTTGCTTTTCCTGTCCGCATCCTTGCGGCCAGAGGCCCGTACCACCGCCACACGCGGCATGACACGGTGGACATACAGGCCGCCCAGAACACTGATGACGCACCCCGCCAGCGCCGCCACGCCAACGACCATCACCTGCTTTTCAATCACACCGGCCAGCATGACGCCGTTGATACATGTTAGCAGCCCGGCCCACTGCCAGATCATGGCCTGCCGGTACGTTACGGCCACCAGCCCAGCCAGAACCACACACAGACCAGCCGGAAACTGCGGCGCACCAGACCGCGCGCTGGCCAGCAGCAGCACAACCATCAGCCCTAGCGCAAAAAACGGCACCGTGGGCCCACTCCGCTCCTGCCCTCTGTCCTGCTGGTAATACGAGAGGAACCATACCGGCCCGATGGAAAAAAGCAGCACAAAAGCTGCGGCTGTTTCCTGCAGTGACGCCACGCCGTCCACCAGCATGGCGACCGCCGTCACCCCGCCCAGCACGGGCAGGAAACCCATGCCACGCGCCACCACGCACAGGGCCAGCAAAGGGGCCAGAATGGCGGCAAGTGTCACTGTGTGATTCCTTCCGCGCCAAAGGCCGGGTCCTGCACCTGGATGGCGGCTGTTTTATCCTGTGCCGTTGGTGTGGCAAGGCCCGGATACGCCGCCTGCCACGCCAGCAGGCCCAGCAGAAAGACGCAGGCCAGCCGCACCCGCGCGCGGCGGGCCGGCGGCAGAACCATCAACTGCATCCCGGCCAGCAGCAATGCAGCAATCACAAGCTTGAGCAGCCACGCACCGCCGCCCTGCAGGCAGGCCATCAGCCATGGCTCCACTCCGCCATCCGTCGGCAGAGCCAGACAGCCGGCCCACGCCACATCTCCGGCCAGCGTAACCCAGCAGAGCTGCACAATATCTTCCGCCAGCAGCCACACCCCCCGGTCAGCACCAGAGAGCGGGCAGGCCTGCGCCGCCCCGACCGAAGTACCACGCCATGCCGCAGCACCAAACAATGCAACACCCATCAGCACAAAAGGCGCGCCTGCCCCCAAGGGAGAAAGCCCCCGCACATGCGCCAGAAAAGCGGAAAGATCCTGCCCACCCACCATAACCAGCACCGGCACCAGAGAGGGCAATAGCAGGGCATCGGCCATGAACGCCATGTAGCCGCCCAGCGCGGCCTGACCGCGCAAAACCACACGTGGCAACGAGAGCAACAGGGAGGCCCCCACCAGCACGCCACAGACCAGCAGCAAACCAGGAGCCGGAAAGCCTGACGGCACCAAAGCGTAAACTGGTACAAGCCCGGCCCCCAACACGGCCAGCACAAAGGCGGCACGCGCTGCCAGACCGCTCAGGTGGTCTCCAGGCTCATGAAACCCGGGACGCACAAACTGATGCCGGATTTCCTGCCAGCGGCCACTTGCCAGATACCGGGTCTGCCCGGCCAGACGCCCGGCCAGACGCTCCACCCATCCCCTAAAAAAGGGAGCGGCAAACAGCATGAGGCCCGTCTGCACAACAAGAGACAGAGCAGACAGAAACATCCAGCCCCAGGAGAGGGTAAGCGGTGAAGGTGTTGGGGTCATTTGTTGGCAAACAGTCCCCAAACAAGCCCTGCTCCCAGAAAAAGCAGGATCAGGACCATGCCCTGCGCCTCACACCATGCAACCGTTCTGAACAGCACGCTGCGTATATACCGTCCGCCTGCCGCTGTTTTCTCCACAACAGGCCAGGACGCAGGTTTCTGTTTTTCCATACCCAGAAAAACCAGCAGCATGGTCCATAGCAAAACCGGGTCTGCCTTGGGTGCTGCCATAACTGCGCCACCGTGTGCCACCACCGGCCCGGCTTCCTGCCACTCTGCCCGCACGGCTTGCGGGTGACGGAAGGGGTAAAGCCCCAGCACGCGCTCAACAGCAACAGCCGCAGCCACACAAACCAGAAGCGCCAGCACACAGAACAAGGGCGTGAAGCTGATGGACGTATCCACAAACCACACGCTCAGCAGGGTTCGCCATGAAAAATCACGCGGGGCCGTCCCCACAAACAGATGGTCCATCAGGGCCAGCCAGCCACCGGGCAAGACGCCCACCACAGCCGCCGCTGCCAGAGCAAGACCGGCAGGCAGCAAAAGCAGCCCGTATCCTTCCGGCATGGCGTCAGCCTGCATCACCTGCATTTTCTGGCGCTCAAGGGCAGCCAGCGTCACCCGCAGCAGACCCAATAGCCCCAACACCATGAGCACGCTCGCCCCAACAAGCACCATAATGGTGCAAAGCGCCTGCACAGGCTGAGCGCTCACGGCGGCCAGTTCACCGGCGGTCAGCAAACACCACAGAACGGAAAAGCCACCCAGAGGCGGCAGGCCGGAAAGCATCAGCACCGCCACCCCCACCAACACACGCCCTGCGGGTAGTTCCGTAACAAGACTGCGGGGAGAAAAGAAGGGACCATCCAGTGCCGTTTCCCCCCGACAGAGCCAGAGAAGCGCCAGCATGGCCAGAAACGGCGCCCCGGCCCCAAGCAGGGTGGCCGTGCGGAATTGTTCCATTCCTTCAAGGCTGGTGCCCAGAGCCAGTGTCAGCAACACCACAAGCGCGCCGAACCCGGCACTTGCCAGCCCACTGGCCACACGGGCCGCATACGGTGCGCGCAGGGCCTGTACGCAGCCACCCAGCGCAACCGCTCCCCCGCTCAGCAACAGCAAGGTCTGCTGCACGGGGGCCAGAATGCCCACCTCAGCCAGCAGGCGCCCAAACAGAAACAGACCAATGCCTGCGGGCAGCATGGCTTCCGGCCCCTTCTGGGAGGATACCCCCCAACCCAGCAGCAGAACCATAAGGCACAGCAGCAACGGTGAAAGAGGACTATCGGCTGGAATACAGGCCGGAATAACGGCAACCGGCAGACACACACCCTGCCGCCCCCGATCCGCCAGCATGACAAGCGCGGTACCCGCCAGCAGCCCAAACACCAGCGGAGAAAGCGCCAGAAAGGCAAGGCCTGTCAGCATGCAGGCCATACCCCGCCGCCCCTGACTTATCATTCCGCCGGTAAACGCAAGCAAAACCAACATGGGGAGAGCAGGACCATCCAGCCCGAACACCGGGCACCAGCTTACCCCGCCTTCAACCCGCAACGCAGCGCCAACAATGGCCAGCACGCCAATACCACCCCACAGCGCGGCAAGCATTTCCGCCCGCCAGTATGCGGCTTGCCGCAAGGCACGATCTGGCAGCAACGCCAGAACACCCGCGCCAACAAACAGCACAAACAGACCGCAAAGAAGAAAAGACGTGAGAATGGAACCAGCCCCAACCACAAGAAAACGCCCAACCGCAGCGAAGTGCAGCCTTTACCAGAAAAAAGGCGGAAAGCACCATCCGCCGTATGTCATGCCCCTGCCCGCTCCCTCATTACACGGGTTCTTTAAATACAGCCTTTGTGGCGGAAATACTCCGGGGGACCGCCTCCATCAGGCATCCTGCACCGGTACCACCATTTTTGAGAACCACGCCTTGCGTGAGGCTACAGGCAACGGGCGAACGGAATGCACATCTTTCACCACCTCCACCAGCCTCAGGCTGCCCAGACCGGGAGAAAGCACCTTGCCTGCAATATCGGAGGCCTGTCCCCGTTGAAGGCTGGTACAGCCCTGCGCGGCAGGGAGGAACAGGGCCTCGTCCCGCCGCTCCACATGTAGCATGGCGTGGGCCAGAACACGGCGCAGGCTCCCCCGCGTAAAAGCGGCTTCCCGTGCAAACGGTGTGGTACGCTGGCGCAGACGGCCGCCAAACCTGTTGGGCACAATCAGCACCATACGTCCGTCGTCCCGCAACACTCGGCCTGCGGCGCGCAGGAGTGTAACGGCCTGTTCCTCATCCTGAAGGGCATGCACAAGGAGAATGCGGTCGAATGCATCATCATCAAATGGCAGATGCCGGGCATCCACAAGACAGGTCCGTTCCTCCGGCGGCACTCCGCGCCGTTCCTTTTGCTGGGTCATGACAGCAGAGGCATGAGCGGCGAGTACGGCAGACACACAGCCCGCGCCCTGTTCCTGCCATGCACCCAGATAGGGCTGTGCATACCCCACCCCCAGCACTGTCTGCTGCCGTAGGTCCGGCCAGAACCATTGCAGCCGCTCCCGCAGCAGGGCAGCACACACCGCACCTTCATGGGATTGGTAAAATGTGGTGACAGCCATGGGAGTGGCCGCCGGGGGCATGACATTGTGCATGGACCCTGCCTATCATGATCCACATGCCTGATGCCACGCTGCGACAGCCCCCTGACTGTTGGAGAGGAAGAAAACCATCATGACCCTCCTGACCCAAGCCATTCCTGTTTTATCTGACAACTACGCCTGGCTACTGCGGGATAGTGCGACCGGCACCACCGCTATCGTGGACCCCGGAGAATCCGGCCCCATTGAAGCGGTGCTGGATGCAGAAGGCGGCAGACTGGATTTTATTCTGCTCACTCATCACCATGCAGACCATGTAGGCGGCACGGAAGTCCTGCGCGCCCGCTATCATGCCCGTGTGGCAGGCCCCGCCAGCGAACAGCACCGCATGCCCGCGCTGGACATCCCCCTGCATGATGATGACAGCATTGCCATAGGAAGCTCCCAAGGGCAGGTTATTGCCGTGCCGGGCCATACCATGGGGCACATAGCTCTGTATTTTCCCGATCCTCCAACGCTGTTCTGTGGAGATACCCTGTTCAGCCTCGGGTGTGGTCGTCTGTTTGAAGGAACGCCGGAGCAGATGTTCCACAGCCTGCATCGGTTTGACGCGTTGCCACACAACACGCTGGTGTGCTGCGGGCATGAATATACCCAGAGCAACGCCGCCTTCGCCTTGCATGCAGACCCGGCCAACACCGCCCTGGCGGCGCGCGCCGAAGAAGTCACCCGCCTGCGGGCGGCTGGCAAACCCACCATTCCCTCTACACTGGGCCAGGAACGTGCGACCAACCCTTTTCTCCGGTCTGCAGACGCTACCACCCTTGGCCGCCTACGCCGGGAAAAGGATTCATTCTAAATTTTCACCGCGAGCCGATGGACTGTTGCGAACAAGATAGCCCCCCCTCTGTCATGCCTGACTGACGGATTTTTTATCTCTCGCTGCATCGGCTTCTGCCCCGAAGCCCCTTGCGTCAGTGCCGCACAGGGAGGGATGTCTTGTCCTCTCCCTGGCCATCCATGGCCTTGCGGGCGAGCCCATACAGCATGTCCACCGAGAAGCCCCCCAGTTGCAACTGCCCTTCTCTGACAGGCAACGGCACCATAAGCGGGCCATCCGGCGTTCCCTGTTTCTGTTCCACATGCTCCGAAACACGATTGAGAAAAGCCGCCTGTTCGGGGCTGAGAAGACTGTCTCGCGTCAGATCATTCACCAGCAGCCGCCAGTTCGTCAGGCTCAGCCAGCTTTCTCCTGCCGCCCCGCCCTCTGCCGGTAAAACCAGTTTAGCGGACCAGACCGCCTTCAGCCCGCGCCATTGCGCAGCCACATGCTGCACAAGCAGATTGGGCTCAAAAGGAAGCGGACTGCCCACCTTGGACGGGCTCTGCGCCACCAGAGAAGACGGAGGTCGCCCCACGCTGCCCGCCAGCGCCTGCCAGAACAACCCGGCATTTCTGACCGGGCCGGGGACAGCCAGCGCGATATCCACATTTTCAAATCTGTCTGGCCAAGGCGTGACCAACGCCTGACGGGCGTGAAGAGAAACCGCGAGCACACTGGCCTGCGGGTCTGCCTGCATATTCCACACACCATATCCGGCCACATCCCGCGCTGTAACAGGATGCTCGGCCATCTGCCCTTCTTCCCCTGCAACCCGCATGAAATCCGTTTGAAAGTCCACCCGCCCCCGTTGACGATGCGGCAAAGGAAAAAACAGTTGCAAGGGTGCGCCCGTCCGCCGGGCGACGACCCGCACCGCCTCCCCTGCATGGGGTACCTGCATGCCCGGTTCCGCCTTTGCTGGTTCCTCCAGCGGGCGAACAACTCCCCAGACCTCTCCTCCTTCCAACAGCACACGGACAGAGGCCGGATGCCAGGGGGCCAGTTCCACACTGACGGCCCCGATTGTCCCCACAATGGTTCCGGAAGACGGTGCCTCACACTGTATGCGCACAGGCTCCAACCGAAGCCGGGCGGCGAAAGGCCACCCTGCCGCGTGCTGGCGCTGCGAGACCACCGAGCATCCGGTTCTGGACTGAAGCGCTTCTACCCGGTGCCTGAGGTAGGAAACACCGCTCCACCACACGCATGTCTCCAGCAGCATGACCCCGGCCAGACCGGCTACTCCCCCAAGAAGAGCCCGCTTACGTGCTATGGTCATACTGCCATCCTCTCCAGTCTCTGCGCCGTCTGCCTGAACGGCAGAGTATGGACGGAAGAGTGTGCTCCGCTTGATGAGTTCCATGCGTCCGCAACCTACCCGGCAACGGGAAGCCTGCAGTCCTGCCACAGTCACTCATTTGGCACCCTGCACCGGCCTGTTACTAGCCAGAATGAAGCCAGGACAACGGATCTCTAAAACCGTCCAAGTTTGGTATAGCCCAGTTGCAGGGCCAGCCGTTGCATCAGGCGGCGTGGTCTGCTGGCAGGCAGTTTTCGAATAACAATGTCACAATACATGTATTCCTGCAGGGCAAAGACCAGCATTTCCCAGCCATATTTCAGCATGAATTCATGGGCAGCCTGAATAACACCGTATGGGCCGCCACCATCAGCCATAATGTAGTCATTTAGAACAATCAGGCCCGTATGCGGCTTGAGTTTACGGCTGCACACGTCAAGCTCACGCGCTACAGCCGGATAGGTGTGATCCGCATCCAGATACACCACATCCAGACTGTTATCGGGCAGGCTTTCCAGCATGGCAGCGCTGTCTCCCGCCAGAACCTCCATCTGCCCCTTTGCAATCTGCCCAGCAAACCGTTTCTGGTAAAAATCCAGATGCGTCTTGTTGGCGAACATGTCCGTGGTGGGCTGCCCCCAGACTATGGGCAGTTCATGAATGGTGAACAGATCAAGGGCGTAGAACTTTGAGGGCTGACAAACGTCCAGAATTTTCTTTGAAAAATCGCCCGTCATCACGCCCACCTCCGCAACAACGGCATTGCGTGGCAAAAGCGGCAGAATATCATCCCGATTGGGAACAATGCGCGCATTCCGCAGAAGAAATTCCGGAAGAGGGACTGCGGGTGTCATGCCTGGCATAAAAAACTCTATCTGCGTCTGTGTTCCAAGCGTGTTCTTACCAAAAAGTCATATCCGTTCCAAATAGCAGAAAAACGTGGGGAGAACAGAACAGGGAAATTGGCTGTTTTCAGGGTCATTCCAGCGGTATTTTCATTTTATCCACAAGACGGCAGCGTTTTCAAAGCGCGTGAGACTCCTGCCTTCGCTTTGAATAGCGCGCTTCACGTCATAATTTCTTCACAATTAAAAATTGCGAAATCTTGTTATTTTACCGTGAATTTCCATAAAAATCGTTATCATTTAGAAAGCGTTACACACACTCCTTCATGACAGTTTTGTTTAATGCTCACAGAAAAACGGAAGATCAGCCAAGAAGAGCACAAGAATTCAGCCACCACATCCACAACTTTATCCACAGGACGGACGCAGTTATCCCTCTCCTCCTCACGATTTCGAGAGGTCAGGAAAACTCTTTTTCCAAGGCCCGCCACTCTTTTTCAATCTGAGGCAGCAGCACCTTGCGGTTAGCTGGCCCTATGGGCGCGCCGATCGCAACATGCAGCACCCCGGAACGCTTAAAAAACGCGTTCCGGCCCCAGAACCGGCCGGAATTGGTGGCAACCGGCACAACGGGCAACCGGGTATGAGTCGCCATGGCCGCAATGCCGGGTTTGAGGGGTACGTGCTCACCGGGGGCAGTGCGTGTACCTTCGGGGAAAATGATGATCTGCTTGCCTTTCTGCACTGCGGTATCAGTCTCCCGCAGCAGAATACGCAGCGCCCGCGCGCCATCTGCCCGTTCTATCGGCATCATGCCCGTCAGGATCAACATGGGGCCAAGCAGCGGAATCCGGCGCAGCTCCCCTTTCATCACATAGGAGGGCGCTGGCACCAGCAGCATCCAGATCAGCGTATCAAAAGCGGACTGATGCTGGGACGCAATCAGCAGGGGGCCGTTGGTTGCCAGATGCTCCTGCCCTGTAATCCGCACTTCTACGCCGCAGATGGCCTGGAACAGGCGCAGCACCAGCCGGGACCACAGCTTGGCGTAGGGTAGCGCCAGCCCGTGGGCAAACCAGCGCACCGGAAACGCCCCCACCCCCATAACCAGCGTGAGCAGAAACGCCAGGACATTGAACAGGATAGAACGAAACACCGCCATAACCGCGCCAGACCACCACATTTTCAGCTTCAGACTGCCCTGTGGAGACCAGAAAAGCGCCAATCTTGCAAGCCGCAGCACAGCTTTAACCACCAACATGTTGGTTATATCTGGCCTGAGCAGGAGCCAGCCTGTATAGAAAGCCACCATATTCTCTTGGAAGAACAGGACGGACATGAGCGACTACAAGGTAAAAGACCTCTCTCTGGCAGACTGGGGCCGTAAGGAAATCTCCATTGCAGAAGGCGAAATGCCGGGCCTGATGGCTCTGCGTGAAGAATACGGTAAAAGCCAGCCGCTGAAGGGCGCACGCATTGCTGGCTGTCTGCACATGACCATTCAGACCGCCGTGCTGATTGAAACGCTGGTGGCGCTGGGTGCAACCGTGCGCTGGTCTTCCTGCAACATTTTCTCCACGCAGGATCACGCCGCGGCTGCCATTGCGGCTGCCGGTATTCCCGTCTTTGCCTGGAAAGGGCTGAACGAGGAAGAATTCTGGTGGTGCATTGAACAGACCGTGAAGGGGCCGGACGGCTGGACCCCCAACATGATTCTGGATGATGGCGGTGATCTGACCGTGCTGATGCACGACAAGTATCCCGATCTGCTGGCCAACGTGAAAGGCCTGTCTGAAGAAACCACAACAGGCGTGCATCGCCTGTGGGAAATGCAGAAAAAAGGCACGCTGAAGGTTCCGGCCATCAACGTGAATGACAGCGTTACCAAATCCAAGTTTGATAACCTGTACGGCTGCCGTGAAAGCCTTGTTGACGCCATCCGCCGTGGCACGGACGTGATGATGGCAGGCAAGGTTGCCGTGGTTGCCGGTCATGGTGACGTGGGCAAAGGCTCTGCTGCTTCCCTGCGCAACGCAGGCTGCCGCGTGCTGGTGACGGAAGCTGACCCAATCTGCGCCCTTCAGGCCGCCATGGAAGGCTATGAAGTTGTGACCATGGAAGATGCCGCCCCCCGTGGCGATATCTTTGTGACCGCAACCGGCAACGTGGACGTGATTACCGTTGACCACATGCGCGCCATGAAAAACCGCGCCATTGTGTGCAACATCGGCCACTTCGATTCTGAAATTCAGATCGAAGCCCTGCGCAACTTCAAGTGGGACAACGTGAAGCCGCAGGTGGATGAAGTTGTGTTCCCTGACGGCAAGCGCCTGATTGTTCTTTCTGAAGGGCGTCTGGTGAACCTTGGCAACGCCACGGGCCACCCCTCCTTCGTGATGTCCGCTTCCTTCACCAACCAGACGCTGGCCCAGATCGAACTCTGGACGGCTCCGGCAGGCAAATATGAAGCGAAGGTTTACACCCTGCCGAAGAAGCTGGACGAAAAAGTGGCTGCCCTGCATCTGGCAAAGGTTGGCGCGCAGCTGACCAAACTGTCCCAGACCCAGGCAGATTACATTGGCGTGCCGGTAACCGGCCCGTTCAAGCACGAAGAATATCGCTACTAAAAACGGTTCGGCGGCCTTTGCTTTCCAGCAAGGGCTGCCCTCCCCTTTTCGGTCTGGGCTGCTGCCTGCCAGACCACGCCTGCGGGCTCGCCCGTCGAAACGGCTTGTTTCTTCTGGAAACGCCTTTCCCCCGCAGCCTCTTTCTTTTTCAAAAACTCAAAGTGGCTTTAGCCTCACCAGAAAACATCGTGGATCTCGCGCGCCAGCGGGTTCTCTTTGATACTGGCTTTAAATAATGTCATGGTAATTTCATAGATTTCAGCATGAAAAGACGTCAGAAACACGGCGGTCTCTTTCTCTTTTTGAAATGAATTTGATTAACTAAAGTTAATTTTTGCTTTTCCTCAAGCACTCTATGCAACCTTTACCCCTGTTGTATGCTTGCATGCGTGTCTGGACAGGGTTTCAAGCGGCTGTTTCTCACAGCACAGCCTGTCCACTATTGCAGAAGGAAACATTAGCATGAGCATTTTCGGCTCCATTCTTTCCTCCATTTTCCACCACGCCAAGGCTGCCACCCCTGACAGCACCACCGGCGCCACTGCCGCAGCCTCCGCCGCCACCCCTGCTGGCGCACCGGCTGAAGCTGCTGCCAGCGCCACCCCGCCGGCTGGCGCACCTGTCAACATTGACGCCGTTCTGAGCGACATGGCTGCCAAAAATGGCCAGAACCTCAACTGGAAAGAGTCTATTGTTGATCTGCTGAAACTCCTCGGGCTGGACAGCTCTCTGGACTCTCGCAAGAAGCTGGCTGGTGAACTAGGCTACACGGGTGACACCAATGATTCCGCCACCATGAATGTGTGGCTGATCAAGGAAGTGCGCCAGAAGCTGGTTGAAAACGGCGGCAAGGTTCCTGCTGGCCTGTAATCCAGCCCAGACCACACAGGCTCTCCCGTTGTCATGGCGGGAAGTCTGACGTGGCCCTGATATGAAAAAAGCGTGCCGGGTTCGCCCTGCACGCTTTTTTTCTGTCTGACGTTTCGGCCTTATCTGGCCAGCTTTGTCTGGCGCTTCTTGCTGAAGGCTTCCCCCGTCAGACCACTCCTCTCCTCCTCACCAGCCAGCCTCTCCGGCTGGTAAGCAGGCTCTACCCCACAGCGTTCTTCCGGGCAGATCAGACGCTTTCCGCCACCCAGTTTTTCTTCTTGGTGGCCTGGCCAATACCGGGGTTAAAGCAGTTGCAGGGGTCCAGGCTGCGATAATGCGCCACCATATCGTCTGGCGCCTTGTACAGATGCCCTACGTTATGCTCGGCAGGGTAACGCGCGCCACGCTGATCCAGCCCCGGCAACATGCTGTGCTCAACAGCAACCGCGTTGTACCCCTTCTTCACCACGTAATCCTGATGCATCACGTGGCAAAGGAAGTGACCGTAATAGAGTTTGACGATCAGCTTATCTTCAATTTCGGGAGGTAGCGTCTCGAACCATTCACGGTCATTCCGTCGCAGTGCCACATCCAGCGCCACAATGTCTTCCGCATCCCGATGATGCACGGCGCGATATCGCACCGCAGCCCCAGCCGCCGCAAAGCGATGCAGGAACGCACGAGTGCCTTCATCTGGCGTACATTCAAAGAACTCGCCCGTCACTTTTGCAAAATACTCGGTCAGATAAGCGCGCATCTTGGGTGTGAGGGATTCCGTCACCTTGAGCATCAGATGATGTTCAAACCGATCCCGGTAATCCAGCATCCGGTCAGGCAACTGGCTGGGGATCAGCACACTCAGCGCCTGCATGATCCGATCACTCAGGTTTTCAGGCAGAAATCCGAACTGTTTGGTGAAGATATCAAACCGGGATTTCATGGCGAACATCTTCGGCAGAAAACTGGTGCCAAATTTGCGAATGACAAAGAACGTGTCCTTGCCATACTGTTCCGCAATATTGAACGCATCGCGATGGATGTATTCACCCGCAATCGGCAGTTCATCAAATGCTGTCAGCACATGGCGGCGCAGGTCTTCCAGTTCATCCGTGCTGTTCGTGCCGATATAGAAAACGGAAGAATTCTTGTTGGCCGGAAAAGTATCCAGCCGCACAGCAAACACCACCAGTTTGCCTGCACAGCCTGCGGCTTCATACCACCGGCCCGGATCAGCATTGTAACGGGCGGGCGTATCCGCATCCACTTCCCGCACATGGGTGACGTAATTGCCATCGTGCCCGCGGCCTGCATTCCAGTCGATGTCCGCTTCGCTGAACGTGCCGTTCTGCAACTTGGTCAGAATAGTTTCCGGGTCATTGCCCAACTGGATGCCCAGATGGTTAACAAGGCGGAGCACCCCATCATCCCCGACCTGACCGAACACAGCCATTTCCGTATAAGCGGGCCCGCGTTGAACAAGCGCCCCACCGGAATTGTTGCTCACCCCACCAAGCACAGACGCACCAATACAGGACGACCCGATAACCGAGTGCGGCTCCCGCCCGATCGGCGTCAGTTTGTTTTCGAGTTCATACAATGTGGCACCCGGCAGGCAGACAACCTGCTTGCCCTCACCAATCAGATGAATACCCGTCAATCGCAGGGTGCTGATCAGCACAATCTCGCGGTCATAATCATTACCATCCGGCGTGGAACCACCCGTCAGCCCAGTGTTGGCGGCCTGCATGATGATAATCTTGCCGGAAGCCACGCAAGCCTGCGCCACCTTCCACAATTCAACCAGCGTTCCCGGTTGCACAACCGCCAGAACGTTTCCTGCCCCAAAACGAAAGCCATGCCGGAAACGGTATGTTTCGGCTTCACCCGTCAAGACATGATGATGGCCGACAATGGTTTTCAGGCTGGCCAGCAACGCCTGGTCACTCGGAAGCTGTGTGGTTGTCATATTCAGGGGATCTCCACGTTCTGCTGATGCCACTTGGTTTTTGTTATAACGTTTTTTTGATACGGCACCATCTTCATCTCGGGATGCCTGCTAGGCATTCCCTCATCCCGTGATGGCGGCACCGGGCATACCCCACGCTTAATGCACCACTGCTACAAAAGTTTTGACTGAACAGTGCTTAAGCCCACCATCACGACCCAAAAGCGGCTTTGTGCGCCACATATCATCACCCTTTTACACCCGGACGGTGCGTTACGGCTTTTGCATCTGCAGTATTCACGTTCATCACTTCCGGCATATCGGATGTATCCACCACCACCACCGCAGCCCCTGCCAGCGGCGAGGCCACACGATCCTTGCGCAACAACGCCCGGAAACGAATATCAACCGTCGCCATACGCTCATATTCCGCGTCAATCAGGCCATGTTTATCAATGAACACGTTCAGGGATGCCGGAATACGAATACACCCTTCAGACGCCACATGCCCCAACCGGCTTTCCAGATACACAGGGTCGGTCGCATGCATCTCCAGACGGATCTGCCCTTTTTCACGCGATGGAAGCCAGCCTTTTTCGGCCCACTGCCAGCCAAAATCCCACACCCGCATGCCTTTGATGCCGTTACCCATAATACCGTTGGCGTTTTTGGTACCCAGTGCGCGGTAGCCCAGAATATCCGCTGTGTTCACGAACACACCAGTTGGGGTGATGTAATAGAATTTTCGGCCTGTGGTGCCAGTAGAGACTTTGGTGCTGCCGATCACCTGCCAATCTGAACTGTGAGGAAGCGCCAGCATCAGGCACAAGCGCTGCACGGCAGGATTACGGTCCACAATGACCAGCACCTGCGGGCGATCAAGCGGATAAGAGGCAAGCTCCAGTTGTTTCTGGGCCAGCGCAATCCATGCTTCCTTACGCACCGTTGGCACTTTCAAAGCCACAGGCACTTCATGTCGGAAATCATGATTCAGGCGTGTTGCTTCTTCCCGTGCTTCGTCTTCGTTCAGAACAGGCAAGGGAGGAAGATCAATCGGCAAAGGCGCTTCTACCGGCGGAGGCAGTGCTGGTGAGGGAGCACCTTCCTGATCCGCCTGAGCAGGCTGGCCCTTTTCCTTATCAGGTGTTGGGCTTGCTACGGGTACGTCCTGCTGTGCAGTAGCCCACCCGGTAGCCGGAGCAAGGAGCAAACTGCCCGCCAGCAAAAACAGTGTCGGACAGTTTACGCCTTGCATGCCACGTCTCTCCTGTCATTCATGCCAGAAGATTATGGCATTCCTTCCAGAAAGAAGGAAATCGTCAAATATTCAGAGACCGACCATCGGCCCCCAGAGCTGCTTCCTTCACTGCTTCGCTCAGTGTCGGGTGCGCATGGCAGACACGGCCGATGTCTTCAGCAGAAGCACCAAATTCAATGGCCATGGTGGCTTCAGCAATCAGTTCACCAGCACACGGGCCAATAATGTGCACGCCCAGCACGCGGTCGGTCTGCTTGCAGGCCAGAACCTTCACAAAGCCGTCCGTCATGCCCAGTGCGCGGGCACGACCATTTGCCATGAAGGGGAATTTACCGATTTTGTATTCGGTACCCTTTTCCTTCAACTGCTCTTCCGTAAAGCCGACGGAAGCTACTTCCGGCCATGTGTAGATCACGCCAGGGATGGCATCATAATTCACATGCCCGGCCTGCCCGGCCAGCAGTTCGGCCAAAGCCACGCCTTCTTCCTCAGCCTTATGCGCCAGCATGGGGCCAGCAATCACATCGCCAATGGCGTAAATGCCCGGAACATTGGTGGCGTAATGGGCATCAACAACAATACGGCCCCGTTTATCCAGTTCAATACCGGCTTCTTCCAGACCCATATTCTTGCTGGCGGCCGTGCGGCCCACAGCAACCAGAACCACATCGGCTTCCAGCGTTTCAGCCTGACCACCGGCAGAGGGTTCAACCGTCAGCACAACACCGCTTTTGGTTTTTTCAGCCTTAGTGACCTTATGGCCCAGCTTCATTTTGAAGCCCTGCTTTACAAGCAGTTTCTGGAACTGGGTGGCCACTTCATTATCCGTGCCCGGCACCAGCCGATCAAGGAATTCAACCACTGTCACGTCAGCACCCAGACGGCTCCAGACGCTGCCCAGTTCAAGGCCGATCACACCGCCACCAATCACCACCAGCCGCTTGGGCACGGATGACAGTTCCAGCGCGCCGGTGGAGGTAACAATCACCTTCTCATCAATTTCAATACCCGGCAGGTTGGCACTATCACTACCCGAAGCAACGATGATGTGCTTGGCAGTAACAGGCTTGCCGTCCACCGTAATACGGCCAGTGCCTTCAACCTTGCCGTGGCCCTTCAGCCATGTGATGCCGTTTTTCTTGAAGAGGTATTCAACCCCTTTCACGTTGGCACCAACAATATCCGCCTTGCGGGCCTGCATCTTGGCCAGATCCAGCTTCACGCTGTCAATCACCACCCCATGGGCAGCAAAATCATGGCCTGCAGCATGGAAGTTTTCAGAAGACTGCAACAGCGCCTTGGAGGGAATACACCCTACGTTCAGGCAGGTGCCGCCCAGTGTGGCGCGTTTTTCAACGCAGGCCACCTTGAAGCCAAGCTGTGCGGCGCGAATGGCGCCGACATACCCGCCGGGGCCAGCACCAATCACAATTACATCGTAATCGGTTTGCGTGGGCGCATCAGCAGCGGGTGCGGCAGCCTTGGGAGCCTGTTTGGGGGCTTCCGCCGGTTTGGTATCGCTTTTCGCGGCAGATTTGGCAGCCGCCGGTTTTGCAGAAGCCGCGTTGCCAGCAGCGCCTTTTTCCAGCGTCGCCAGAACCGCGCCAACATCCACTTCATCCCCTTCGGCTACGGCATGGCTTTCCAGCCGTCCGTCTGCCGGAGCGGGCACTTCAACGCTGACTTTATCTGTTTCAAGCTCAACAATCGGCTCATCCGCCTTGACCGCATCACCAGGCTGCTTCAGCCATTTCCCCACCGTGGCGGTTGTGACACTTTCTCCCAGGGAAGGAACCTTGATCTCAATCGGCATGAATTTCGTCTCGCTTAGCGTTCAGGGTCAGATGAAAAAAGAACAGGCCGGACATCATACCCGGCCCGTTCCGCGTAATCAGGCGTCAATCAGAAGACGACGCGGATCTTCCACATTCTGCTTGATACGCACCAGGAAGCTGACCGCTTCCTTACCATCCACAATCCGATGGTCATAAGACAGAGCAATATACATCATGGGGCGGATAACGACCTGCCCGTTTACTGCCACCGGACGTTCCTGAATGGAGTGCATGCCCAGAATACCGGACTGCGGTGCATTCAGAATGGGGGTGGACAGCAGGGAGCCGTAAATACCGCCATTGGTGATGGAGAAGGTGCCGCCTGCCAGATCATCAATCTTCAGCGTGCCTTCCCGTGCAGCCTTGCCAAAGCCTGCAATGGTTTTTTCAATCTGGGCGTAGCTCAGCTTGTCCGCATCGCGGATAACCGGAACCACCAGCCCGTTCGGGCCACCCACGGCAATGCCCAGGTTCACAAAATCACGGTAAATAACATCATCACCGTCAATTTCGGCGTTAATGGCCGGGAACTCTTTCAGGGCAGCAATCACAGCGCGGGAGAAAATGGACATATAGCCCAGCTTCACCCCATGCTTCTTTACAAAAGCATCCTGATATTCAGCGCGCATCTGCATGGCGTTGGAAAGATCAACCTCGTTGAAGGTTGTCAGGATAGCTGCCGTGTTCTGCGCATCTTTCAGGCGGCGGGCAATGGTGCGGCGCAGACGTGTCATTTTCACACGTTCTTCACGCGGGTCATCATTACGCGGCGGCTTGGGGGCAGCTTTCTGCTGCGCAACCGGCGGCTGGGACAGGAAGCCCAGAACGTCACCCTTGGTAATACGGCCATTCAGACCCGTGCCAGAGCCAACCTGCTCGGCGCTCAGGCTGTTTTCCGCCATCAGCTTGCGGGCAGCAGGAAGTGCCGCAGCGGCATCAACTTCCGGAGCGGCCTTTGCAGGAGCCGGAGCGGCTGCCGGAGCAGAGGCAGCAGGAGCAGCCTTCTTTTCAGCAGGTTTTTCAGCCGGTGCGCTCTTGGCGGCTGCCTTCGGTGCACCTGCGCCGGGTTCAAGCGTGGTCAGCAGGGCGCCTACTTCCACTTCATCCCCTTCCTTGGCCACTTCCGCGCCAAGAACCCCGGCCTGTGGTGCAGACACCTCAACACTCACCTTGTCGGTTTCAAGCTCAACAATCGGTTCATCCGCCGCAACGGTATCGCCAGCTTTTTTCAGCCATTTGGCGATTGTTGCAGTTGTTACGCTCTCACCAAGTGTCGGCACCTTGATTTCGACTGACATCCTCTATCCCCATTTCCTTCAAACAGACACCAGCAGGGTCTTTTCTATTCCCACCCTTACTGGCTTGTTCATGCCCGCCCTCACCGGGGCGGGCGGCCTTCCCAGACGGTGTGTTTCAGTCCGTTTTCTTCAAACCCAGGGCCCTTTCAACCAGATCAGCCTGCTCTGTGGCATGAATGCGCGCAAGCCCCGTTGCCGGGCTGGCTGCTGCGGCACGGCCCACATATTGCGGGCGGCCAGCCTGATGTTTCGCCGCGACCAGTGCCTTTTCAATCCGGCGGTCTGCAAAATGCCAGGCCCCACCATTTTCCGTTTCTTCCTGGCACCAGATGATCTGGGCTTTCGGGTAGCGTTTCAGCTCTTCAGCCAGCGCGCTTTCCGGGAACGGATAGAGTTGTTCAAGCCGGATAATGGCAACGTTTTTCAGTTCTTTTTCACGGCGTTCGGCCAGCAGATCATAATAGACCTTGCCCGAGCAGATCACCACGCGATCAATATCGGCATCCGGGCCCAGCGCATCAATCTCACCCAGAACCGGCTGGAAGCGCGTGCCGGGTCCGAAATCGGACAGTTCAGACACGGCCAGTTTGTGACGCAGCAGAGATTTCGGCTCCATCAGGATCAACGGCTTGCGGTAATCCAGCTTCAACTGGCGGCGCAGGGCATGGAAGTAGTTGGCAGGCGTGGTGATATTGCAGACAAACATGTTGTCTTCTGCACAAAGCTGCAAATACCGTTCCAGACGGGCGGAAGAATGTTCCGGCCCCTGGCCTTCGTATCCATGCGGCAACAGCATGACCAGACCGGACATCCGCAACCACTTGGTTTCACCCGAGGCAATGAACTGATCAATAATCACCTGTGCGCAGTTGGCAAAATCACCAAACTGGGCTTCCCACAGCACCAGCGTTTTGGGGTTGCGCAGGGAATACCCATACTCAAAGCCCAGAACACCATATTCTGAAAGGAAGGAGTTCCAGATTTCAATTTTCGCCTGGTCGTCCTGAATATGATTCAGCGGCGTGTATTGAGACTGGTTGGTCTGATCAATCAGGGTTGCGTGACGCTGGCTGAACGTGCCGCGCTGGCAGTCTTCCCCAGAAAGACGAACACGATGGTTTTCCAGCAGCAGCGAGCCAAAGCCCATTGCTTCACCGGTTGCCCAGTCAAACCCTTCACCCGTATCAAACATCTTGGCCTTGGCCTTGAGCTGACGGGCGATCTTGGAGTTCAGATCAAAATCATCCGGAACCTTGGAGATAGCAGCGCCAATTTTACGCAGCTTATCAAGCGCCATGCCGGTTTCCGGATAAGCGGCTTCCACCTTGCCCGTGGTG
The DNA here is from genome assembly GCF_001580915.1 of Acetobacter tropicalis. Classification (GTDB taxonomy): domain Bacteria; phylum Pseudomonadota; class Alphaproteobacteria; order Acetobacterales; family Acetobacteraceae; genus Acetobacter; species Acetobacter tropicalis. The sequence continues at coordinate 86,400 of NZ_LHZQ01000221.1, read as the reverse complement.
GGCGCAATCAGACCGGACCAGCCACCTTCAAGCCAGTCCGCCTTGTTCACCTTGTAGGACTGCGCAGCTTTGTAGTCTTCATCCAGCTTGTTGAAGAAGGCATCCCACTGGGCCTGCACTTCATCCTGAGAAACCACCCCAGCAGCCACCAGCTTTTTGGAATACAGGGTATGCGGGGTTTCGTGCGCCGCAATGGCCTTGTACATCACCGGCTGGGTGAAGGCGGGTTCATCCGTTTCGTTATGCCCATGGCGGCGATAGCAGACGATATCCAGAATGATGTCACTGGCAAAAGCCTGCCGGTAATCCTGTGCCAGACGGGAGAGGTAAATCACCGCCTCGGCATCGTCACCGTTCACATGCAGCACCGGGGCTTCAATGGATTTGGCAACATCCGTGCCGTAAATGCCGGAATGTCCATTTTCAGGGTTGGTGGTGAACCCAACCTGATTGTTCACCACCATATGGATGGTGCCGCCTGTGCGGTATCCCTTAAGCTGGGACATGGAGAGGGTTTCATACACCACGCCCTGCCCGGCAAAGGCAGCATCACCGTGAATGATGATCCCCATATGGCCAGACCGGTTTTCCGTATCTCCGGCATCGTCCTGAATGGCGCGCACCTTGCCGCATACCACAGGATCAACCGCTTCAAGATGAGACGGATTGGGCTGCAGGGCGATATGAACGGAATGACCACCCACTTCCACATCTGTGGAAGAGCCAAGATGGTATTTCACGTCACCAGAGCCAGCAACATCGTCCGGCTTGAAAGACCCACCGGCAAATTCATTGAAAATGGCAACGTAGGGTTTACGCACCACGTTCACCAACGTGTTCAGACGCCCACGGTGCGCCATCCCGATGGTGACCGAGGAAACACCCTGCGCAGCAGCCTGATCAATAATAGCATGCAGGGACGGAATGGAGATTTCCCCACCTTCCAGCCCGAAGCGCTTGGCGCCCACGTACCGCTTCTGGCAGAAGGTTTCAAACCCTTCTGCTTCCGTCAGATTTTTCAGGATGGCTTTCTGCTCATCCACCGTCACGCTGGATTGCCAGTTATCGCCTTCAAGCCGCTTACGCAGCCATTCGCGCTGTTCATGGTTGCGGGCATACATGAATTCCGCACCAATGCTGTGGCAATAGACACCCCGCAGAGCGTCCACAACGTCACTCACCTTGGCGGAAGGACCGTCCAGCAGCGGAGAAAGCAGGGAACCGATATAAACTTCGCGGCCCAGATCTTTTTCAGCAAATCCGTATGTTGCCGGGTCCAGCTCTTCCCGTGCTGTCGGCTCTTTCAGCCCCAACGGGTCCAGCTTGGCTTCAAGGTGACCATATTCACGGAACGCACGCACCAGACGGGCAATGGCCAGACTGTCTTCAGCGGCCAGCCCACCAGCGGCAGCGCCTTTGGCGCCTTTTGCCGGAGCAGCCTTTTCCTCACCCGTGATGATGGAAGGCCGTGGTGCCCATGATGCGCCAACGGCGTCCTTCAGAACGGCGGCTTCTTCATCTTCCAGAGAACCAAAAAGCGTATCAAAGGATGGATCAACGCTTTTGTGGTCTTTTGCCCACCGGGCATACAGATCTGCCAGATAAGCGATATTTGCGCCATTCAGCGCTGTGACAAGCACATCTGAAGCCGCCATGTCAGACTCCTCCCTGCTGCCGGCCAACCCTGTGCTGGCAGCCAGTTGTTGTGTCATTCCCGAACAAAACGCGGAACATTGTTTTTTTCATCCCACACCTGTGTGCAGGATGCCCTGCCTTCCCCTGTCCGGGCAGAAAGGAAGATGGCGCGCTACCTGTGGGTATCGGTTCGTTTCCCATTCCTGCCCTCACATTCGTTTTTCTTCGGCTGGAGGTCTCTCTCCGCCAGCCGCACTGTGATTTTGCTAGACCGCGCCTGCGGCAGGAACAAGAGAGCCGGCTGTCACGCTCTAGAGAGCCGATGCGCCGCCTGTGCTGCCTTGGCACCTTGCTCCAGCCAGCTTTCACTACTCATCTCAGCAAGACGTGATGCCGTACGGGCAAAGGCATCCGCTCCTTCCCCCGTTGTGAACAACTGGTCCGGGGTAGCGGCAGCCGAGGCAAAAAGCAGATTTCCGTTGTCGTACAAGGCGTCAATCAACGTTATGAAGCGGCGGGCGAGGTTGGCTTCGTCCTGTCCCATTTTGGGAATGTCATCTATGACCAGCACCGTGAACTGTTTCGCCAGGGCCAGATAGTCATTCGGGCCGCGTGGTTTTCCACACAAAGAGTTGAAATCAAAGCGCGCCACCGGGCCTGCCGCCTGATCCACCTCAAACGTGCGCCCACTGAACTCCAGCGTGACGGGTTTGGGCTGCTCGCCCTCCGCATAGCGGGCAAAAATCTCGCCCAATCGGGCTTTTGCCTGTGCATCGGCAGGCACAATCCATGTCTCGCGGTCCTGCTGGCGCCCACGCCGGTAATCCCGTGGCGAATCAAGCTCCACGGTGTCCAGCTCACGCTTGATGATGGCGATAAAGGGCTTGAACGCATCAGCACCAGGGCGGTTCTGAAACAACTCACCCGGTTCCGTGTTGGACGTGGCAACAATCACCACACCATCGGCAAACAGGGCCTCGAACAGACGCCCCAGAATCATGGCGTCAGCAATGTCATTCACCTGAAATTCGTCAAAGCACAAAAGATGAGCACGGGCAGCAAGCGCCTTGGCCAGCGGCGGAATGGGGTCCGTCATGCCCGGATTGGCGGCTTTGAGGTCATGCAGCTTCTGGTGCACATCCTGCATGAAACGCAGAAAATGGATGCGTTCCTTCAGTTTGACCGGCGCGCAACTGTAGAACAGGTCCATCACCATGGTTTTGCCTCGGCCAACCCGGCCCACAATATACAGCCCGCGTGGGCGCTGGGGCGGCGGGGGCGGCTTGATACGGCGCGCAAGCCCGGCCAGCAGCCCCTTGGGCGGGGGCGGCGGAGGCTGCATGGTGCTCAGCTCATGCCACAACTGGTCCAGCCGCTTGATAACGCGGGCCTGATCCGGATCGCTCTTCAGCTCACCCGCAGCGATACGCTGCTGATAAACCGCCAGAGGCCCCTGCCCTGACAAAGCCGAGGCCTTATTCATGCTCATATCGTTCATACCTTACGCCGATAGCTGGGGGGCGGACTGCTCCGCAAGAGCGTAAGGCTCTCCTAACCGTGTCGTGACAGACTCTGCCCGTTCTGATGCAGTCTAGCCTGTTATTTTCACAAAAGCAGGAGTGCATCATTGTGACCGACTGGAATGCCTATCGCGCCCATCTGGGCCAGAGCGTAAAAGTGCTGGCAAAGCTTTCTCCCAACACGCTGGAAGGCTTGCAGAAGCTGGAAACGGTTGCGCCAGAACACAAACATCTGGACGACAAGACGCGGGAACTGATCTCACTTGCCGTGGCTGTAACAACCCGGTGTGACGGCTGCATTTCCGTCCATACGGTTGCGGCCAAAAAAGCCGGTGCCAGCAAGGAAGAAATTGCCGAGGCACTGGGCGTAGCCGTGGCCCTGAACGCCGGAGCGGCCCTTGTCTATTCCAGCCGTGCGCTGGATGCGTTTGAGACTGTGAAAGACTAAGCCGCCGCCTGCTTTCAGAAGGCCCTCCGGCTTTTCAGAAAAAGCAGGCCATTCCGCCCACCCCCTTGCGCCCCTCCTCCCCTTATTCAGAAGGCGCAAGGGGCAGGTTGGGCATGCCGTGCCCTCCGGGTTTCATTACCCAAGGGCGCGCGCCGCGCACGGCGCGATCTGTCACGACGCGCACGCCCTGCTTTTCCAGATACACAGCCTGCGCTCCTTCCCGCCATGCGGAGAAGCGATCCAACCTGCGCGCATTGGGGCAGGAGTCGCGCAGGGGCGCGCTGCTGATCACTACATCCATGTCAGCGCACAGAGCGTCAGGCAGACGCGCCATGCCATCGGTTTTATCCACGACCCGCAGCAACGCCATTCGCCCGTTTTTGCTGACAAAACAGATATCCGGATCTCCATCTTCCCCACAACTGAGCACACCATCAGGCGTCTGCCCTTTTACAGGAAACGGTTCAGGCACACGCGCAAAAGCCTGCGCCCATGCAGCCTGCACAGCCGCAGAATCCCGCGAACGACCAGCAACCAGCAGATGGCCGCCATCCCGCACCGCCATCAGCCCACCGTCCGGGCTGATCAGAACATCCGGCTGAACCAGCAATAATGGGGACAGCATGCCTAGCGCTACAGGCACCACGCCCCACAATCGCCAGCGCTGCCGCCATAAACACAGCCAGCAGAGCCCCAGCAACACGACCCCAAGCCCCCATGTGGGCATGTGCGGCACACTCACCCGTGCAGCAGGCAATCGGGCAACCCCATGCGCCATGGAAAGCACCAGATCTATTCCCCAGCCCATGGGCATCAGTGCCATCGCTTCCACATGAAATGGCATCAGCAGCAGGGCCAGCAGCCCGAGCGGCATAATCCACACCGCCATCAGGGGCACGGCCAGCAAATTGGCGAGCACAAAAAAAGGCTGGATCTGGCCAAAATGCGCCATAACGATGGGCAACGTTGCCAGCCCGGCCAGCAGGCTGGTGAGCGCCAGCGCTATGAGATGGCATACCAACCAGTGCGCCATACCCGTTGCCCGCGCCCGATACCTGGCAAACCATGGCCCCAGAGCCTCATAACCGGCAACAAGCGCCATAACGGCGGCGAAGGACATCTGGAACGCCACGCCCAGCAGTTCCTCCGGCATGATCAGCAGCAGAAGCGCGGCAGCCAAAGCCAGCCCTCGCATAGACACAACGCGCCTGCCCACCGCTATGCCCAGCACAGCGATTGACGCCATGATCAAACTGCGGATGACGGGCAGATGCAGCCCGGTCAGCATGGCGTATCCGGCCCCGCCCACCAACGCCAGCAAAGCGGACAGTGCCTTGCAGGGCCAACGCAGGGCAGCCCATTCCCACAGGGCGAGCCCAAGCCGGAAAAGCCCCATCAGCAAGCCCATCACCAAGCCCAGATGCAGCCCGGCCACAGCCAGAAGATGCGCCAGACCAGACGCTGCAAAATCCTCCCGCACAGCGCGCGGCACACTGGCGCTTTCTCCCGTCAGCACGGTAGAGGCCACTCCTCCCACGGCTCCCGGCAGCACCACACGAATACGGGCATCCAGCGTTTCCCGCAAAGGTTCGAGAACCGTGACAATCCAGCCTCTCTGACGAGAGGATACACTGAGACGCTCAACCGGATTCAAAGCCCGGCCATACCCGGCGCTGTTGGCAAACCATGCCTCCCGCTGAAGGTCTCTCCCGCCGGGGAATGCAGGAAACGGCGGCGGCATCAGCATGACCCGCACCCACACTTCATCACCGGGGGCCAGATTCCCCATATCGTCGGGCTTCAATTTCACGCGCAGGGTGCGCTTCAGGGGCAGCATGTCCGCATCCAGCGAGGTCTCGAACCGGGCGTTCGCCAGCACAACCATACGGCCAGGCACAGCGCCATCCCGCCCTGCTACTGCGGCCATACTCTGCACCGTGCCCGTTATCTCCACCGCCCGACGCGGTAGCTCCGGCATGGGCGGATGCCGATGCGTTGAAAGCCACGCCGCCAGAAACCCCACAGCAACCGCGAGGCAGCCACCAGCCACTATGCGCCCCCAAACGCTCTGCCAGCCGCGCCACAGCCCCAACAAAGCCGCCCCAATGCAGAGCATGGGCAAAGCGACCCCGCCCCATACGGAAGGCTCCTGCCGCAACCCGAAATATCCCGCCACACCCAGCGCCATGCCAACAGGCACCCACAGCACCAGCCGCCCCTGCTCCGCCAGCAAAAGGGCCGTCACGGCGGTAAGGAGATCACTTTTGAGGAACACGATTGTTTCGCGCAGGGAGCCCTCCTTCAAAACGGAGCATCCGGCATCAGCATCCTGTGCTGCATGAAGCCCGCACCCGGAACAGCCATGCGCCCTCCGGGCAGGCCACGTGCACAGGCTGAGGCACCGGAACGCTCAAGACCATATGGCTCCCCGCGCCCGTGCGTGATAAGGAAGCGCCTCATGACGAAAATCCGCACACGTTTTGCCCCGAGTCCGACAGGCCTGCTGCATATCGGCAACGCCCGCGCGGCCCTGTTCAATTTTCTCTTTGCCCGTCATCACGGCGGCGAGTTCCTCCTGCGTATCGAGGATACCGACCGTGAGCGTTCCACCCAACAGGCAGTAGACGTTATTTTTGACGGGCTGGCCTGGATGGGCATTACGGCGGATGAAGAACCCGTTTTCCAGTCCACCCGCCAGCCCCGCCATACGGAAGTGGCGCTGGAGCTACTGGAAAAAGGCCTCGCCTACAAATGCTACTGCACGCCTGAAGAGCTGAAGCAGATGCGTGAGGACGCTATGAAAAATGGCAAACCCCCACGCTATAATGGCATGTGGCGTGACCGTGATCCCTCAGAAGCTCCAGCCGGAGCCCCCTACGCCGTGCGCATCAAGGCCCCGCGTGAAGGGGAAACCGTGATTGAAGATCTGGTGCAGGGCGAAGTGCGCGTAGCCAATGCGGAACTGGATGACATGATCATCCTGCGCTCCGACGGCACCCCCACCTACCAGCATGCCGTGGTGGTGGATGATCATGACATGGACATTACGCACGTGATTCGTGGCGATGACCATCTGACCAATACCTTCCGTCAGGCCATGATCTACCGCGCCATGGGCTGGGATCTGCCCCGCTTTGCCCATCTGCCGCTTATTCATGGGCCGGATGGCGCCAAGCTGTCCAAGCGGCACGGCGCGCAGTCCGTGGTGGAATTCCGCGATGAAGGCTATCTGCCGGAAGCCCTGTGCAACTACCTGCTGCGTCTGGGCTGGGGCCATGGCGATGCGGAAATCCTCTCCCGTGAAGAACAGATCAAGCTGTTTGATCTGGACGGCGTCGGTCGCTCCCCCTCTCGCATGGATTACGCCAAGCTGCTGCACATCAACGCTGTATGGCTGCGTCAGGCCGATGATGACCGCCTGACCAATGATGTGATGGACCGCCTGAAAGCCGTAGATGGCGTTGCAACGGACGACACCACCTGCGCCCGTGTGCTGGCCCTGATGCCCGGCCTGAAGGAACGCGCCCGCACGCTGGTTGAACTGGCGGACAGTGCCGCCTTCCTTGGCCGCCATGTGCCGCTGCCCTTCAACGCCAAGGCGGAAAAACTGCTGACACCGGAAGCCCGCACCATTCTGGATGGTCTGGCGCGTGAACTGGCCGCCGTGCCGGACTTCACCCCGGAAGAAATTGACGCCGCCCTACGCCGCTTTGCCGAGCGTGAAGGCCATAAGCTGGGGCAGGTTGCGCAGCCGCTGCGCGCTGCCGTAACCGGGTCCAACACTTCACCGGGGATCGACGCGACCCTCTTTGCCCTTGGCAAGGATGAAACGCTGGCCCGTATCGGAGCCGTGCTCAATGGCTAGCTTTTCCGGCCGTCACACACAGCATCTGCTCGGACTGGAAGGCATGACGCCCAATCAGATCGAGCCGTTGCTTGATCTGGCCGAAAGCTATGCCCTGCTGAACCGCTCCCGCAAGGTCCCACGCGATGTGCTGCGGGGCCGCACGCTGATCAACCTGTTTTTTGAAGACAGCACCCGCACCCGCACCTCCTTCGAGCTTGCGGGCAAGCGGCTGGGCGCGGATGTGATCAACATGTCCGTGGCGCAGTCTTCCGTAAACAAGGGCGAAACGCTGCTGGACACCGCAGCTACCCTCAACGCCATGCAGGCGGATCTGCTGGTGGTACGGCATGCACAGTCGGGCGCACCGGCCCTGCTGGCGCAGAAGGTGGAAGCATGTGTGGTAAACGCGGGTGATGGCACGCACGAGCACCCTACACAGGCATTGCTGGATGCCCTGACCATCCGCCGTCATTGCGGCCATCTGGCAGGGCTGACAGTAGCCATCTGCGGCGATGTCGCCCATTCCCGCGTGGCGCGCTCCAATATCCATCTGCTCACCACCATGGGCAGCCGTGTGCGCGTGGTCGGCCCGCCTACTTTGGTGCCGGGGGCCATCCGCCATCTGGGTGTGGATATTTTCCACACCATGGAAGAAGGCCTGCGCGATGTGGATGTGGTGATGATGCTACGCCTGCAACGCGAACGCATGTCTTCCGGCCTTATTCCCAGCGCGCGTGAATATTTCCGTTTCTACGGGCTGGATAACCGGCGGCTGGCGCTAGCCAAACCCAAGGCACTGGTCATGCACCCCGGCCCCATGAACCGGGGTGTGGAAATTGACAGTCAGGTGGCTGATTCAGACCAGAGCGTGATTCAGGAACAGGTTGAAATGGGCGTGGCCGTGCGTATGGCCGTGCTTGATCGGCTGACCCGCAGCAGGCACTCCGCATGAGCACCCTTCTTTTTGAAAACGTCCGCCTTCTGGACCCTTCCTCCGGGCTGGATGAACCCGGTCGTCTGCTGGTCCGCGATGGCGTAGTTGACGCCACGGACAAAGCCGGAGCCGAAGGCACGCCTGAAGACGCGCAGGTTATCAATGGTCAGGGCGCGGTTCTGTGCCCCGGCCTTGTGGACATGCGCGTTGAAATTGGTGAGCCCGGCCATGAATATCGTGAAACCATCGCCTCTGCCGCCCGTGCGGCCTCGGCTGGCGGCATCACCACCATTGCCATTCTGCCAACCTGCGAGCCCGCCATTGATAACCCCGCGCTGGTGCGTCTGCTCCGCACCCGTGGGGAGGAAACTGGCGCCATTACCATTCTGCCCTACGGCGCACTGACCAAAGGCTGCAAGGGGCAGGAACTGGCGGAAATCGGCCTGCTGCATGAAGCCGGAGCCGTAGCCTTTACTGATGGCGCACGTGCCATAGACCCCGCCAAACTGATGCGGCTGGCGCTGTCTTATGCTGGCGGGTTCGGAGCTATGGTGGTGCAGCACCCGGAAGAGCCTTCTCTGGCCGGTTCCGGCTGCGCCACGGCGGGAGAACTGGCCACCCGCCTTGGTCTGCCCGGCATCCCCCCGGTGGCGGAAGCCATCATGATTGCCCGTGATATCCGTCTGGCGGAACTAACGGGCGGGCGATTGCATTTCGGCCATGTCTCGACCGGGGAAGGCGTAAACCTGATCCGTCGGGCCAAGGCACGCGGCCTGAATGTGACGTGTGACACCGCCCCTCCTTATTTTGACCTGAACGAAAACGCGATTGGTGACTTCCGCACCTACGCCAAGTTCTCGCCCCCTCTGCGGGCGGAAGAAGACCGTCTGGCAATCTGCGCTGCGTTGGCCGATGGCACCATTGACGCCATAGCGTCCGACCATCTGCCGCGCGATGCGGATGATAAGCGGCTGCCTTTTGCGCAGGCCGCAACAGGTGGCACCGGCATGGTGACCCTGCTGGGCGTAACACTGGCCCGCGTTCATGACGGCACACTCACCCTGCCGCAAGCCATTGCCCTTCTGACCCACAAGCCGGCCGCTCTGCTTGGCACCTCGGCTGGCACCCTCGCCAAAGGAGCCACGGCTGATCTGTGCCTGTTTGCACCGGAACAAAGCTGGCTGGTGGAAGCGGGTAAATTGCCGGGCCGGGCCCAGAACACACCGTTCGATGGCCGCCCACTGGAAGGCCGTGTTCTCGGCACATGGAAAGCCGGGCGCCGCGTGTATGAGGCTACCAGCGCATGATGGAAGCCCTGCCGTCCTACGCGCTGTGGCTTATGGCTGCCATGGCTTTCCTGGGGTACGTGCTGGGAAGCGTTCCCTTTGGGCTGATCCTGACCAATCTGGCCGGTGCGGGGGATCTGCGCAAAATCGGGTCTGGCAATATTGGGGCCACCAACGTGCTGCGCACAGGCCGCAAGGACCTTGCCGCCGCCACGCTGGGGTTGGATGCCGCCAAGGGGCTTCTGGCGGTTCTGATCGCATGGATCATGACCCCGCCAGACTTTGCAGACCGCATTACCTCCGTCACCGCATTGGCGGTGGTTGTGGGCCATTGCTATCCCATTTTCCTTGGGTTCAAGGGCGGCAAAGGCGTGGCTACGGGGTTGGGCGCCATGCTCGCCCTTTCGCCGCTCACGGGGCTGGCGGGTTGCGCTGCGTGGCTGGGTGTTGCACGGGTTACCCGCATTTCCTCTGCCGGAGCCATTGCCGCCTTTATTGTCATGCCAGTGGTAAACTGTGCGCTTTATGGGTTCAGCTTTCGGGCATCCCCCAAGCCCATGGCCACGTTGCTGATCAGCATTCTGGTGCTGGCGCGGCATCACGCCAACATTGGCCGTATTCTGAACGGCACCGAACCACGGGTTGCGCCAAAACAGAAATGACGGCGCGCGTATGACCTCCCTGGCCGCCTGCCTGCGCCTGGCCCGGACCGATTCGGTAGGGCCGCGCACATGGCGGCGGCTGGTGGAGCGCTACCAAACCCCGGAAGCAGCGCTGGACGCCCTGCCCCATCTGCCAGCCCGCAACGGGCGCACTCAACTTATCCCTCCATCACCCACGCACATTGAGGCGGAAATAGACGCCACCCTGAAAATAGGGGGCCAGTTTCTGACTCTGCTCGATGCCACCTACCCTCCCTTGCTGCGCGCCTGCCCGGACGCACCGCCTGTTATCAGTGTGTTGGGAGATGCCTCCTGCCTGAGCAAACCGGGGGTGGGGTTGGTGGGCGCACGAAATGCCTCGGCCCACGGCGTCAGACTGGCGGAAAGTCTGGCCACGGAACTGGCTGAAGCTGGGCTGGTGGTTATTTCCGGATTAGCGCGCGGCATAGATCGTGCGGCCCATATGGGGGCGTTGCACCGGCACGGTCTGACCATTGCCGCCATTGCGGGCGGACTGGACTGCCCCTACCCGCGTGAAAACGCCGCCCTTCATGCCGAAATTGCAGAAAAAGGCGTGCTGGTTACAGAAGCACCCTTAGGCACCACACCCACGGCCCGCCATTTTCCACGCCGCAACCGCCTGATTGCTGGGCTGGGGCTAGGCTGTGTTGTGGTGGAGGCTGCGCCCCATTCCGGCACCCTGATTACTGCCCGGCTGGTGGTGGATTATGGCCGAGAACTGTTTGCCGTGCCCGGCTCACCGCTTGATTCGCGCTGCCGAGGCAGCAACAATCTGCTGCGCCAGGGTGCCATTCTGACCGAAAGCGTAGCGGATATCCTGCCCAATCTGCCCGCCATTCCTGCATGCCCTGAAAAAAACCCTCCCCTCTTCCCCACGCAACCCGACCCGGTGCAGGAAGGGAGTGTAAAAAAGGGATCAACTGCACAAAAGCAGAACAAATCCGCCATTCAAAGCGCATTTTCCCTGCCTCTTCCCGCACCGGCAGAACGCTCCGGCGGGGCACCAGTCAGCCCCGAAAACGTGCGGGAAAAAGTGCTTGATCTTCTCTCCTTTACGCCCATACCGGTTGACGATCTTGTTAGGCACTGCCAGTTCTCAGCTTCCACTGTCTTGACCGTGCTCACGGAACTTGAGCTTTCCGGCTGCGTAGACTCCCTCCCCGGTGGGCGGATTGTTCTGGCAGCACCGCATGGAAAAGACGGCTGATCAAGTGCTGCTTCCGGCAGGTCGGAGAGAGTATGACTGACGTTGTGGTGGTCGAGTCGCCCGCAAAGGCGAAAACGATCAACAAATATCTTGGCGATGGCTACACCGTGCTGGCCTCCTTTGGGCATGTACGCGATTTGCCGCCCAAAGATGGTTCCGTACGCCCGGACGAAGGCTTTGCCATGTCCTGGCAGTCTGATGAGCGTGGCACCAAGCAGGTTGCCGCCATCATCAAGGCGTTGCGGGGCGCCAAGCACCTCTATCTGGCCACTGACCCGGACCGTGAAGGCGAGGCTATTTCCTGGCACGTCCGGTCCATGCTGGAAGAAAAGAAAGCCCTGAAAGGGGTGGAGGTGCAGCGCGTCACCTTCAACGAGATCACCAAAAGCGCCATCAAATACGCTATGGCGCACCCGCGTGAGCTCGATTTCCCGTTGATCGAAGCCTATCTGGCCCGCCGCGCGCTGGATTATCTGGTGGGGTTCACGCTTTCTCCCGTACTGTGGCGCAAGCTGCCGGGCTCCCGCAGTGCTGGCCGCGTGCAGTCCGTCGCCCTGCGGCTGATCTGCGAGCGTGAGGCGGAAATTGAAGTTTTCCAGCCGCGTGAATACTGGACCGTTACCGCATCCCTCACCACGCCTTCTGGCGCACCGTTTACAGCCCGGCTGACACATCTGGATGGCAAGAAGCTTGACCAGTTTGATCTGGCCAACGCCGAACTGGCCGAAGCTGCCCGCAAGGCTGTGGAAGCAGAAAACCTTTCCGTCAAATCTGTTGAGCGGCGGAAGGTGCGGCGCAATCCGCAGCCGCCTTTCACCACCTCCACCTTGCAGCAGGAAGCCTCCCGCAAGCTGGGCATGGGGGCGCAGGTCACCATGCGCACAGCCCAGCAGCTTTATGAAGGCATTGATCTGGGCGGGGAAACCGTTGGTCTGATCACCTATATGCGAACCGATGGTGTGCAGATGGCAGGAGAAGCCATCGGGGCCATTCGCTCCCACATTGGCAAGCATATTGGTGAAAATTACGTTCCGGCGCAGCCGCGCCATTACACATCCAAAGCCAAAAACGCGCAGGAAGCGCATGAAGCCATTCGCCCCACGGATGTCTTCCGCACGCCGTCCTCCGTTGCCTCCCATCTGACGCAGGACCAGCGCCGCCTGTATGAGCTGATCTGGAAACGCGCGGTGGCCAGCCAGATGGAATCGGCAGCCCTTGATCAGGTTGCGGTGGATATTGCAGGCCCCTCCGGCAAAACCGTGCTGCGCGCCAATGGCTCCATCATCACGTTTGATGGCTTCCTGCGCCTTTATACGGAAGGGCGGGATGACAGTGACAAACCGGCGGATGACGAATCCCGGATGCTGCCCCCCATGCAGGAGCGTGACCCGCTCAAGCGTGAGGATGTAAAGGCCGATCAGCATTTCACGCAGCCGCCGCCGCGTTTCTCGGAAGCCTCACTGGTCAAGAAAATGGAAGAAATCGGCATTGGCCGCCCTTCCACTTACGCTTCCATTCTTACCGTGCTGCGTGACCGCAATTACGTCACGCTGGAAAACCGGCGCTTTGTGCCGGAAGCCCGCGGGCGGTTGGTCACGGCGTTCCTTGTCTCGTTCTTTGAACGCTATGTGGACACCAAGTTCACCGCCAGCCTTGAAGAACTGCTGGATGATATTTCTGGCGGCCGTGCGGAATGGAAGCAGGTTCTGGCCTCCTTCTGGCACGATTTCTCCAAGGCGGTGGATGACACCAAGGAACTGACCATCACTGATGTGCTGAACGCACTGGATCAGGATCTTGGGCCGTTCTTCTTCCCGCCGCGCCCGGACGGGTCTGACCCACGCCACTGCACGGCCTGCGGCACGGGGCGGCTTGGGCTGAAGCTGGGCCGTTATGGCGCGTTCATTGGCTGCTCCAACTATCCTGAGTGCCAGTACACCCGCCGCCTTTCTGCTGACAGTGCAGAAGACGGTGACGGCAGCAGCGCGCTGAAGGATGGTATGCGCGTTCTGGGTCAACACCCCGAAACGGGTGAGGATATCACCGTGCGTCAGGGCCCATGGGGCCTGTATGTGCAGCAGGGTGAACCAGACCCGGAAGACAAGAAAGCCAAACCCAAACGTGCTTCCCTGCCCAAAGGGCTGGATGGAGAAAAGATCACGCTTGATCAGGCCGTGGGCTTGCTCTCGCTACCACGTCTGGTTGGCATTCATCCTGAAACAGGAGAACCCATTCAGGCCGGACTGGGGCGCTTTGGCCCGTTTGTGAAAATGGGCGCGGTCTATGGGTCTCTGGATAAGGACGATGATGTTCTGACCATTGGCCTGAACCGGGCTGTGGATGCGCTGGCCAAAAAGCTGGCCTCCATCCGTACGCTGGGCAACCACCCCAAGGATCAGGAACCCGTTATGGTGCGCAAGGGCCGGTTTGGCCCCTATGTGCAGCATGGCCAGATTGTTGCGACCCTTCCCCGTGGCACGGATATGGACGCGGTTACGCTGGATGAGGCACTGGCGTTGCTGGCTGAAAAAGGCAAACCCCTGAAAGCCAAAGCGGGAGCCGCCAAAAAGAAAACCGCGGCCAAAAGCACCACCAAGGCCGCACCGAAAAAAACGGCTACCAAAAAGACAGCAAAAACCGCTGAGGGTGAGGCTGCTCCTGCCCAGGAGAAGAAAGCAGCGCCCAAAAAACCACGCGCCACCACCACACGGAAGAAAAAGGCGGAGTAGCCCATCATGCCCAAGGGCATCGGGGCCTCGGCCCTGCCCGGACATGAGGTCATTCGCCAGTTTCTGGAGGCAGACAGCGCTCCCGTAGGGCCTACGGACATTCTGCGGGCACTCGGCTTGCCTGCGCGCCTGAAGGCGGCCCTCCGTGCAACGCTGCATGATATGGCACTGGCAGGTGATCTGGCCTGCCTGCCGCCGGGTCGCCTGAAAGGCGTAACTGGTCTGCCTGAAACCGTGCGGGCAACCCTGACCCGCCTCCGATCAGACGGGCAGGCTTACGCCTCTCAGCCCGATCATCCCGGCACCTCCATTCTACTGACGGCAACCCTGCCAGATGGCACATTGCTTCTCCCGGGCGATGAGGTCATTGCCCGCTTGCGGCCTCGCCTCTCCCTGCGCGGCAGACGGGAAGGGCGCCCCCTGCACCTGATTTCCTCTGCTCCACGCTACTTCCCCGCAACAGTACAGGCGGCTCCCACACCGCCGGGCAAGGAAGCTCAGGCGCATACCCTTCTCCCTCGCGTTTCAAATGGTGGAAGCCTGACCGCACCGCGAGCGGCATCAACCGCTCCCTCTCTCGATACCTCGGAGCAGAGCGAACAAATAATCAGGCTCATCCCGTGTGATCGTCGATTCGATCTGGTGCTTCACACAGTTTCTGAACCTCTGGCACCTGATACGGTGGTACTGGCTGAAATACGGGCACAGCAGCAGACCGGAAATCCGCCGGAAGCCGATATCCGCTCCGTTCTAGGGCCTGTGGATGCGCCAGGCATGGCCGCCAGACTCGCTGTTCTTACACACCCCATGCCCTCTGCCTTCTCCCCGGAAGCGGAGGCAGAAGCACATCTTCTGGCAGCCCGCCCTGTTGATGCAAAGGCAGCAGCCTCCACCGTCACAGATACACCCTCTCTCTCTGATATTCCGCGCAAGTTACCGGCTCACCCATCTGGTCGTCGGGATCTGCGCAGCATTCCGCTTGTCACGATTGATGAGGAAACGGCGCAGGACTTTGATGACGCCATCTGGGCGGAACGCACGGATGATGGTTTTCACATCCTCATCGCCATTGCGGATGTCGCCCATTATGTCCGTCCTGGTTCGGCACTGGATCAGGAAGCCAGAAATCGGGGCAATTCGGTCTATCTGCCCGGGCAGGTGGTGCCCATGTTGCCGCTGGCGCTTTCTGCTGGGCTGTGCTCGCTCAAACCGGGAGAAGACCGGCTGTGTGTTTATATTGATCTGCAGATCACGCCTCAAGGGCAACGGATATCAGGCACGTTAGGACGAGGTTTGATGCGCAGCGCCGCACGCCTGACCTATCAGGCCGTGCACGCAGCCCTTGAGCCTTCTCCTCAGCCAGCCTCTTCCTCATCGTCTCCCCTGCCCTCCGGGTCAGACGCCTCTTCTTCTCTCCCGCCAGATCTGCTGCCAACCCTTATGGCCGCCGCCCAAGCCTTGCGGCAGGCGCAGTCACCTCAGGCGGCGGACGTCACGCCAGAAGAGGAGTTTGTGGTCACACTGGACGCCCAAGGCCTCCCCACCGCCTTTACCCCCCGGCAGCGACTGCCTGCACATGAGCTTGTGGCCAGTTTCATGATTGCAGCAAACGGCTTTGCCGCGGAGGAACTGGACCGCCGCATGGCCCCGGGGCTGTTCCGGGTGCATCCGGCACCATCCCCCACCATGGGGCTGGGTCGCCAGATGGCGCGCTATGCCCCGCGCCCTGCGTGGCATGATGGGCTGAGGCTGGCCTGTTATACCCATTTCACCAGCCCCATCCGCCGATATGCGGATCTGGTGAATCACCGCGCCCTACTGGCAACACTGGAGCCGTTTAACACCACGCCGCAGACCGGTAGCGAATCAGACACCCTTTCAACTCGTGCGGCGCATGCTCTGGCCGGGCATCTGCATCTTGCAGAGCGCCGTGCTTCTTCTGCCACACAAGCGTGCTATAATCGGTTAGCAGCCCTCTTCTTGCGGCCTTTTATCGGCCAGATCCTGCATGCACGTGTAACCGGAACAACACGGACCGGCGCTACCGTGACATTGACGAAAACCGGAACTCCGTCTTTCCTTTTTTCAAGCGCCTTGCCGGATGAATTACGGATGAATGACGACTCGCCTACCCCATGCACAAGCTTACCCTCTGAAGCCGCGCTTCAGGTGGGCGCTGTGGTGCCTGTTGTCCTGATCTCAACCAATCCGGCGCAAGGCACGCTTGATCTGGCTCTTGCCCGCAATGCGCGCTGAAGCAGCCTTACGCCTTGTGCCACCCATACGCCGGGTGCTGCCCTGTGTTCTGATTGCCACATTACTGGTGTGCCAACCCGTGCCGCTTAAAGCACAGTCAGGCAACACGCCACCCCGGCCAGACACACTCCCCTCCGCTCCGCCGGATGCACAGAAAGCCGCCCAACCTGCACAAGCGCCGACGGCACCAGCCGCTGCCAGTGCGGCACAGGCAGCCTCTTCTTCAGGCCCTTCCAACACCACGGTAACAAGTGCGGCCAACACGCAGGAAGACGCACATGCCGCCCAGCCGGAAGCCGGAGCCGGGACGGAGGCCGCGCCGAAGCAGGCGGCTTCCGCCTTGCCTGATGCTGTTCAGCCCCCTCCCGCCGCGCCCCCGCTGGATATGCCGCTTGTGCATTCCGTGATTGCGACCGCGCTGGAATTCCTTGGCCCGCGCACACTTGAACAGCATTCCAGCCGAGACTTCGCACTATGGGGGCTTGGAAGCCTGACCGCACTGGATCCCACGCTGACCCTCGATTCCCGAGGCGCTGATATCCGCCTGCTGTCCGGACAGACACCCCTGCTCACGCGCCCTGCCCCCGCCGCCCAAAACGATGAGGCATGGGCTCAACTTGCGGTGGATTTCATGGCCGCAGCCCGTGACCATTCAGAAGGTGTGCGCACCGCCACACGGGAAGAACTGGTGCAAGCTTTTTTTGATGAACTGTTCAACCATCTGGACCCCTACTCCCGCTATATCGGCCCGTCCTCCGCCACAACGGACCGCGAGGCCCGCGTAGGAGGAGAAGCGGATGCTGGTATCACGCTGGCCCGCAAGGGACGGGATATCGTCATTTCCGCCGTCAATGCCAACGGGCCTGCATGGTCGGCTGAGGTGGACACCGGGGACAAGCTTCTGGCGGTCAATAACCGGCTGACGGCGGGGCAATCAGTAGAGACCGTCACCAACTGGTTGCGCGGTGAGGAAGATTCCCGTGTAACATTGCGATTGCTCTCACCCGGTCGGCGCAGGGGGCATACGGTTGTGCTGCACCGCGCCAAGGTGCCGCCCGAAACCGTGTTCGCCTTCGCCAGCGGATCTCTGGTGGTGCTGCGCGTGACGGCGTTCTCCTCTGATACGGCCGAGGAAATGAGCCAGTATCTGGATCAGGCCACGCAAGACCCCGGCCTGAAGGGGCTGATTATTGATCTGCGCGGCAACCGGGGCGGTGTGCTGCAACAGGCTGTAACCGCCGCCGCCCTGCTGCTGGACCGCGGCGTGGCGGCCGTCACCGATGGGCGGGACGCGCAAGCCAACCATATCTGGGCTGTTCAGGGTGGAGACATGACGAACGGTCTCCCTATTGCCATTCTGGTGGATGGGCGAACGGCAAGTGCCGCCGAAATTCTGGCTGCCGCCTTGGCCGACCACAAGCGTGCGGTTGTCATCGGCAGCTCTACACTGGGCAAAGGGCTGGTGCAGACCGTGGCGCAGTTGCCTGATGAAGGAGAGTTGTTTGTGACATGGAGCCGCGTGATCGCGCCGCTGCATTGGCCGTTGCAGGGGCTGGGTGTCATGCCGCAGATCTGCACCAGTCTTGGTGAAGCGGACAGCACACGCCAGATGCATGACCTTGCCCATGGCCAGCTTGATAACCAGCCTGCCGTGCAGGCCTCCCGCGCGGCGCGTTTTCCCCTGCCGGTCTCGCGAATTCTGGCTATCCGCAAGGCCTGCCCGGCTGCATTGGGCAGTGATCGGGACCTGACGGTGGCGCGTTCCTTACTGGAAAACAAGGCGTGGTACGCCACGGCCCTTTCCGCCATACCCGATGACCCCGCCGCCATGCCCACTACGGTACGCGAATGACCAGTTCCCGCCTGCGTTCTGATTTTGTGGCACGCGCCATCCTGCGCCAGAGCGCGCAGGATGGGCGCTCCGCCATGCTGCTGCGCAAGGGAGACCCGGATGCTGGAAGTATTTTAGTCCTTTTGCAGGAACGGGATGGCTCTACTGTTGTTCTCAGCCAGACAAGAACAGCAGAAGGCGAGGCCGCGTGGCTTCGTGCATCAGGTGAAACACCGCTTACGCCAGAAGAAACGGCCCTCTATATTGAACGCCAGACACGTTTTGATCCGGATATCTGGGTGCTGGAACTTGAAGCCCCCGGATTCAGACCTCCGTTTGAAGCAACTCTGGTCTGAAATAACCTGAAGGATGTGTGACTTATGTCACACGCAGAGCGGCCTGATGACACACAAAACCCCTGTGTTTTTGAAATCTGCCGTCCCTGCCTGTTGCACACAACGCAAGTTTACAGCAAAGAAGGCAGGCATATGTGCTTTATACGCACCAATATCGTGATGCCCGGTCACTGCGGAAACAGTGCCACAGCAGGGAGAAGAACATGAAGCTGCGCCAAGGCCTCCTCGCGCAATCACTGCTTTCTGCGCCGCTTGTCGCTGGCTTCCTGCTGTTTGCCGCCCCGGCAATGGCTCAGCCCGTGCAGGGGCTGTATATTGCAGGTGAAGGCGGAGCCACCTTCAATCAGGATCAACGCGTCAGAACTTCCCCCATGTTTCCTGATGGACGGGACCGCTGGCACACCGGCGGCACCGGAATCGGGTCTATCGGCTACGGTCTTGGGAATGGGTTCCGCGTTGAAGTGGAGGGGGATTACCGCTCCATGGCGTATTCACGCTTTGTCACCAACACGCTGAGCAGCCGTGCTGATGGGCGGCGTGAGACCTATGGCGTAATGGCCAACGCCCTGTTTGACATGGATATCGGCAAGCCCTGGCTGTTCCCGTATTTTGGAGCAGGCATCGGGTATGGCTGGACCCATCTAAACACCACCGTGACCGCACCGGGTAATCAGTTTAACCAGCATATTGGCGGCACGTTCGGCAATTTTGCGTATCAGGGCATTTTTGGTCTGGCCTTCCCCACCCCATGGGTGGTTGGCCTGTCCTTTACGGCGGAATACCGGTTCTGGACCATGCTTGGTCCGCAGTCTCATGGCGCAACGGCATGGGGCACCATTGGGGGGGCCAACCAGAGCAAGCCATACAGCTTTGCCAGCGGCAACCGCGACACAAAAACCGATTTCAACCACTCGCTGATGCTGGGCCTGCGGTACGAATTTAACCCTGCACCGCCTCCCCCGCCGCCGCCTGCTGAACAGGCTGCTCCGGCTCCACAGGCGGCGCGCAGCTATCTGGTGTTTTTTGACTGGGATAAATCGGACCTGACAGACCGCGCCCGTTCCATTGTCTCTGTTGCCGCGCAGGCTTCTACCCACACCAACCTGACGCGCATTACCGTTTCAGGCTATACGGACAACTCTTCCGCTTTTCCGGGTCAGAAACGTGGGGAGGCTTACAACATGAAGCTCTCTCTGCGCCGTGCGGAAATTGTTAAAGCCGAACTGATGCGGGACGGTGTGCCCGGCGCCACCATCGATATTCATGGCTATGGGGAAAGCAATCCTCTGGTGCCAACAGGCCCCAATACCAAGGAACCGCAGAACCGTCGGGTGGAAATTATTTTCCGCTAAAACGGGCGTCTGCCTCCTCCCTTTTTTGAAAGCCGCTCTGGTGCCCTGCCAGAGCGGCTTTTTAGTCTTGCGCCCTGCATTGCTCTCCTCGTCCGTTCCTGCCATTCAGACGCCATGACAAAACAGGCTGATTTCGAGATTTTTCTTGCCACCACACCGGGTCTGGAATCCGTGCTGTGCTCTGAAGTGCGCCTGAAAGGGTTCAAGAAACCCGCGGCTGTCCCCGGGGGTGTCACCATAAAAGGGGGCTGGCCAGAAGTCTGGCGCGCCAATTTATGGGTGCGTGGCGCAAGCCGCGTGCTGGCGCGAATCGTCTCTTTTCCAGCCTTGCACCTCTCCCAACTGGAGCGCCGTACGCGGCAGGTGGCGTGGGCGGATATTCTACGGCCTGATGTTCCTTTCCGGGTAGAAGCCTCCTGCGCAGGCTCGCGCATCTATCATGCAGGAGCCGCCGCCGAGCGCATTGCCAACGCCATTGAAAAAACGTTGGGCGCCCCCCAGGCACCAGATGCGGAAATTGTGCTGAAGGCCCGCATTGAACAGAATGTCTGCACCATCAGTATCGATACATCAGGCGATCTCCTGCATAAGCGCGGCCATAAAGAGGCCGTCAATCGCGCCCCTTTGCGAGAAACCATGGCGTCCCTGTTCCTGCTCCAATGTGGGTACACCGGCGCGGAACCTGTGCTGGACCCCATGTGTGGATCTGGAACCTTTGTGATTGAAGCGGCAGAAATCGCGGCACGGCTCAATCCGGGCCGCACCCGCCATTTTGCCTTTGAACATCTGGTCTCGTTCAACATTGAGGCATGGCAGCAGATGCGCGCTGTTAAAAGCAGCCGCACACCCACCGCCCATTTCTACGGTAGTGACCGTGATGCCGGAGCCATAGCCATGAGCCGCGCCAATGCGGAACGAGCTGATGTGACCGGCTGCACCACCTTTACCCAGCAAACAATAAGTACCCTCACACCTCCAGACGGCCCGACAGGATTAGTCATCACCAATCCGCCTTACGGCACCCGGCTGGGAGACAAGGCGCAACTTGCGGCTCTCTATCGGGCGTTTGGACAAACCATGCGAGAGCGCTTCTCCGGCTGGCGGGTAGGAATGGTGACCAGTGAGCCGACCTTGGCCTACGCAACTGGCCTGCCCTTCCTGCCTCCTGCCGCACCAGTGCCCCATGGAGGGTTACGCATCACTCTGTTCCAGACTGCTCCCCTTCCCTAAAAGAAAGGCGTCTTACACACAGGCTCAAGCACCATGGTTGAGAAGGCCTCCACAAGTCCCCCTCCACCCCAGCCAGAGCGGAAACGCAGCCAGCCGGTGTCTGGTGATGGAAAAGGATGCCGAAAAAGACAGTGCGAGAAGGGACGATACCCAGCGCGGAAAGATCGTGGCGCACAAAAAACGCTGGCCCCGTAAGGGAACCAGCGTTTTTCAGGCAAACAGGTGCTGTTTTTACAGTCCGTTAAACAACGATGTGGAGAGATAACGCTCCGCAAAAGACGGCGTAATCACAACAATGGTCTTGTTTTTATAGGCAGGCTTCTGGGCAAGCTGGAGCGCGGCATGCAAGGCTGCACCGGAAGAAATACCCACCGGAATACCATCCAGACGCGCACACCGCCGTGCTGCGGCAATGGCTTCACGTTCGGACACCGTCAGCACGCCATCCAGAGATTTGGTATGAAGCGTAGCCGGACAGAAACCGGGGCCGATGCCCTGAATACCGTGTGGGCCGGGTTCATCACCGTTCAGAATGGCACTTTCAACTGGTTCCACCCCAAATACCTGCAAACCTTTGCGGCGCGGCTTTAGAGCTTCTGCGATGCCGGTTGCGGTGCCGCCGGTGCCAACACCAGCCACAACCACATCAACCTTGCCATTGGTATCCGCCCAGATTTCTTCTGCCGTAGTGGCAGCATGCACGGCCGGGTTAGCCTCGTTATCAAACTGGTCCGGCATCCATGCGTCCGGCGTTTCGGCAACAATCTCGTTAGCGCGGGCAATCGCACCGGCCATGCCAAGGCGTGAGGGGGTGAGTTCAACCTGTGCGTCCATCAGGCGCAACATCCGTCGGCGTTCAATGGAAGCGCCTTCTGGCATGGTGACAATCAGGCGGTAGCCACGGGCCGCAGCAACAAACGCCAGAGAAATACCGGTATTTCCAGAGGTAGGTTCCACCAGCACCGTGCGGCCGGGAACAATGCGCCCTTCCCTTTCCGCAGAAAGAATCATGGCCGCACCAATACGGTCCTTTACTGATCCGAGCGGATTGAAAAACTCGAGTTTGAGCAGCACGCGGGCCTTCAGCTTGTCTTCCTCTGTGATGTGCGGCAGCGCCACCAGCGGCGTTCCCCCAACCACATTGACGATAGACTCGTAAATCTGTCCGCGCGGTGCGGCAAAACCGTAGTTTTCAACAGAACGATCAGAAACTGTCATGAACCCGCCTTTTTATTTGTCAGCACAACTGGCATCAGTATAATACGAATGAACTACGTAGATAAATCTGACTTCCCCTGCTATATGTCAAGCTAACGAAGACATACCACTACATTTGCCTTTTTTTGAGGTGAAAGGAAACAGGCCCATGATCCTGCGCCGTGATAGAGCCATGACTGCCGTGCTTATCATGCTGGATGTTGCTTTCCATGCCGGACGTTCTGGCACAGTCAGCGCAGCCGATATTGCAGAACGATCCAATCTGGCCCGCCGGGGTATTGAACCCCTTCTTCAGGCGCTTTCCCGTTCCAGCCTGCTGGAAAGTATCCGTGGCCCCCGTGGCGGGTATCGGCTTGGCCGCCCCCGGCGTGATATCTCTCTGGTAGATATCATCAATGCCGTGACACAGGATGATCAGGGGGGAGATGATGGACCACAGGGGCCCCTGTTCACCAAAGTCATTGAGCCAAGCTGGAAGCTGTTTGACAAGGAACTGACCATCCAGATGAAAAAGACCAGTCTGGATGATCTGGTGAAAAAAGCGGAAAGCTCTGGCCTGAAGCGTCCGTTGAGCGAACCCATCACGTTCTCAATCTAAGACACTCTCCAGTGTCAGACGTGCTTTTCTACATCTGACACCACTCTTTTTCGGCCCACTGCCTCAGGCATTCTGCCTTTGAGGTCAGTTATCTCTCGTCAAGCCCCCTCCTCACGCGTGGTTTTGGAAAACGCGTTCGGGCGGAGGGGGAAACAAAAAAAGCGCGTCTGGGCTACAGGAAGCCAGACGCGCTTTTTTGTAACCGCAGAACACTGACAGAACAGACCTCGGCCTGCTCTGTCAGAAAAAATTATTTCTTGCGGGCCGTTACACGACGGCGTGTCGTGGTGGTCTTCTTGGTTTCGGTGGGGGCTGTTACCGCTGGCACAACAGGGCGGGGCAGCACAACACCAGTTGCATCAACCTGAGCCGTTACCGTCAGGCGGGTCCGTTTTTCACCCTGCCCCGGCACCAGAATAACCGTGAAGGTATCCGTGCCCGCATACCCCATGGTGGGGGTGTAGGTTACGTGGGTGTCCCGATCCAGGCTGTACAGAAACGCCTTACCGTGTTCCGGCGCAGGGGACACACCGAAGGAGGCATAAGACTTGCCTGAAGGCTGCGAGATTTTCAGCTCGCACAGTCCATCATCGGACCGGACAGTCATGGTTGTGGACATCTGGCCATCCGCACCCGTCTTGATGGGTGTTGTGCTACATACGGCCGACTTCTTCATATACCCGAACGGGTTGGGGGTTCCAACCTGAACAGGGCCGCTTGTTGTCGCACAGCCGGCAAGCATACCACCAGTTAGCGCCAGAACGGCAATTCCTCGCAAGCGCACTCGTCAGCTCCGGTTAAATAATAAAAAGGATGAACCCTGCGCGTTCCAAGGTCTATCGACAGATGCTCTCGCCCTGCCCCGATGCCCTGCACGCCATGATTCGCTTTTGCGTTTAGAACATCCCGCGCAAGGAAGAAAGAGGCATAAGAGGCCCCATCATCACACATCAGGTTCCCGCCTGCCGCCGGAACAACAAAAACATTATTTTGCCCCAAATTCGCGCTTTGTGTCCGTACGTATGACCATCTGCCGCACCACCCTGCTCTGAAGGCGGAAACGCCCTTCAGAAAAGCTGAGATGCGGTATGAAAAATTACCTGTATCTTTCTCTGCTGAATACGCTATTTCGTTTCGTCAAACCTTGAAGAGACCGTTACATACGCTGCGCGACAGGGAACACCTTAAAGTGATGAGGGAGGCCCGTTCCAGCATATATCGGAGGAACCGCATGTCTTCTTTTTCCCGTCTTCTGGCCGCCGGTGTGTTTGCTGCGGGCGTGCTGCACAGTTCTTACAGCCTTGCCGCAACCCCCTGCGGCCACTCCTCCGCGCATGAAGCTTTTGCGGTGCAGGCTCTCAAAAGCGAACTGATGGTAACCGCTCTCTCCTGCAACGCGCAGGAACGCTACAACTCCTTCGTTGCCAAGTTCCGCAGCAATCTGCTGAATGAAGAACAGAAGCTGAACACCTATTTCCGCTCCACCTATGGCCGCAGCGCCCAGCGCGAGCATGATGATTACATTACCCAACTGGCCAACGTGCAGTCAGAAAAAGGGCTTTCCGCGGGCACCATCTTCTGCCAGCAGCGCATGGCCATGTTTGATGAAGTCAACGCGCTGGACACCACGGAAGATCTGTCCAACTACACGGAAGCCAAGGACATCACGCAGCCTGCGTCCTTTGAAACCTGTGCCGCACCGGCTTCCAACAGCAGCCGCCCCTCCCGCCCGGCACGCCGTACACGTAGCACCCGCCGCGCCTGAACCGGGCTCTTTCACGACCAGACACATTTAAGGCCGCTCTCATGCGGCCTTAGTTTTTTTGTGGGCTGCTGTTTTCCGCCCGGTTTTTCAAAAGCATTCCTCTTTTTCCGTCCGCCCTATTCCGCAAACCTGTTAATGCTTCTGCTTGACGAATCATCGGCAAAGCGGGACAGACCTTACCCATGAGCGACCTGTTTTCCGAGCCCCCTCCGCCCCGTAAACCTGCCGGAAAGACGGCGGCCTCTTCCGCCGCCAGAACAGAGGCAGGCAACACGCAGGCCTATGACGCCAGCGCCATTGAAGTTCTTGAAGGGCTGGAGCCCGTACGCCGCCGCCCCGGCATGTATATTGGCGGCACGGATGAAACCGCCCTGCACCATCTGGCTGCGGAAGTTCTTGATAACGCAATGGATGAAGCCGTGGCGGGCCACGCTTCCACCATTGATGTCTCTCTGGACCCAGGAGACAAGTTGACCATACGGGATAATGGTCGCGGCATTCCGGTTGATCCTCACCCCCGCTTTCCAGATCGCTCCGCACTGGAAGTTATTCTGACCACCCTGCATGCAGGCGGAAAGTTCTCCGGCAAGGCCTATGCCACATCAGGCGGCCTGCACGGAGTAGGGTCCTCCGTAGTGAACGCCCTGTCCTCCCGCATGGAAGTGGAAATCGCACGTGACCGCGCTGTGTGGCAGCAGGTGTATGAGCGCGGTATTCCCGTCACGCCGCTGGAGAAAATCGGCCCGACCCAGAACCGGCGCGGCACACAGATTTCCTTTGTGCCGGATTCCCAGATTTTTGGTTCTCACCATTTTTCACCCTCCCGGCTGTATAAGCTCTGCCGTTCCAAGGCGTTCCTGTTCCGTGGCGTAACCATCCGCTGGACCTGTGATCCTTCCCTGATCAAAAGCGGGGATGACACCCCCACCGAGGCCGTTCTGCACTTTCCCGGCGGGTTGGCAGACAGCCTGACGGATGAACTCGGCCCCAAAGCACCGCTGCTCACGCCTCTGTGGGCGGGGGATGCTGCCCTCCCTCCAGCAGCCGATGGCACGGATAATGGCCGCGTAGAATGGGCTGTCGCCTTTCTGGAAGGCGGCACAGCAACGCTGGCATCCTACTGCAATACCATTCCCACCCCACAGGGTGGTACGCATGAGAACGGATTCCGGAACGCGCTGGTAAAGGGACTCCGCGCATGGGGAGACCAGCGTTCTAATAAGAAAGCTGCCTCCATCACGGCAGAAGACGTGTTGGGCATGATTTCCGCGAAGCTCTCCGTCTTTATCCGTGACCCTCAGTTTCAGGGCCAAACCAAAGAAAAACTGACCTCTTCAGAAGCCAGCAAGCTTGTTGAAACCGCTCTGCGAGACCGTTTTGACCACTGGTTGGCACAAAACCCTCCTCAGGCGGATGCTCTGCTGGGCTTTGTGATTGAGCGGGCGGAAGAACGCCTGCGCCGGCGCGAACAGAAGGACACACCGCGCAAAAGCGCCACCCGCCGCCTGCGCCTGCCCGGCAAGCTGACGGACTGCACCCGCGAACGTGCGGATGAAACCGAAATCTTTCTGGTGGAAGGCGACTCGGCTGGCGGCTCCGCCAAGCAGGCTCGTAACCGCGAAACGCAGGCCGTTCTTCCCCTTCGTGGTAAAATTCTGAACGTGGCCAGCGCCACCACGGAAAAACTGCGGGCGAATCAGGAACTCCGCGACCTGATTGAAGCGCTTGGCTGTGGGTCAGGAGATCGGTTTGACCTTTCCAAGCTGCGCTATGGCCGTGTGATCATCATGACTGACGCGGATGTGGACGGTGCCCACATCGCCTCCCTGCTCATGACGTTCTTCTACCGTGAACTACCGGATCTGATCCGTAACGGGCACCTCTACCTTGCCCAGCCGCCCCTCTACCGGCTGACACAGGGCGCACGTTCCGTTTACGCCATGGATGATGCAGACCGTGAACGGAAGCTCAAGACCGAGTTCAAAGCCAAAGGCAAGATTGATGTGTCCCGTTTTAAAGGTCTGGGGGAAATGCCCCCGGCTGATCTTAAAAACACCACCATGGACCCATCCCGCCGCACCCTGCTGCGCGTTGTGGCCCCTCCGGAAGATCGTCTGGCTACCCGTGAACGGGTAGAAAGCCTTATGGGCCGCAAACCGGAGCTTCGCTTCGCCTTCATTCAGGAACATGCGCAATCCGTGGGTGAATTGCTGGACGTGTAACCCGCCCCTCCACCTGAAAGCTTCTGTTTATGGCTCTTTTCTTCCTCTCCACCATATGAGCACCACGCCGAGCCCTATATCGGTCAGGGAACGGGTTACGGCGCTCAGCCAGTTGATTGGCAGCATGATCTGCCTTCAATTCGGGTCTTCTACCGCCAAATTCCTTTTCCCGGTCTTTGGTGCGGAAGGCATGGTAGGGCTGCGTACCTGCTTCGCGGCTGTTGTGCTGGTGTGTGTGTACCGAAGCTGGAACGTTGTGTCCTGGCGCGCCTTGCGGTTTGTTTTTCCCTACGGGCTGGCAACGGCTGCCATGAACCTGTGTTTCTATCTGGCACTGGAACGCATTCCGCTTGGCATGACAGTCGCCATTGAATTCACCGGCCCACTGCTTCTGGCCTTTATCGGCTCCCGCCGCCTGAGCGATGTGGCGTGGCTGGCTGTCACCATCGCGGGGTTGGTGCTGTTGCTCAGGCCCTCTTCCTCCACACCGCCTGATCTGATTGGCGTGCTGTTTGCTCTGGGGGCGGCCCTGTTCTGGGCGCTTTATATTGTTTTTGGAAAACGGCTGACAGGCAAGCTTTCTGCCGGGAACGCCTCTGCTCTTGGCCTGCTGTGTGGCAGCATCGTTCTGTTTGTGCCCTGCTTTCTGCCTGCCGTGGCCATAGGCGTCATGCAGCCCTCCATGTTGGCGCTTAGCGTTATCGTCGCCATCTGCTCATCGGCTCTGCCTTACGCACTGGAAATGCAGGCCATGCATCGCCTTTCCGCCCGTGATCTAGGAGTGCTTTACAGCCTTGAGCCTGTCTGTGCCGCACTGGCCGGGATTTTACTGCTGCATGAAACGCTCTCCCTGCCTCGGCTGGGTGGCATTCTGCTCATAGCCATGGCTTCTGCCGGAACAGTCCTGACGCCGGGCAAGAGATCCTCCCTCCCCGATCTGCCTGAAGCACCGCAATAACGATCCCGCTCCTATAGGTCATACAGCAGGAGCGGAGCCCCTCCCTCTTCCCTCCGCAGCCCTTTCTTCCAGCTTCGGCTTCGGCTTCGGCTTCGGCTTCGGCTTCGGCTTCGGCTTCGGAAGAATGATAAAATAGGATTTTTAAATAAAGACAGTTTCTCCGCACACCCTCAATGCTCCCCAGACCTGCGTGGATAAAGCAGCAAGAGACTGGTTGAGCTATCAAACTGCAAAATATTCAGGATTTTTTGAGCAGAGGCAGAAAGATGGGACGGAAGCCCCACTTATGTCTTCCGACTTGGCTGTTCAGGTCCTTCTTGCATCCTTACGGATATCCAGTCCAACCACCACGGCAGACAAGCCTCTAACCCGCAAGCGGGTGCAGAAAGCACCCTTGCTTAACACCGTTACCGAGCTGCAAGTTGGGTAGCCGCATGGGCTGATGCAGCCGCCACATTTTGCGCACCGGTCGCCATGCTCTGCATGACCACGGGATCAAAGAGGCGGGTGAAGCTGCCCGGGTGAATACCCATCCAGAGAGTGACAATAGCCAGCGGAGCCAGCACAGCAATTTCTGCCGGGGTCAGATCCCGCAGCAGCCCAACAGTGCCTTTGACGCTGCCAAACAGCACCCGACGATACAGGCTGAGCATGTAAACAGCCCCCATGATCATGGTGCTACCAGCCAGCAGAGCGACCCAGAAAGACACATGAATGGCCCCCATCAGCACCAGCAGTTCCCCTACAAAGGAGCCAGTACCGGGCAGGCCGACATTGGCCATGGTGAACAGCATGGTCAGCAGGGCCAGAACGGGCATCTGGCGGGCAACGCCGCCCAGCGCGTCAATCTGACGCGTTTCAGACCGCCACGCCACGGCAGAGACACAGAAGAACAGCGCCGCAATCACCACCCCGTGGGAGAGCATCTGAAAGATTGCGCCATCAACACCCTCAGCCGTGAGGGTAAACAACCCTACCGCGATCATGCCCATATGCGAGAAAGAGGAATACGCAATCACGCGTTTCATGTCTGTCTGCGCAAAGGCGATGAATGCGGCGTAGATAATAGCCACAACACCCAGCGCCAGCACGTAAGGCGCAAAGGCGTGGGCGGCATCCGGGAACATCAGCACCCCAAACCGCAACAGACCATAGGCACCTGTTTTGGACAGCACGCCGGACAACATGGCAGATGCTGGAGCAGGAGCCTCGGAATACGCGTCAGGCAGCCACGCATGCAGCGGGAACAGCGGCAGTTTGACACCAAAAGCCAACACAAAAGCCAACAACAGCCATATCTGCAACTGCCAGGAGAACCCGGCCTGCATCAGCGCAGGGATATCCGTGGTGCCCGCGTGCAGCCACATCACAATCAGCGCGATCAGCATGAACAGTGATCCGCCAAAGGTGAACAGGAAAAACTGAAGCGAGGCCCACACCCGCTTTGGCCCGCCCCACACGCCAATCATCAGGCTGGCAGGGATCAGCGTGGCCTCATAAAACACATAGAACAGCACCAGATCCTGCGCGGAAAACACGCCAAACAGGGCGGTTTCCAGCATCAGCATGGCCACCACAAAATCCCGCGCCTGCGTCTGCACCGTGCGCCACCCGGCCGCCATAGCCAAGGGGGTCAGGAAGGCCGTGAGCAGAATGAAGGCCAGTGAAATGCCATCCACCCCCGTATGGTAGGAAATGCCATACTCTGAAAGCCAGCCTAACCGCGCTTCATACTGCAAACCGGGCTGGGCGGGATCAAAGCCAAGCCACATCACCACGCTCAGGCCCAGCACACCAAGGCTGGTCCATAACCCCAGCCAGCGGGTGATGCGATCCTTTTCCGGGCCGCTGCCGCCAGACAGAAAAGCCAGTAACGCCCCGGCCAGAGGAAGATAGGTGATCAGGGAAAGCAGGGTGGAGTGCACGGTGTTCTTACCATCCGGGTTGCATCACATCATCCGCAACCTGCGCCTTTTTACCTGCCCAGACCAGACAAGCCCTGTTCACGTTCCGCCGAGCACCGGCTGTTTCAGCCGGTCCTCACGCAGTCTTCAACGCCTGCCGAACAGTTTTTCCAGATCTTTTTTGCTCAGTTTCAACCAGGTTGGCCGTCCATGAGAGCATGTACCCGCGCGCGGCGTGGCTTCCATCTGGCGCAGCAGGGCATCCATCTCCTCCCGAGTCAGCCGCCGCCCGGCCCGGATACTGCCGTGGCAGGCCATGCGCGCAATCACGGCATCCAGTTTGCCATCCAGTGATGGCATTTCGTCCGGGTTGCCGCTCTCGTCCGCTTCCAACTCATCCGCCAGATCACGCAGCAGACCGACGGCGTCACTGGTATTCAGCATGGCAGGCAACGCCCGAACCAGCACGGCGTCTCCGCCAAAGGCTTCAATCTCGATCCCCAGTCTGGAGAGCATGGCCTGTCTGGCGACCAGCAACTCCACCTGCAGGCGGGGCAGTTCCACCACGTCAGGCACCAGCAGACGCTGGGCTGTTACCGTGCCCCCCAGAAACTGCTCGCGCAGGCGCTCATGGGTCAGCCGTTCATGCGCGGCGTGCTGGTCCACCAGAACCAGACTGCCATCAGCCGCCACGGCAATCACATATGTATCCAGCACCTGCGCCACCGCAGCGCCCAGCGGATGCTCCGCCAGAGGCTGATATGCCGTGTCATGAGGCATGGAGTCGGGCACGTGTCCCGCACCAGTAGCGGGTACTGGTGCGCTCCCGTTATCGGGGAAAGCCCCCTCTGCGGAGGGAGATGCTGGGGCAAAGCCTGACGGCACAGTTCCGGCATCCCACCCCGTCTGAGCATCGCCTTGCTGGAAAGGCGACACCATGCGGGCGGTTGGAGCATCCCCCAAACCGAGACGCGGTTCCGCAAATCCTGAGCCGGACCGTAAGGGCAGAATTGTGCGTCCCGGCGCAGGAGCAGGCACAACAGGCGGCGCATTTTTTTCAGGCGGGTACCAGATACGTCCCGGCTTCAAGGCTGAGAAAGAGGGCCTTACGCCAGCATTGCCCGCGCCCCCTTCCAGCGCACGGGTCAGCGTGCCGATCACGAGGGAGCGGACGGATGCCTCATCTGCAAAACGGAGTTCTGTCTTGGCCGGATGCACGTTCACATCCACCCGGTCAGGCGGAATGGTGAGCATCAGCGCCACCACGGGGTGGCGACCGGGTTCGATCACGCGCCGGTAAGCCACGCGCACCGCCGTCCGCAGCACAGGGTCCACCACCGGGCGGCCATTCACCAGCATGAACTGCCCCGCTGCTGTGGCGCGATGCACGGACGGCCCACATGCAAAGCCGGACAGCACCATGCCATCCCGCTCGCCGTGAATGCTCAGAAATCCATCGGCCTCGTTCGCTCCCAGCAGAGCCGCCGCACGCCCCGCCATATCCTGAGCAGGCAGATCAAACAGTACACGGTCATCCATGGTGAAGCAGAAAGCTGTTTCCGGCACGGCCAGCGCCAAGCGACGCACCACACTCTCGGCGTGGTTGCCCTCCACACGGGGGCTTTTCAGAAACTTGCGGCGGGCCGGGGTGGCAAAAAACAGATCTTCCACCACTACACTGGTGCCTTGCGCACCCGCGCTGGGTTCTGGAGGCGTGATCTTGCCGCCTTCAACATGAATACGCCACGCGCCGGTCTCCCCCGGTGTGCGGGAGGTAATCGTCAGCCGCGCCGCCGCGCCGATAGAGGGCAGCGCCTCTCCCCGGAACCCCAGCGTGCGGATATGCACCAGCGATTCGTCCTGAAGTTTGGAGGTGCAATGCCGTTCCACCGCCAGAAGCAGGTCATCCGGCGTCATGCCGCACCCATCGTCCGTGACGATAATGCGGTCTATGCCGCCCCGTTCCAGACTTACGTCCAGCCTGCGGGCTCCGGCATCTATGGCGTTTTCAACCAGTTCCTTCAGTGCGGCGGCGGGGCGTTCTATCACCTCACCTGCAGCAATGCGGTTGACCAGCACTTCCGGCAGACGGCGCAACGTAGGACGCAGCGGCAGCGTGCTATCCGGTTCAGGCGAAGGGGCAGAAAAAAAAGGGTCTGACATGATCAGACCCCTTATATCAGAACAGCCCTTTTTTGGGAGGATGCTGTGTGGGGGTTACCCCCTTTGTGGGCTTGTTGCCCAAGGCCGCATTGGTTTTCAGGCGGCGGTTTTCTTCATCCGCATCCACAACCGATCCTGCCTTGCCACCTTTCCAGAACATGAGCTGCTGCACAAAGCCTGACCCGGCCTGCCCAAGCTCACCTTCATCCGGTGCATCAGACGCTTCCGTGGCGGAGCTGACCAGCATGCTCTGGCCCTCACTGGTTGAGCCGCCTTCCCCATGCAGCGCCACATCGGGGGAGAGAGTTTCCAGCGCCTGCAGGCGTTCACTTTCGTCCTGCGGGCGGTCCGCACCGCTGACGGGCTTGGCCAGTTCATCCATCGGCGGCATGGAAAGCGGCGCGCGCGTGGTGACGGTATATTCATCTGGCATACTGCGTTCGAGCCCGAACGCACGTGCGGCTTCTGAACCGGAACACCCGGTCAGCATTGCACACCCGCCGAGAAGAAGCAGCGGAGAAATCAGTGTCGAGACACGGCGCGCCATCTTCTGCCTTTTATCCTTCCTGCCCAGCCTGCCAGAGTGGCAGGTTGCTTTTGTTCATGTCGTCTGCTGCTGCCTGCCCATAAGGACATTCTGCACCAGCAGAACGCAGACCGCACACACTATAGCGGAATCAGCAACGTTGAATACATACCATGACCACCCAAAAGCGTGGGCATGAATAAAATCAACCACGGCACCATAGCGCACGCGGTCTATCACATTCCCTATGGCCCCGCCCGTGATAGCCCCTACGCAGGCGGCTGTCAGCTTGCTGGGGGTACGCGCCATCCATACCAGCAGGCAGCAGGCTACCGCCAGCGCCACCACGGAAAACACCACCCGGCCCGCATTGCCAACGCCACCAAACATGCCAAAGGTGACGGCATGGTTCCAGACCATGGTGAAGTTCAGAAACGGCAGCAGGGCAATGGATCCCTTGTTGGGCAGGTCCAGCCCATACAGAATCCAGTATTTGCTCACCTGATCAGCCGAAAGCGCTAGCATCAGCACCAGCAGCCCCAAACCAAAGGGACGAAGCATGAAGGGTTTGCTCACGCGCCCTCCTGCCCCGCAGCAGCAGACACAGCCGATGCCTTGAATGTGGTTTCCACCACATCCGCACAGCGCAGGCACAGGCCCGGGAATTCCGGCCGGGAGCCAGTCTCGGGCAGCACCTTCCAGCACCGCACGCATTTTTCACCCTCGGCAGCCCGCACAACAGGCGCGCCATGCAGCGTGCCGCCTTCCGAGCCCTCCACGTAAACCGAATTGCTTTCCGGATCGATCATCACCTCCACGTGGGAGACAATGGCCAGTTCGCTCCAGTTCACGTTGGCAAAATGCGCGGCTTCCTCCTGAGAAAGCGTAAGTTCCACCTGCGCCTGAAGGGAAGAGCCGATCGTACCATCACGCCGCGCCCCTTCAATCTCGGTGGTGATGATACGGCGTACGGCCCGCAGGCCAGCCCAGCGCTCATCCAGTGCCGGGTCACTCCATTCCGCAGGCATGTCCGGGAACGCCTGAAGATGCACGCTTTCCACATCACCAAACCGGGCAGTCCATGCTTCTTCCGCCGTGAACACAAGCACAGGCGCCAGCCACGTGGTGAGGCAGCGGTGCAGATGATCCAGCACAGTGCGGGCAGAACGGCGCAGGTGACTGTCTGGCGCATCGCAATACAACGCATCCTTGCGGATATCGAAGTAGAAAGCGGAAAGATCAGTTGTGCAGAAGCCATGCAGGGCGGGATAGACGCCAACCCATTCATGCGTTTCCACCGCGCGGGCAATCAGGCCGCCCAGATCTGTCAGACGATGCAGAACCCAGCGTTCCAGTTCCGGCAGTTCTGCGTATGGCACGGCTTCTTCAGGCGTGTAGCCATCAAGCGCCCCAAGCAGCCAGCGCAGTGTATTGCGCAGGCGGCGATAGAGTTCACCCTGCTGCTTCAGGATTTCCTTGCCAATGCGCAGATCTTCATTGGTATCAGAATTCATGACCCACAGACGCAGGATATCTGCGCCCAAGCTGTCATTCACGTCCTGCGGGGCCACCACGTTGCCCAGAGACTTGGACATCTTGCGGCCCTGTTCATCCAGAACAAAGCCGTTGGTCACCAGCGCCTTGAACGGGGCGATGCCGCGCGTGCCCACACTTTCAAGCAGAGAGGACTGGAACCAGCCGCGATGCTGGTCAGACCCTTCCAGATAGAGATCGGCCGGGAAGCTCAGACCCGGCTGGCCCAGCACGAAGGAATGGGTGGACCCACTCTCGAACCACACATCGACAATATCGAACACCTGTTCATAATCATCAGGGTTACGGTCCGGGCCAAGGAAGCGGGAAGCCGGGGCGCTGTACCAGACGTCCGCCCCTTCCTCACGGAAGGCGTCAACCACACGCTTCATCACCGCCGCGTCACGCAGGACTTCGCCCGTACGTTTTTCCACAAACACGGCAATCGGCACACCCCAGGCGCGCTGGCGGCTGATGCACCAGTCCGGGCGGTTCTGGATCATGGAGGTCAGCCGGTTCCGCGCCTGTGCGGGCACGAAGGTGACATCATCCAGTGCGTCCAGCGCTTTATTGCGGAGCGCGCCTTCTCCATCCATACGGATGAACCATTGCGGCGTGGCACGGTAGATCACCGGTGCGCGGGACCGCCAGGAATGCGGGTAGGAATGAACCAGTTCACCCCGTGCCACCAGCCCTGCCGGGGCCAGACCGTTCGCGTTGGCCTGCTCCATCACCGCTGTCAGCGTGGCGCACACAACATCAGCCGCCTTGAACACATGCACACCGGCAAAACCGGGCACCCATGGCGCGTAAGTGCCATCGTCCTGCACAACCTCGGGCACTTCCACATCATATGCGCGGCACAGGCGGAAATCGTCCTCACCATGGGCCGGGGCCATATGAACCAGGCCGGTCCCTGCTTCCGTGGTGACAAACTCACCCGGCAGCATGGGCACATCAAAATCATACCCGGCCCCACGCAGCGGATGAGCACACACGGCCCCCTCCAGCGCGCTGCCCGGCAACGTATAGAGCACATGATGCGCGGTAACGTGGGCTTCCTTGCAGAAGGCGTCTACCAGAGCTTCGGCCACCAACACCTTGGCACCCGGTTCAAGCAGAGCGCCCTCACCCGTGTCATCCACCCGCAGTACCACGTAAGTGATCTCTGGCCCGTAAGCCAGTGCCCGGTTGCCGGGGATGGTCCATGGCGTGGTGGTCCAGATCACCACGGAGACATCGGCCAGCGCATGGGCTGGGGTCGGGTCTTTCACCACCGGGAAGGCCACCAGAATGGTGGTGGATTTATGATCGTGATATTCGATCTCGGCTTCTGCCAGAGCGGTCTTTTCAACCGGGCTCCACATAACCGGACGCAGGCCACGATACAGACCGCCATTCAGCAGGAACCGGCCAATTTCTTCCGCGATCGCCGCTTCGGAGGAAAAATCCATGGTCGCGTAGCGGTTGGCCCATTCAGCCTGAACCCCCAGCCGCTTGAATTCTTCCATCTGCACGTTCAGCCATTTGCCCGCATAGGCACGACATTCCGCACGGAATTCCAGCACAGGCACGGAATCCTTGTCCCGCTTGGCCTTGCGGTATTCTTCCTCAACCTTCCATTCAATGGGCAGGCCGTGGCAATCCCACCCCGGCACGTACCGAACGGCATAGCCGGACATCCGGTGTGCACGGTTGATCACATCCTTAATGATCTTGTTCAACGCGTGTCCGATATGCAGATGTCCGTTTGCATAGGGAGGACCATCATGCAGCGTGAAGGTCTGACGCCCTTCCGCCTGCTGTTTAATCTGCTCATCCAGCCCAATTTCCGCCCACCGGGTCAGCCAGTCTGGCTCCCGTTTGGGTAGGTTCCCCCGCATGGGAAAGGACGTGCGGGGCAGAAAGACCGTATCGCGATACAGATCGGCGGGAGAGGTCTTTTCTGGGTCGCTGCTGGATGTAGACATGGAACGGCAGGTGTCACTCTGGTTCGGGTTCAGCTCAACACGCAACAGGCGGCCGGATGGCGCACCAGTGCGAAAGACGTGTTATCAAAGCGCAAAGGAAAAGGGTCAAGAAGCAACACAACATAACGGGTTGCTCCCCTTTTCCAAAATCAGGCGAAAAACCGGCGCGCTGCAACGGATACTGCACTGCACGCCAGAGGACCTGCTTACGTTTTATGAGAGAAAATCAGTTTCCTGACGCCATAATTTACCCCCACATAGACACTGTAGATAATGACGGCAGACATCACAACGTTATGCGGCGGAACCCAAAAATGCCGGGCACTCGCCAGTAACGGTATGCCAACAAGGCATGAAACAAGATGAGGGAAAACAGCCGTCATGACCCTGCCAGTTCCGCGTCCAGCACGGTGCGGGCGGCCTGAGCATCCTGCGCGATCTGGGCCTTCAGTTCATCCAGTCCGTTAAAGCGTTTTTCCGCCCGCAGCATGCGGTGCACCGCAACGGAAAGGGTCTGGCCGTACAGATCCCCCTCATAATCGAACAGATTGACTTCAACCCGGCTTTCCTGCCCGTCATCAATGGTGGGACGGCGGCCAATATTGGCCACGCCGGGCCGCGTGTTGCCATCTGGCAGGCGCACCGTTACCGCATATACCCCACGGGCAGGCTCCAGATGCCGACCAAGCGGGATATTAGCGGTGGGGAACCCCAGCAGGCGGCCCCGCTTATCCCCATGCTGCACCTCACCCCGAATAAACCATGGCCGCCCCAGTTCTTCCGCAGCCCGTTCAGGGTAGCCATCCTGCAACAGGCGGCGGATACGGGAGGACGAATAAGGCCCACCACTATCCGCCAGAGCAGGCACTGCCGTAAACCCTACCCCCAGTTCAGCCGTGCGCTCAGCCAGAAATGGCACACTGCCACCACGCCGATGCCCGAACGCAAAATCCGGCCCACAGGCAACATGCCGCAGCCCCAGGGACTCATACAGCACGTCTTCCACAAACCGTTCGGCGGGCATGAGAGAAAAGGCTTCATCAAACCGGATCTGAAACACATGTTTCACACCCAGCGCTGCAAGTGCGGCAAACCGCTCATCCGACAGGGTCAGGCGGAAAGGTGGGTCCTGTGGGCGAAACAGTTCTCGCGGATGCGGGTCAAACGTGACGACCGCCAGCGGCAGGTCTGGCCGCGTGGTATGCAGGGTATGCACCAGATGAGCATGGCCCAGATGCACCCCGTCAAAATTGCCAAGGGCCGCAGCGCAGCCCCGCGCCTCTACGGGAATATCCTGCCAGTTCTGGTGCAGCCGCGCCCGCATGGTTACGCGCGCTCCGCACCCGGCAGGCCGAACAGCGCTGCCGCTTCTGGCAAGGTTGCCGCTGTTGGAAACTTTTTCCCGGCGATAGTGCCATCTTCAGGCCGCACAATCTGACACACGCGCAACCCGGCTTCCGCCGCGGCCTCAAGTTCCGCCGTAACATCGGAGAGGAACAGAACGTCCTCATCCTGCCAGCCGGTTTCCCGCAGAATAGCCCTGTAGCTTTCAGCTTCTTTCTTACCGCCTACGCGCAGATCAAAAAAACGGCTGAACAGGGGCGTCACATCTCCCTGCTCGGTATGGCCGTAAATCAGCTTCTGCGCGGGTTCGGAACCTGAGGAATACACAGCCAGTTCAACCCCGGCGCGAGACCATGCTTCCAGCGCGGGCACCACGTCCGGATACAAACGGGCCACCAGTTCTCCACGCTTATACCCTTCCGCCCATGCCATGCCCTGCAAGGCCTTGAGGGGAGCTACCTTTGCGTCTTCATCCATCCAGCGCTCAAGCTGCTCAAGCGGCGGCACGCCGGGGGCCAGCCGTTCGGTTTCCGCCAGAGCGTCCTTGACCACAGGGTCATTTTTCCGCTCGGCAATCAGGCGTGGCAGATGCGTGCGGGCATAGGGAAACAGCACCGTATGCACAAAGGAAACCGGGGCTGTTGTGCCTTCAATATCCAGCAGCACAACACGGGGAGCAGCAGAAACACTCATAGAGGATACGCCAGAAAACGGTGGGCCAGATCCGTGCCGGTATAATCGGCAACCCAGCCTTCCTTATGGGTAAAGATACGCAGCGTGACAAAATCGGGCTCGGGCCCGCCGTCAAACCAGTGCTTTGTGCCTTCCGGCACGGAAATCAGGTCTGTCTGGGTGCATTCCACATCATAAATGCGGTCTCCCACATGCAGGATAAAGTGACCGCCACCATGCACAAAAAACCGGACTTCATCTTCGCTATGAATATGTTCGGACAGAAACTTGCCGCGCAGCGCTTCCCGATTAGGGGTGTTTTCATCCACGCGCAGAACATCCGCTGATCCCGCGCCAGTTTCCCCCATCAGTTTATCCAGAAACGGACGGTAGGTTGCCAGCACCGCCTCCTCATCCGCATCACGCGGGGGAATGGCTGGCCCTTCCCACCGTTCAAAGCGCACGCCAAGCGGCTTGAGTTCGGCGGCAATCTCAACCGGATCATGCGTCAGGAGAACAGGCTTTTCAGGCACCGTATCCTGAAAGATGGTCAGTGTGCTCATACGCCCAGCTTCCTTCTTTCCAGAGCGCAGGCCAGCAGGAACTCCAACCCTTCCAGCCGGGCCAGCGCGGTTGGCATGTCCTTGCCCCACACATACACACCATGGCCACGAATGATGTACCCCGCTGGCATGGCCCCGAACACCGGAGCCACCACCGTGGCCAGACGGGCAATATCCTGATCGTTATCAAACAGGGGCACCGGCACTGTTGTCTCGTGCGTGGTCTGCCCTTCAAACACTTTCAGCACTTCATAGTCAGACAGGTGCAGGGCTGGGCTTTTTTCCACCATGGAAAGCACGGTAGACGCCACGGAATGCCCATGCAGAACAGCACCCGCCGTAGGGTCCTGCTGATAGATCTGGCAATGCAGCAACGTCTCGGCGCTGGGTTTATCCCCTGCGCGGTGCGGCTTACCGTTTTCATCAACGGTAATAACGTCCGCCGCCTGCAAAAACCCTTTATGGCCACCGGAACGAGTAATGGCGATACGGCCATCCGCAAGCCTGCGGCTGATGTTACCAGCCGTGGCGGGTACCCATCCGCGGGAATCCATACGCTGCCCGGCCGTGAGAATATCCTGCACGGCCCGCGCGAAATCCGTCATGCTCTCGCTCATACCTTGATCCTGCCAGCGCCTTGGGTTCAGGGCTGCGGTGTCTTGTCCCGCGCTGCGGGAACAGGCTCAACCGGCGTGGTGGCCGAAGGTGGCGCAATATGCCCGTTGGGGCGGCTTGCGCTATCATCCATCGGTTCATCATCCGCCATGTGCTTCTTGAAGGATTTGATCCCCTTCGCGAAGTCTCCCATCATGGAGCTGATCTTGCCGCCGCCACCAAAAACCACCAGCACAACCACAAGCACAATCAGCCAGTGCCAGATGCTCAAGCTACCCATTCAACAGTCCTCTGCTTACATGCCGACACAGCCGGGACGGCCCATCTAATCCTGCGTCTGTCTTAGACCACATGGCGGCGCTTGTCTTCTCATGCAAGCCCGAACTCCTGCATCTGGCCGCAAAACCCGCCGCGGCAATACCAAACGCCCGGCCCCGCCAGCGTCTCTCAGCTACTGCCCATCACAATAGGCTCTATAAAGCCGTAAGCAGGATAAACGGTTTTCCCCAACCCGTGAACAGGTGACCACCATACCCGCACGCGCGTCCAGTCATTGGCAGGAGAAACATCCTCCACCGGCGCCTTATGCGTCACCCGCCCGGGCTCCCAGTTGGCGTGATCCACCAGCACAAGGCGGGAGTTTTCCACCTTCCGCACCACGGAAACATGCCCCGATGGCAGCCGGCGCGTAGAGCGGAACACCAGAACATCTCCCTGATGCGGCGCGGAAGACCGTGCATATTGGCCGCGTGCCTGGTTCCACCAACTAGCTGCGGCACCGCGCAGATTAATGGCAGAGTGCTCTCTGGCGTAAGGGGCGCATTGCACGGAGCCATTCCACCCACCGCCGCAGGCCGCCAGAAAAAGCGGCAGCAGCAAAAACACGTATCGCTTCACGATTCGGACCTCAACCGCTCCATCCATCGTCCGGCTTCTTCCGGCTCCATATCCAGCACCCGTTCGGCCACATCCCGTCCGTAACCGGACCGGGCCAGCACACCAAGCGCGCGCTGCCGCTCGGCCATGGCTTTCTGCCTCTCATCCTGCTCCTCCTCTTCCTCATAAGAAGAAGCACGCAGCGATGGCCTGCCAGCAAAAGGCCCCAGCCGCCGTTTGCGGGCCAGAACCAGAGCTGCTGAAAGCTCTGTTTCCTGAGGAGAAAACCCTTCCACCACATCCTGCAAGGCGACATTACGCACATCTGCCTCCACCCCTCGGGCAGCCAGATGCGCCTGCACCGCCTTGCCTGACCGACCGGAACGCACCAGCTTTTTGGCTCGTGCTCTGGCAAAGGCTTCATCATTCACTGCGCCAAGCTGCACCATATCTGCCGCCACGGCCTGAATGACGGGCTTCAGGGCGGCAACCGCGGCGCTGACCTCATCCGCTTCTACCCCAGCTTTCAGCGCTGCACGCTCCCACCGAGACACACGGCGCGCCAACACCTGCTCCAGCCCGTGGCGGGTGGTGCCAAAACGCGCCAGATGCGCCAAAGCCGCTTCTCGCAAAGCTGCGCGATCAGGAGGAGGGGGTGGGCTGTCAGGCCCGGAAGAGGATGAAGACGCCATGCAACAGAGTATGCCTCAAAACACACCGAAATGACTATTCATGACGTCAGCACATCTCTGCACGCAAGAAATGTGACAGTTTCATGTATGATTTTCGCACTCTGCGTTTGACTCTGGCTGCACAACGCAGTCATCATTGCGTCCGCAACGGGTCGCCCGCTCCACACAGGCAGCGGGCGTTTTCTGTTTTGCGTGATTTTGTCCCTTTTTTGAACAATGACAGCAACACAAAGATAACCTCCATGATTCCAGCCCTGACCCCTACCTACAACCGCGCTGACCTCGCCTTTGAGCGTGGCGAAGGCGCATGGCTGTACACCACGGACGGGCGACGATTCCTGGATTTTGCTGCTGGCATTGCCACATGCTCCGTTGGCCATGGCCACCCGCATCTGGTGGAAACCGTGCAGCAGCAGGCCGCCAAGGTCATGCATGTGTCCAACCTGTTCCGTATTCCGCAGGCTGAAAAGCTGGCGCAGCGGCTGGTGGATAACAGCTTTGCGGATAGCGCGTTCTTCTGCAATTCCGGCGCGGAAGCCAATGAAGGCATGGTGAAATTCGCCCGCCGGGCACAGGCTCTTGCGGGCCACCCGGAACGGACGGAAATCATCTGCATGGATGGCGCGTTCCATGGCCGCACGCTGGCCATGCTCTCCGCCACAGGCAACCCGAAATATCTGGAAGGCTTCGGCACTCCGGTTCCGGGCTTCCTGCATGTGCCGTTCAATGACATCGAGGCCGTGAAGGCCGCCATCACGCCCCGTACCGCCGCCGTGATGCTGGAACCCATTCAGGGTGAAAGCGGCATCAAGGTTGCCTCGCCAGAGTATCTGCGGGCGCTGCGTGCCCTGTGTGATGAAACGGGCGTGCTGCTGGCACTTGATGAAGTGCAATGTGGTGTAGGCCGTACCGGCAAGCTGTTTGCGCATGAATGGGCAGGCATCAAGCCGGATGTGCTCTCCACAGCCAAAGGGCTGGGCGGCGGCTTTCCCATCGGCGCTGTTCTGGCAACGGAAGCGGTCGCCAAGGGCATGACAGCAGGCACCCACGGCACCACGTTTGGCGGTAACCCGCTGGCCTGCGCCGCCGCCAACGCCGTGCTGGATGTTCTGCTGGCCCCGGGCTTTCTTGAGCAGGTGCAGGCCCGCGCCAAACTGCTGGACACCCAGCTGGATAAACTGGTGAAAGAAGCGCCGGGCGTGTTTTCCGAACGCCGTGGCCTTGGCCTGCTGATCGGCCTGCGTTGCGTGCCGCCAGTAGGGGAAGTGCAAGCTGCCGCACAAAATGCTGGCCTGTTGTGCGTAACGGCCGGAGACAATGTTCTCCGTCTGGTGCCGCCCCTTACCGTTACGGAAGAAGATTGCATGGAAGCGGTATCCCGCCTGCGGCAGGCCATTTTTTCCAATAGCCATAATAACAAGACAGTTCTGGAGCCAACCCCGTGAGCGCTGCCCTTTCCACCGTCTCCCCTACCCAGACCCAGGCCGGGCCGCGCCATTTTCTTGACCTGAAAGATCTGGACGCAGCAACCCTGCGCCAGATTCTGGATGTTGCCCGCAGCATGAAGACCATGCAGCAGGGGCGGCGGTTCCCTCTGCACCCGCGCCTGCCACTGGCCGGGCGGATGCTGGGCATTATCCTCTCCAAACCCTCCACCCGTACCCGCGTTTCTTTTGAAGTAGGCATCCGCCAGCTTGGGGGGGACGCCATTATCCTCACACCGGGCGAAATGCAGTTGGGGCGGGGGGAGACCATTGCCGATACTGCCCGCGTGCTTTCCCGCTTTGTAGATGCGCTGGTGCTGCGCACCGGCAAGACAAGCTCCCTGCTTGATCTGGCGAAATGGAGCAGCGTGCCCGTTATCAACGGCCTAACACCAAGCTCTCACCCGGTGCAGATTCTGGCTGACATTCTGACGTTTGAAGAACATCGCGGCCCCGTAAAAGGCCGCACCTTTGCCTGGACCGGTGACGGCAACAATGTGCTGGTGTCCCTGATTGAAGGGGCCGTGCGCTTTGGGTTCAAACTGCGTGCCGCCACCCCGCCAGATATGCGCCCACCGCAGGACGTGCTCGACTGGGCCACCCGTGAAGGGGGCGCGGTGGAATGGACCGCCGACCCGCGTGAAGCCGTGAAAGGTGCTGATTGCGTGGTGACGGACACTTGGATCAGCATGTCTGATTCAGAAGAAGAAGCCGCCACCCGCATGGCCAAGCTGGAAGCCTATCAGGTCAATCCTGCCCTGATGGCGCTTGCAGCCCCCAATGCCCTGTTCATGCACTGCCTGCCTGCCCATATAGGTGAGGAAGTAACAAAGGACGTGTTTGAAGGCCCGCAATCCGTGGTGTTTGATGAAGCTGAAAACCGCCTGCATGCCCAGAAAGGTGTGCTGGCATGGGCCATGGGCGGCGCAGACTGGCTTTCTTTCGGGAAGGAATAAGCAATGAGCGGTACGGAGAACGCACACCCTACCAGCACGGAAGAAACACCCGCCGCCCCCGGCTGGGTGGAAGATTCGCTGGACAGAATTCTGGCAACCCTGCCTTTCCCGGCAGACAAGCTGGCTCCGTTTCGTGCCTCCTATCTGGATTGCCTGGCAGGATGCGGCCGTGCTGCTGATCTGGACCGCGCCCATGATGCCTGCCGTCAGGGGTTGCTACGCGCTCTGAAAGATGGGCTGGACATGGATGCTGAAACCAGCCGGGCGCTTGAACAGAAGCTGGAAAAGCTTGAACTGGACATTTCAAGCGCCATTTAAAGCAGAACGTGTTGACGCGGGCAGAAGAGCGCCGCCAGCCATAGGATGCTTTTTCTCAAGCATTTATGTGGATGGCCTCCGCGCACTTTCTGCCCGTTTTTCTTTTTTCAAGGCCCCCCATCATGCAAACCCCCGCTTTTCTTGACCGTGACCGTCCCGATGTGCCTGATCTGGTTGTGCCGGGCGGCATAACCCCGTTTTTCCTGCAAGGCCGCCCCGTGCGCGGACGGCTGATCCGCCTTGGCGTGCTGGCGGATGTGCTGCTGACCCGTCATGACCATCCTGCCCCCGTCACCCGGCTGGCAGGCAAAGCGCTGACTGTTGTGGCGGCACTGGCCTCCGCGCTGAAGTTTCAGGGCTCTTTTTCTCTTCAGA
Organism: Acetobacter tropicalis; assembly: GCF_001580915.1. Classification (GTDB taxonomy): domain Bacteria; phylum Pseudomonadota; class Alphaproteobacteria; order Acetobacterales; family Acetobacteraceae; genus Acetobacter; species Acetobacter tropicalis. Next base: position 42,334 of record NZ_LHZQ01000221.1, on the reverse strand, counting down.
TCAAGGGCGATGGTCCTGTCACCATGCTGGTTGCGGACTGCACGGATACGGGTGCTCTGCGCTTTTACGCCCGCACGGATGAAGACGCCCTGAACGCGCTTCTGGCAGAAACACCCAACCCGACGGACCGCGATCTTCTGGGCAATGGCTATCTTGCCCTGACCGTGGATCAGGGACCGGATACGGAGCGGCATCAGGGTATTGTGGACATTGCGGGAGATGATCTTGCCACCATGGCCTCCCACTACTTCGCCACCAGTGAACAGCACGCCTGCTGGATCTATCTAAGCTGCAAAATGACCGATGCAGGCTGGCGCGCAGGTGGACTGGTGCTGGAGCGTATTGCGGGTGAAGGGGGCTCTCACGTGGTGGGAGATGAGAATGCCGATGCAAGCTGGGAGACAGCGACCATTCTGGCGACCACCCTCACCAGCCGGGAACTGCTGGACGATACATTGCCTCCGGCTGATCTCCTGTATCGCCTGTTCCATGAGGAAGGTCTGCAAATAGGCCACCCGCGCGCGCTGGCCTATGGTTGCCGTTGCTCGCGCGCGCGTCTGGCCGATGTGCTTCAGGGCTTCCCGGATGATGATCTGGACCATATGGCACAGGATGACGGCCAGATTGTCATGACCTGTGAGTTCTGCAACATCGACTTCCGCTTTCCCCGGAAGGATATTTCGCCTCACGCAGGCTGAAACCTCCTCCCTTTTTTCGGCTTTTGTTAAACAAGACATCCCTTAACGGCCCATGCACACAGCCCTGTTGCATGGGCCGTTTTGCTTCCAGCGTCATGACGCCTCTTTTAGTCTGTAACGTTCAGCCCGGTTGCGCGTCAGATCTGCTGGAGTTTGCCCTTTGAAAGCACTGGCTTTTTAGAAGAGCGCTCTCACCAAGACTGTGCCAGTGTGTACAGACGTGAGCAGAAGAGGATGACATGAAGCATTTGCCCCTCAACCGCGCTTTTACGCTGCTGGAACCCGGCCCGGTTCTTCTGATCACCACGCATGATGGCACCAGAAGCAATATCATGACTCTAACATGGAGCATGGTGCTGGATTTTTCAGCCAGTTTTGCCATTACCACCGGACCATGGAACTATTCTTATACCGCACTCACAAAAACAAAGGAGTGCGTGATCTCACTTCCGACTGTGGACATGATTGATACCGTGGTGGGGATCGGCACGTGCTCAGGCGAAGATACTGACAAATTTGATAAATTCGCGCTCACGCCCCTCAAAGCAGCCCATGTTAGAGCGCCTCTTATCAAGGAATGCCTCGCCAATATCGAGTGCAGGCTGGTGGACAGAATTGACCGCCACAACATTCTTATTCTGGAAGGACTTGAAGCCTATTTTGACACCAGCCGGAAGGAACAACGGACCCTACATGCGGTAGGGGACGGCACCTTTATCGTCGATGGCCGCAAAATTGATAGAAAAGAAATGATGCAGTCAAAATTGCCTGAAGGCCTTTGAAAGCCCCGCCCTTTTCTACACAAGGCTTCCCGACAAAAGAGCACCAAAATGAAAAACAAGTTCGGGCGGCTTGGTGCGGCGGGCTGTCCGGGTCAGGATGCCCGCCTTTATGTGCACAAAAACACCAAATAGCTGTACGCCCGATGCACTGGCACCGGGCTTGCAGACAGAGTGTTTTGACAGGACGTTTTTATGATGGGCAACTTGGCTCTCAAAAACCGTCCTGCCCCTTTCGGGAAGCCTCTGATCCCTAGGAAAGATGGCTCCTCAGGACTTCTTCACAAATTCAGATTTCAGATTCATCGCGCCAAAACCGGGAATTTTGCAGGCAATATTATGCCCGTCCGCACCATCGGTCAGCCGGATATTCTTGACCTTGGTGCCACCCTTCACCGCCTGAGAAGACCCTTTGATTTTCAGATCCTTGATAACGGTCACGGTATCGCCATCGGTCAGAACGTTTCCGTTGGCATCTTTCACAACGCTGGTATCTTCCGCTGCATCGTTGCCCGTGGCGTCCTGGCTCCACTCGTTCCCGCATTCCGGGCAGATCCACAGGCTGCCATCCAGATAAACGTGTTCACAGCCGCAGGTCGGGCAACTCGGGTTACGCTCCACACTTACTCTCCTTGTTGATGGCCGGACCCTACTGCATGCCAGCCCGGATAGGAAGCGCAGCACGCACCATAACGGGCCGTTGACCGCCGCCGCCGCCGAAGGCAGGATTTGGCCGGGCAGAGTCTCGGCTCCTGCCTTCATCCGAGTTTGATCCGGGATCTTTGACTAGAAAGGGTCCACACCATGACGCTGTTCTCTCGCCCGCTACGCCTGTCGCTCACCGCCGCCCTTGTGCTGCCAGCCCTGCTGGCTGGCTGTGCGAGCGAACAGCAACCCACGCACTTTGCCCCGCTGCGCTATGATTACCTCAGCCAGATGAACCTGAATGTCAGCACGCTTTCAGTGGTGGACAATACCGTGACCAACCCTGTTCCCGGCGATATTGGCGCGCGTGCCCCCACGCCCCCCGTTCAGGCTGTACGCCAGATGGTTCAGGATCGGCTGGCCGCAGCCAGCAACAACGGCAGCACCGCCCAGTTCGTGATTGACCGTGCCTCCATCCTGCATAATGCCGGTGGCACGCTGAACGGGCAGATTGATGTGCATCTGAACATCCTCAACCCCGGTGGCACGCAAGCCGCCCATGCTGAGGCCCATGTAAGCAGCACCGTGCACCCTGACCTTTCAAAAGGGGATGCGGATAGCCCGGCCAATCTTTACGAAATCACACAGAACATGATGCAGCGGATGAATGTGGAACTTGAATATCAGGTTCGCCATTCCTTAAGCACGTGGCTTGTGGATGCCGGGGGCACACCCGTCGGCTCTGCCATTCAGACCCAGCAGTTGGGCAAACCCGGTGAGAGCACCCCTGCCACACTCGCAGCTCCTGCCGCTGCTGCCACAACGCAGGCTGTCACCTCTCCCACCACATCCACAGCGGAACCGGCCTCGCCCACCACCGAGCCAACAAACGCGCCCATCACCACCCCAAAAGTAGAGGTGCCAAATATTACAACACCCAAGGTGGACGTGCCGGGCACGGAGGCTCCTCAGAACACGACGGCACCCGCCGCATCACCCTCCAGCAGTGAACCTGACCCAGTGTTCCCTGCTGGTGAGGGCGATGACAGCACCTCATCAACCGCAAAGCCCAAAACGCTTTCACCCAAGCCCAGTTATCTGAAGGTGCCCACGACAAAAAGCACCACATCCTCATCAGGCAACTAAAGACTTTCCCCCCTCCCTTCACTCAGGAGGGGGTTTTTCTTTCCCTGCAAACAGGTTTTAGAAAACACTCTGTACCGTGGCCATAAAGTTTCGCGGCTCGCCATAGTAGTTGTAGTAATAGATATTTCCGAGGCGCTGAAAGTAACGTGTATTGGAAAGGTTGTTGACGTTGACAGTAATGTTCAGTTCAGGCCGAAGCTGATAGCCAATCTGCGCATTGGCAACAACGTAGCTCCCCTGTGTCACCGTGCGGGACGTTCCAAAAGTGCCACTTTGCGCCGTCAGGCCGCCACCAACGCTCCACACATTGCGCGTCACCTCCGGCGGGGCAAAACGATAATGGGTCCAGAGTTTGAACAGATGCTTGGGTGAGTTGGGTGTATAAGCCTGCCCGACCAGAGAGGCCGTGCTGTCTTTCAGAATAACGTTATCATTGTAGGTGTAACTGGCATTGATATCCCACCCCGGCAGCAGGCGGCCTATCATTTCCACTTCTGCCCCCTGACTGCGCACCTTGCCTGCGGCCCGGTAACAGGTGCTGGTGCCCGAGCGGCCACAAATGGGCTCCATGTCCCCTTCCGCCATCGCTTTATTCCGCTCAATCACCCTGTATCCGGAAAGAGTGACATTCAGTTTGCGATGAAAGAAATTCCCTTTCAGGCCCCCTTCAATCTGCTGCCCCTGAACAGGCTTCAGGCGTCCGGAAAGGCTGTAGGCTGACTGCGGAGAAAACGTATCCGTAAAACTGGCATATGCTGTCAGGTTAGGCACAACATGCCACACCAGCCCCAGATACGGTGTTGGCACCGCGTTGTTTTTCTGGCTGATGACATAAGGCGTGTTTCTCGAAATATTTTTGTATTTATACTCATAGAAACTTAACCGCCCGCCCAGCATCAGTTCAAGAGAAGGCAACAGATGAACACGGGCTGACCCATATACCCCTCCCTGTCTGGTGGGCTCCCGATACATGGTGGTGAGAGCGGGTTCAATAGTGCTTGAAATGGCAGGAGAGAAAATATCCAGTCCGGTCAGGGAAGTATCCGTCCGCCATGACTGCGATGCTCCGCCATCCACCATCACATCAGAATCATAATTCCCTCCAATCAACAGATCGATCTTATGACGCAACACGCGCACAGGGCCGGTAAAATAGAGGTCTGCACCATCATACTGATCATGGATAGAAGCTGTGGAGACAACAAAATTACCGCGTTTCTGTGCTGTAACCGGACTATTGAGATAGCTATAATGCTGGCTGTTATCTGTCACACGGTGGCGGCCACTCAGCCGCACGCGCCATCCACCGCCAAAGCGATGCTCCAGTTCGCCGCCCAGTTCATACATGGGGGAGGTGGTATATCCCCAGTTCGCACCCACAAAACTGTTCCGGTTCAAATGCAGATCACTGCCATCAGTCGCGCGCGGTAGCCCCATAAAGCGCGTGGTATCGTTTTTCTGCCCCATGGCCACCAGAGACACGGTGGTATGATCTGTGACATGAACATCAATATCTGCGTACGCCGTCCAGCGGCGATCATGCGCTTTCTGATAGAAATAATCGCGATCCGTGCCCGCCAGAACAAATCGGCCTGTCACACGTTTTGAAGCCGTAAGCGGGCCTGTAACATCTGCATCCGCATGGAAATTGTTCCATGACCCACCACTGAAAGACCCCTGCGCCTTGAAATGATCCAGCGGCCGCTTGCGCACAAAGTTCACACTTCCGCCCGGAGGAGCCGATCCCTGAAACATCCCGTTAGGGCCACGCAGTACTTCAAGCCGATCATAAATAGCCACATCAAACTGCTGCGCCATTTGCAGCCCCCCGGTAGAGGGCACACCATCAAACTGAGGGGTTAGCGCGTACCCGCGGGCGGTCATGCCGGCTGTGCCATCGCCATACAGGTTGACATTCACGCCCGGCACCTGCTTGAGCGCATCATCCACGGTATTGAGGTTTTGATCACGCATCTGCTGGCGGCTCAGAACAGATACTGACTGTGGAATTTCATCCAGCCGCATCAGCATCTTGCTCATGGAAACAGCTTTCACCACGTAGTTACCCGTACCATCCGTTGTGGCGTTTCTGTTCCGCTCGCCCTGCACCACAAGGCTTTCCACACTGCTGGGCATATCATTGTCAGTGGTCTGGTGCTGCTGGCTTTTCTTTTTGGCGGCATCATCCGTATCGGCTGCCTGCGCCACCATAACCGGCAGTCCAGCCATCATACTCCATAGAAAAACGCCATACTGGCACGCACTTCGTGCTGTCAGCTTCCTGTTGCCCTGCTTTGCCACGCGCCCCGCCGCCTGTTGAACCGCCACCACACCCTTACTTTCTATTTCGTAAATGAGAATCAGTCGCATATCACAGTTGTGTGATAAACCACAACAGTTCGGTCCGCGTTTGCAGGGTTTTTCTCCTGGCAGCCCTACCTCTTCCTGGCGCGCAAACATTGCCGTGCGCGGCGCGCAGAGCCATAAAGCGGCTATGCCCACACCGCTTCACACTCAGGATCTGTTCTCTCTGGCTGATGGTCTTCCGGTAAAGGACGCCCTGCCCGGCCTTTTTGCGGCTCTTGCACGGGAACCGTCTGCGGGGCATCCACCCTCCGCCATTCTGGTCGCCCCGCCCGGTGCGGGTAAAACCACGACTGTTCCGCCGGTTCTGGCCAATGCGCCGTGGCGGCGAGAGGCCGATCGCATCATCATGCTGGAACCCCGCAGGCTGGCAGCCCGCGCCGCCGCCCAGCGCATTGCCGCACTGATGGGAGAAGAGGTTGGTGGCTTTGTGGGCTACCGCACCCGCCTGGATGCCGCCATTTCTGCTGCCACCCGCATTGAAGTGCTCACGGAAGGTCTGTTCCTGCGTCGTCTGCTGGGGGACCCCATGCTGGAAAACGTGGCCTGCGTGATAGTAGATGAAGTGCATGAACGCTCTTTGGAGGCAGACCTTGCTCTTGCCTTTTGTCTGGACCTGCAACGCACGTTACGGCCTGACCTGCGGCTGGTGGCCATGTCCGCCACAGCGGAAACCGAGCGTCTGGCCAGCCTGATGAACGCCCCCGTGCTCACCAGTGAGGGACGCATGTTTCCGCTCACCGTGCAGCATGCCAAACGGGACATCCCTCATATACGCGATCTGACAAACGTAACCGCCACCGCCGTGCGGCAGGCGCTGGCTGAGACTGAAGGGGATATTCTGGTCTTTCTGCCCGGCACGGGCGAAATCCGGCGCACCATGCAGCTTCTGGATGGTTGCGCCGCCACCGTTTTACCCCTGCACGGAGAACTCCCCCCGGCGGAGCAGGCCCGTGTGCTGCGCCCCGGTGCCGCAGGCGAGCGACGGGTTATTCTGGCAACGTCCATTGCCGAGACATCCCTGACTGTTCCGGGTGTGCGCGTGGTGATTGATGGTGGCTTTCGGCGTGCACCCCGTTTTGATGCCGGTGCAGGTCTCTCCCGCCTTGAAACGGTGCGTATTTCCAAGGCTGCCGCCCGCCAGCGTGCGGGGCGTGCAGGGCGAGAAGCGCCCGGTACCGCCATCTGTTTATGGACCTCCGCCACGGAACGCGGCCTGCCTCAACATGACCGACCGGAAATTCTGGAAGCCGATCTGGCCGATTTTGTGCTGGCAACAGCATTATGGGCGGATAGCGTGGGGGAAAATGACGCCCCGCTCCCTCTGCCCGATCAGCCTCCGGGCAGCGCCGTAGCGACCGCGCGCGAACTGCTCACTATGCTTGGTGCATTGGATGACGCCGGTAAAATCACCCCACTTGGGCACAACATGGCGGCGTTGGGCACCCACCCACGTCTGGCCGCCATGATGCTGGCGGCCAATACGGAAGAAGAAGCCGCACTGGCGGCAGACCTTGCCGCCCTGCTTGAAGAACGGGACCCGCTGCGCCCGCGTGCTGCTGGCCGATCTGGACCTCCTCCCATCCCGCCGGCGGATATTTCTCTGCGGCTGGACCTGATAGCGGGGGGAGATCATCCCGATGCAGACCGAGGAGCCTTGGCCCGTATTCGGCAGGCCGCATCCCGCTTCCGCCTTCGGCTAGGGTTGAAGGCCCGGCATCCCGCACAGGGAGACCCTGCCGCCCTGCTGGCTGCGGGTTTTCCGGACCGTATTGCGCTCTCTCGCGGGGAAGCTGGAAATTTCCGCCTTTCCAGCGGCACCAACGCCCGCCTGCGCCGTGATGACCCATTGGCGGAAAAAAAACTGCTGGCCGTGGCTGGCCTGCACCTCCGCACCTCTGCCGAAATCCGGCTGGCCGCTCCGCTTGATCTCAACGCCCTGCCTCCGGCGCTGCTGGATCGCACAAAGGAGCAGGTTGAAACCTCGCTTGATTCCGTATCAGGCAATATTCTGGCCCGCCGCCGCACCCGTATTGGCTGCCTTGTCCTGCGGGACCGTACAGAAAAAGTGCAGAGTGGAGATGCCTCCGCCCTGCTTCTGGCCCAAGCCAAAGCAACCCCCGATACCGCATTGGAATGGAGCGATGCCGCGCGCCAGCTTCAGGCCCGTGTAGAACTGGCCCGCACGCTGCCCGGCGGTACCCATGGCGTGGAAGACGGTTGGCCGGTTTTCTCAACCCCGGCACTGGCCGACAGCATGGAAGACTGGCTGGCCCCGTGGCTAGAGGGGCTCTCTTCCCTCACGGACCTCAAGGAGCTGGATCTCACCACACTGCTCCGCAACCATCTGGGCTATGCCCGCACAAATTGGCTGGATACGCATCTGCCCGCCAGCCTGCCTTTCCCCGGTGGCACCGCCAAAGTGGATTACACGCAGCCTGTGCCGGTTGCAGAAGCACGGGCACAGGTGTTTTACGGCACGGATAAAACGCCCCAGCTTGCCGGTGGGCGGGTGCCTCTCCGGCTGGCTCTCCTCTCCCCCGCAGGCAGACCGCAGGCCATTACGGCGGATCTTGCAGGTTTCTGGCAAGGGGGCTGGGCGGATATGCGGCGTGACATGCGCGGCCGTTATCCCCGGCACGAATGGCCTGAAAACCCAGCCCTCGCCCCCGCAAAACCACGGACCTCCCGCCGTTAAGGCGTTGGGTAAAGCGTGATGTTTTCATGACATTCCGCCCTGTAATGTTACAACAAGGGCACATCACCATTGCGCCAGAGCAGGAAACAAGGGCAGAAGTGACCATGATTGGAAACCTGACCACGGCCCGATGAAGACACTCCTGCGCAGCCTGCCTGTTGTTGCTGCCGCCTGCCTGTCCGCAACCCAGAGCACAGCAGGCGCTGCTCAAGCGCAACCGCTGCCTACCTTTGCCCCTGCGGTCCCGTTGGTCGCCCCACCCGGCCCTACATCCTTCGCGCCATTGGTGCGCAAGGTGGTGCCCGCCGTTGTCAACATTGCCGTGACGCGGGATTCCGATTCTGACAAACGAAAAAAACTACCTTCCGCCGTAAAAGGCACCCCACTGGAACGCCGCTTCCGGGAACGGATGCGCAAACATGGCGATGAAGTTCTGGGCGCGGGCTCGGGCTTTATTCTTGATCCATCCGGCGTGATTGTCACTAACGGGCATGTGGTGGAGGATGCTGACAAAATCACCGTCGCATTGGTAGACGGTAAGGAATACACCGCCCAGCTTCTCGGCATTGACCCTCTGACAGACATTGCCGTTATCAAAATTCAGAGCAACACCCCTCTGCCTTACGTGCAATGGGGGGACAGCCGCCTTGTGCAGGTTGGAGACTGGATTGTGGCAGCGGGAAACCCCTTCGGGCTGGGGTCCTCCGTTACGGTAGGCATTGTCTCTGCTCGCGGGCGGGATATTGGCACCGGCCCGTTTGATGATTTCCTTCAGCTTGATGCCCCCATCAACCCCGGTAACTCCGGCGGCCCCACCTTCAATCTGGCAGGACAGGTGATTGCGCTGAACACCGCCATTGTCTCCCCCACCGGTGGTTCTGTGGGGCTTGGGTTTTCCATCCCGTCCGAGATTGTCATCCCCATTGTCAATTCCCTATGGCATGATGGGCATCTTGACCGGGGCTGGCTGGGCGCCACTCTGGAAGACATCATCACCCACAATGGCGCCCTTGTGGCGGAAGTGGACCGTAACGGCCCTGCTGCGCGCGGCGGTCTGAAAAAAGGCGATATCATTACGGCCATGGCAGGCGAACACATGGACACGGCCCGCAGCATGATCCGCGCCATTGCCGCCGCCCGCCCCAACACGGATTTACAAGTCACCGTGCAGCGGAAGAACCAGCCTCTGGTCTTGACCGTTCATATCGGCCGCCGCCCCCGCTCGGAAGACTGACGCGCCCCATTCCGCTTTGCATCATCGTCCGGATTCTCTGGGGGCTTGGCTCTGAGAATCTGTTTTTATGTGGCTTCCCTTCTCGCTTCTCCTTTTTAAAAACTGTCCAAAAGGTCAGCCTCCGAGCGCGGGTAAAGAGCAAAAACAGGCAAGACTACGGCCTTTATGTTTCATCTTTGCAACACAGGGGTCACTTTATATATCTGCATATCTAATGCGTGTTGACGGAATGACAGAACGCTCCCTAGATTTCAGAACGTTGCACATGAACACCGAAAGTATTTTTGGAGCAGGCAAATATTGCCTGAGGATCTGTTTGTTCTTTTCTTGATTCTGGACGTTCATTTTGAACAACCCATAGAAAAAATACAGTATTCTTTCTCCATAATATTATATGGCTCGTTCTCAATGTGCAAAAAAAAACAACTCAACAGCGTATTAAGCTAATTACGAGCTCCGGAGAGCAGAATATATGGGCGCACACCCTCTGAACCTGGAGATACCCCGCGGTCTCTACAGTAAAAAGCTATTCCTGCTGACTGTTTCAGCCATGAGCAGCTTTGTGTTTTCTGCCGCCCATGCCCAGACAGTCAGCGCACCCGCTTCCGCGCCAACGGCCCAGCCCGCGCCGAGCAAAAAAGCCCGTGCAGCCACTAAGGCAAAGACAACACCCGCCACCACAGCCACAACGGCTCCTGCCGCTGCTCCGGCACAAAGCAACGCACGCGCAACCATTGCCAAAGCAAAGTCCATCAAGGCACCAGAACCCGAACAGGAAAATGTAACCGTTGTGGGCTCCCTATTCCGGGACCCCAACCTGAAAGGCATGATTCCCATCACGCGCATTTCCCAGCAGGACATGCAGCGCCGTGGTTTTGCCAACGTAACAGATGCCTTGCAGTCCCTCTCCTCCAACGGTTCAGGCACGCTCACAAACTCCTTTTCGGCCAACGGCGCCTTTGCTGGTGGGGCCTCCGCCCCCTCCCTGCGTGGCCTTTCAACCGATTCAACTCTGGTGCTGATGGACGGCATGCGCCTGTCCTACTATCCGCTTTCTGATGATGGAGAGCGGAACTTTGTTGATACCAACTGGATGCCCTCGTCCATCATGGAAACAGTGGACACCATGGAAGACGCAGGCTCCGCTCTTTATGGTGCGGATGCTGTGGCAGGGGTGATCAACTATGTCACCCGTAAACAGATCAAAGGGTTTGAAGGCAACGCGGAAGGCGGCCTAACACAGGGCGGCTATGGCGGGCACCAGAAACTGTATGCCACCTACGGCGTAGGTGATCTGCATAGTGATGGCTACAATTTCTACGTGAACTCCGAATACCAGCAGGATGATGCCATTTATAACCGGCAGCTCAACTATCCTTTCAACACCAGTGATCTTTCCGGGCTAGGCGGCATTAACGGTATTACCAACGTATCAGACGGTGCTGGCGGCATTTCCAACTTTGCCGCAACACCCGTGGCCCTTATACGCCCCAGCGATGGCGAGAGAGGTGGTACCGGCCCCTGGCAGCTTCTCAATCAGGCAGCAGGCTGCGGTAAATATGGTTCTGTGGTAACAGGCTCCGTGGCTGGCGCATCTGGCACCAGCCAGGCGTGCTCACAGGATCTCGCCAAAGATTATTATCAGGTTTCCCCATCCCTGCGCCGTATCAGTGCAACTGCGCATCTGACTGTAAACGTGTCACAGCGCTCGCAGCTCACCGCGATGTTCACATACTCACAGGCCCTCTCCCAATATACGGGAACGCCGTATAACGCCCGTGCCTATTCTCAATCGCGCAATGCCGATACGTACAGCACGCCGTTGCCCGCGTATCTCCCCAACGGAGAACCCAACCCCAACAACCCATTGGGAGAAGATGCACAGGTTTACTACAAGTTTGGTGATCTGACGCCAGCAACAAGCCAGTTCAGCCAGAACTTCCGTGGCGCCCTGCGCTACACCGGTTCAGCCGCCTCTCACTGGGGGTCTGACTGGAACTGGGATGTCAATTTCACGGGCATGAACACCCTGCTTCAGCAGACCATTACTGGTGTGCCGACCATTGCCGGGCTGAAGAATGCCATCATCAACGGAACCTACAATTTTGTTGATCCTTCCCAGAACAGTGAAGCAGTTCTGAACTCCATCGCACCCAAAAATGTCATGAACGCCCGTTCTCAGGAATATTCGGGTGACATGCATGTCACCAAAGGGCTGTTCCATCTGCCAGGCGGCATGGCCAACCTGGCCATTGGCGGCAATATCCGGTGGGAAGCCCTGAACGACCCAAGTGCAAACCCCTATGACCGCAACAACCCGGATGCGCAGTGGACAGGCTACATCAACCCCTTCAATGCACAAGGCAGCCGCTGGGTAGAATCTGGCTACTGGGAACTGGGGCTTCCTTTCCACAAAATGGTAACGGCCGACATCTCCGGCCGGTATGATCATTACGCGCAAGGCGCAGGTTTTGGCCGCTATTCTCCCAAAGCATCGCTTAGTGTAACGCCGGTGCAGGAATTCACACTACGCGGCACATTCTCCCGCGGGTTCCGCGTGCCCAGCTTTGCGGAAACCAATGGTATGAACGTGGCCTACACCACGTACAACATCACCAACCAGAACTTCATCAACCAGCATCTGAACGCCAATGGCACGCCCAACAGCTATGCTCAGGCGTATTATCTAGGGCAGAACACCGCAGGCAACCCGGACCTAAAGCCTGAAATTTCCACCAACTTTACGGGCGATGCCCTCATCCGCCCGACCAAATGGTTGAACCTGACTTTTGGTTACTACTACATCAAGAAGAACCGCTACATTGCCGCCAATCCTCTGGGGGCTTCCACAATCGCCAACGCCTGGCTTGCTGGGGGTGATGCCGCTCTGCCCAGTGGCGTAAGCGTAACATCGGACCAGATTGATACCCAGAACCCCGGAGGGCAGCTTCGCCCCTATATGGTGAACCTTGGCTATGTGAACACCAAAAGCCTGATGACAGATGGTGTGGACTTCAAAATCAACGCCAACACCCGTCTGCCCGGCGTCCTGCGCAATATCCGGCTGATCAGCATTGGTCAGGCCACGTATGTTCACTCTTTCAACTTGACCATGCCTAATGGGCAGGTACAGCACTGGGCTGGCACACTGGCCCCGTACAACGCCGTTGCCGCCTCTGGCACGCCGCGCTGGCGTGCAAACTGGTCCAACACGTTTATCTGGAAGAACCTGGCCGTTACACCGACTGTGTATTACACCAGCGGTTACAAGAATGTTGCTGAAGACACCAACGGTCCCGGCACCCGCAGTTGCTCGGATAGCGCCAATCTGCTGGCCGGGAGTGCCGCTGCCCCCACAACACAGTGCCATATTCGCAACTGGTGGGATGTTGACCTGAACGTGAGCTACAACATCAACCAGAAATGGCGCCTCTATGCCACGGTTTACAACCTGCTCGGGTTCCGCTCCCCGTACGATTTCGGGACTTACGGTTCCTACCTCTACAACTCTTCCTGGTCTCAGAAAGGGGCTGTTGTTCGTTCCTTCCAGTTTGGTGTGAACGTCACCCTGTAATCCTGGCAGCACGGTTTATCGCTCATGGCTAAGCCTGAACCGTGCTTTCTTCAAACCGGATTTCGGCAAAAGCCCACTTCATAAAAGAAGTGGGCTTTTGTTTTACGTCCACTCACTCCAAGGGAAAGCGTGATCTCCCCTTGCACTCTTCCTCTCAGATCATTTCCAGAGAGACCTTCTTTTCTGGGGGCATAAAAGCACGGTCCAGTTCAGCCAGATCCGCATCGTTTAGCGTGATCTCCTGTGCGGCAATGTTCTGTTTCAGATGATCAATGGAACCAGCTTTGGGAATGGCAATCATGTTGCGCTGACGCAGCACCCATGCCAGTGCAATCTGCGCTGCGGTTGCCGGGCCGGTTGAAGTCTTGTGGCGGCTGGCCACCACTTTAAGCGCCTTGTTCTGCAACAGCGCCCCGCCCTGCCCAATGGGCGAGTACGCCATTGTCACAATATTGCGGTATCTGTCAGCATCCAGCAGGTCATACTCAACCCCGCGATGTTCCAGACTGTATAAAATCTGGTTCACCTGACATTCTCCTGGCTGCACATAATTTTCCAGTTCCAGAATGTCTTCCACGTCAAAGTTTGAGACACCCCAGTTACGGATCAGCCCTTCCTGCTTCAGTTTGCGAAAACCCTGCACCGTTTCAGCAAGCGGTACGCCACCCCGCCAATGCAGCAGGTAAAGATCAATCCAGTCCGTTCCCAACCGCCGCAGGGAATTACGGCAGGCCTTGGCCACACCATCTTCCGATGCATTGGAAGGCAGCACCTTTGTCACCAGAAAAACCTTGTCACGCTCCCGATAAATGGCCTCGCCAACCAGACTTTCAGAGCGGCCATTTCCATACATTTCAGCGGTATCCACCAGCTTCAGTCCGGCCTCGACCCCATATTGAAGACTGGCCATTTCTGCGCGCCTGCGCTCTGCGTCCCCCTCCCCCATATTCCACGTGCCCATGCCCAGTGTGGGCAAAACAGTGCCATCGACCAGCGTGACTGTCTTTTGCATGGTGTTCTGTTGTCCTTCCTCACGTGATCCGCGCAGATCACTCTTACTTTCTTGCACCGCATCAAACACCACCAGACAACCTCCGCCATGAGGCTAGCCTGAGGGATATGGACGGCGTGATCTGCGCCTTCTCATCTTTCATTTCATGGTATGCCAGCGCAGACGGAAAAAGATCGTTCCCCAAAGGGAGGCTCGCATGTGCCCCACACATGGAAGAAAGCAGCCCTGACCAGCAGGGCACAACGCACACCCCCTTCTGCCAGCCCGAAGGCTTGCTATACTCCTTCGGCCAGAGCACAGGACAATCGGGATTATGACGCAGATCGGCTTTTACCACCTTACCCGCACCAGCGTGACAGAAGCCCTGCCGCAGCTTCTTTCCCGCACGCTGGCCAGCGGCCAAAAGGCTGCGGTGTGGTGCACGAGCAAAGCCCTGCTGGATGATGTGGATAAAGCACTATGGAAAGTTTCTGACCCCACATGGCTGCCCCATGGCAGCAAGGGCGTGCTTTTACCCGAGCGTCAGCCCATCTGGCTGACCACGGAAGAGGACACCCCGAACAACGCCCCTTTCCTGTTTCTGCTGGAAAGCCGCGCCTGTGAGAACTGTGCACAGTTTGAACGGATTTTTGATCTGTTTGACGGTCATGATGAGCAGGCCGTCGCTGCGGCCCGCACCCGCTGGTCCAGCCTGAAAACCGCAGGCCATGAGCTGGCCTACTGGCGGCAGGAAGACAAAGGCTGGAAACGGGCGCGCTAGAGGGCCGTTAGTCCCTACGCATGGCCCGGCTGGCATCACGAATACCCGCAAATTCGGAAGTCTCTTTCCAGTGCGGCCATTTTTGCGAAAAAGCCAGATCATGTCCTACGCGATACAGCAGTGCCACATCCTCCGCTGCACCACGCACATCCCATGTGCGGCTCCACGCATCACAGGCCTGATGGTAGCAGGCCATATATCCCTCCAGCCACGCCTTGCCTGCGGGCACGCCCCCTTTGAGCAGATCAGGGTAGCCAGCCATATCCATCATGGCCACCACAGGCACCCCGGCCCGCGCAAATGGCAGATGGTCCGCCCGATAGAACGCACCACGTTCCGGCATGGCTTCCGGTTTCATGGTACGCCCCTGCCGCCGCGCTGCCGCAGCCACATCCTCCTGAACCGTATTCTGCCCAGCTCCCACCATGAACGCAGTGCGGGATGGTCCGGCCATCTGCAACACATCCATTGTAAAATTAGCTGCCGTTTTCTCAAGAGACACCAAGGGGTGCGCCGCATACCAGACTGAGCCCAGCAGCCCGCGTTCCTCGGCAGTCCATGCTGCAAACACCACCGTACGCTCGGGTGCAGGGCCAGCTTTAAACGCGCGTGCTATTTCCAGAACGCCCGCAATGCCGGAACCATCATCAATCGCGCCACGCCGCATTACCATCTGCCCCTGCGCGTTGGTGCTTGTGCCGAAGGCATCCCAATGCGCCCCAAACATCACGCTTTGATCGGGCTTTTTCGTGCCGGTTATTTTCGCCAGCACATTCTGGCTTTTCAGGTTTGCCGTCTGCACCGGCGCTTTGAGAGAAAATGCGGCATTTTTTAACGTAACAGGCGCAAAACTGGTTTGACGTGCCTTGACCCGTTCTTCCGCCAGATCAAGCCCCGCTGCCGAAAAAAGCCGTGTTGCGGCATCGCCTGAAATCCAGCCCTGCATCAACACGGTCTGATCCTTGCCATTGCGCACAATGTCAAAGGATTCCCCTCCGGCTGCAATAACCGTCTGCCAACCGTAGGAGGCACCGGGCGTGTCATGCACAATCAGCGCCCCTATGGCACCTCTGCGCGCTGCTTCCTCATATTTGTAGGTCCAGCGGCCATAATAGGTCATGGCCCGCCCGGCAAAACGACCATAGGCGGCATCTTGCTGAGTCGCTTCAAAATCAGGATCATTGATCAGAAAAACGGCAATCTTGCCTTTCAGATCAACACCTTTGAAATCATCCCATCCCCGTTCCGGCGCATGCACGCCATAGCCCACAAACACCATGGGCACATTGGCAATCTCAATCTGTTTGACCGGGCGGACGGTGGAAAAATAGAGATCCTTATTCTGCTGAAGAGTAAGTGCCTGATTAGGGAAACTCACCTTTGCAACAGAGGGTTTTCCAACCCGTGTGCGCAGCAACGGTACGGTTTGTATCCAGCCACCATTTTCTCCCGCAGGTTCCAACCCTATTTTCTGATACTGCTCAATCAGCCATGCAACAGTCCGTTCCTCTCCCTGCGTGCCGGGCGCACGCCCTTCAAAGGCATCAGACGCCAGAACGCGCATGACATCAGACATCCTCTGAGGATCAATTGGCGCATAGACAGAGGATGAAACATCCTGCACGGGGGCAGCCAGCCCCTGCGGGACAACACTACTGGCCCACACGGCAAGGCCAGCGGCCAGATACACGCCTGCACCACCACGCCGTTTCCGATGATGGACTTTTTGCCGGCGGGCTGTTTGACCGTCCACAGTGCACTCTATTCCAGCCGCGCTTCTCATCATGCCGACCCTCAGTTCTTTTTCAGATGAAATAATGCCTCAGATAAAATGAACCGTAGCATGCCCCAGCAGGATACGGGCCACCTACGCTTTCTTCTGCATGTAAACACTCCGCCAGAATTCCTCCGAGCACAAGGCTCTGGCGTTTTTTCCATAATCCTTGGAGAGCACCCCATACCGCACTGTAAACCACAGCGCTTGCCACGCAAAAGCACAGAGTTTTTCCAGAAAAATTTTTCTATCCAGTCGTGCCTCAAACACGTTCTGGGTCTCGTATTTTCGGTACACAACCTGCCTGCGTAAAAAAACGGACGACAACAGCCCCGGCGTATATTCTCCCACGTACGCTGGTATCTTGCGCATCAGAACATCTGGCAACAGGTGACCATTCAACGTTACTGCTCTGAGCAGTTTCCGAAATTTCATCTCAGGTGCCGCTTTTTCAAGAAAAGGATGATCCCTGAAATAAGCGGCATCTTCTCCGTGGCTTTGTTCGTGCTCAATCTCTTTCAGGCTGGGCGGATATGTCAGCGTCTGCCGCCAGAACGAAACCCCTTTGCTGACATCCCGCAACGCCAGCGTAATGGCATGTGCGCTCTGATACCGGTAAGAAAGCGCGCACCACAAAAAACTGGCGGAAAGCAGTTTAAGCGCTGCCGTCCAAGTGCCGCCGCCTTCCATAAGAAACACGGCCAAAGAGGCCCGAAACCCAAGATACCGCGTGTGGGCCGTTTCCTTTGAAAGGAAATGTTCTGAAAAACAGGCAATGCCATTCAGCGTAAACACGTTGAAGCGGTTGATAAGCCCGAACAGAGCATCATCCCCGCGTACAAAAAATGGAAATGGGTAATAGTCTATCGCGTCCAGCCGGAAAGCGAAAAACCACCATCCTCCATAAACCGGGCTTCCCTTCTCCGTTTCCAGCGCAAGCAAAGACGCAGCCGAACGGATCTCTTCATTCTGGTGCAGGGGACGAAACAGCCCCTGATGGAACTCAGCGCCTTTTTCCTGCACCAGCCATGGTTTTTGGGCGTCCAGCAGAACCCCCGCCAGGCCGATCTTGGGATCAGGACTGTATGAGAGCACGGCATACGCACGCTTGATGGATTCCACCTCGCACGAGATATCATCGTCCATGAACAGGCAGTGCGTGTAGTGTTTCTGATCTTTCAAATACAGAAGCCCACGTGCAAAGCCGCCACTCCCCCCGTAATTCTGGTTAGGGATGAGCTGCGCACCTTCCACTGTCGCTGGGTCCAGTGTGTTCGAATTATCAACAACAATAAAATCAATATGCTGTTGATCCTGGGGGGCAGACAGCAAGGCTTTTCGCACGCGTGCAATGGAGCGGGTAACATAAGCAACCCGATTGAAATGCGTAATCACCACGCCCAGTTTGGGCTGCATCAAGGGGGAAGCATCCGTGGCAAAGCACAGTTGCTCCACAACAGCCTGCCTTTTCCCTTTCAGGCGCAGAAACAGCATCCCCTCCGCCACACGCGGCCATGCAGTAATGGCAAACTCATGGGTGCGGGTTTGTGTCTCATCAAAAGTGTAGGTTTGCAGGCAGGAGGAAGCGCCCTCTGCCGCATGGTGCCAGAGTTCCAGCGTAAACTGCCCTCTACCCCGCACCTTTAGAAAAAGGCTGCTGATGCTGCCAAGACTTTTCCACTTCTCGACAGAAAAGCCATTATAAAACGTATCGGCTGAAAGCGGCAGATCATCCGGCAGTACAAAACCAGCTCCAGCGAGATCGGGTTCTGGCATTCCACCGCGAAAATACATCTCCGCGCAATGCTCAATCTCTGCTTCAGGACGAATAAGACTATGCAGAACAGTGAGCATAAAAACGCCAATCCCCTCAATCAGAACGCCTGCCGACGTACAGAAACAGGCCCGTGTTTACCACACAGCCTGAGACCCTGCTTGAAAAAGCACACAGCCAAGATTTTGAGAAAGAGGAAAGAGAGAACTGGCGCGCCCTGCTGGATTCGAACCAGCGACCCACAGCTTAGAAGGCTGTTGCTCTATCCAACTGAGCTAAGGGCGCGTGATGTTCGTTCCGGATACCGAGGAATACCCAGAAAATCAATGGGTCCAGTTCTGAATCCGATTGGATGCAAAATTATCTGAATAGACTTTGGGAACACGGATGCGCTCAGCAGGTTTTTCAACCTCAAAGGCAATATGTTTGCGCTGTGCGTACGCCACAGCTTCTTCACAACTGGAAAAATACAACCGCAGTTGGGCGCGCGTGTCACTGCTGCCTGTCCACCCCATCAGGCTGTCCTGATGTCGTGGGGCGCTCTGCCCATATTCAAACACCCAATCCTGCGTGCCTGCCAGTCCTGACTGACCCGCTGGCTTAGGCTGCCTGTAAATCCGTGCCGGCATCACAATGCCTCCAGATGTTATATGGTCGGGGCGCCCGGACTCGAACCGGGGGCCTCTTGTACCCAAAACAAGCGCGCTACCAGGCTGCGCCACGCCCCGAATGCAGCGGAACCTAAGCGGCATTCTTCCGGCTGGCAAGCCCATAACGGTAAAAAATCAGCTATCGCTTTCAATCGGCTTGCTGGCCAGCGGCGGCACGAACAGCGGCGCGGTATCCCACGGGAACAAAACCCAGGTTTCCTGCGGCACTTCCACCACAAACCGGTCAGTCAGCGCTTTACCGGCAGGTTTGGCATACAGGCAGGCAAAATAGGCCTTGGGCAGGCGTTCACGCACAACACGCGCCGTAACACCAGAATCTACCAGATCATCAATTACCAGAAAGCCTTCACCATCCCCGGCGGCTTCCGGTGATTTGATGATACGCGGCTCACCGCGCTCTTCCTCATCATACGTCACCACGGAAATGGTTTCCACAAGGCGGCAGTTCAGTTCACGCGCGATAATGGCAGCCGGAATCAGCCCACCACGCGTTACGGCCACAATGCCTTTGATCGGCATGTTCGCCACAAGCTCTTCAGCCAGCAGGCGAGCATCCCGATGCAATTGATCCCACGTGACAGTCGCGTAATTTACGGCCATCTGGCGCTTCTTCCCTACTCAATATCAATCGTGACCAAGATGATCCCGGTCCGTCCGCGGTCCTTCTGCCACTACTGGCGGCTTTGCTGCAAACCCGTTTCCGGGATGTTGCGCGTTTTTTATGCCAGCAATGCCTGTTTCAACACACCAACGGCTTTGCTCCACGGCACCGGACGGAAGCTGGCCCGAATGGCGTCTTCCTGCTCCTTCAGCGCCTGCGGATCATCCAGCCAGCAGGTGATGCGGGCCAGAAGATCCGTGCCGTTATCCGGGTCAAACGCCTCCGCCAGGCCCCCTCCGGCTTCCGGCAGGGAGGAACGGTCAGAGATAAGGCAGGCTTTGCCGCACGCCAGACTTTCTGTCACAGGTAGCCCCCATCCCTCATAAAAAGAGGGGAAAACCGTAAACAGGCAGTTCTGATAGAGATGGGCCATCAGGGTATCCGAGGGTGCATCTATCCACACAACATGTCCATTCAGCCAGGCGCTATTACGGATCTGCTGCATGAGATCATCCACCAGCCAGCCTTGGCAGCCCGCCAGCACCAGTTTGGGCACTGCTCCAGCCGGGCGTGCCTGCAACAGCCTCCGCCATGTCCGAAACAGAACCGCATGATTTTTCCGTGCTTCCAGCGTGCCTACACACAGCACATAGTTCCCCAACGCGGAGACAAGACGGGCCTCTTCCACCGCACGCGGCGCGGCATCCGCCACAAAGCCGCTGCCCATGGGCAATGTGACAACAGGCGCGCTCAGGGGTTGGCTGTGCTGGGCCGCATAGGCGAGAACATCCTGCCGCGTGGCCTCGGAGTTCGCAAAAATCACATCACATTCCGGCAGAACAGCCCCGTACCAGCGGCGGAAAACAGCAGGTAGACCAGGGCGACACCACTCCGGCCACAACAAGGGTACCAGATCATGCACCAAAACTGCGGCTCTTACCCCATAACGCTGTTTGATGCTGTGCAGGAGGGCACCATAGCTTGCATGTGTCCAGGAAGCGCCAAGTGTCAGCACAACATCGCCCGCCTGAGGGGCAAATGCAGCGCCTGCTTCCGCCGCACCGCGCCGCCGGTTGCGCCATTCAGCCTGCGCCACATCCTTGACAAACGCGCCAGAGGCCTGCCCTAGCGCACCCAAGCTCAGCCCCGCCGCCAACAGGCTGCGCACAACCTGCCCGGCAGGAACGCGCAGCGAAGTCGGCACACTTTGAGCCAGACGTCGCACACGGGAAGCCTGCCCCCCACCCGGTTCCGCACTCGCGGTTCTCACCTGTCCCGTCTGCTGCGCTGCCGCGCCGCCCGCCAGATGGGCGCTGAGCGCTTCTACCTGCTCCCACGCTACGGGCACAAAATCCGTGCCTGTAGGCGTGTGCCGCACGAACCGAATGGCAGGCCATATCTGGGCGTCATTCCGCAGGGCGTGGCAGATTTCCAGAACCACGCGCTGAATGCCGCTGGGGCGCGTGGCGGTGCGGGCATACACAAACAGGTCTTCCACATCTATCCAGATGCGCACCGGCTCCTGCTGCATGAAACGCGCTCCTTATACTTTAGTGCGCCAGGGTCATTCTGCCCGGGCGCCAGTTCGGTTATTCTGACGATATGCCCTGCCTCAAGCCATACCGTCCGGATGGCAGGAATAAAAGCGGCACGTTCCAAGGAAGACCGGGCCCTGAAAACACCGGGAACATTTGGCAACATCATGGCGTTGTAATAGATGTATCTATTACACATCTTATGAGCCTCACATGATCCCTGAGATTTCCAACCTTCTTACGCCGGGTTTTCCCGTCATTCAGGCCCCTATGGCAGGGGTTTCAGACAGTTCCGTGGTCATCAAGGCAACGCAGGCCGGTTTTCTGGGGGCGTTGGGGGCAGGCATGATGGAGCCTGAAACCATACAAAAGGAGAGCCGCAACATCCGGGCCGCCACTTCCGCCCCTTTCTGCATTAACCTGTTTGTGCTGGAAGAGCCTTCCTCCACCGCGCCAGATCTGGCTCCGCTGACATGGCTGACCGATCTTTACGCGTGGCACAACATCCCTTTTTCCGTTCCCGAAAAATGCGCGCCGTCCTTTCCGGCCCAGTTTGAAGCCGTTCTGGCCGAAGCCCCTGCGGTGCTAAGCTGCACATTTGGCCAGCTTTCCAAAGATCAGATAGCGGCCTGCCATGCCCGCAATATTGCCGTTGTGGGCACAGCCACCAGCACGCCAGAAGCACTGGCATGGGCGGATGCCGGGGCAGATGCCGTTTGCGCGCAGGGTATTGAGGCGGGAGGCCACAGAGGCAGTTTTCTGACCGCGCAAGATCAGGGCATGGGGCTTCTGCCCCTCCTTCAGGAAATCCGGTCTGCTGTCTCGCTACCCCTTATTGCGGCAGGCGGCATTGCCACAGGGAGCGCCATACTGGCCGTGCTGGCTCTTGGCGCATGTGCCGCCCAGATGGGAACAGCCTTGCTGCCCAGCACCGACCTCTCCCTACCTTCTCCCTATCGCAAGGCCTTGCTCAACAAGCCCTTTGGCACCGATACGGAACTGACAAATGCTTTTTCAGGCCGGTATGCCCGTGGTTTGCAAAATGAGTTTCTGAGAACCAGCAGAGGCAAGGCAACCCTGCCCTATCCCATACAGAATGCGCTTACCCAACCACTGCGCAAGGTGTCTGCTCAAACGGATGGTGAGCACCTTTCCCTCTGGGCTGGGCAAGCCGTGCATCTGGGCCGAGACATAAGTCTGGCCGCGCTAGCAGAGACGCTGAAAAAAGAACTGCTGGACGCTAGTCAAACACTGAAAAAACAATGGCTTTCTGCTTTGTCATGAAACGTCTTTCAACAAATACCCGTTATAGACGGTGAGACTTGACTGATGAGAAGCAGAGTGGCCGGAAGAGTCACCTGATACTAGCGGAACAAGGAAAAAACCATGAGAGCGATCTCAAAAAATGTCGCAACCGCTGCCATTCTGACAGCACTGATAGCCCTTGCTGGGTGTGGAGACCGTTATAACACCGGCGCACGCGCAGGCTCTGGCGCGCTGATTGGCGCAGGGGGTGGCGCCGCTATTGGGGCCATTGCTGGAGGCGGCGGTGGGGCCGCAGTTGGCGCATTGGCAGGCGGTGCCACTGGCGCGGCTGTGGGGGCAGCCACCACACCTCAGAGGCCCTCGCACCGCCATCGCTAAGGGACGATTCGTCAGCTTTTGATCGTCTGACAAAGGAAAACGTGAGGCTGTATGGGCAGGACAAAAAGAACCACCCATACAGTCTTTTCTTTATCGAAACGGGTACATGGGGAAGTTTTGCCCCTGTACGCGGCTTTTCTGCCATAGCTTCCACCCGCATCTGCGGGTAAAAGAGCGGGCATGACAACACAGCCTTCTCCCTTTGCGTCCTCCCCTATTGTGTTGGACCATCCTCTCATCCGGCATAAACTCACCCGCCTCCGGAAGGTGGAAACCTCAACGGCAGGATTCCGTCGTCTGGTGCGGGAACTCAGCCTGCTGATGTGCTATGAAGCCACGCGGGACCTGCCCATGGAGCCGGTGGAAATCACCACCCCGCTTGAAACCATGCAGGCAGAACAGCTTGCAGGCCCGGATGTGTGCTTCATTTCTATTCTGCGGGCTGGCAATGGGCTGCTGGATGGCATGCTTGATCTGGTGCCGTTTGCCCCGGTTGGTCATATCGGCCTGTACCGTGACCCTGAATCACTGGAAGCGGTGGAATACTACCTCAAACTGCCCAGCCAGATTTCCTCCCGCCGGTGCGTGGTGGTGGACCCTATGCTGGCCACTGGCCATAGTGCGGCCGCAGCCCTCA
This sequence comes from Acetobacter tropicalis, assembly GCF_001580915.1. Classification (GTDB taxonomy): domain Bacteria; phylum Pseudomonadota; class Alphaproteobacteria; order Acetobacterales; family Acetobacteraceae; genus Acetobacter; species Acetobacter tropicalis. The sequence goes on along the minus strand of NZ_LHZQ01000221.1, from coordinate 18,788 downwards.
CCCGCCTGAAGGAAAAAGGGGCAAAACGGCTGCTGTTTGTCTGCCTGCTTTCCACCCCTGAAGGCATAGCCTGCCTGAAGGAGCACCACCCGGATGTGCCGGTTATTACCTGCGCCATAGACCGCGGGCTGGACGAACACGGTTATATCCGCCCCGGTCTGGGGGATGCTGGAGACCGCCTGTTCGGCACCAAATAAGACGTAACGGCTTCTCCGCCTTTCGGTCTGCAATGGGGCCAAGGCGGAGTATCCGAAAGGGTGGCCGCCTACTGGTGTGGCCCATATGTCAGCCGATACACTGCCCCTGCCTTATCATCACTGATCAGCAGACTGCCATCAGGCAATGGCTGAACATCGGCTGGCCGCCCCCATGACCGTTCATTCTTCTGAAAACCGCTGACAATAGTTTGCGGAGCCAGTGGATTACCATCTTTCCCGAATGGAACGGCAACAACCTGATACCCGGCAAGTTTGCTTCTGTTCCAAGATCCGTGCTCGGCTATAAAAAGCGCCCCTTTGTAAACAGAGGGAAACTGCGTTCCTTCATAAAACCGCAGCCCCAGTGCAGCCACATGAGCCCCCAGATTAACAGCGGGCGGCGTAAATTCTGAGCAGGCGTGCTTTCCGCCAAACTCAGGGTCAGGCACATCCCCCTGATGGCAGAAAGGGTATCCAAAAGACTGATCCGGGGTTGTTACCGTGTTCAGTTCATCGGATGGCGTGTCATCCCCCATCATGTCGCGCCCATTATCTGTAAACCATAACGCCTGTGTTTCTGGCCGCCAGGTGAAACCGACTGTGTTGCGGATGCCGTAAGCCACATCCTTCTGGTCCGTTCCATCGGGCTTCATGCTCATGAGCCGGCCAAACTGACGCCCCACATTACAGATATTGCACGGTGCCCCGATTGGCACATACAGCCGGTTATCCGGCCCAAAGGCTATGAATTTCCAGGAATGGTCCCCTTCCTCATACGGAAGATTATCCACCGCCACCTGTGGCTCTGGCGGACTATCCAGATGGTTCTCTATATCGTGCAGCACCAGAATATGAGTGATGTCAGACACATACAGGTCTCCATCATGAAACGCGACGCCCGCAGGCATACTCAGGCCGGACGCAATGGTCCGTATCTGGGTTGCTTTTCCATCCTTAAAACCGGAAAGCGCGTAAACTTTCCCTGCTGTCATGGACCCGACAAAAACCGTTCCATGTGCGCCTAAAGCCATTTCACGCGCACTTGGCACAGGAGCCGCATAGACGGAGATGTGAAAACCGGACGGCACTTCCAACCGCTCTACAGGGGGAGCCGCATGTGCCGTGGCCAATGGCATAAGTCCCATTGCACCGCACACCAAGCCTAGCCAGACAGACCGCATCCCTCTTTCTCCTCAGTCAGAAAAATGATGTTAGGATCTTGCTACTCTGAAAAACCTTTCAACACGCAACAACGGCAACGCAGAAGCGGAAAAAGAGTACACGTAAAAAATCATTCTGAGGGATAAAAAAATCTGGACACCATGGCAGGATGAGTGTGCATGCCTTCACCCTTACGCAGGCAGATACAAAACTGATATGATCTTTTTAAAAAACTCACGATTTTAAAGCTTTTTACGCATATGGGTTCTAAGGTCATTACACCGTTTGGCATACTGAGACGCCTTGGATGCCGTGAAAAAATTGATCAAAAAAGCACCCGCCAGAGAAAAAAAGGAAACAACCGTTAGAATTTCCCCAGTAGCGGAAATAACCTCTTCATAATGCAGCGCAGAATACCATAACAGACTGATGCTCAGCACTGCGCCAAAGAAACCAAATACACCCGTCGATTTCATGAGGGAGTCTTCAATGCTTTCAAATGCGGATGTCTCTTTCCACAAATCAAAAAGCTGGCGGTCCACCTCCCCCACAGCTTCTGCATGGGTAGCCTTATCTTCAACCGTGCGCTTGTGTGGATTTTTACGGTAGATATCCAACTCCTGCCTTGCCTTGGCAAATACACGCCTCCGCTCCTTGATAGCAGGCAGGCTGATATCCACAAAGCTCAGAATGGCCACGTTCAACCCGGCTGATAATTGAACAACAGCCTGAAAATCCCCCCACGTCACGGCCATGCGGAACCGCTCCCATCTCCACTTTATGCAAACCAGCCCTTTGTTTAGTGTTCACTCTCCTGGAGAGATAGAGCCACCGGACATGCCAGCCATAACACGCCATAGAGAGAGGCATGGCAGCCCGGCACATCCTTGAACAATGCTTCAAGAAACATAATCACGGGGAGTTACACCCGCTGCAAAACACTCTTCCGGGGTTCAGTCCCTCCGCTCTTTGCTTGCTTTCTCAGCCTCATGGCGCAATGGTGGCGGAATTACCCCTCCCCCAACGGGAACCGGGGCACTTCAGAGAGGGAACGAGATCATGCGCACAGGAAAGAAAACCGTCTTGATGGCCCTGATCGCGCTTGCGCTCTCTGGCTGTAAAAACTTCTATCACAGCAGTTGCCCCGGCTTTTATGGCGAAAACCCTGAGGCACGAGATGGCGTGAAATCTGTCATCCAAACCTGTAACTGAAACTCTCATACCGAGCCTGTGTGAAGAACCTGCCACAATAAGTCTGGCGGGGCTTTAGTCCCTTAAGAACAAGCTCCTGCCATCTCCACACGCTTTTAAAATAACGAATAATCCAGACGAGTTCATAACACCATCCCACCGTGGCTACGCCACAGGCGTCTACCATTGCAAAAGAGAATCGCAACACTGTGCAGCACAAGATAAACAGGCGGGTCGCGCAGATAACCACACCAGAGAGAACTACCCGTCCAGAGTAGCCTCCACCCCGCCAAAAGCTGCCACACGCCCTATCCACAATGGCCTGCCCTGACGGCAGACCATGAGAGAAGACATCGCCCATCAAACCGTCTTAACAGGTCTCAGGACACGGGCTCTAAGAGGACGACATATCTCCGCCAAGTGCTGGCCGGGGTATTGTCTTTCTGTGAAACTGACTGAGCCGATGAGCCGGCATTTCAACAAGCCAGAAAAAGACCGTAGCCACCAGAATAGCACTGACAACACTAAGCCCGGCCACTTCCAGCGGCGGCATAAACAGCCCGAACCATGCAACAACAGCCAGAAAAACCGGCAGGTGCGTAATATACAAACTGTAGGAAATTTTCCCCAACTCCTGCCAAATGCCTCCCCGCAACAGGCGTGATGACCGGGAAGCGGGATCACTGACCAGCAGGATAAGCGCGCAGGCCCCCACCAGCACCACACTGTCCCGCCCTATGGAGCATCCGGCAAACACTGCAAGCCATGCCGCAATCCGGATACCTCTCCCCTTCGGTAACCGTGCTCCAGACACCGCCAGAGCATAACCCGCCGCAAAAAAGAGAATAAAATAGAGTGTTGCGGCAAGACCGTTCAGCACCCCTCTACCCAGAGTGACATCTGGAGCGACCTCACCTGAAAAAATAAGCACCATGGACACAATGGCTGACACCAGAATGGTGGGTATCCATACCCGACGCCATATCACGGCCAGGGGTAATAAAAGGGAGATCCGCCACTCATGAGTCAGAGACCATACGGCGGCATCCAGCGGGTAGCCTTGACCTGTCACATCGCCCAGAAGAGTTGTTTCCTCAAACCAGTCTTCCCATGTGGGAGCCTGCCCCCACTGAGCACGCCAGAAAAAGGGGTTAAGCTGATGGGAAATGGGGTGATGCCGGCATATCTGGTAGAGCAGCAGGGAAAGCAGTAGTCCTGCCGCAATAGGCAGACAAAGCCTAAGAGTTCTGCGCCAGTACCAGTCCATCATTCTGAATGATTTGCGCCGTTGTACAGCAAGTGTCAGCACATAACCGCTCAGAACAAAAAAGAACAGAACAGGTGCGCGCCCCGTTGCAATCATGCGCAAAGGCGTATGCAGAAGCAGACTGTCTGGCAAAACCCATGGTGGTGGCCACATCCAATGTACATGGTGCAACAGCACAACAACAGCCGCAATACCGCGTAGGGCGTCAAGCTCCTCCCGGCGGTTACTAACCACTTTCCCACTATTTTCCATTTTAAAATACTCACACGTCCACAGTCTTTTTATTGTGCGGAATCGCCTGTTATTCTTTGTAACTTTTCTATCGAACGCGCAGTCCTGCTGCTGACAGGAATATCCTTTCAGCACAAGAGATATCAGAAGGCCGACATCAGGCTTTAACGGCAAAGATCCAACACGGATTTCCGATTGAAAAAATAAAGTTGTGATATGGGGAGAAGAGAGACCAAAGGCTTCTATGGCGTGGGAGCCATCCCTGATTTTTGCTTTCTCTCTCCCTTCCCGTGTATCCTGCTGGCTGAACGTTCTGCTTCTGCGGACTATTCTGTTTTAATGAGGAGACATGGTGTGACCCTTCTGGAAACCCTGACCCACCGGCACACAACCAAGGCGTATGATAAAAGCCGGAAAATCCCTGCTGATATCGTTTCTCAGTTATTGGAAGCCCTCCGCTACAGCCCCTCTTCTGTCAATTCCCAGCCCTGGCATTTTTTTGTAGCGGAGAATGACGCAGGCAAGGCACGCATTGCAAAAGCAACGACGGGCATTTTTTCTTTCAATGCCCCCCGCGTTCTGGATGCTTCGCATGTGATTGTACTCTGCGCCCGCAACACACTTTCGCCAGACTACCTTGAAGCCTTGGCCAAGCAGGAACAGGCTGACGGACGTTTTGCCACGGATGAAGCCCGTGAGCTGGCCCACAAATCCCGTTCCGGATTTGTAAAAATTCATGAAGAACTTGGAGATGTTCCAACTTGGGCGCAAAAGCAGACATATATTGCCCAAGGCTTTCTGCTGCTTTCTGCCGCCCTGCTTGGTGTAGATGCCACGCCGATGGAAGGTTTTGAGGCATCTATTCTTGAAAAAGAACTGGGTTTGAAAGAAAAAAATCTGACGCCAACCGTGATTGTCTCGCTTGGATACCACTCCGATGCGGATTTCAACGCCAGACTTCCTAAATCACGCCTGCCAGAACAGTCCATTTTTACAACCCTGTAAAAACATTGTTCTCACGGGTCAGCCCACCCGGCATGCCCCGTGCAGAACAGGGGCAAAGTAAACGGTAGGAAACAAAAAGAGGTGCTACGCCCCCCTTGTCGCTTGGTTTAGGACTGGTGTGGGGCGGCCTCAAAAGCGCACAGAAATCCCTCAATATCGTCGCTCATCAATTTTGACATGCGCTCCCGTATTGAAGCTTCGGACCAATTCCACCACGCCACAGCCAGCAGACGCTCGATAATTTTTTCCGCAAACCGATATTTGATGACCCGCGCCGGATTACCGCCCACAATGGCATACGGTGGCACATCCTTCGTCACCACAGCGCCTGTCGCGACAATTGCGCCCGAGCCTATGGTGACACCAGACAGAATGGTGGCCCGCGCTCCAATCCAGACGTCGTGCTCCAGAACAATATCTCCCTTGGTGGAATGATCATCTGTTGCATCCGATGCTTCTGGCCAGAAGCGACTTAAATCCTTGAAGGGGTAAGTTGTAACCGTATCCGGGCGATGATTTCCCAGAATCATCAGCACTTCTCGGGCAATGGAACAATAATTCCCGACCTTGAGCTTGGCATACTGCGCTTCAATAACCACTGGGGAACCATCTGCACCGTAACTATGCTCCCCGATTTCCCAACCCCATTCGTCTATCTCATGCGCAAGGGAATAACGGAGAAGTAATGAAAAAACGTTCTTCCCGTAAGGCATTCAGTCTCATCCTTTTCTGTGAACACTCTAGTCTGCACGACTTCAACTCTTGCTGCCCATTATCGTTCTATAGGGCTGCTCCCATACGGATAGAGACCACTTTTCAAGCCGAGCCCCGCTAAGCAGAAATAATGAGGTTCAACACTATGGCCGCCTCAAACTCCCCTGGGCCATACTTTGCCCGACAACCGGCAGAAGCAAAGCGCATCTGGCACAAAAGAGAAAAACACAGATAAAAGTGTTTTTCCAAGCTCTTTCAGAACACGTTGCCACCCCCCATGACCACCGGCAGCAGTCTTGCACTCCATTAGCTCGCAATCTGACAGGAATTACTTCTGGTGCTCCCTCTATCGGGCGTAAGCTGTTTTATATGCACCAGCACCTGATCAAGATTGCCACCGCAGCCCGTTCGTTCCTGGAGCCAGTTTGGGTAGAATGGCACAAGGCACGAGGAGGGCCCGTTCCTCCCATTCATTCTCAATACACGTGTGGTCGGAGCAGCCTCTTTATTGTTCGGGCACTACGCCATGAAGGTATAGCGGGGACATGGAGATCTGGAGTGCCCCGCCATTCCGAAAACGGGCCAGATCTGGGACCCCTTGGATTCCATGGGAAGGACCGTTGGGAAGGTCACGCCTGGGTGGAAGCAGGCGGTTATATTCTTGACATTACAGCCGACCAGTTCGGTGCTTCCCCGGTGATCGTTGTTCCAGTTGGAGATGAACGATACTCTCCCGGCGATCTGGACACCGCTCTGCCCGTCCATATCGCCAACCGCATAAAGGCAGTGGATGCCATCTGGCCACTCTGGCTCGCATGCCATGATCAGGCAATGGGCCGTTGAAACACGGTCCATTCCCCTGTGAGACGGGAGAAACACTCAAGCCCTACCCATCACGGGTTAAATGAGATGCCCTGTTGCTCCCCAGGCCCCGTTTCTCAATTCACGCTCCAGCCCGAACGGCACAGATCATTTTGAGCGAGGGACGTATGCTCCCCTCATCTTTTAGTCTTTAATTTTATCGGAGAATTTTTACCCTGATGGCGGAAGGGGTGGGATTCGAACCCACGGTACGGTTACCCGCACGCCAGTTTTCAAGACTGGAGCCTTCAACCACTCGGCCACCCTTCCTGCATCAGGTCGAACGTCTTATAAACACGCCTTCTTTTTCTGTCTAGCGGGGGTGTGAGCAGAAACTGTTTGTAGGGTTTCACTGCCCTCACGCTTGCTCTTACGGGGTTGGAGTTGTAGAACGCCGTTCTTTATTACCCAATCCATTCAGGGACGAGTTATGAAACAGCAGGCGAACCTGATCCGGGCCGGACAGGTTATCGAGCATGATGGCCGTCGCTGGACGGTGCTGAAACAGCAGATCATCACCCCCGGCAAAGGCGGCGCATTCATCCAAGTGGAAATGCGCGACCTTAAAACCGGGAACAAAACCAACGAACGCTGGCGTACCGCTGACAGCGTTGAACGGCTGATGACCGAGGACAAGGAATATCTGTATTCCTACACCGATGGTGAAACGCTTGTGCTGATGGACCCGGAAACGTTCGAGCAGTACATGATCCCGGTTGATCTGCTGGGTGACCAAGCACCGTTCCTTCAGGACAACATGACCATCAACCTCCACCTTGTTGAAGGTGACCCGGTTGGCGTGGATCTGCCCCCGCAGGTCACGCTGGAAATTGTAGAAGCAGACCCCGTTGTCAAAGGGCAGACGGCAAGCTCCTCCTACAAACCGGCCAAACTTTCCAATGGTGTTAAAACCATGGTGCCCCCTTTCATTGAAGCGGGTGAACGGGTTGTCGTCAGAACAGAAGACGGCTCTTACGTAGAACGCGCCAAAGACTGATCTTTCAGCACCACTCCAGAGCAGGACAAAACACAGTGGCCATGCGTCTTTCCCCCGTCATGATGGTGATGCAGACAGCTGCCCAAAAAGCAGCCAAGCGTCTCCTGCGCGATTTCAATGAAGTCGAGCAGCTTCAGGTAAGCATCAAAGGCCCCGGTGACTTTGTCTCTCAGGCAGATCTTCGGGCAGAGCAGACCATACGCGAAGAACTGGAACGGGCCCGCCCGGGCTACGCCTTCCGGATGGAAGAATCCGGCGCTTCAGGCGGTGATAACTGGACGTGGCGCTGGATTGTGGACCCGCTGGACGGCACCACAAACTTCCTGCACGGCATTCCGCACTGGGCCATTTCCATTGGTCTGCAACGCCGCCTGCCTGATGGAAAGATCGAACTTGCAGCCGGGCTGGTGTACAACCCGGCCGCAGGTGAAATGTTCTGGGCGGAAAAAGGCAGCGGGGCTTACCTGAACGAACGGCGCATTCGTGTTTCCGCACGCCGGGACATGCATGAATCCGTGTTTGCAACAGGCATCCCCTTTGCCAAGGTGCCTGCACGGCAGCGCCTGCCCTTCGCCCGCGTGATGGGCCACCTGATGCCGCGTGTGGCCGGAGTCCGCCGCTTTGGTGCCGCGGCTCTGGACCTCACATGGGTTGCCGCTGGCCGGTACGAAGGTTACTGGGAATTTGGTATCAAACCGTGGGATTGCGCAGCCGGCATCCTGATCGTGCGTGAAGCTGGCGGTCAGGTCACTGACCCCGCCGGGCAGGATCTGGATGACATGCCGGACGATGTGATGATTGTGGCTGGCAACGCCAACATGCACGGCAAGCTGCTTGAAGTGGTTGCGGAAAGCCTTCAGGACGCCTGAAGCCCCCTTTCCCATTTCCAGCTTTAAAGAAGGCCGCCTTCACATTCACTGTGGGCGGCCTTCTTTTTTAGGTGCTTCCACCTCGCGTTAAAAAAAGAGACGGCAGACTGCCCTGATGGACTTTTCAAACAGCCCATCAGGAAACGCAGTACGGTTTAACAGATCAGCCTGACCAGCTTATTCGGCCTCTCCGGGTAGAGTGCCTAGAGGACGATGTGTGACTTAAGGCCGTGTTTGCGCCCGCCTTCCCCGCGTGCCACTCAACACCGTCCTTCGGCCTCCCATTACTTTGCTCTCCATGAGACTGCACCAGAACTTCTGAGGCTTTCTCTCACGCCGTTTCTGGCAGGGACGCCATATCAAGCACAAACCGGTATTTTACATCAGAGCGCAGGACGCGTTCATAAGCCTCATTGATCTGATCCATTTTGATCATTTCAATATCGGCCGTGATGTTGTGCTTGCCGCAGAAATCAAGCATTTCCTGCGTTTCCTGAATGCCGCCAATGGCTGACCCGGCCAGGCTGCGGCGCTTGCCTACCAGTGTGAACGCCCCCACAGACATGGGTTTTTCCGGCAGCCCCACCAGCACCATGTGCCCATCCTGCCGCAACAGGCCCAGATATTCGTTCACGTCGTGCTCGGCAGAAACCGCATCCAGAATGAAGTCAAAGCGGTTAGCTTCCGCTTGCATGGCCTCGGCATCACGGGAAATCACCACGCGATGCGCGCCCAGCCGCTTGCCGTCTTCCACCTTGTTGGGGGATGTCGTGAACAACGTGACTTCCGCCCCAAGTGCCACAGCAAACTTGACTGCCATGTGACCCAGACCGCCCAGCCCGACAACACCAACAAGGTGCCCTTTGCCCACCTTCCAGTGCGCCAGTGGAGACCACGTGGTAATCCCCGCACACAGAAGCGGCGCAGCGGCGGCAGGATCAAGATTTTCAGGCACGCGCAGCACAAAATGGTCATCCACCACAATGCTGCGGGAATAACCCCCATAGGTATGGGCCCCTTCTTTCGGGAAAGCCGGGTCCGGGCTGTTGTATGTCCAGGTCGGCAGGGCATCACAATATTGTTCCAACCCGGCTTCACAGGAATGGCAATGGCGGCAGGAATTGACCATGCAGCCCACACCCACCAGATCACCTTTTTTAAAGCGGGTGACATCTCCGCCCGTCTGGACCACACGTCCAATAATTTCATGGCCGGGCACGCAGGGGTAAAAGCTCGGCCCCCATTCACTGCGCACCGTGTGGATATCGGAGTGGCAGACACCACAATAGGCAATATCTATCTGCACATCACGCGGGCCGCAGTCCCGCCGTTCAAACGTAATGGCTTCCAAGGGAGCCGTAGCACTGGAAGCAGCATAACCAACACAGGAAAACACGTGTCTGTCCTTTTCCACTGAGAGCAAAAGCAGGCAGGCGATATCCATCCCTTCCCGCACAAAATACTGGGGTGATCATACGGTATCAGGCCCGCTTCAGAAACAGCGCACTGTGGGCATCAGGCTTTCACCATATGGAATAGCCTCTAGTTCGCACGCCCCAACTTGCGTAGAGTAAGGCTTCCATGCAGTCATCCTTTCCCTCTGCGCATGATGCGCCCGCGCTCACAGCGCATCATCGCGGCATTTCCGTGCTGACGGAGGACGGGGAATTTCTCACCCTTTCCATCGCGGAAATACGCGAGCGGCTGCAAACCATGCCCTGCCCACTGGTGGTGCATGCGCCTGCCTTCGCCCGCAAACTGGGCCTGCATGCACCGGGCCAACCCTGCCCGTGGCTGGACCTGCTGGAACTGTTCGCCTTTGTCTATCCGGCCCGTTCCGTCGCCCCAACACCGCGTGGGCTGGCCCTCGCCCTTGGGGTAGAAGAGGAACGAATTGGGCAGGCGGAAGCAGATCTGCTCCCTCTTCTGACCTCCCTGATGCTGGCGGAACTCGCGCGCCTCAAAAGTGGCCCGGAAGCAGAGTTTCTGGCCGCGCTGACCGTCCGGCTGGGGCAAGCAGGCTGGCCCTGGGCGGGAACTGTCGCGGAAACGCTCGGCCTGCATGAAAAACTTGGACCACGCGGACAGTTGCCAGAAGACGCCATGCAACCAGGAGACGCCCTGCGCGTGTGGCGCGTGCTGCCCAAATGGGAGGATGTTGCCCCACGCCCGCCTCCGGCGTCTCATCCCATCACGTCAGCCGAAGCCCGCGCCCGCCTGACCATGCTGCTGGGCGAAGGGGCTGAAAGCCGCGCAGGACAGGCAGATTTTGCCAGTGTCTCCACCGCTGCGTTCGAACCTCGCACCATGCGCGGCAATCCCGCCGTGGTGCTGGCGGAAGCCGGAACGGGAACGGGCAAGACGCTGGGGTATATCGCACCCGCCAGCGTGTGGGCGGAACGCAATGGCGGCAGCGTGTGGATCAGCACCTACACGCGTCACCTGCAACGCCAGATTGAGCAGGAAACGCACCGCCTGTTTCCGGATGACGCCACACGCCGCCAGCATGTGGTGCTGCGCAAAGGGCGCGAGAATTACCTCTGCCTGCTGAATATGGAAGAAGCCGTCAACAGTGCGGCCTCCCGCCCCGCAGGCGTGACCATTGCGCTGGCGATGCTCGCCCGCTGGGCCCGCGCCACCGCTGATGGTGATCTGACAGGCGGAGACCTGCCCGGCTGGTTTGGAGACCTGTTTGGCCACGGCAACATTACCGGCGTTGCGGACAGGCGCGGCGAATGTATTCACGGTGCCTGCCCGCATTATCAGCGCTGCTTTGTGGAACATACTATCCGCCGGGCGCGGGAGGCAGATCTGGTCATTGCCAATCATGCGCTGGTGATGGCGCAGGCAGCCTATTCTGAAAACGCCATGGCGGATGATTCGGAAGAAGGTGAAGAAGACAGCACGCCTTCCCGCTATGTTTTTGATGAAGGCCATCATCTGGCGGATGCGGCAGACGGTGCCTTTTCCGCCGAACTCTCGGGGCTGGAAGCCGCGGAGCTGCGGCGCTGGCTGTTGGGCGCGGAAGGCCGCCGTTCCCGTGCACGCGGCCTCAAGCGGCGGCTGGATGATCTGGTGGTCGGCCTGCCCAAGCTGGAAACACCGCTGGACGCTGCCCTGATGGCGGCCCACGCCTTGCCCGCCCCCGGCTGGTCCACACGGCTGGCCGGAACAGACGGTGAGAACGAACCACCGCCTCATCCCGCTGAAGACATGCCTGCACAGGGAGAAGATGGTCTTTTCCCCATGGTGCAAAATGCTGTTGAGCCCGTGCTTGAGAACCCGACCGAGATGTTTCTCAAGCTGCTGCGCCAACAGGTTCTGGCGCGCAGTCAGGAACGCGGGCGTGCAGACCATGCCTACGGCGCGCTGGAATGTGACCTGCACCCTTTATTGCCCGACCTTGCACAAGCCGGGCAGGCGCTGGCGCGGGCACTGGGGCGGCTGGCGGAACCGCTCCGCACACTGGCGGAACGCCTGCACGCCCGTTTGCAGGATGAAGCGGAAAGTCTGGACAGCGTCACCCGAGGGCGAATTGAGGCTATGGTGCGCGCCTTGCGCCGCCGGGCCATTACCCGGCTGGACGCCTGGATTGCCATGCTGGACGCGCTGGATCATCCACCGCCAGCAGATGCCACCCCGACCCACATTCATTTCATCCGGCTGGATCGGCGGGAAAAACAGCGTATGGGCGAGCAGGATGTAGGCCTGCACCGCCACTGGCTGGACCCCACCGTGCCTTTTGCTGCGGTTATGGCCATGCCTGCACAGGGCATGCTGATTACGTCCGCCACCCTGCGCGATCAGTCTGACACCCCGCGCAAACCCCCTACAGAAGAGGGACAGACGGAAGACCTTTACTCGGAAGAATCGGAACGTGCGTGGGAAGCGGCTGAAGCCCGGACCGGAGCAAACCACTTTCCGGCCCCCGCCATTCGGGCCAGCCTGAGTAGTCCTTTCGACTACGCCCGGCAGACGCGCACGTTTATTGTCAATGACATAGACCACGGAAGTATTGCCGATCTGGCTGCCGCCTATCGCACCCTGTTTCAGGCCTCTGGCGGCGGAGGGCTCGGGCTGTTCACCGCCATATCGCGCCTGCGGGGTGTTCACTCCCGCATTGCGCCTGCGTTGGAAGAAAGCGGCCTGCCTCTTTATGCGCAGCATGTCGATGCAATGGATAACGCAACGCTGGTGGATATTTTCCGCACGGAAGAACATGCCTGCCTGCTTGGCACGGATGCCATGCGTGATGGTGTGGATGTGCCAGGAAATGCCCTGCGACTGGTGGTTTTTGAGCGCGTTCCGTGGCCCCGGCCTGATATTCTGCACCGTGAACGACGCATTCATCTCTCTGGTGGTGATACAACCGGATATGATGACCGGATTGCCCGGCTCAGACTGCGTCAGGCGTTTGGGCGACTTATCCGCAGCCAGTCAGATCGGGGTGTTTTTGTGCTGTTGGATCGCAGAACGCCTTCGCGCCTGCTCTCAGCCTTCCCACCGGGGGCCGAAGTACGACGGATGGGGCTGGCGGACACAGCACGGGAAATTGAAAGCTTTCTGCCACGCACGCCTCAAAACTGAACGGCGATGGCCCATCGCGCTCGGGGCATGACAAGATGCCTTACGAGGCGGCTTTGCATGCTGAAGTCAAAAGGCTGCGTCTAAACCCTCAGTAATCGGAAACAGCATGCGTTTCCACCTGTGCTGAAAGCAGAATAGAAAAGCTCAGCGCAAGCGCATTGGCTTAAAAACACCAACGTCATCCAACGCAGAAAAACTGCCGCACAAAACTGACAGGTTCTTCAAATAATTTTTGGAATAATCAAAATGTGTCGCAGAGACAAACAGGAACCACCAAGAATAACGGCGTAGCGTTTTCTTGCCAGATCATGCCACAGGTGTCAGTTGGCACGGCTTTAGCGAAACCAACAGACAGTCTCTGCAGAGAGTGCGGAGCAGGTTGCGTAAACGCCCTCGCCCCGCAGGCAGCCTTAGAGAGGCTTGAGCTCTGTAGCAGCCACTTTGCCGCGCTCTGTCACGAGTTCATAAGAAATCTTCTCATTCTCATTCAGACCACGCAGGCCAGCAGCCTGAACAGCGGTGATGTGAACAAAAACGTCTTTGCCTCCATCATCAGGAGCGATGAAGCCAAAGCCTTTGGTGGCATTGAACCATTTTACTGTACCGGTCGGCATAGGCGGGTAACTTTCCCTGATAGTCTCCTGCCGGGCAACCATATGCCGGCTACAGGACCCCTCTATCCGCTCATGAAGCGGCGGGAATGTCAATCAAAATACCCCGCCTGTGCGCGATTCCGGCAGTTTCAGCCCTTCAGATGCGCTTCCAGAAACGCCACACTGCGCTGCTGCGCCAGAAGGTAGGCCTCCGCGTTGAAAGACGAGCGTTCCGCGCAGCCAAAGCCATGCCCTGCCTCGTCATACACGAAAATTTCAATTCCCGGCTGCGCCTCCCTGATGGCGGTCACATCCATGTGAGGAATACTGCTATCCTGCCCGCCAAAATGCATTTCCACCGGGCAATGCGGAGTCTCGTTGCGGCTGGCGGCAATACCACCACCATACCAACAGACAGCGGCTGCAAAATCATGCGTATGGGTTGCGGCCTGCCATGCCAGCGTGCCGCCCCAACAATAGCCGATAATGCCCGGTTTGCTGCGACCGCTGCCACGTTTATGCGCCAGTGCAGCCGCACTTGCCCGCAGATCCAATAAGGTTTTTTCTAGGGGAATCTGGGCACGAAGAGCCAGGCCCTGATCAATTCCGGCCTTGTCATACCCCAGTTCCGTCCCCGGCTGGGCGCGGTCAAACAGAGCGGGCGAAATCACATGAAAACCGCGAGCCGCAAAATCATCACACACATGGCGGATATGATCGTTCACGCCAAAAATTTCCTGCACCACAACAAGCGCATAGGGCAGATCCGGGCTACCTGCCTCATAGGCTGAAAAGCTGTGTCCGTCCTCAGCCTGTAGTGTGATTGCATGCCCCATGGCGGCGACTCCTTTTGCGTGAAGTGTTAAAACTGGAAGAAAGTTTTCCACATTTCTTGACTCTCGGGGAGGACAAACCTATCTCCTGTTCTGGCACTCCCGGGGTGGGAGTGCTAACGCAACGCGGCGTTCGTTACGCGCGGTAAAAGCAGGTGGTGTCGCTTCCAGACAAGGGCGCCACCGCAGCAAAAATGAATGTGGAGCGATCCATAATGACGAAGTTTCGTCCTTTACACGACCGAGTAGTCGTCCGTCGTCTCGAAAGCGAAGAGAAGACAGTTGGCGGCATTATTATCCCTGACACGGCCAAAGAAAAGCCGATGGAAGGCAAAGTGGTCGCAGTTGGTCCGGGTGCCCGCAATGAGCAGGGGCAGATCGTAGCGCTTGATGTCAAGGCTGGCGACAAGATCCTGTTCGGCAAATGGTCCGGCACAGAAGTGAAGATCGACGGTGAAGAGCTGCTGATCATGAAAGAAAGCGACATTCTGGGCATTATTTCCGCCTGAGTGACGCCCTGATCCGCTTTTCAATATTTAACTGATCCTCACAGGAGAATTTCAATGGCTGCCAAAGACGTAAAGTTTGGTGGTGACGCACGCCAGCGTATGCTGCGCGGTGTCGACATCCTTGCAGACGCTGTTAAGGTCACGCTCGGTCCCAAAGGCCGTAACGTTGTGCTGGACAAGAGCTTCGGCGCTCCCCGCATCACGAAGGACGGTGTGTCCGTCGCCAAGGAAATCGAACTTGCTGACAAGTTCGAAAACATGGGCGCACAGATGCTGCGCGAAGTGGCTTCCAAAACCAACGATATCGCTGGTGACGGCACGACCACTGCAACCGTTCTGGCTCAGGCCATTGTGCGTGAAGGCCACAAGGCCGTTGCCGCTGGCATGAACCCGATGGACCTCAAGCGCGGTATCGACAAGGCCGTTGCTGCGGTTGTTGAAGAACTGAAGAAGAACACCAAGAAGATCACCACCCCGGCTGAAACAGCCCAGGTTGGCACGATCTCCGCTAACGGTGAATCTGAAATCGGTCAGATGATCTCCGAAGCCATGCAGAAAGTTGGCTCCGAAGGCGTGATCACGGTTGAAGAAGCCAAGCACTTCCAGACAGAACTGGACGTGGTTGAAGGCATGCAGTTCGACCGCGGCTACATCTCTCCCTACTTCGTGACGAACACGGAGAAGATGACGGCTGATCTGGAAAACCCCTACATCCTGATCCATGAAAAGAAGCTGTCTTCTCTTCAGCCGATGCTGCCGCTGCTTGAAGCCGTTGTGCAGTCTGGCCGTCCGCTGCTGATCATTGCAGAAGACGTTGATGGTGAAGCGCTGGCAACCCTGGTTGTCAACAAGCTGCGCGGTGGCCTGAAAATTGCTGCTGTCAAGGCTCCGGGCTTTGGTGACCGTCGTAAAGCCATGCTGGAAGATATCGCTATCCTGACCGGTGGCCAGGTGATCAGCGAAGATCTGGGCATCAAGCTGGAAACCGTTACCCTGCCGATGCTGGGCACCGCCAAAAAGGTGCGTATCGACAAGGAAAACACCACCATTGTTGATGGTGCTGGCAAGTCTGACGACATCAAGGGCCGTTGCAAGCAGATCCGTGCGCAGATCGAGGAAACCACCTCTGACTACGACCGTGAAAAGCTGCAGGAACGTCTGGCCAAGCTGGCTGGCGGTGTTGCCGTGATCCGCGTTGGTGGCTCCACGGAAGTGGAAGTCAAGGAACGCAAGGACCGCGTTGATGACGCCCTCCACGCAACCCGCGCTGCAGTGGAAGAAGGCATTGTTCCTGGTGGTGGCACGGCTCTGGCCCGCGCTTCTGCCAACCTGTCTCACCTGCACTACCACAATGACGATCAGCGCGTTGGTGGTGACATCATCCGCAAGGCTCTGCAGGCTCCCCTGCGCCAGATCGCTCACAACGCTGGTGAAGATGGTGCGGTTATCGCCAACAAGGTGCTTGAATCCAAAGAATACGCTTTCGGGTTCGATGCACAGGCTGGCGAATACAAGAACCTGGTTGATGCCGGTATTATCGACCCGACCAAGGTTGTTCGCACGGCTCTGCAGGATGCAGCTTCTGTTGCCGGTCTGCTGATCACCACCGAAGCTATGGTGGCAGAACGTCCGGAAAAGAAAGCGGCTCCGGCTGGCGGCCCTGACATGGGCGGCATGGGCGGCATGGACTTCTAAGGTCCTTTTTCCTTACCGTTTTGGAAGGCGGCTTCGGCTGCGTTCCGAAACGGGCGGAAAGCCTGAAAGGCGAGTGGCAACTTTGGTTGCCCTCGCCTTTTTCTTTTAAAGAAACAGCATTTGCCTTCCCCACCCGTATCAGGAACAATAACGGATCGGGGCTGATGAGGATTTTTGGAGACTGAGGCCTCAGCCAGCCTCCTGCTTTACGGGGGAAATGAAACAGGCATGACAGGCAGCACACTTTCCAACCGCATTGCACAAGGTTGCGGAACTGAAATAGCGGATACGGTCATCAAGAATATCCGGCTGTTTGATCTGGTAACCGGAGAGCTTATTCCCACGGATATCGCCCTGTGCGGGGACAGAATTGTCGGCACGCTGGACACATACGAGGGCAAGCGCATTATTGAAGGCCGGAACCGCATTGCCGTGCCGGGCTTCATTGATACGCACCTGCATGTTGAATCCTCGCTGATCACGCCTTTTGAATTTGACCGCTGCGTTCTACCCCATGGTGTAACCACCGCCATTTGTGACCCGCACGAAATGGCGAACGTTCTGGGACGAGCAGCGCTGGACTACTTCACGGAGGCCGCGACCCGCACCATCATGGATCTACGGGTCAATCTCTCCAGTTGCGTGCCTTCTACGGCGCTGGAAACCTCCGGCGCATGCCTTCGGGCCGCAGACCTCGCCCCTTACCGCACACACCCGAAGGTGATCGGCCTGGCGGAATTCATGAACATTCCGGGGGTTCTGAACTGTGACCCGGAGTGCATAGAAAAGCTGGAAGCCTTTGAAGGCTGCCATATTGATGGACATGCGCCCCTTATGCGTGGCCGCAAGCTGAATGGCTATCTGGCGGCTGGCATCACCACCGATCATGAAGCCACCACAGCCGAAGAAGCCTTGGAGAAAATCCGCAAAGGCATGATGGTGCTGATCCGCGAGGGCTCCGTCTGCAAGGATCTCAGGGCCCTCGTGCCTTTGCTCACGCCACAGACGGCACAGTTCTTCGCTTTCTGCACAGATGACCGTAACCCGCTTGAAATCGCCCATGAGGGCCATCTGGATTACCTTATCCGGCTTGCTATCTCTCTGGGCGTGGAGCCTCTGGCCGCCTATCGCTGTGCCACACTCAGCGCGGCACAGGCTTTTGGCCTGCGGGACAGAGGGCTGATCGCCCCCGGCCGCCGCGCGGATATTGTCCTGCTGGATGACCTGCGCGAATGTCGCGTTTCAGACGTGATCAGCGCGGGCAGACTGGTAAATGATGCCCTGTTTGAAACACGGGATATCCTCCCCGCAACAGGTATTGGCAGCGTGCAACTCCCTGCCCCTGTGACTGCTGTTGATATGCTTGTGCACGGTGATGGGGCAGAACGCCCCGTTATTGGCCTGATACCGGGCCAGATCATAACGCCTTTCCTCAAGGCAGATCTGCCTACCGAGGAGGGCGTGGTGCTGCCAGATGTCACGCAGGATATCGCCGCTGTCTGTGTGGTGGCGCGCCACGGCCATAACGACAACATAGGCCGGGGCTTTGTGAAGGGCTTTGGTTTGACCACTGGGGCCATTGCCTCCTCCGTGGGGCATGACAGTCACAATATCTGCGTAGTGGGCATGGACCCGGCTGACATGGCAGAGGCTGTGAACCATCTGGAAAAGCTGGGCGGAGGTTTTGTTGTTGTGCAGCACGGCAAGGTTCTGGCGGACATGCCCCTGCCCGTGGCTGGCCTGATGAGCGATGCACCATTTGAGACCGTACGTGACCAGCTTATCACGCTTCGCGCCGCTGCCCGCACCCTCGGCTGCACGCTGGAAGAACCCTTCCTGCAACTGGCCTTCCTACCGCTGCCCGTTATTCCCCACCTGAAAATCACGGATTTCGGGATGGTCGATGTGAACAGAATGGAAGTGCTCTCCTGACTCCTCGCCTACGTCCCGAGAAAGCCATGATCTCCCGTCGCCGTCCCTCTCACTTGTTTTTTTAAGGGGCTTTAGAAAGTGATTGCCCCCTCCCCAGACCGGAAGCGGGTAGGCTGGTAGGCTGGTAGGCTGGTAGGCTGGTAGGC
>NZ_LHZQ01000191.1 GCF_001580915.1 Acetobacter tropicalis | reverse complement strand
CTGGCGGTTTTCTGGCGTTTCAGATCTTCTGGGCATTGCCGGTGCTTCCGTTGCCAGTGCGCTGCTGTTTTCGGCTGGTCTGGTGCTTATGGGGTACCACCTGCCCAGTATCACGTTTCCCATCATTTATGCGCTTGTTCTGCTGATCATGCTGGGCGGGTTGCGGATTGGTTATCGGCTGGCGCATCGCATGGCCGTACGCAAGGCAGACCAGCGCCGGGTGGTTCTGGTGGGGGTGGATACGGTAGCAGACCTCTATCTGCGGGCTATTGAACGTAACCCTCAGGCCGGTATCCGGGTGGTGGGGTTGGTGGCCCTGGGCACCCATCAGGCAGGGCGCCGCATGCATAACGTGCCCATACTGGGGCATGTGGACCATATTGGCACCATTCTGGACAGATTAGCCCGTACGCAGACCCTTCCGGAGTCTCTGGTGGTGACGGAGCCGTCTTTTCGGGGCAAGGGCCTGACACAGGTGCTGGATGCCGCCGCCGCGCATGGCATTGCCGTGCTCCGCACCCCTGCTCTTACCGCGCTGACGCCGGCAGATCGGGTGGAACTGCGCCCTGTGCCGTTGGAAGATCTGCTTAATCGCCCCCAGGTGCCGCTGGATCGTGCCGGAATGGAGCGACTGATCGGGCAGCGCACCGTGCTTGTTACTGGCGCTGGGGGCAGCATCGGTTCAGAACTGGTGCGTCAGATTGCCATGCTGAAGCCGGACAAGCTGATTTTGCTGGATCACGGTGAATTTGAGCTGTGGCAGATTGATATGGAACTGGCGGACAGCGCGCCAAATGTTTCACGTGAAGCGATCGTTGCCGATGTGCGCGATGAAGCGCGGATAGAAGAGGTCATGGGTCGCTTCCGGCCTGATCTGGTGTTTCATGCCGCCGCCCTGAAGCATGTACCGATTGTGGAAGCCAACCCGGCCGAGGGGCTGCTGACCAATGTGCACGGCACCCGCGTTGTGGCAGATGCCGCGGCCCGGCACGGTGCGCGTGCCATGATTGTGATTTCAACTGACAAGGCGGTTAACCCTTCCAGCCTGATGGGGGCCGCCAAACGGGCGGCGGAAATGTATTGTCAGGCGCTGGATATCAGGGCGCGGACATCCGGCAGCCCGGAAGCCATGCGGTGCATCACCGTGCGGTTTGGCAATGTTCTGGGCTCAACTGGGTCCGTGGTGCCTCTGTTCCGGCGGCAGCTTGAACGCGGAGGGCCGCTGACAGTTACGCACCCCGAAATGCGCCGCTATTTCATGACTGTCTCGGAAGCCGTGGGGTTGGTGTTGCAGGCCAGTGTGCGTGGCACCTGTGGGGGTGAAGGGTCCGGCACGGATGCGTTGCTGAGGGATGGCGGCATTTTTGTGCTGGATATGGGCGAACCCGTGAAAATTGTAGACCTCGCCCGGCAGATGATCCGCCTTGCGGGGCTGCGGCCTGATGAGGATGTCAGTATTCGCTTTACCGGTCTGCGGCCGGGGGAAAAGCTGTATGAAGAACTCTTCCACGGGCGCGAAGCCCCGGTGCCGACAGACAACCCGGGCCTGCTGATGGCCACCCCGCGTGTGGTGGATATGGCTGACGTAACCGAAGCTGTGGACCAGATTACCCGCTATGCCCGTGCCGCAGATGTGAAGGCTGCCCTGCGTATTCTGGCGTTGCTGGTGCCGGAATTCAATCATAACCCCAAAGGAGAGGTGCGATCTTCCACGCCAGAAGGTGTGGAGAATGGCGCGCCTTTGCCTTCCCCCCATACGGACGGTACAGAACAGGTGGCATGATGAACGAAAAGACAGAACGCCCGATCGCTTTCCTTGATCTGGCGGCGCAGCAGAAGCGCCTTGGCCCAGCACTGCGCGAGCGGGTGGATGCCGTGTTTGCCCATTGCCGCTTTGTGATGGGGCCGGAAGTCACGGAGCTTGAGCAGCGCCTGGCTGACTGGTGCGGTGCCAAGGACTGTGTTGGCGTCTCCTCCGGCACGGATGCGTTGCAGATTGTCATGATGGCGGAAAATATTGGCCGGGGTGATGCCGTGTTTCTGCCCGCGTTCACCTATACCGCAACGGCTGAAGTGCCTTTGGTGCTCGGGGCTACGCCGGTTTTTGTGGATGTGGACCCCAACACGTTCCAGATTGATCCCGATCATCTGCGCGCCCGCATCCGCGCGGTGCGGGAAGCCGGAAAGCTGACCCCCCGCGCCATTGTAGGAGTGGATCTGTTCGGTCAGCCTGCGCCGTGGGAGCAACTGCGCCAGATCGCGCAGGAGGAAGACCTGTTTCTGCTGGCCGATTGTGCGCAGGCATTTGGGGCCGACCTGAACGGGAAACCTCTGGGGCGGGAAGCGACAGCGACCACGCTTTCTTTTTTCCCGTCCAAACCCCTGGGGGGCTACGGTGATGGCGGGGCCATCCTGACGGATGACCCGGAACGCGCGGACCTTTACCGTTCCCTGCGGACGCATGGCGAGGGCAAAACCCGTTATGAAGTTCTGCGCACGGGCATGAACGGGCGGCTGGATACCATTCAGGCCGCCGTGCTGTTGGCCAAGCTGGATGGCTTCAAGCAGGAACTGGCCCGTCGGGACGAGATTGCCCGTGCCTATGATGCCGGATTGGCAGATGTGGTGCAGGTGCCAGCGCGGGTGCCTAACAGCGCGAGCGCCTGGGCCATCTATGCCATTCTGGTCAAAGACCCGGCGGAGCGTGAGCCCCTGCAGGC
The DNA here is from genome assembly GCF_001580915.1 of Acetobacter tropicalis. Lineage (GTDB taxonomy): Bacteria > Pseudomonadota > Alphaproteobacteria > Acetobacterales > Acetobacteraceae > Acetobacter > Acetobacter tropicalis. Next base: position 30,247 of record NZ_LHZQ01000191.1, on the reverse strand, counting down.
CCGCTTGAAGGAGCGTGGTGTTCCATCCGCCATTTATTACCCGTTGCCGCTGCACAAACAGCCCGCGTATCGGGATCATCATGATGGAAGCCGCCTGCCGGTATCAGAAGATCTGTCCACCCGGATTCTGGCATTGCCCATTCATCCGGAACTGACGGATGAAGAGGTTTCCCGTATTATCGCAGCGGTGCGCGGGTAAGGAGAAGAGGCGAATGAGAAAAGAAACGGCGTTTGTTATCGGGTTTCTGGTGCTGACTATTGGCACGGCGTCGTTGATCTGGATGTTCGCGCTGCCCAATTTCAAGCCGATCGTGATGCCGCAGGTGGCCAGCGGCAATATTGAGGTTGGTCCCATGCGGCACAAGCGGGAGCTATCATCAGAGGAAGCCAAGACCGTCAACGCCTGGTTGCAGGACCATAAAGGCGGGTGGGGGCCTCTCAGCCGCACGCCGCCTTCATCTGGTGATTCCCGTGTGATGCTGAAGGATGAAAACGGCAAGGAAGCGCTGGCCATGACACTCTGGACCGGTATCAGTGCTGCAGACTGGAATGACACCGTGTTTCTTGAAACCCCGGATGGTTCCAAAGTGTATATGGAAACCTTCTCGGACAAGGATTTCGCGCCTTTGCGTGCGCTGGTTGACCGGTTCCAGTTCAAACGCTCAGCTTTTCCGTAAGGCGCTGTTTCAGGCGTGATCAAAAAAGGCCATCGGGTTCAACCCTGATGGCCTTTTTAGTGGTATCCTGTTTACGGATTAGATGTGAAATCAGCCTTCCGTTTGATTTCGGGCTTTCGCCCTATATCAGCTATTCCATATCCTTCCTGCCACAATCAGGACGTGTGTCGAGTGATGGGGGAGAACGTTCCGTCAGACTGATCCATCCATGGGAAAACTGTTGATTCAGTCCGGCAAAGGCAATGCGTCTCTGTTTGCATTCTATACGTTGCCTTCTGGCCCCCTCAAGGAATGCGTGTTTGGTGGTGGAATGCGGCATTCTGCAAAAGCCTATGGTGGTGAAGTCAGTTATGGGAGTATGAACGTGCCACAATGCGCCGTTTTTAATGGCTCTTTGCAGTGTGATCTTTCCAATTTTTTCCCTCATTATGTGGGTGGACAGGCGCGGCCAGTGTGCGCAACCTCTTTAACAAGAATTACATTGGCAATTACCTGAGTTATGCCTTCTATGGTCAGGAATGACGCTACTTGAGGGTACGCCGAAACGCGCAGGGCACTATCGGCTTTGCCTGGTAAATTTCGTTCCTGTAGAAAGAATTTTCTCAAAAATATTTTGCAGGTTCTTGCTGTGATTGGGGCTGGAGTGTCTGCTTTCAGCCTAGGTTGCACACCCTATCCCGACTGAAAAAGCGACACGTCCATTGTTGAAGGATGTCTTTACGTCCAAGCAAATAAATCGAGGTTAGCGTTTGTGGCGGAAGCGGACATGTGTATGGTTTATTTCGCCGCATGTTCTGGCACCCAGCATGGCCATATCACGGTCAATTTCCGCCATTAGAAGCCCTATGGCGTGGGTTACACCAACTTCTGCTCCCAGAGCGGCAGCGTAGTTGAACGGCCGACCAACAAACACAAAAGCCGCTCCAAAAGCGAGGGCTTTCAGAATATGGCTTCCACGCCGGAAGCCACTATCTATCATGACCGGCAAGGTTGTGGCGGCAACAATTTCGGGCAGAATACGTAAAGGGGTGATGGCGCCGTCCAACTGGCGGCCACCATGGTTGGAGACGATAATCGCATCCACACCACTTTCTTCTGCGGTGCGGGCATCATCAGGGTGGAGAATACCCTTGATGATCAACGGACCTTTCCAGCGCTGGCGGATATGGCGGATATGCTGCCAGTTGAAATGATCGCGCGCGGTAAAATCACGCAGAACATTTGCCGAAAGAATGGGAGCTCCCCGTTCTGCAAATGAATTTTCAAAATGCGGCATCCCGTGATGCAGGAGGGTGCGGCCAAAAGTGCCGACAAGCCAGCGGGGGTGCGTCAGGCCATCCATTGCCAGTCGGAGTGATGGCCGGAGAGGAGTGGAAAATCCGGTGCGGATGTTATTTTCCCTGTTGGCGCCTACGGGAATATCAACTGTCACAACAAGTTCGTGAAACCCGGCCTTGTGGACACGGTCAAGTAATGCGTCAATCCGCACGGTCTCTCCCGGAAGGTAGGCCTGAAACCAAGTGCCCGGTGCCGCAGCACCTACCTCTTCCATGGGAATGAGGGAGGAGCCACTGAGCACCATCGGAATTCCCGCTTCTTTGGCGGCAACGGCCTGAGCAATGTCTCCACGATAGGCTGAAAGGGCAGAGAGCCCCATGGGGGCAATACCAAAAGGCGCGGTATAAGTGCGGCCCAGAAGTGTGGTCTGTTGGGTTCTGTGTGAAACATCGCGCAGAACCTGCGGGACCAGATCAAGGTCAGAAAACGAGTCCTCATTTGCTGTGAGAGAAATATTGTCTTCCGCCGCCCCGGAAACATACCCGAAAATAGGACGAGGGAGTTTTCTGCGTGCCGCCGCCTCAAAATCTTTCAGGGCGAGAAAGGAGGAGAGTTTCATGGAGGGCTTTCTGACATAAGACCTGCGGAAAGCAGGAGCTTATCACTCTTTATTTTCCCATCCATTGACGAGTGTGTGTAAGGGGCTAATCAGCGTCGGACAGATGGATGGTGCGAAGAACCCGTATCCATGCTTTTCTGCCTGTAACAAGATCAAGAGGTTATGATTCTGAGGTAAGCAAGAAGGAGGGTTTTTAGAACCTTCCCTATCTGTGGGGGGCAGCGTGTGTATGATACGGTTCGCTTCTCCTCTCCTCTCCTCTCCTCTCCTCTCCGTGCCACGCCTCAGGTGGGTAACAAAAATTATCTGATAATCTCTGGAATGTGTTTCAGTGTTCACGTCGTGGGGGCCGGATTTTCCGGGATTGCAAAAGCCCCCTGCCGCGGTCAAGCCGCGCAGGCTGCCTTGCCGCTCATCAGGGCCAAGCCTTCTGCAACGGAAACAAACTCGCCGCCTGTGTCCACGCGCTCCGTGCCAAAGCGGCGAATGAAGAGGTTTCGCACGGCAGGAACAAAGGATGTGCCACCCGTTAGAAACACGCGGTCAACATCCGCAGCGGTAAGCCCCGCATGTGTCAAAGCTTGATCGACCGCGCTATCAAACTGGGCGAGGTCTGGCGCAATCCAGCTTTCAAATTCCGCACGGGTGATGGTCTGTTCCACCTTGAAGGACCGGTGTTGAAACCGCAGGATTGTGCTGTCTGCTGAGGAAAGCGCGTTTTTGGCGGCCCCCACGGCACGGTAGAGAGCCTGCCCCTGCTGGTCCTGCACAAGATCAATCAGGGCCCGCAATTTTTGCGGCTCCGAGACTGTGCGGGCCACGTCTTCCATGGCGCGGAGGGTCTGGGGCGTACGCATCAGCGCCAGACGGTGCCACCGGCCAAGGCTTGCATACCATTCTATAGGAACCGGCAAAGGTTCTCCGCCCATCACACGGTATGTGCAGTCCCGCCCAAGCAGTGGGGCGATAACCGTGTTCAGAATACGGTAGTCAAACTGATCTCCGGCAATACCAACGCCGGAATGGCCCAGAGGCTCGGCATGGCCGGGACGGGCTGGGTCAAAGCGCAGCACCGAGAAGTCACTGGTGCCGCCGCCAAAGTCGCCAACCAGAATGGTGGTCGGGTTCTCCAGCCGTTGGGCAAAACGCCAGCCAGCGGCTTCTGGCTCCCACGCCAGTTTAACCGAGGGGAAGCCGGCTGCGGTAAAGCTGTCGCGCAGGCGTTGGGCACCCAGTGCGTCATCCGGAAAATCTCCGGCAAACTCCACGGGGCGGCCCACCGTTACATCCACGCTGGCAGGGTCAATGGCCACGGCCTGCATCAGGTTGGACAGGAAGCGCGCAATCAGCATTTCCAGCGTCAGGCGGCGGCTGAACACCTGCGTCTCGCGGAAGGATTTCTGCGCAAGATAGGATTTCATGGACATGATCATGCGGGATTCCGCCGGATCTTCCAGATAGGCGTCAATCGCCGCCGCCCCTATGGCTTCCTGCTGAATGATGCGGGACCCGACTTCATCCTGCCAGAAACACAGCAGGGTGCGGCAGGTGTCAGACTCTGCATGTTCCGGAAAGCGAAAACGCAGGGTTTCAGTCTTTCCGTCAGGATGTGCCAGCACCACCACGCTGTTGGTGGTGCCAAAATCAATGCCCAGTTTCAGCCTGTTGGTGGAGGCATTGGCAGGGTGGGCATCGTAAGGTGCATCCGGGACTGTGTTGCCCGGATGAGGAGGGGCGGAAGGAGCGGTCATGGTGTGGTGTGCGGCGTGTTTCAGGCTGAGGGGCGGTCGGTCATATCAAATTTCAGGGGAGCACCTATGGCTTTGTCGGCCAGTGTGCCTTCCCACATCACCTGGTTACCCCGAATGATGGTGCCCACGGGGCGGCCCATCAGGGTTTCTCCCGTAAAAGGAGACCAGCCACATTTTGAGGCCAGCCAGCTTTGTTCGATTGTCCAGCGGGCCTTGAGGTCCACAATCGAGAAATCAGCATCATACCCTACGGCAATGCGGCCTTTGCGCACCAGCCCGAACAGCCGCTGCGGCCCGGCAGAGGTAAGGTCCACCAGACGGCGCAGGGTGAGCCGATTGTTGGCCACATGGTTCAGCATCAGCGGCAACAGGGTCTGTACCCCCGGCATGCCGGAGGGAGACGCCGGATAGGGTTTGCCTTTGGCTTCCAGCGAGTGGGGGGCGTGGTCAGAGCCGATCACATCCGGCATCCCTTGGCTCATCCAGTGCCAAAGGCCGTCCCGGTGTGCGCCGGAGCGGATGGGCGGGTTCATCTGCGCCAGCGTGCCAAGGCGGGCATAGGCGTCTTCCCCGGCCAGTGTCAGGTGTTGGGGGGTGAGTTCACTGCTGGCAATGTCCCGATGCTGGGAAATCAGCGCCAGTTCCTGCGGTGTTGTAATGTGCAGGATATGCACGCGCCGCCCGGTCTTGCGGGCCAGCCGCAGGGCGCGGGTGGTGGCGCGCAAGGCGGTTTCATCATCCCGCCAGACAGGGTGAGAGGAAGGGTCTCCTTCCACACGCTCGTCCATACGTTCTTTCAGGCGGGCTTCATCTTCCGCATGAATGGCCACACGGCGCAGGCCGGAGCGCAGCACCCGTTCCAGCATATCATCCTCGGACACCAGCAGATTGCCGGTGGAGGACCCCATGAACACCTTGATGCCTGCCGTGCCGGGCAGTTTTTCAAGTTCTCCGCACTGGTCAGCGTTATCGACTGTCGCGCCGACGTAAAAGGCGTGATCACACCACATACGGTTTCTGGCGCGGGCCAGCTTGTCCGCTACGGCTTCCGGCGTGGAGGTGGTGGGCTTGGTGTTGGGCATTTCAAATACGCCCGTCACACCTCCCAGCACAGCGGCGCGGCTGCCGGATTCCAGATCTTCGTTTTCCGTAGCGCCGGGTTCCCGAAAATGCACCTGTGTGTCGATCACGCCCGGCAGAATGGTCAGGCCCGTGCAGTCCAGTTCCCGTGCGGCTTTGCCTTGGCCACCAATGGCGGCAATCAGCCCATCGCGCACATAAACATCTGTCACCACGGTTGCGTCTGGCAGCACAACGGAGCCGCCTTTCAGAACCAGATCAAATGAACCGTGCGCCGTTGCGGCGGCGCTGCCGGGCGTGCTGCTGGAGAGGGGCATGAAGCTTTAATCCTGTATGCTGGACCTGAAAAAGCGGGGGAATTCGTCAAACCGGAGGCGTGACGGGCTCCGGGCTTCCGTTTTTTCTGGCGGTCGGAGCCCGGAGCGTCAACGCAAAATACGGCCGATGATGTGTGCTGCCACGAAATGCCGTGCTGGTGGAGATCAGCGGGTAGCCGGGGTTTCCCGCGTGCGGGTGCGCATGGTCACCAGTTCTTCGGCAGAGGTAGGGTGGATGCCAACAGTGCGGTCAAAATCCACCTTCCGCAGTTCGGCGGTCACAGCCACGGCTACGCCCTGCATCATCTCGGCGGCATCGTCGCCCAGAATGTGGGCGCCCACCACTTTCTGACTGTCCTGATCCACCACCAGCTTCATGACTGTCTTGCGGTCCTTGCGGCCGCTGAGCGTGTGGCGCATGGGCGTAAAGCGGGTGAAATAGATATCCACGGTGCCATGTTGCGCGGCTTCAGCCTCGCTCAGCCCCACGGATGCCAGCGGAGGCGAAAAGAACACCGCCTTGGGCGTGGTGCGCAGACACCAGGAACGGGGGCGCTCCTTGCCGAACAGCCGATCGGCCAGATTATGGCCTTCCGCAATGGCAACCGGGGTCAGGTTCAGGTGGTCTGTCACATCGCCAATGGCGTAAATGCCGGGCTGACTGGTCTCACGCTTGCTATCGACCTTGATGCGTCCGTTTTCCGCCGTTTTCACGCCCGTTGTTTCCAGCCCCAGCGAATCGATCTTGGGACGACGGCCGGTGGCAAGAAACACGCAGTCTGTTTCAATGGTGTGGCCGTTATTCAGCGTGACAGTATAGGTGCTGCCGTTTTTGCTGATCTGGGTAGGGCTGGCCGGAGCATGCTGGGTGATACCGCGAACATGAATGGCCTCCTTCATGGCGGCGCGCATGTCTTCATCAAAGCCGCGCAGGGGCAGTTCATGGCGGTAAACCAGATCTACCTTTGAGCCCAGCCCCGCAAAAATACCCGCAAATTCGATCCCGATATAGCCGCTGCCCACAATCACCACCCGTTCCGGGCGGGCGGGCAGATGGAAGGCTTCATCAGACGTAATGGCGTGTTCGGCCCCCGGAATATCCGGCTTCATGGGCGTGGAGCCCGTGGCGATGACAATATGTTTGGCTGTAACCGTGCGTGGCGCTTCAGTCGGGGCGAGCGGTGAGGGCTCAATGCGCACGGTATGGGCGTTTTCAAAACGGGCATGGCCGGTCAGCAGCGTGATGCCTGCCTTTTCCAGCATGGACACGTAAATGCCGTTCAGGCGCGTAATTTCCTGATCTTTGGCGGCAATCAGTTTTGACCAGTCATGCGTGCCGCGGGTGCTGTTCCAGCCAAAGGCATGGCTGTCTTCCACCATGTCCCCATATTCGCTGGCTTGAACCATCAGCTTTTTGGGCACGCAGCCCAGATTGACGCATGTACCGCCCCAGTGGCGGCTTTCCACCACCGCCACACGGGCGCCATGCCCAGCCGCGATTCGCGCACAGCGTACGCCGCCGGAGCCTGCGCCTATGACTAGAAGATCAAACTCATGCGTCATTGGCGCAGGCTCCTTGTGCCGGGAATGGAAAACGGGATTGCAGAGACCCCTTAGCGTCCTGCGAAGGCTTTTTCCACCACGTAGGAGCCAGGGTTGGACATATTGCCTTCATCAAACCCGCGGGCCTGCAGCAGGGCTTCCGTATCTGCCAGCATTTCCGGAGAACCGCAGATCATCACGCGGTCATGCTCGGGGTCCAGTTCCGGAATGTTCAGATCACTGAAGATCTTGCCGGTTTCAATCAGCTTGGTGATGCGGTCGGTCACGGCAAATTCTTCACGCGTCACGGCCGGGTAATACAGCAGCTTGCCAGAGATATCCTCACCCAGGAATTCGTGTTCCGGCAGTTCATGGCGAATGTGGTTGGCATAGGCCAGCTCGCCTGAAATACGCACCGTGTGGCTGAGGATGACGTGATCATAGCGTTCATAGCAGGCCGGATCCTTGATCAGGCTCATGAACGGTGCCAGCCCCGTGCCGGTGGACAGGAAATACAGGTTCCGGCCTGGACGCAGGTTATCCAGAATCAGGGTGCCGGTCGGCTTGCGGCCAATCAGAACCGTATCGCCTACCTTCACATGGCGCAGGCGGGAGGTCAGCGGACCATCCGGCACGGCAATCGAGAGGAACTCCAGTTCATCTTCATAGTTAGGAGAAGCCAGGGAATACGCGCGCAGCAGCGGTTTTTCGTTCAGTTCAATGCCGATCATGGCGAACTGACCGTTTTCAAACCGCAGGCCGGGGTCACGGGTGGTCGTGAAGCTGAACAGACGGTCTGTCCAGTGATGGACTGTCAGCACCTTGGCGGGATACAGGTGCCCGTATTCCTTGGTGGGCGGCGCAAGATGCCACATACCGTCCTGTCCATCCACGGGCAGAAGGCCGGTGGGCACTTCCGAGGCGGACATTTTGGGCAGGATATCGGAAAAGGTTCCGGTCAGCTTTTCTGGCATGGTTTCAGACATGGGCCGCTTTATACTCCGCTTGCAGCAGATCGAGAGATAATGCCCCCTCATTGGCCCTTGGGTTCTGGTCTCACTCCTGAACGGCACAAAGGCGTATTTTCGGGGCGTGTTTTCTGGTCGTGGCGGCGTTTCTAAGGGCACAGAAGGCCAGATGCCAGCGTAAATTCATTTCCGGTCTTGTGTTGGGGGCATGCTTGTACGGTCTATTTTGTTTTGAAACAAAGAGTTAGCATGAAAACAATGCACTCAGACCATACGTGAGATGCCATGGGCGAGACTCCGGGTTTCATCTGCATCATGACGAGGGGTAGCGTGAATCTTTCATTGTGCGCCCAAGCCGTGGTGTTTGTGGAGCCGCGGGATGTGACGGAGGGATGAAATAGGGCGGTCTTTGCGCCGTGGGGCATTGTTCCGGTGCGCAGGACGGGGCATGAGTAAGGTATGACGTCAGAACCTTTTGCCTCGCCCGCGCGTGAGGCGTTTGTCCATGTCACAGCCCGTACGGGGCTGGAGGTTGAGCCCAAGGAAGAGCAGGAAGTTCTGCGCCGTGTGGCGCGGGCTCTTGAACCCGGCGCGCGAGACATTTCGGACGAGACATTTCGCAGCATCCTGTGCACGGTGCGGCGCAAGAAGCGTATTTCCCGGCTGGTGGACCTTACCCGCCGCAGCGGGCGCATCTGGGTCACGCGGGACGAGATTGAACAGGCCATTGCCACCATAACCGAGCCAGAAGCCGGAGATACGGAGCTGGAGCGTGCTCTGGCTCCGGTAGCGGAAGAACGGCTGCGGTCCTACGCCAAAACACCCAAGGCTGTGTTTGAGGCCGTGCAGGCTGATCTGCTGGATACGGGGCGGGTACTCTCTCCCGGTCAGACAGACCTTCTGCTTATGGCCATTGCCGTGGCCTTCGGCCTGCCGGAGGGCGATCCTTTTCTGGATACAGCCCGGCAGGAGGAAGCCCAGCGCCAGAAAGTGGCGCATACCATTGAACGCACGGCGCAGGAAAAACGGCAAAAGGAAGAGCAACGGCTTCAGGCGTGGGAAGAAAGCCTTGTTCCCTTCAAGGACGTTCCGCGGATTCTCCGCTGCTCGCACAAGGAAGCACTTCGCTGGATTGCCGAGAACCGGCTGCCCGTGGCCCGAAAGGTGCGCGAATCGGGCGGGCGGGAACGGTGGGAGTTTGACCCGGCTGAACTTGTGGCCCTGCGGGACAAACTGGTCGAATGGCGTATTGGCACCGGTACGCCCGCGTCCGGCAGCCCCCGTGTTCAGGCCGATATGGGGCGCAAGGTGGCCAACTCGGTCATTGCACGGGTGGCGGCCCTTGATCGGTATGCTGCGCATTTCCGCACGGCCCGCGCGCTCAACCGTCGCATTACGTTGGTCACCGGCCCAACCAACAGCGGCAAATCCTACACCGCGCTGAATGCGCTGGCGCAGGCTGAAAGTGGTCTGGCGCTCGCCCCCCTCCGGTTGCTCGCGCATGAGTTCCGGGAGGCATTGGCCTCACGCGGCGTAGAAGCCTCTCTCGCCACCGGTGAGGAACGCATTATCGTGCCGGAAAGCCGCCATCTGGCGGCTACGGTGGAAATGTGCCCGTTCTACAATCCCGTTGATGTTGCGGTGATTGATGAAGCCCAGATGCTGTTCGATACAGATCGGGGGGCTGCATGGACTGCCGCCATCATGGGGGCTCCGGCCCGTCATCTTTATGTGCTGGGCGCCCCAGACTGTATTCCCATGGTGCGGCGCATTGCCGAACTGTGTGGAGACCCGCTGGATGAAATCTCTCTGGAACGGAAAAGTCCGCTCCGGGCAGCAGCGCAGCCTGTCAAACTGACGGATCTTACAACAGGTGACGCGCTGATTGCGTTTTCTCGCCGGGAAGTGCTGGATCTGCGGGCCGCCCTGATGCAGCACGGGCGGCGTGTGGCAGTGGTGTATGGGGCGCTCAGCCCGGAAGTGCGCCGTGCAGAGGCCCAGCGGTTCAATTCCGGCGCGGCCGATATCCTGATAGCTACAGATGCCATTGGCATGGGGCTGAATCTGTCCATCAAGCGGGTGGTGTTTGCCGCCCTGAAAAAATTTGATGGTAAGCAGACGCGTGATCTTACGGTGCAGGAAGTCAAGCAGATTGGCGGGCGTGCGGGCCGGTATGGCAAGCATGAAGTTGGCACTGTGGCGGTCTTGGCTGGTGCGGGTAGCCCGTCCTTTATTCGCCGCCAATTGGAAGCGGATGCGGAACTGCCGGAAGATTTACGTCCCTTTGTGCAGCCGGACGCCGATATTGTGCGGGCGGTTGCGACCGAAATCGGGTCAGAAAGCCTGTATGGCGTGCTGTCCCGTATTCATAGGGCCGTGCTGCGCAAGGATGATCCCAATTACCGGCTGGCGGATATGGAACAGGCCTTTGCTATCGCTTCGGCGCTGGAAGGGGTGGACGGGCTGGATCTGACAACCCGCTGGTCTTACGCCATGTGCCCGGTGGATGATCGGGACAACGGGATTCGTCGTCTGGTGGGCTGGGCAGCCGACCATGCGGCGGGCCGACGTGTGCTGCCGCCGGGCACGGGCCGCCTTCCACCGAGTGAACGGGCCAGCCGCGAAGAACTGGAACGTGCGGAAAAACGGCATAAGCGGCTGGTGGCATGGCGTTGGCTGGCGCTGCGCTTTCCGGAGTTTTATCCGGACCGGGAAGAAGCCGAAGACACGACTCGGAAACTGAATGACTGGATTGAAAGCGTGCTCCGCCAGCAGAGCCGCACCCGCACCACGGCGGGCTCTCGCCGTGGGCACGGATAACAGGGCTTTTTCTGACCGGGCCTGTTAAGCTGCTTCCGGGTGTGGGCTTTACCAGCCCAGCCCGGTCAGCCGTTCAGACACATCCCACAGCCGTTCCGCTGTGCTGGCTTTCAGGGCTTCAGGTGGCACATGGGCCGGGCCGGGTAGCCCCCGGCGCTCTGCGCGTCCCTGAGGGCCGTAATAGTCTCCATCCCGGGCGGCAGGGGAGAGCGCGGCGTAAAGCAGGGGTTCAGCCCCTCGCGCAGCGGACTGGCCCATTATCCGCAATACGACTCCGCCCAATGTTTCTTCTACCTTGCCAATGGGGCCCGGCAGGGCGGAGGCAGGACCATTGGCAACAATGGAAGTGGAAGACCATCCCGGATGTGCTGCGCGGGAGTGGAGTTTCCATCCAGCGTTTCCTGCACGGCGGGCCAGCTCACGCGCAAAAAGCAGATTAGCCAGTTTGCTCTGCTGGTAGGCTCCAAACGGGCTGTAGCGGTGGCGGAACTGGAGATCATCAAAATGAATGGAGCCTTTGCAGGCTGCTAGACTGGCCACAGTCACCACAACACCACCGCCTGCCGCCGCTTCCAGCAAGGGGCGCAGATGATAGGTCAACGCAAAATGGCCAAGATGATTGGTGCCGAACTGGAGTTCAAACCCGTCCTGGGTTTCCTTCCGGCGGGCAGGCGCCATGACACCGGCATTATTGATCAGAAAATCCAGCCGGTTGGTATGATGCGCAACAACTGCGGCGCAGGCGGCCACAGATTCAAGGGACGTAAGATCCAGTGTCAGCAGGTCTACCTCTGCGGTGGGGCAGCGGGTCTTCAGGTTTTCCACCGCCACAAGCCCGCGTGCATTATTACGCACCGGCAGCAGAAGGCGTGCCCCCCGCATGGCCAGCCCGCAGGCCGTTTCAAACCCCAGCCCGCTGTTGGCGCCCGTTACCAGTGCAACTTTTCCCTGCAAGCTGGGCTGCTTGGCCGTTACGGCCCACTCGTGTCGTCCAATCATGAAGGGATAATCCGTAACCGTTCGTCATTTTCCGCGGCTTTCAAGGCTTCCTCCGTCAGGCGTTTCTCGTTGCGTTTCAGGAAAAGGAATGACGCGGTAATAATGATGATGGCGCAAACGCCGAACCCGATGCCTACCGGGCCAGACAGCTTGAGCACCTCATTCCCCAGCATATAGGTGCAAAAGGCGTATCCTCCTGCCCAGCATATGCCACCTAACGCATTGTGCCATAAAAACGTGTGCCACGGCATATGGTTCGCCCCGGCCAGCAGCGCCACAAACATGCGCAGAACCGCAATAAACCGGCCAAAAAACACCACTGATCCGCCATGCTTCAAAAACACATAGCGGCCCAGCAACAAACGCTCAGGTGTAAGCCCGATCTTGGGGCCGTATTTCTGCAACAGTTTCAGCCCCAGCGCACGGCCCAGCAGATACCCGAAATTGTCACCCATGATGGCACCAGTCACGGCGGCGATAATAACGCCCGTAATGTGCAGCTTGTGGGTTGTGGCGCAGAATAAAGCAGCGGTGATGATCAGGCTTTCCGCTGGCAGGGGCAGGCCCATGCTTTCCAGCATCACCACCACGCCAACCACGGCATAACCGTATTGGGAGAACAGGCCATCCAGATGCTGGAGCGAAAAGTAGGATTCAAGAGTGTGTAGCAGGACGGGTTATCCATTTCTGGCAGATCGGGTGTCACAGGCAGGAACAGTGTTGGGTGCGGGGTGTCAAGTCTGTCTGCGGGCGGAGGGTGGGCAATCATGCTGGGCTGCACCGCTGGAGATATGAGGGAAAAACCCTATCATGGTGAAAAGAGCATCTGCATGCGCCGGGTTGCGTTGGGCGCGTGCGTTATTGTTTTCTGGTCAAGGAGTCCCTGATGCCTGATGCGCCTATCTCTGCCGAAGTTTCCAGCGTTGCTAAAAAGGAGAGCAGCAAGCAGCCATTGCCCTGTGGCACCTGGCCCTCCCGTGTCACGGTAGATCTGGTGGCAGGGAAAACACGCACGCTTTCTGAAGTCAGTGTTGATGGGACCGTGGTGTACTGGCTGGAGCGGCGGCCCTCGGAAAAGGGGCGCACGGTTCTCATGCGGTGGTGTGAGGCCTCCGGAAGTCAGGAGGTGCTGCCGCCCGAGTGTGATGTCGCAACACGGGTGCATGAATATGGGGGTGGGGCATATGCTGTCCGGAACGGGCAGGTTGTCTTCTCTGATAAACGAACAGGTGGCTTATGGGGGCTGCTGACCGAGGATGCCTCCCCCATCTGCCTGGCACCGGGGGAGGGGCTACGTTATGCGGACCTCCGATTTGATCAGGCAGGCCATACGGTGCTGGCCGTGCGGGAAGATCATCGCATACAAGGGGGGCCAAAGGCGGCTCTTGTGGCTGTTCCCGTCGGTTCCGATCCTGTGGGGAAAGGGGCCGTGCTTTATACGGGGCCAGATTTTCTTTCTTCTCCGGCACTTTCTCCTGATGGCGCGTTTCTGGCGTGGATCGAGTGGGATCACCCCAATATGCCGTGGGATGCCACGCGCCTCTGTCTTGCCCGTGTTGTGCGCGATGCGCAGGGACAGATTCGGGCGCTTGAGGATCGGCGTGTTTTAGCCGGCGAGGCACAGGCCGAATCGATTCTCGAGCCACGCTGGGCAGACGATGGGCGGTTGCTGGTTATTTCTGATCGGTCAGGCAGTTGGACCATCTGGCAGGTAGAGCAGTCGATCCTGTCACTGCACAAGTCGGCGCAACAGACGGATGCACCCCTTTCTGGATTGACGCCGCTCCCTATGCCGGAGGGCGAAATCGGTCAGCCCGCATGGGTATTCGGCCAGCGCAGTTATCAGCCTCTGCCGCAGGGGAGCACCCTGGTTCTAGCTGTGCGGGAAGGGGTTACACACTGTTTGTGCGTGAGCCGCGAGGGCACGGTGACACCCTTTGCCGCGCGTCCTGAACAATGCCCTGTGCCTTTGGCCAACGGCCACTTTGCATGGCTTGAAGCACCATCAGACGTCTTGCCAACGGTCGTTGTGGGCACGGGGCAGAACGGCGTGCAGCAGGTTCTTCAGCATTCTGCGGCTCTCACCCTTTCTTCGGATGATATTTCCCGGCCCGAGACAATTCGTTTCCCGGTTGAGGAAGGAGGCGAACCACTGGGCCACGCCTTTTTCTATCCGCCAGCCAACAGTGCTGCCCGTGTACCAGAAGGGGAGCGCCCCCCCATGATTGTGCTGGTGCATGGTGGTCCTACCGCCCGCGCGCAGGAAGGACTGTCTTTCAAGGTGCAGTGGTGGACATCCCGTGGCTTTGCCGTGCTGGATGTGAACTACGGTGGCTCCACAGGGTTCGGCAGGCAGTGGCGCGAGCGCCTGAAAGGGGCCTGGGGCGTGGTGGATGTGGCGGACTGCATTGCCGCCTGCCAGCATATGGTCAAAACCGGACGGATTGATCCGGCCCGAATCGCTATCCGGGGTTCCAGTGCTGGCGGCATGACGGTGCTGGTGGCGTTGGCATCCTCATCTCTCTTTGCAGCCGGGGTCAGCCTGTATGGCGTGACAGATCTGCGGGCGCTGGCGCAGGAGACCCATAAATTTGAAGCACGCTATCTGGATGGACTGATTGGACCGTGGCCAGAGGCCGAATCGGTCTATCTGGCGCGCTCTCCTCTTTCCGTGGCGGCGCGCATCCGGGCCCCCGTTCTGCTGTTGCAGGGGGCGGAAGATCAGGTGGTTCCCCCTGCTCAGGCATACGCCATGGCCGATGCCCTGAAGGCGGCAGGCACACCCTGCATTTTGCACGAATTCCCCGGTGAGGGGCACGGCTTTCGGCAGGAAAGCACCATTCGTAAGGCGTGGGAGGAAGAGCTGGCGTTTTATGGCCAGGTGTTTGGTTTTCAGCCTCAGGGCTAAGCGGCGGGGTGACCTGTCTTAAATGTGATCACCGGCTGTCTCTTCATCTGGAGCCGGAGGGCGGGTTACTCCGTTGAAGCAAGAAAAAGGCCGGTTCCCCTTTCAGGGAATCGGCCTTTCTTGTGTCTCAGGCAATGGAGGTGTGACGCCTGAAAGCCCTTAGAATTCCGCGTAACGCGGAGAATAGGTCAGGCTTTCAATCCATGCCCGGATATCTGTTGGGCGGTCCACCGTGGCGGCCCCTTTTTCAAAAATGAACTCCGCAATACGGGCTGCGGAGGTGATGGACACTTCCAGAATATCGCTCTGCGGTGGGAACAACCGTCCACGTTCCTGAGAAATGGGGCTGACCTGATCCGCCAGAGCGCGGGCAGCTTCAATGACCATTTCGTTGGTAATCACGTCCGGGCAGGTTGCGTAGACTGCCAGCGCCAGCGCGGGGAAAATATAAAAATTGTTGGCCTGGCCGGGGTAGAAGGTCTTGTCGTTCAGCGTGACTTCCGGGAACTGGATACCTGCCGCAAAAAGCGCGCGCCCGTTGGACCATGTATAAGCCTGCTCGGCCGTGCATTCCGCGTTGGTGCCCGGCAGGGAAAGGGCAAAGATCACAGGGCGTTCATTCAGGGCAGACATGGCTTCCACCACGTCCTGCGTAAATGCGCCGCCTGCGGTTGAAACCCCAACCAGAACCGTTGGCTTCACGGTTTTCACCATCGCCAGCAGATCTTTCGATGCAGGCATGGTCTTGGCGTAGCGGGCCTGCTGCGGGGAAAGATCCGTGCGGGATGTTTCCAGCAATCCGTTCACGTCCATCAGCGTAATGCGGGAAATGGCATCTTCTTCCGAGACACCTTCCAGCTTCATGGCGGAGACGAGCATATCTGCCGTGCCCAGCCCTGAAGAGCCAGCGCCAAGGAACAGGATGCGTTGGTCAGCCAGCGATTCGCCCTTGATCTTGAGGGCCGTGATCAGCCCGGCCAGCGTAACGGCTGCCGTGCCCTGAATGTCATCATTATAGCAGCGAATCCGATCCTGATATTTTTCCAGATACCGGATGGCGTCCGTGCCTTTCCAGTCTTCAAAATGGATCACGCAGCGCGGGAACACGGCGCGCACCGCCTGAATGAATTCTTCCACAAATTCGTCCAGAACCTCTTCAGACGGCGGCTCACGCCGCAGACCCAGATAAAGCGGATCAGCGCGAAGCGCCGTGTTGGTCGTGCCAATATCAAGCTGAATGGGCAGCAGCACATCAGGCGGCACGGCACCGCAGGCGGTGTACAGATGCAGCTTGCCAATGGGGATACCCATGCCGTTTACGCCGATATCGCCCAACCCCAGAATGCGGCCGCCGGTGGTCACGCAGATGGCGCGTACATCCGTGACCGGCCAGTTGCGCAGCACCTCTTCAATCCGGCCCTTCATTTCCAGGCTGATATACATGCCACGTGGGCGCCGATAGATGTGGCTGAACTGCTTGCACACTGTTGCCAGCGTGGGAGCGTACACAATCGGCACAAACTTGGCCGGGTTGGACATCAATACGCGGAAGAACAGGGTTTCGTTCTGGTCACGCAGGCCGCTCAGATAAATATAGCGTTCCAGATCATTGGGCTTGGCATCCAGATGCCGCTGCACCCGCTCCACCTGCCTGTCCAGACTTTCCACATGCGTTGGCAGGAGACCTTCCAGACCATAAAGGCGGCGTTCTTCCGTTGTAAACGCCGTGCCTTTGTTAAGGCGTGCGTCATTGAGGAGGGACATTCCCCGGGCAGGAGGCGGTGTGGTGCTGGGCATGGAAGACCTTTGAAAAATGGAACACAAGGCCCGCTTTATAGCGCTCAAAAGCGCGTGACGGGCAGCGGCTTTGTCTCAGGAAACGTATCAAATATCTGAAAGCTGCCGGTTGAGTTTTTCAAGATAGAGCTATGCTTTTACAGGAACAGTAAAATCGGTTTTCAAAACGGGCACCGGCAGCAAAGTCTTGGCGGCACAGATGGCCTGCTGGCAGAAAGGGAGGACCGAAAACAAAAAAAGTGGCCACAAGGGCCACTTTTTCAGGAAATCCAGAAACTGGAACAATACCAAATCAGAGCTTTTCAACCTGATTATATTCCAGATCAACCGGCGTAGACCGCCCGAAGATGGAGACGCTGACTTTCAGGCGACCCTTTTCTTCGTCAATTTCTTCAATCACGCCATTGAAGGAGGTAAACGGACCATCCGCCACGCGAATCTGTTCACCAACTTCGAACGTAACAGCCGAACGCGGATGCTGAATGCCTTCCTGCGTCTGCTTGATAATCCGTTCAGCTTCTGCTGCGGAAATGGGGGTCGGCCGGTTTCTGGTGCCCAGAAACCCCGTAACCTTGGGCGTATCCTTGACCAGATGCCAGGATTCGTCCGTCATTTCCATTTTCACCAGCACATAGCCGGGGAAAAACTTGCGTTCAGCGTTAACTTTCTGGCCGCGGCGCACTTCAATGACTTCTTCTGAAGGAACCAGAATCTCGTCAATGTGGTCTGCCAGACCCTTCTGCTCAGCCTGTTCGCGAATATGCTGCGCAATTTTCTTTTCGAAGCCCGAATAGACGTGGACCACGTACCAACGTTTGGCCATGTCGTTTCCTCAGCCTCCCAGTCCGAACAATTGACGCACGCCAAGACCAATCAACTGGTCAACGACGAAAAAGAACACCGATGCCATGCCTGCCATGGCAAGAACGGCACCTGTTGTAATGAGAGTGGCGCGGCGTGTGGGCCATGTAACCCGTTCGGCCTCGGCACGCACATCACGCAGAAACTTACCGGGACTGACCGACACGAACCATCCTCTCTCCGCTGACTGGCCCGACGCAATGCGGACAGACAGTGCAGCCTGAAAAACTCTTCAATTCTGTCAGGAAACGCCGCATGCGCAGCAAACTTTTCCAGCCAGCATAAACTGGCAGGGGTGGAGGGTCTCGAACCCACAACCTCCGGTTTTGGAGACCGGCGCTCTAGCCAATTGAGCTACACCCCTGCAATGCGACTGCCGTCACTACAGGCCGAGCATAACGGAAACCCGTCAGCCTGACCAGCCGTGCGCGGCCCTTGCAGGAGGCGGAACAAAATATGTTGTGAGGATAAAGTCAAGAGGCAGAAGACGATAACCTGCAAGATGGTGCAGATCAGGCACAAAAAACCGCATGAACGGGGGCTTGCAGGACAGACGGATTTTAGCGTAAAAGCATCGCCACGGAGTGCGGGCATAGCATAGTGGTAATGCAGTAGCCTTCCAAGCTACCGAGGAGGGTTCGATTCCCTCTGTCCGCTCCAAGCTTTCCCCTACATGTTATAAAAACTGTCATTTCAGCCGCTCCTAAAAGCGGCATGAGAATGGAACAGTTTTCTTGTGTCTCGCCAGTGGGCGATATGGGGCAGAAATTTTTTTCAAAAATATGAAATTCTAACGTCACGCTGTTTTTGTGCTCCTTCCGGTGTGCCGTTTTTTGGATTCGGGGAGCGTCGTTTATTTTCTAGAAAGAGTGGGCCGGCTCTGACGCCAGATGTGTGCGGTATAAGGATAGGGTCTCCGTGCCTCAAAACGTGCGCCATATTTCTTCATCGCTCATTCCGCTTTTTTCTCGGGCTTTGCGATGAGAGGATTCGTTTTTCCTCCCTTGGGAGCCAGAAAACGGCCCCGATCTTAAAATTAGAGTTAAGCTGCCAGTTGCGTGGTGTGTTTCAGCATGCTAGAGGCCGCGCCGACGCATGCTTGTGGTTCCTGACGGACCAGAGGCGGAGTCATGACGTGGAATGCCGGCGCGCACAGAAGGAAAGAGCCTAAAAAGTGGTGGCCTCGGGCGTAACGACAGCACAACCGGTTGCTTTTGCTGCCAACGGTCTTGAAGGCCGTTATGCAACTGCGCTTTATGAACTCGCAGCAGATCAGCAGCAGCTTGACGCAGTGCTTGATGAAGGGGCGGCTCTTGCCCGCCTGATTGATGAAAGCGCGCCGCTGCGCACTGTTCTGGCTGACACACGGCTGGATATCCTCGTATCGCGCAAAGCTGTTCTGGCAGCTCTTGAAGCGCAGGGATTCAGCCAGATCATCAGAAATTTTGTTGGCGTTGTGGCTGATAACCGCCGCCTGCCTGTGCTGCGGCGCATTCTGGCCTCGCTGGATGCGCTGGCGGCGTCGCGCCGTGGTGAAGTGGTGGCCGAGGTGGTAAGCGCCCAGCCCCTTTCCACACCGCAGCGCGCCCAGCTTCAGGTTCGCCTGGCAGAGGCTGGTTATTCCCGCGTTACAATCCGTGAGCGTGTCGACGCTTCCCTCCTCGGCGGTCTCGTCGTGCGTGTGGGGGCTAAACTTTATGACGCCAGTCTTCAGACCCGCCTGTTTCGTTTGCATTACGCCATGAAGGGAGCCGCGTGATGGAAATCCGTCCCGCAGAGATTTCGGATATCCTCAAGCAGCAGATTGCTTCGTTCGACAAGGAATCCGATGTTGTCGAAACCGGCACTGTCCTGTCCGTAGGGGATGGTATTGCCCGTGTGTTCGGCCTGCAGAATGTCATGGCGGGTGAGCTCGTTGAGTTCCCGTCCGCTGGCCAGAAAGGCATGGCACTGAACCTCGAAAGCGATAACGTTGGTATCGTGATTTTCGGGGATGACACCAACATCCGTGAAGGCGACACCGTCAGCCGTTCCGGTGTGGTGGTCGAAGTGCCCACCGGCAAAGGCCTGCTGGGCCGCGTTGTGGACGGTCTGGGTAATCCGATCGACGGCAAGGGTCCGCTGTCCAACGTTGAAATGCGTCGCGCTGAAGTCAAGGCTCCCGGCATCATGCCGCGTCAGTCTGTTAGCGAACCGATGCAGACCGGCATTAAGGCCATTGACGCACTGGTGCCCGTTGGCCGTGGCCAGCGTGAACTGGTGATTGGTGACCGTCAGACTGGTAAAACAACCATTCTGACCGACACCATCCTGGCGCAGAAGACCGTCAATGACGAAGGCGACGACAAGAAGTCCCTTTACTGCATTTACGTGGCGGTTGGTCAGAAGCGTTCCACAGTGGCGCAGCTTGTGCGTTTGCTGGAAGAAAAGGGTGCGCTGCAGTACTCCATCGTTGTGGCTGCTACGGCGTCTGATCCGGCTCCGCTCCAGTATCTGGCGCCGTATTCTGCCTGCGCCATGGGCGAATATTTCCGTGACAACGGCATGCACGCCCTGATCTGCTACGATGATCTGTCCAAGCAGGCTGTGGCTTACCGACAGATGTCCCTGCTGCTGCGTCGTCCGCCGGGCCGTGAAGCTTATCCGGGTGACGTGTTCTACCTGCACTCTCGTCTGCTGGAACGCGCTGCAAAGATGTCCGACGCCCACGGTGGTGGTTCTCTTACCGCTCTGCCGGTGATTGAAACCCAGGCCGGTGACGTTTCCGCTTACATCCCGACCAACGTGATTTCCATCACCGATGGTCAGATCTTCCTGGAAACCGATCTGTTCTACCGTGGTATTCGCCCGGCCGTAAACGTTGGTGGCTCTGTGTCCCGCGTTGGCTCCGCCGCGCAGATCAAGGCCATGAAGCAGGTTGCAGGCAAGATCAAACTGGAACTGGCCCAGTATCGTGAAATGGCAGCGTTCTCTCAGTTCGCGTCAGATCTTGATCCGGCTACCCAGAAGCAGCTGGCACGTGGTGCCCGTCTGGTGGAACTGCTGAAGCAGCCGCAGTCTTCTCCCCTTACGGTGGAAGAGCAGGTTGTGGTGCTGTATGCCGGAACCCGTGGCTTTATTGACGGTATCGCCGTTGATAAGGTTGTGGCGTGGGAACGCGCTCTGCTGGGTGACCTGCAGAATGCTGGCAAGGATATTCTTGAGGCTATTGGCAAGGATCGCCAGTTGACCAAGGATACCGAAGCGCGTCTGACGGAATATCTGACCACCTTCAACCGTAATTTCGGCTGAGGGAGCAGGAGCATTCATGGCTTCCCTCAAGGAACTCCGCGCCCGGATCGGAAGTATCAAGTCGACACGGAAGATCACCAGCGCGATGAAAATGGTCGCGGCCGCAAAACTGCGCCGCGCTCAGGCTAGTGCTGAAGCTGCCCGTCCGTATGCAGCGGCCATGCGCCGCATGCTGGCCGAACTGGCAGGCGCTGCGAAGGGGGAAGAAGGCGGTCCACGTCTTCTGGCCGGAACAGGGCGTGATCAGATCCATCTGCTTATTCCGATCACCAGTGATCGTGGGCTGTGCGGTGGCTTTAACGCCAACGTACATCGCCTGACACAGCAGACCATCCGCAGGCTTCAGTCTGAAGGCAAAACCGTCAAGCTGCTACCTGTTGGCCGCCGTGCCCAGAACTATTTCTCTCGCGAATACAGTGATCTCATCATTGATAAGGTCAGCGGTGTCAGCGGGAAGGACGTGCCGTTCTCAGCGGCAAGTGATCTTGGAAACAAGATCAACGCGCTGCTGGAATCTGGCGAGATTGATGTCTGCACGCTTGTTTATAACAAGTTCCGCAACGCCATGACGCAGGTTCCCGCCTGCCAGCAGCTTGTGCCGCTGGTGATGGACGATGCCGCAACCGCAGCAACTGCTCCGGAAGCTGCAGGTGACGTGGCCCAGTACGAATTTGAACCGGATGAAGCAACGCTTCTGGCAATGCTGCTTCCGAAAAATCTGCAGGTTCAGATCTACGCATCGCTGCTGGAAACAGCGGCAGGCGAGAACGGAGCCCGTATGACGGCCATGGACAACGCTACGCGGAATGCAGGCCGGTCCATTGACAGTCTGAGCAAAGTCTATAACCGGACCCGCCAGACAAACATTACTAACGAACTGATCGAAATCATCTCGGGCGCACAGGCTGTCTGAGCCCGCTCGTTTGCCCCGCAGGAGCTGACCCATGTCGGATACCACAACCCAGACCCAGGCCCCTGCGGCCACGAAGACCAATGCTGTTGGCCGCATTACCGAGATCAAAGGGCCGGTTGTTGATGTGCAGTTCGAAGGTGAACTGCCGAAAATCCTCAACGCCCTTCACGTAAAGCTGGGTGATCAGACACTGGTGCTTGAAGTGGCCCAGGAAATTGGCGAGCACGAAGTGCGCTGCATTGCCATGGACACCACCGATGGCTTGGTGCGTGGTGCCGAAGTGCTGGACACCGGCTCTCAGATCTCCGTGCCGGTTGGCCCGGAAACGCTTGGGCGTATCCTGAACGTCACCGGTGACCCGATTGATGAAAAGGGCCCGATCAAAACGGCTCGGCGCGCGCCCATCCATCGTGACGCCCCGTCTTTTGAAGAACAGGCTGCTGCCTCTGAAATCCTGATGACCGGGATCAAGGTGGTTGATCTGCTCTGCCCGTATCTGAAAGGTGGTAAGGTTGGTCTGTTCGGCGGTGCCGGTGTAGGCAAGACCGTTATCATTCAGGAACTGATCAACAATATCGCCAAGGCGCACGGTGGTGTGTCCGTGTTTGCTGGTGTTGGTGAACGTACCCGTGAAGGGAACGACCTGTATTACGAAATGCAGGACGCTGGCGTTATCAAGCTGGGTGAAGACAACGCAACCGATGGCTCCAAAGTGGCGCTGGTGTTCGGTCAGATGAACGAACCGCCGGGTGCACGTGCTCGCGTGGCGCTGACGGGTCTGACGCTGGCTGAATATTTCCGTGACGAAGAAAACCAGGACGTTCTCTTCTTCGTGGATAACATTTTCCGCTTTACGCAGGCTGGCTCTGAAGTGTCCGCTCTGCTGGGCCGTATTCCGTCTGCAGTGGGGTATCAGCCCACGCTGGCCACGGAAATGGGTGCGCTGCAGGAACGTATTACGTCCACCAAAAAGGGCTCCATTACGTCCGTTCAGGCCGTGTATGTCCCTGCTGATGACTTGACCGATCCGGCTCCCGCAGCAACCTTTGCCCACTTGGATGCAACAACGGTGCTGAACCGTTCCATCGCTGAAATGGGCATCTACCCGGCTGTTGATCCGCTGGATTCCACGTCCCGTTCTCTGGACCCCGCCATTGTGGGTGAAGAGCACTACAACGTGGCGCGTGAAGTGCAGCGTATTCTGCAGACCTACAAGTCCTTGCAGGATATCATCGCCATCCTTGGTATGGATGAACTGTCTGAAGACGATAAGCTGATCGTGGCGCGTGCTCGCCGCATCCAGCGCTTCCTGTCTCAGCCGTTCCACGTGGCTGAAGTGTTCACAGGCGCACCGGGCAAGCTGGTTTCTGTGGCTGACACGGTTCGTTCCTTCAAAGCCATCTGTGCCGGTGAATATGATGACCTGCCGGAAGCTGCTTTCTACATGGTTGGCACCATTGAAGAAGCCGTTGCCAAGGCAGAAAAACTGAGAGAATCGGCCTGATAGCCGATTTCGGGAAGGAGCACATCCATGCCGATCCAGGTCGAGATTATCAGCCCTGAAAAGGTTCTGGTGTCGCGTGAAGTAGATATGGTGGTAATGCCGGGTGCGGAAGGCGATATTGCCGCCATGCCCGATCATGCCCCTATGATGCTTCTGCTCCGTGGTGGTGTTGTGTCACTGTATGAAAATGATACGGTGACAGACCGCTTTTTTGTAGGCGGTGGCTTTGCTGACATGACAGCAACCCGCTGCACCATTCTGGCAGACAAAGCTGAGCCGGTAAGCGCAATCTCTATTGATAACGCAACTGCCCAGTTGGAAGCTCTGACGGAAGCATGGGACAAAGCGGACAAGAGTGATATGTCCCGGCTGGACGTGCTTCAGGATAAAATCCTGGCGGTCCGTGCTGAAATTGAAGCAGGCTCTTCCCACTCGGCCTGATATGTTGGTCAGTAGGGGCTGTTGAAGTCCAAACAAAAAGCCACCTGTTATCAGGTGGCTTTTTTTATGCGCAGACTTTTCTACCAGAGAGCAAAATGAGGGAGCTGTTCCCGCTGCTCCGCCCAGCCTCACAAAAGGATTTTCCGCGATATCTTTTTGTGAGCCTCTTTTAGAAGGGGTGTACAGAGGCTCAAAAGCAGGCCGATCTTGCTAGGCTTGCACCTGAAGGTGTTAGCATATCGCTGAGATACTACCGGTATCGAGCACACAAATGTGCCTTTCAGCGATAAAACTTCTCCACGGCCTTTCTTTTTTCAGGTCCTTCCTTTGCGGATATTTCAGATTGTCTTCTGTGGGCAGATCTAGCCGCGGCCGCGATATGTGGGAACATCCTGTGAGGGAATCCAGACATCTGCCGGGGGGGCGCCTGTCTGCCAGAAGACATCAATGGGAATACCACCACGGGGGTACCAATAGGCCCCAATGCGCAACCAGACGGGCGAGAGCAGATCAACCAGTGTTGTCGCAATCTGCACAGAGCAGGCTTCGTGAAACGCGCCGTGGTTTCGGAAGCTGGTCAGAAACAGCTTGAGGGATTTGCTCTCCACAATCCACTGATCTGGCACATAATCAATGACCAGATGCGCAAAATCAGGCTGGCCCGTCACGGGGCAGAGGGACGTGAATTCCGGTGCGGTAAAGCGCACCAGGTAGCGTTTGTCAGGGTAAGGGGCAGGCACACGTTCCAGCACAGCCTCTTCCGGGCTGGTGGGGGCAGGAGTGTGGCGTCCCAACTGGGTGAGGGCGGCGCTGCCGTCGTCTGGGCGGGTCATGATGAACTCTTCCTTGTGTCTCAGATAGCTCTGGATGTCGAAGCTGTAAGCCGTTTCGTCAAGCTTTTCAGGCATGGCAGCCGTGGGTCTGCTTCTTTTTCTTCTCAGGTTGTGTATGAAGGTCTTATGGCCAAATCTTCAGCTCCCTCCTTCCCACAGCCCCGCCTTGTTTCCACAACACAGGATCTGGCAGACTCACTCATCCGTTTACGGGAAGAGCGGTTTCTGACCATTGATACCGAGTTCATGCGGGAACGCACATATTGGCCGGAATTATGTCTGGTTCAGATTGGCGGCGCCAATGATGTTGTCCTGATTGATACGTTGGCGGAAGGGCTTGATCTCGCGCCGCTGGCTGATCTGCTGGCAGATGAAAGTGTGCTGAAGGTTTTTCATGCTGCACGGCAGGATCTGGAGATTTTCCTGTATCTGTTTGATGCCTTGCCAACGCCTGTGTTTGATACACAGGTGGCTGCCATGGTGGCAGGTTATGGAGATCAGGTGGGGTATGACAGCCTTGTAGGCTCCCTGACAGGCCACGCCATTGATAAAAGTCACCGGTTTACGGACTGGTCCGTCAGGCCCCTAACGCCCGCGCAGTTGACGTACGCAGCCGGTGATGTCACGTGGCTGCGGCTTGTTTACGAGCGGCTGGTGAAAAAGCTGGAGCAGGAAAAGCGGCTGGAATGGGTTTCTGCCGAAATGGCGGAACTGGCTGACCCTGCGACATTTCGCGCTGACCCTGAAAAACAGTGGGAACGGCTGCGTGCCCGTACTGGTAACCGGCGGATGCTTGGTATTCTCCGGGCCGTGGCGGCGCTTCGTGAGCGGGAAGCCCAACGCGTAAACGTACCACGTCAGCGTTTGCTGAAAGATGAAAGTCTGCTGGAAATTGCGGCAACCGCACCTGCTACGGTGGACGCTCTGGCGCGTGTCAGGGGTATCTCGCGTGGGTTGGCTGAAGGCCGAACCGGTCAGGGACTATTGGACGCCGTAAAGGCAGCGCAGGCATTGCCTGATTCAGAACTGCCCCGCCTGCCGAAAGGCCGAAGCAAGGATGCGCCGCGTCCGTCCGCTGCTCTTATGGCCTTGCTGAAAGTGCTGTTGACTACCTGCTGTGAAGATCATGATGTCGCGCCTAAACTCGTGGCATCCATGGATGATCTTGAAGCGCTGGCACTTGATCCGTCCGTGCCCAACCCTTTGCTGTCAGGCTGGCGGAAGCGCGTGTTTGGCGATGCTGCTCTGGCCCTGCGCAATGGAGATATCGCTCTGGCCGTGAAAAAGGGAAAAGTAGACCTTATTCCGTGCGAGTCTTCAGCGAAGTAATAAAGAGCGGCCTTAAACGGCCTTTCCGTGCTGTCAGGCCAGCTTGGTAAGACCCAACATTGGTTTTGCAGTTGGCGTCCGTGGGCAGGCTGGCCTGCTTACGTGCCACACGACAAAGGGTGTCTAAGCAGTTGGACTGGTGACCCCGTTTGTCACTGAATGTATTGGATTTTCGTCTCTCAGGGCAACGCAGCGCGCTGTTAAGCCCCACGCTTGTCAGCGTCTGAAATTTTTCAGTAGCCGTCACCTGTCGATACGTTGAACAGGCTCTCTGATTTTTTCAGAAAGTCTCTTGGGGAACTGGTTCTGGCGACGTGAAACTGTTCTCTGTTCTCAGAGACTGTCCACAAAAGCAGTCTCTGAGAACCAAAGGGAAAGGATTTTAGAATCCCATTTCCTGCCAGATGTTGGAGAGCGGGCGCGCGCCAACGTGTGAAATGATTTCAGACGCGGCCACGGATGCCAGTCGGCCACATTCGGGCAGTGTCCGCCCAGATGTCAGCCCGGCCAGAAAGCCTGCTGCATAGGCATCACCAGCGCCAGTTGTATCGACCACCTGGGTGGGGACAGGATCAACTTTGGTGCGCTGGCCGTCATGAATGATCACGCTGCCAAGGCCGGAGCGGGTCAGGGCGGCGAAGGTTGTGTCCTGCTCGGTGTGGCGGGCGGCTGTATCAAAATCTTCCGTTTCATACAGCGCGCAGATTTCATCTTCGTTGGCGAAGAGAATATCAATGTGCCCGCGCACCAGATCCAGAAAAGCTTGACGGTGGCGGCCAACGCAGAACGGATCGGAAAGAGTGAGCGCAACCTGACGGCCATTCTGGTGGGCGAGGGTTGCTGCGCGGCGGAAGGCTTCCTGCGCATGGGGCGGATCAAACAGATACCCTTCAAGATACACAATGCTGGAGGCTGCAATGGTTTCCTGAATCACGTCATCGGGTGTGAAGTAAGTGCAGGCGCCAAGGTAGGTTGCCATGGTGCGCTGGCCATCAGGCGTTACCATCACAATGCAGCGTGCCGTCGGCAGGTTTTCGTAAGTATGGCCATCCAGCGGGGCGGAAGGAAATGTAATGCCGTTTTCACGCAGATCCTGCGCAAACGTATCTCCCGCCTGGTCCCGTGCCACTTTACCCAGATAGGCAACGCGTGCGCCAAACTGTGCGGCGACCACACAGGTATTGGCAGCCGAGCCTCCGCCCATAACACGTTCCGTTTTCAGCGTGGCTGTCAGGGCATTTGCACGGTCCACGTCAATCAGCGTCATGCTGCCCGGTGTCAGACCTTGCTGTTGCAGAAAGGAAGGTTCAACATTGGCAAGGATGTCCGTAATGGCATTGCCAATGCCCAGAATGTCGTATTTCGTTTCAGAAACGGTCATGAGCGTGTGTGTTTTCCTGAAAAAAATGAATGAGTCGGCTTTTTCGGTAGCCCGCTGCCATAAAAAGGGCAACAGGAAGCCTTAAGGGATGCTTGCCGCTCGGCCTGTCGGCTGTATAACAATTTGGAATGCCAGCTAGACGGATCGATGCGGGCAGTTACACGATCAGTAAAACCGCTGTCATAAAATGGCAGCCAGCATGGCGGGGGTGTTCTTGTTCAGAAGACGCAAACCTGAAGAAACCAAACCAGCAGCACCCGGCGCGGGTCAGAATGCCAGTTCGTCTGACAAGGCACGTCCGACCAGTGCGTTTGGTACCATTTTTCCTCCCACTTCTCCAGCCGGTTCACCCACACCTGCTTCCGGCAGCGGTGCGGCTCCGGCTTCCCGTCCTGATACAGCAAAGGAGACCCCTATGGGTCGTGCGCCACTTCCTCCCGGTTCCCCGCTTTCCCCCGGTTCTTCCGTGCCTCCCATTCCGGGTGCTGCCGCCCGCGGTCTGCCGCAGCAGGTACAGCCTAAAAAAGACGTGCCCGAACAGAGAACCCTTGTGGTTGGTCGCGGCATCAGCGTTCAGGGCACTGTGCAGGATGCTGAACGTCTGGTGGTTGAAGGCACCGTTGAATCCAGCATGATCACCGCCAAGGAACTGAGCGTCATGCCTGGTGGCCTGTTCCGCGGTGGTGTGGAAGTGGAAAATGCGGAGATCGCCGGTACGGTGGATGGATCTCTGACAGCCCGTGGCAGCCTGACGCTGCGCGCAACTGGCCGCCTGCTGGGCAAAGCCGCCTGCCGCCGCCTGAAAGTGGAAGATGGTGGTCAGATTACCGGTCAGCTTGAAATGCTGAGCGATGATGCAGCATCCAAGCCTTCTGTCTCCGCGCCAGAAAAGAGCGCCAGCGCAGAAAGCTGAGAGGTCTGAAAAGACCACGCCCTCACCTGCCTGATTGCTGATCCGGTAGGTGAGGGGGCGCTATCCCATGTGTCATGCGGGAAGCGCCAGGGAGCATGAGGCTCTCGAAAGATCAGGCGACGTTATCGCGCCGGTCGCGTAGTTTAACGTATGCAATCTGTGCGTGTTCAGCACAGTAAGGTTTGCCCGGAAGCGGCACAGCCCCACAAAAATGGAAACCCGGTGTTCCCGGATCGCCAATCGGCCAACAGCAGGACGGTCCACGCCGCTTTTGTGGATCAGGGTCTGAAATACGCTGTGGAACCGGCTTGGGTTTTGTTGGCGCACGAGGAGCCGGTTTTTCAACCTTGGCAACTTTGGGCTGAACAGCCGCCGTAGGGGCTGCCGCCACAGGTGTGGGAGCCGGTGTTGCTGCAGGTGCGGGTTTGGGTACAACCTGTGTAGATTCCGTAACCGTGTCCGGTGCCTCCACCTTGGTTGTGGGTGCGGGAGACGTAGCCGGGGCCGCAGCAGTTGCTCCGTCAGGTTTGGCAACGCTTTCAGCTTCCGGCTTCTTGACACCACGCCGGATGGGTGACGGGCGGGGGGGGAGCCCCAGCCGGTGCGCCTTGCCCACCACAGCGTTTTTCGTGATGGAGAGCCGACGGCCTATTTCTGCCGTTGAAAGACCTTCCGCCCAGAGCTCTTTGAGCCGGGAGATTGTTTCCTCGGTCCACTCCATTCACAGGCACCTTTTTTACATTGTCATCGTACAAGGAAGCAGCCTGCTTCCAATTCGGCGCATATTAGGGCGAGCGCAGGGGTATCTCAAGGACAAAGCCGTATAATCTTGCGCTTGCCTGCCGGAATCCGCTTGAAAAAGAAGGTTTTCTCCTGCTTGAGCCTCCTTTTACTGCTGGGTTGCCACAACGCGGCATGCTGCCAGATCCCATGCGGCACACCCGACTGATTTGAAAAAGATCGGTTGGCCTGCAGGAACCTCGCCTGTAAGCGCCGCAGCCAGAGGGCGGACATTCTGCCAGTTGATGCCAGCCTGAATCAGATCCCCAGCCTCGGTTGGGGCACCCACAGGGTCATCTACATAGAGCAGGCTGTTGTGTACAATCTGGGGGCCAACCTCAATCATCTCCGGTTTGTAAGCACCCACACCTATGACCAGACAGTGCGGCGCGGCTGGGGCGTCATAGAGAACAGTGGTGCTGGATGTCAGCGTCAGGACAACATCAAACGGTTCCTCATCAGCCTGTTCCGGGGCAAGCCTGAAAGAGGGCGTGCTGTGCTGCTGGCAGAATTTTTCCGCCCGTTCTACGGAACGGCCCCGCACGGTTACGCAGGCATGGGGGTAGAGCGCCGCCAATGCCTCAACATGGGCAATGGCCTGAGTGCCCGTACCAATCATCAACACCCGTTTGACCGGTCCACGTGCCAGCAGCTTGATGCCCAACAGACTGATGGCAGACGTCCGCCGCATGGTGACCGTAGGGCCGTCCAGTGCAAACAGAAACGTGCCGGTTGCGGCATCTGCACAGGTGACAACTCCCTGAATGGTGGGGCGGTCCGTGCCAGTGTTGTTCGGGCAGATGGTGAGTATTTTGGTAACCAGAAGATCCTTGCTGGCGGTAGGCATGGTCATTAACAGCGCCGAGCCTTCGGGAGCAGGAATACTCAGCCGTTCAGGGCAGCGAATTGCCCCTTCGGCATAGTCCTGAACCGTGCGGGCCAGAGCGTCCACCAAGGCGGAGTAAGGCAGGAGGGCGCGCGTTTGGGCAGCAGAATAATGCTTCATGCGGAAATCTTTCTGTCAGAACCATGTGGCAAGGGACACAGCATGGTAGCCGGCTTCCTGTGGCATTCTCTGGTATTCTGTCCGTTTGTAAACTACTCGCTTCTGGTTCTGCCACCGTATGGAGCGCTGATAACGGCAGCGCGATATGACGCTTTGTCCTGTCTTTGGTAAAGGGGGGGAGATCAAAGGGAGGATGCAGCATGGATGTAAGAGCGGCGGTTGCGTTTGAGGCGGGTAAG
>NZ_LHZQ01000196.1 GCF_001580915.1 Acetobacter tropicalis | reverse complement strand
TTAGGCGGCGCACGGAATATCGGCATGGCAGCAACGGAAACCCCTTACGCCATGCAATTGGATGCGGACAACAAGCTGTTACCCGCCGCGTGTGAACATCTTCTGCACGCCATGAAGGTAGAAAATGCAGCGTTTGCTTACCCAACAATTCAACAGTTTGGAACGCATATCCAGACTGATGTTCTGGGTGACCGTCCGTTTCAGCCCCTTGCCCTTATGCCCGGCAACTATATTGACGCCATGGCCATGGTTGCCAAATGGGCGTGGGCCGCAGCCGGTGGCTACTACGTGCAGCGAGACGCCATGGGTTGGGAAGATTTTGATCTGTGGTGCCATTTTGCGGAACGCGGCTTCACAGGCGTGCATGTACCGGAAATTCTAGCTGAATATCGTCGCCACGGGTCCTCCATGACCAATGGGGTCACAGAAACACCCAACCACAAACCGCGGGTGGTGACATTGCTGGAAGCACGTCACCCCTGGCTGCGCCTGACCACGCCGCATGCCGCCCCCAGAGACGATGCTCCCGCATAAAAACGTATTTACACGAACAGCAACGGAATAAACGGACAGAAAATTCGGACAGGTGAGAAAAAAAGAAAAGCCGCCCGATGCAGAACCATCGGGCACAAACACGCAGGACGTATGGAACCACACAGCCTGCCGCACCTCTATATCTGGCGCTTTAAACGTCCCTAAAACGCAAAAAAGGCCGCTTTCGCGACCTTGATGCTTACCGCCTAGATTTTTTGAAAATCTGGAGCGGGCGATGGGATTCGAACCCACGACCCCAACCTTGGCAAGGTTGTGCTCTACCCCTGAGCTACGCCCGCATCGGATGGCCACCTTCTACGAGGGAAAGAGAAAACGCGCAAGGGGGTATTTGATATTTTTTTATGCTTTTGTTTCAGCCCTCTCCTGCACCGTTGGGCCATCACCATTTGGAGGGAGAGCGCGCAGTGATATTGGCGTTGAAAGGCTTCTCTGCAATCATTGCGCCCGTTTCAGGATCAGGAGGGCAGTTCAGTGCCGGTTTCCCCATTTCACGCCCTGTATCATCACGGCTTTGCCCGTGTTTCCGCCTGCACTGTTCCTGTTTCTCTGGCAGATCCGGCCACTAACCTGCAACACACTCTGAACGCCGCACGGGCAGCCTCGGAGGACGGGTGTGCGGTATGCGTCTTTCCCGAACTTGGGCTGTCCGGATACGCCATTGATGATCTGCGCCAGCAGGAAGCTCTGCTCAACGCCGTAGAAGCCGCACTGACAGAGCTTGCCGCTGCCTCAGTTTCTCTCTTGCCCGTTCTGGTTGTAGGTGCTCCCCTTCGCCACAACAACACCCTGTATAATTGTGCCGTCATTCTGCATCGCGGCACCATTCTGGGGATCGTGCCCAAAAGCTTCCTGCCCAATTACCGCGAATTTTATGAGGCCCGGCATTTTACCCCGGGTGCAGGAGTCCGTGGGCAAAGCATCCTTCTTGATGGCAGGGTTGTGCCCTTCGGCGCGGATCTGCTGTTTGATGCCACAGATCTACCCGGGTTCTGTCTGGGAGTGGAAATTTGCGAGGATATGTGGGTCCCCGTCCCGCCCGGCACGTTGGCAGCGCTGGCGGGGGCTACGCTGCTCGCCAATCCCTCCGCCAGTGACATCACAGTCGGCAAGGCGGAGACACGCACACTTCTGTGCCAGTCCCAATCTGCGCGGTGCGTTACCGCCTATATTTACGCCGCCGCAGGCGCTGGCGAATCCACAACCGATGTGGCGTGGGATGGCCAGATTTCCATCTTTGAAAATGGTGTCCTGCTTGCCGAGAGCGAACGCTTTCCCTCCACGGCTCAGACAGTCACGGCAGATATTGATCTCATGCTGTTACGGCAGGAACGCCTGCGCATGGGCTCCTTTGCGGCCAACGCGCAGGCCATGACAGCCAACGCGCCAGACTGGCGGCGAATATCCTTCACTCTCGCCCCACCACAGGCAGATCTGGGACTACGCCGCCCGCTTGCACGTTTTCCGTTTGTGCCAAGTGATCCCGCGCGGTTGGCGCAGGACTGTTTTGAAGCCTTTACCATTCAGGTAACCGCCCTCAAGCAACGCCTGCGCGCCAGTGGCGCCAAAACCATGGTCATCGGCATTTCCGGGGGGCTGGATTCCACGCAGGCGCTGTTGGTGGCCGTGCGTGCCGCAGATGAACTCGGCTGGCCGCGTTCCGCTGTGCTGGGCTACACTATGCCCGGTTTTGGCACGACGGAAAAAACCCTCGCCAGTGCGCAGGCCCTTATGGCGGCTCTTGGCACAGGCAACGAGCTTCTGGATATCCGCCCCGCAGCCACCCTTATGCTCAAGGAGATCAAACATCCCTTTGCCCAAGGCGAGCCCGTGCATGACATCACTTTTGAGAACGTGCAGGCAGGACTGCGCACGGATTTCCTGTTCCGGCTGGCCAATATGCATAATGGACTGGTGATTGGCACCGGCGATCTCTCAGAACTTGCATTGGGCTGGTGCACCTATGGTGTAGGCGACCAGATGGCCCATTACAATGTGAATGCGGGCCTGCCAAAAACTCTTATCCAGCACATCATTCGCTGGGCCATCGCCTCGGGCCATTTCTCGGCCGAGGTCACGCCCCTGCTCTCCACCATTCTGGCCACGGAAATCTCCCCAGAACTGGTGCCCGCCGGCGCGGATGGAAGCATTCAGAGCACGGAAGACATTATTGGTCCCTACGCCCTGCATGATTTTACCCTGTTTTACGTGCTGCGCTACGGCTTCACTCCCTCCCGTATCGCCTACATGACGCAACAGGCATGGCAGGACGCCGATGCAGGCGCGTGGCCACCCGGCTTTCCGCAGGCCGAACGGAAGACGTATGATCTGCCCACCATCAAACACTGGCTGCGCGTTTTCCTACGGCGCTTTTTCGCCACCAGCCAGTTCAAGCGCTCCGCCATGCCCAACGGGCCGAAAATCATGGCTGGCGGCAGCCTTTCTCCCCGTGGAGACTGGCGCGCTCCGTCCGATGGCAATGCCACACTCTGGCTGACGGAACTGGAACAGAACGTTCCCTGAGAGGTTCTGCCCCACCGCATGCATGATGGTATCTGCCGCACTCTTCGGCTATAGACTCCGCATCATGAGCACACCGCGCCAAGCCACCCTTCATCGCGTTACCAGCGAGACAGATATTGCCGTCACTCTTGATCTGGATGGATCAGGACAGGCAGACATTGATACCGGCATCGGTTTTTTTGACCATATGCTGACAGCACTGGCCAAGCATGGCCTGCTGGATCTGACGGTAAAAGTGCGGGGAGACCTGCATATTGATGGTCATCACACCGTAGAAGACACCGGGATAGCACTGGGCCAGGCATTGCGGCAGGCGCTGGGCGACAAACGGGGTGTGCGCCGCTTTGGCCACGCGCTTGTGCCGCTGGATGAAGCGCTGTGTGAAGCTGTGGTTGACCTTTCCGGCCGTCCCTTTCTGGCATTTGACGCCACTTTTGACCGCGACCGCATTGGTGAACTGGATACCGAACTGGTGGAAGAATTTTTCCGCGCCTTTGCCATGTCCAGCATGATCACCCTGCATCTGACGGAAAAAGCAGGTAAAAATTGCCACCATATTGCAGAAGCCGCGTTCAAGGCTCTTGCCCGCGCCCTGCGCATGGCAGTTGAGATGGACCCTCGGGCGCAGGGGGCCATTCCCTCAACCAAGGGAGTGCTGTAAACAGGGCCGGGTCTGGCGCCACGCCGTGGCTGCCTGCTCAGCCTGTTTCAGAATGATCCAGCGGGCGCTGTCCCTCCGGGGTATGCCAGCCCGTTTTCCAAACAGGACCATAAGTGCGAGGTCCCATGACCCAGTCTCTCTCCATTGCCGTTATTGATTATGAAGGCGGCAATCTGGCTTCCGCAGCACGCGCAGCAGCACGCGCGGCCGAACTCTCTGGCATTGCGGCCACAGTCACCATTACCAATTCACCCTCCGCAGTGCTGGAGGCCGACCGTATCATCCTGCCCGGTCAGGGGGCCTTTGCGGATTGCGCGCAAGGGTTGGATACGCAGCCGGGCCTGAAGGATGCGCTGCTCACCGCCACACGCAACGGCACGCCTTTTCTAGGTATCTGCGTGGGCATGCAGCTTATGGCCGAGCGCGGGCTGGAACACGGCGTTACCCCCGGCTTTGGCTGGATAAAGGGAGACATTACGCCCATGGAGGCCCCCGGCCTGCGGCTGCCACAGATGGGCTGGAATGAACTCAACCTCACCCAGCCCCACCCCTTGACGGAAGGACTGGGCACCGCTCCGCACGGTTATTTTGTGCATTCCTATGCCTTGCAGGGGGCTGCACCGGAGACCTTGATCGCCACCACGGATTACGGAGGGGCCGTGCCTGCCTTTGTCTGCAACGGCAATGTGGCGGGCACGCAGTTCCATGTTGAAAAAAGCCAGACCGTCGGGCTGCGGATTCTGGCCAATTTTCTGGCTTGGCAGCCTGAAACACGCTGGGCGGTCTGATGTCTCGGAAAAAACCCGTTCAACGTATCCTTAAACTGGATGAAGATGATCTTCAGGCCCTGTGTGAAGCCGTAGATGCCGCCATTCTGGACGGTGGCGGTTTTGGCTGGATACAGCCGCAGGGGCGGCAGGTTCTGGCGCGCTATTTCAAAGGGCTGCTTCTGGTGCCCGAACGCATGCTGTTTGCCGTGCGGCTGGATGGCGTGATTGTCGGCTGTGCGCAACTGGTCCGCGCCGCCCGCAATAACGAGGCTCAGGCCATGTGCGTCACGCTGATGCACCTGTTTGTTGCGCCTTATGCCCGGAAACAGGGGCTAGGCACCCTCCTGTTGCAGGAGGTGGAAAACGCCGCCCGCAGCATGGGCTACCGTGTGCTGAACGTGGATGTGCCAGAAACGCAGACCGCCGCCATTGATCTGTTCCGTAAGGCGGGTTTTGAACAGTGGGGTACCCATCCACACTATGCCCGCATTGGCGATCAGACCGTATCAGGCCTGTTCTTTACCAAACTTCTTGATAACGCCCGTCCCGCAACAGCAGAAGCACCCCGCATGACCCAGGCAGACGTTGCTCCCGCCGAATACACATCCTCCTCTTCCCGCCCTTTGACGCTTTACCCCGCCATTGATCTGAAAGATGGCGCCTGCGTACGTCTGCGCCGGGGCGAGATGGAAGATGCCACCGTTTATTCAGATGATCCCGCGGCACAGGCTCGTGCCTGGTGTAATGCCGGGTTCAAATGGCTGCATGCCGTTGATCTGAACGGCGCTTTTGCAGGACAGTCCGCCAACGTGCCCGCCGTACGGGCCATTCTGGAAGCATCAACCGTCCCCATGCAGCTTGGCGGGGGACTGCGTGACATGAAGGCCATTGCCTCCTGGCTGGAAGCTGGCGTTACGCGCGTTATTCTTGGTTCGGTCGCTGTAAAAAATCCGGCGCTGGTGCGCGAAGCATGCCGCGCCTTTCCGGGCCGCATTGTGGCGGGCATTGATGCCCGTTCCGGCCACGTCGCCACGGAAGGCTGGGCAGAAGTTTCAGACATGCAGGCCACGGAACTGGCGCTGCGCATGCAGGAAGCAGGCGTTGCCGCCATTATTTTCACGGAGATCAGCCGGGACGGCATGCTGGAAGGTCTCGATCTGGAACAGACGGTTGCTCTGGCCAATACGGTCACCATTCCCGTTATCGCCAGCGGCGGTGTTGGCTCGATCGACCATCTGGCAGCCCTGCGCAAAGCGGCCGATCAGGCTCCCGGTATTGAGGGCGTGATTGTAGGCCGTGCTCTGTATGATGGCCGTGTTTCTCCCGCAGAAGCGCTCAAGGTTCTGGCCTGATGCTCAAACTGCGCGTTATTCCTTGCCTGGATGTCAAAAACGGACGCGTTGTCAAAGGCGTCAATTTTGTCTCCCTGCGCGATGCAGGGGACCCGGTTGAACAGGCCGCACTGTATGATGCCGCAGGCGCTGACGAACTGACTTTTCTGGACATTACCGCCAGCCACGAAAACCGTGACACGATTCTGGACGTGGTCAGCCGCACTGCAGAGCGGATTTTCCTGCCGTTGACGGTAGGTGGCGGTGTGCGCGCCACAGAAGACATGCGCCGCCTGCTTCTGGCTGGTGCAGACAAATGCGCCATGAACTCCGCCGCAGTGTCCCGCCCCGAACTGATCAATGAAGCCGCCCGCAAGTTTGGCAGCCAATGCGTCGTTGTGGCCATTGACGCCCGACAGTCCGCTCCTGGCAAATGGGAAGTTTATACTCATGGGGGCCGCACCTCCACCGGGCGTGACGCGATAGAGTGGTGCAAGGAAGTGGCTGAACGTGGGGCGGGAGAAATTCTGCTCACCTCCATGGACCGTGATGGCACACGCTCCGGGTTTGATCTTGACCTTCTGAAAGCCGCCACACAGGCGGTTCGCCTGCCAATTGTCGCTTCTGGCGGCGTTGGCGCGCTTGAACATTTTGTGGAAGGCGCTCAGGCTGGCGCCACGGGGCTTCTGGCTGCCAGCGTCTTCCATTTTGGCCAGTTTACGGTTTCCCAGGTTAAAACGGCGCTGGCTGAAGCCGGACTGCCGGTTCGTCCTTCTCCCTCCCCTTTTCAGGCAAACCTACGCGCATGATCAAGAAAGTCAGCACCAAACCCAGCGCCAAAACCGCTTCAAAGGCTACTGGCAAAGGCCAGTCCAAAAAGGCTGCTTCAGCAAAACAGGCGGAAACCAAAGCAGAGATCGTGCAGGATGATCTTCTGAACGAACCTGCTGACAAGACTGTTCTGGACCGACTGTATGATGTGGTTCTCAGCCGGAAAGACACAGATCCTTCCGTTAGCCACTCCGCACGTCTGCTCTCTCGTGGCACGTACAAGATTGCGCAGAAATTTGGTGAAGAGGCCGTTGAATGTCTGATTGAAGCCGTAGCAGGCCGCAAGGATCTTCTGGTTGGAGAAAGTGCTGATGTACTTTACCACCTTGTTGTTCTGTGGGTTGATGCAGGCGTTACCCCGGAGGAAGTCTGGGCTGAACTGCGCCGCCGTGAGGGTGTAAGCGGTATTGCTGAAAAAGCATCTCGTCCTAAAGAAACTTTTGCAAAAAAGGATAAGTGATGGCTGTTAACGGAACAGGTCCCTACAATCCGGACAATATTTTCGCAAAAATTCTGCGTGGTGATATTCCATGCAAGAAGGTTTTTGAAAACGACTGGGTGCTGGCGTTTCATGATATTGCACCCAAAGCACCCGTGCATGTCATCATCATTCCCAAAAAACCGTACGTCTCTTTTATTGATTTCAGCAAAAATGCCAGCGCTGATGAAATTGCCGCTGTCATGCAGTCCACAGGGCAGATTGCCGCTGACCTGAAACTGGAAGAAAGCGGATATCGTGTTATCACCAATGCAGGACAGAATGCAGGGCAGGAAGTACCGCACTTCCATCTGCATCTGCTTGGGGGCAAAACCCTTCCGCCTTTTCCTGTCTGATTAAAACCAAATATCCGTTTCCCAAGCCGGAGTTTCCGATCATGACCCCCATGGAAATGCTTCTCAGCCGAGCCTCCACAGACCATCTGGCGGAACCTGCGCCCTCAGCAGCACAGCTTTCTGACATTCTGGCGGCAGCCATGCGTGCGCCAGATCATGGTAAACTCCGGCCCTGGCGCTACGTTGTCATTGAAGGAGAGGCCAGACCGCTTATGGCGGAACGGATCATCGACAGCATGCAACGCATTGATGCTGATGTTCCTGACGCAAAAATTACCAAGCGTCGGCAGCGGTTTTCAACCATGCCCATGATCCTTGCCTTGGGCATGCATCTCCGGCCGGAACACAAAATCCCGTTATGGGAGCAGGAAATGGCAGTTGCTGCCGCTACCATGAACGTGTTGAACGCCCTACACGCTACCGGCTTTGGGGGTGTGTGGGTTTCCGGCGATGTGGTGGATGATCCGGTTCTTGCCGCTGAACTCGGTTTCCCTGCGCCACATAAACTGGCTGGTTTCCTTTTTATCGGCACACCTTCTGGCAAACCGATTTCTCCCCGCAGGCCAGACCCAGCGGATTTTACAGCCTACTGGACCGGCACCCCTGTTACTTTTGCGGCAGATAAGGACTGATCACCATGCAGACTGCAGAGCAGACTGATGTTGCCATTATTGGTGGAGGCCCTGTTGGGCTTGCCACGGCACTTTCTCTTGAAAGCGTTGGGCTTTCCGTCACTGTTCTGGAACGTGCACCAGCAACCGTGTGGGAAGAACCGTCCTTCGATGGTCGGGAAATTGCCCTTACACATCATTCTGTCCGCATTTTGCAGGAAAACGGAGCGTGGAATCATATTCCCCACTCCGCAATCTGCCCGCTTCGGGAAGCGCGTGTAGAAACAGGAAAGTTTCGCCATCCCCTTACGTTTGATACGCATGGCCGAGGGGTGGATGCTCTAGGGTGGCTGGTTTCAAACAATCACATCCGTCGCGCGCTGTACGCTGCTGCGGCTACCCGCCCCGGAATTACATTGCTTGATGGCGTTACGGTTGAAACCGTCCGGCAAAATCCCGCGCAGGCCGTGGTGCATCATTCAAAAGGGCAACTGCAGGCGCAACTGGTTGTAGGGGCTGATGGACGCTTCTCCCCAACTCGTCGGCGTGCCGGAATTGGCTCCATTATTCATGATTTCAAGCGCACCATGCTGGTGTGTCGCATGGCGCATGATTCTCCTCATCACAACATTGCCACGCAGTGGTTTGATGAAGGCCAGACCGTCGCCCTCCTGCCGGTCAATGGCATGGCATCCTCTCTGGTGCTCACCCTGCCACCAGATGATATTAAACGCCTTCTGGAAGCCCCACGTGATGCTTTCAATGCAGAAATCATGAAGCGCATTGGCAACCGTCTGGGCACAATGCGGCTTGTCAGCACCCGCCATGCCTATCCCCTGAAAGGAGTCTATGCGCATCGCTTCACAGCCCGCCGTCTCGCCCTTGTAGGAGATGCTGCTGTGGGAATGCACCCCATTACAGCCCACGGCTTCAATCTGGGTCTACGCGGACAGGAAATTCTCTCTCAGGAAGTCACTCGCAACGTCTCTACAAACGGGGATGCTGGTCTGGCACAGGGACTACGCCGTTTTGAACAGAAGCACCGTCTGCCAACCGCTCCGCTCTTTGCAGGTACCAACGGGATTGCGACACTTTACACGCATGATGGAGCCCCTTTCCGACATCTTCGGGAAACCGGGCTTCGGCTGGCAGATGCCTTCACACCCTTTAAAAATGCCGTCACCACTCTCCTGATGGATCGCCATACCACAGCCCCTTAACAGGGCTACAGGTTGCGGCGGTATTTTCGCTTGTAAAGCCTGACGGGAGCATTTTCTTCCACACTTACGGGCATTTTTTCTTCCCGTTCCAGCCATGCCCCTATAACCGCCAGAATATAGATTTGCTGATCAAAGGTTAACGGTAGCCCTTTGGTAAAATGATGCCATTTTTCAAGGCAAGACCGGCAACATGTTCCCGTAGCATGTTGAGCCACAAAGACTGGGTGCCCCTTCCACGGTGTTTGCCGACCGTCTTTTTCTGGTTCAGCAGGAGCAAGCCGTTTCGCAATAAAATCGGCTCCATGCTCCAGAACAGCCGTCAGCCCCTTTTTTTCCAAATATGCCCGATCAGATGTATTTAAATGAAACTGCTGCCGAAACGCAGAGCGCGCCAGTTTCTGCCATAGCGTAGGGTCAACCTCCGGTAGATCAAGCGCAAGAGGAAACAGATCCCCTTGAGACACAGACGTCATTTTTTCTGAAAACCCAGACAAAACAGATCATGCTTCTCTTAAAAAAGAATACTCAATTTTTAGTCTGAAAAAGGATAGGCATACAAGACCTCGACTCAAGAGGGATAGAAAACCGTTGTGTAAACCCCTGATGGTCGGATTTTAGACTTAGCCGACCATGAGTGATGGTTCTGTCCTTTGTTA
The DNA here is from genome assembly GCF_001580915.1 of Acetobacter tropicalis. Taxonomy (GTDB): domain Bacteria; phylum Pseudomonadota; class Alphaproteobacteria; order Acetobacterales; family Acetobacteraceae; genus Acetobacter; species Acetobacter tropicalis. Next base: position 33,214 of record NZ_LHZQ01000196.1, on the reverse strand, counting down.
CCCTATCTATTTTTTGAGCAGAGTGAGGTTTTTGCCTCATCCAGAAATTCGTTCCCACTCCGTATTCCACAAATATATCAGGGCGATTCTTTCCGCCTGTACGGTCATACTCATAGCATGAGAACACATGTCCCCTCATAACTCAGGATGAGGAGGTGCGGCCCTCACTGGCGTAAACATATGCCCCACCGCGCTGCAGAGCGCGCTGATAGGCTGGACGGCCATGAATACAGCGCAGGAATGCTCTGACATGCGGCCGATTATCCGTTGCCCCCGCACGTGCCGCCGCCGCTTCAAGAGGGAAGCTCATCTGAATATCTGCTGCGGTAAAATCACTCCCTGCAAACCATTCGCTTTCCGACAGCCTACGTTCCCAATAATCCATATGCAGTTTGACCTGTGGATTTATGAACCCCGTCTGTGCTCCTTTTGAAATCAGGAAAGCAAAAGGACGAAAGGGCAAAGGAGCCTGTTTTGGCAGCATCCCGAATATCAGTTTGAGCAATAGCGGAGGCATGGCTGATCCTTCTGCATAATGCAGCCAGTATATGAAGCGAACATATTCGGGAGTGTCGCGCGCTGGGGCCAGTCGGCCATTGCCGTATTTATTGATAAGATATTCGATAATCGCCCCGCTTTCTGCGAGCGTCACGTTCCCGTCCGTGTCAGTTATCACTGGAGACTTGCCCAGTGGGTGAATGGCCTGCAGAGATTTTGGAGCCATCATGGTTTTAGGGTCACGCTTGTAAAACTGGATATCATAGGGAAGTTCCAGTTCTTCCAGCAGCCACAAAACCCGCTGTGAACGGGAATTATCCAGATGATGCACGGTAATCATAAGATGAGCTCCTTCCTCCAACAGGTATGAAGACCCCGCCCGACCTTACTTACCTGCCTTGGCAGACAGCCTATGCCGGAGACACTTTGGGCGGCGTTGATACCAGCTAAAGGACGTCACGCACTCTTTGGTTCCACATACCAAAACGGCACACCGGCCGACTACAGGCAGAACTCTCCCGTTATCCTGCGGGTATGATCTGCGTTTTCTGCCTGCTATCTTGGGTGAAAGCATAGAAAATTTAAGGTCTAAAAGCGCCAAGAGATCAATGAGCAGCTTTTGAATGTCCATCAACCAAAAACGAACCAGATGCTCATTAGCCTCCAGCCGATGCAGGTTCTGGCTGGTCTGTTTTTACGCTTTAGGGATGGTCTAAAATCTCTAGCGACCATGCCACCCGGACCACGCCAAAGGTAAATCATACCTGCGAAATTGCCGAGAAAAGCTATATCTACGCAAAATAAAGGATTGTGAGGAACGACTGGCCCCCAAGAGCCGGTATCGGTGTAGGTAGATAAGGGAAAAACCACCCTACGAACCTAAAAGCAGCGTTCAGATGACTCTGGAGGGCCATAAGGATGAATGACCCTAAAGTCTTTAAACCACCTGATTTTTTGAAAAAATTGGTGGGCGCACAAGGGCTCGAACCTTGGACCCGCTGATTAAGAGTCAGCTGCTCTACCAACTGAGCTATGCGCCCTTACAGTCTTGTGGACTGAAGTGAGGGCTTTGTATCACCCTCCCCTTCAAAGCACAAGTCTGAATTTCAAGATTTCAGACGAGAGAGAACGTCATCCAGTTGGTCCAGGCTGTTGTAATGAATTTCGAGAGAGCCACCTTTGCGGCCATCAAAATTCACCTTCACGCGCAAACCAAGACGCGTTGCAAGATCCCGTTCCAGCGCTGCAATCTCAGGATCACGTGCCTTTTTGGTCTGCTCTGGCTTCTGGGGTTTGGTCTTGTTTTCAATCGCCGCCTGCACCAAAGCTTCCGTCTGCCTGACAGAAAGACCTTTGGTCAGCACATCATGAGCAGCAGCAATGGGGTCTGGGTGCGCAAGCAGGGCTCTTGCATGTCCGGCGGATAATGCGCCGCTCCCTACCGCTTTCCGCACGGAATCAGGCAGACGTAAAAGGCGCAGGGTATTGGCAACATGCGGGCGGGATTTGCCAATGGCTTTGGCTAGTTCATCCTGCGTCAGGCTGTAATCTTCCATCAGCCTGCTGAACCCTTCAGCTTCTTCTATCGGGTTCAGATCCGCACGCTGGAGGTTTTCCACCAGGGCTGCCGCCATGGCGTCTACTTCATCCAGATCACGCACCAGAACCGGCACGGTATGACACTGCGCCAGTTGCGCCGCACGCCAGCGCCGCTCCCCGGCAATAATCTGATACTGGTCTTTTTTATCCGGGTCAGGCCGCACAAGAATGGGTTGCAGGATACCCCGCGCCCGAATGGAATCCGCCAGTTCCTGCAGTGCCGCAGGTTCCATGTCCTGCCGGGGCTGGAAAGGGCCAGGAACAAGAGCCTCAACAGGCAGCGTGCTTGCTGGCGCGACCGCCTGCTCCCCTTTACCTGATGAGGAAGAAGCCTTCTCTGCCGTTACGGGAGCCGTATCTCCCAGTAGCGCGGCAAGACCACGGCCCAGTTTGGGGCGGGCAGCAGGTTTACGAGCCATGCTTACGATGTTCTCCTCTTGATTTCCTCAGCCAGCGCTCGGTAGGACGCAGCACCACTGGCCTTGGGGTCATACACCATAACTGGCTGACCATGGCTCTGAGCCTCAGAAATACGGATATTGCGGGGTATCAGAGTTTCCAGAACATCATCACCAAAGAAACTGCGGGCATCTGCCGCAACCAGTTCTGAAAGATTGTTCCGCCGATCATACATGGTCAGCGCAATGCCCGTTATCTTCAGCCGCGGGTTCAGTTTCTTGCGAACACGCTCAATGGTCTTCACCAGATGGCCCAGCCCTTCAAGCGCAAAAAATTCGCACTGCAACGGCGCCAATACGCCATCCGCAGCAACCAGCGCATTCAGCGTAAGAAGGCTCAAACTGGGGGGGCAATCAATTATCACATAATCAACGGTTTTGGTCAGAGGAGCCAGAGCCGTGCGTAACCGATCTTCACGCCCCTCTTCATCAACCAGTTCTATTTCCGCCCCGACAAGCTCTGTGTTCGCCGCAATAACGGAAAGACCTTCAATCTCTGTGGGCTGGAGCAGTTCCTCGGCAGGTTTTTCCTGCATCAGCAAGGCATAAGCCCCACCCTGCCGCGCATCATACCCAACACCAAGCCCTGTTGAGGCGTTACCCTGAGGGTCCATATCCAGCAGAACTACGCGAGCACCATCTTCCGCCAGGGCTGAGGCAACATTAATGGCTGTAGTTGTTTTTCCTACGCCGCCCTTCTGGTTTGCTACCGCCAGAATGAAACATTTCTTTGCTTTTTTATCGGTCTTAGACACGTTCAAGATTGCTCACTTCAAGAATCACACCATCATGGCTTGTCACACTGGGGTGGATACACACATCCATGTGCCAGCTTCGTCTCGCCTCGGTCAACTCATCTTCGGCCTGCTGGCCTTTCAAAAACACAGCCTTTCCCCCTTTTGCCAGAAATGGGGCTGTCCACTCCAACAACCGGGGCAAGGCGGCTAGTGCACGGGCCGTTACAACGGGCGCCGGCTCAGGTTCAGCCTGTTCAATCCGTTGAGCCAGCACCTTTATGGGTGCTAACGTAACACGCGCAGCCTCACGCAGGAATGCCGCTTTCCGCTGATCTGATTCAATCAGGGTTCCGGGCACGTTAGCCGCAATAGCAGTAATCACACCCGGAAACCCACCGCCTGACCCCAGATCAATAAAGCTGGAAGCCCCTTGCACCAGTGGGGCAATTTGCAGGCTATCACGGACATGACGTTCCCATACAAACGCCATGTCCCGGCTGGAAACCAGATTGATGCGCGGGTTCCACTTTTCCAGCAGAGCCACAAAGGCATCCAGCCGCTCCTGCGTTTCACGTGAAACACTCATTCCTGGGACAACAAGGGTCATCAGGCCACCCTCTGCCGCACATGCGCAAGAATGGCCACCAGAGCAGAAGGCGTAATGCCTGGAATTCTCTGTGCTGCGCTAAAGTTTTCTGGTCGGGAGCGTTCCAGCCTTTCCTTCATTTCAGCACTTAATCCGCCAATTTCGCTGAAATTGATACTGGCGGGAAACCGGATTTCACTTTCCGCTTCCAGTTGCTTGATCTCCCGCTTCTGCCGCACAAGGTAGCCTTTATAGCGGGCTTCCGTTGTTACAAAATGGCGAGCTCTTTCAGAGGCAGAAAGATACCACGGAGCCAGCGTGGCAATAGCCTCCTCTGTTATGCCATACCCTAGAATTTCCAACAGTGTTCTGCGCCGACCATCAAGGGCCACTTTAACACCGGCCTGAACCAGCGCGTTAGGAGCCCAACTTTCCTGCTCCGCTTTTTCTGAAACCTGCTTTATTTCTTTGCAATCTTTTTCAAAAACAGATTTTCGTTCCGCGCCGACACAGCCCCAGTCAATACCGAGTTGGGTAAGGCGCATATCCGCATTATCCGCCCGCAAGGTAAGGCGATACTCCGCACGGGATGTAAACATGCGATACGGCTCACTAACTCCCTGTGTTGTCAGATCATCCACCATAACGCCAATATAGGCCTTGCCTCTATCCAGGCTGACAGCTTCTTGCCCTCCTGCCCGTCGCGCTGCATTAACGCCTGCCAGCAACCCCTGGGCGCCAGCTTCTTCATACCCTGTCGTCCCGTTGATCTGGCCTGCCAAAAAAAGATTAGGACACTTTTTGAGTTCCAGAGAGGACGTCAGTTCTCGTGGGTCAACATAATCATATTCAACCGCATAACCTGGCTGCGCGATAACAGCGCGCTCCAGCCCCGGAATGGAGTGAATCATCTCTTCCTGCACCTCTGCCGGAAGGCTGGTTGAAATGCCGTTAGGATAGATAAGATGCCCCCCTTCATGCTCAGGGAGTGCTTCTGGCTCGAGAAAAATCTGGTGGCTGGCTTTCTCTGCAAACCGCACCACCTTGTCTTCTATCGAGGGACAGTAACGCGGTCCACGGCCTGAAATAGCGCCTCCGTAAACAGCAGATAGATGAATATACTTCTTTATAATATCATGTGTTTTCTGGTTTGTTGCCGTTATGCCGCAAACCAGTTGTGGGTTGGTCATAGTCTGGGTCAAGCGGCTGAAGGGTTCAGGCTGTGCATCCCCTTTATCTTCCGCCAAAGAAGACCAATCAATACTCTCCTTCATAAGTCGTGCTGGGGTGCCTGTTTTCAAACGCCCCATGGTCAAACCCAGATTTCTCAAGCGTTTGGCCAATGCAACCGCGGGTTGTTCTCCCACACGCCCGGCTGGTTTTGATTTATGCCCAATGTGAATAATTCCATCCAGGAAAGTTCCTGTGGTCAAAACCACAGCACCTGCCCGATAGGTCGTCCCGTCCTCGCACACGACTCCCTGCACGCTGCCATCTTCCGAACAGAGAAGATCACCGGCAGCCCCCTCGGCACAGTCCAAAAGAGGCGTTTCAGCCAGCAGTTCCTGAACGGCCTGCCTGTAAAGCATCCGGTCAGCCTGCGCGCGCGGCCCCTGCACCGCTGGCCCTTTAGACCGATTAAGGAGTTTGAAGTGAATTCCAGCACGATCGGCAGCCCGGCCCATAATACCGTCCAGTGCGTCTATCTCACGCACCAGATGCCCTTTGCCAATCCCGCCGATAGCCGGATTGCAGGACATAGCCCCCACCGTATTTTTGTGATGCGTCAACAAGAGTGTTCGGGCACCGCAGCGCGCAGCGGCAGCAGCGGCTTCACACCCTGCATGCCCGCCTCCAACAACAATCACATCGTAAAAACGGTCCATTATTCCGCCGCCTTTTTCAAACCTATTTCCCAATACAGAACTGCCCGAACACAGCATCCAGCAGATCTTCCACGCCCACATGGCCTGTCAAACGGCCCAATGCCCGCATTGCCAGACGCAATTCCTCACCCCGCATTTCGGGCCATTCCTGTTCCAATGCCTGCTGCAGGCACGCACATGCTTCCTTTACACCCGCTTCATGCCGCGCGCGGGTCAATAACGGCGCGCCAGAAGCCGCTTGCGCCGTCAACGCTTCCACCTTCTGCTCCAGCACCGCGCGAAGCTCATTTAGCCCCTCACCCGTCTGCAAGCTGACAGGAAGTACAGGCACATCTAACACCTTCGCGGGCACAGGCCCAAGGTCTGTTTTGTTGCCTATCAGCAAAGCGCCAGGAAAGACGTTATCGGGCAACATATCACCCGCGAACATTTGCAGCACACAATCCGCCTGTTTCACGTGAAACAGTGCCCGTTTGACACCCTCGGCTTCAATAGCATCCTCAGTTTCCCGCATGCCTGCCGTATCAACAAACGTCACCCGAACCCCGGCCAGACTGCCATTAACTTCTATGGCATCTCGCGTGGTACCTGCCACAGGAGAAACGATGGCAGCGTCACGATCAGCAAGCCAGTTCAGCAGGCTCGATTTACCTGCATTAGGTGGCCCGGCAATGGCAAACACCACACCACGCCGAATTCGTTCCCCTCGCTTTCCATCCTGAATGTGCTGCTGCATGGCGGCAATAAGCGCATGAATTTCGTTCAGCAGGCCCTGTTCAACCTCTTCCGGTAGATCTTCATCCGGAAAATCAATCAGGGCTTCCTGATGGGCCAGAACGCGTTTAAGGCGCTCTGCCCACTCTCCATACAATCGGCTGAGAGCGCCATCAGATTGAGCCAGCGCCAACTTCCTTTGGCTTTCTGTCTCTGCATCCACAAGGTCAGCAACACCCTCTGCTTCCACCAGGTCCATACGGCCATTTGTGAAGGCTCTCCGGGTAAATTCACCCGGTTCCGCCGGGCGTGCACCACCGGCCACCAGCGCCTGCGCAACCGCTTTGATAACGGCCGGTCCAGCATGCAAATGCAGTTCAAAGCCGTCTTCACCGGTATAGCTGTTAGGACCGGGAAACCAGAGCACCAGCGCTTCGTCTAATAGATTATCCCGCAGGCTGGCATCATGCCATAGGCGCCGCAAAACGGCCTTACGCGACGGCGGCAGCGTGCCGCACAAGCGGCCTAGCAACCCCGCACTCTCTGGGCCACTTACACGCATAACCGCAATGGCTGCTCGCCCCAGACCAGTTGAGAGCGCAAAAATAGTCTCTTCATTCTGATAGCCCACGGCGGCCTGCTCCTTTTCTTGTTCCATACTTTCTGAAGCGTCTCTTTCCGGCTCATGATAGAAGGCAATGAGCCGACACCAAACAGAACGTCTCCTTTGTGCTCTAATGAAGAAAAAACGTGTATCTGTTTGTTGGTTGAGGCTTTCTAAAACAGTTTCCTGTTCCCGCGTAGCCCCAAATAGAAAACCACCCCTAAAACATGAGGCTCTCATATCCCAAAGAGAAGCCTCAAAACCCATGTCCTGCAAAGGACGCCCCAAAAACGGAAAAAAAATGGAGAAAACAGAAAAGCCCCTTTAGCAAATGCGCCCGATGCTCTCATATGAGAAAATCCTCCTATTCAGGAGCTTATTGGGTCATTCAAAGGGGTAGGTATCTAAGAAAATCTACCGGCATAAAGCCGCTTCAAGAGGATATGTACTTTTAAAGACCGCACCGTCATGTGTCTGTATAATGAGTTCATTCTGTTCTGAAGCCCTACCCTATGAAGGTTCCTTTTATGCCTCAGCTTTCTCTGCACTCTCCGCTTGGTCCGCTTACTCTTTCAGAAGAAGACGGAAAAATTATCTCCCTGGACTGGGGCTGGGGTCGGGACCAAACAGAAACGCCTTTACTATGTGAAGCGCGAGACTGGCTGGACAAATGGTTTGATGAACCCAAAACCATGGGAGCTTTCCCCTTCCCACTAGATCCTTTTGGTACCCCTTATCAAAAGAAAATATGGGCTGCCTTGTGCGCTATTCCCGTGGGTAAGGTCACTACTTATCAGGCTCTGGCTAAACAGGTGGGCGGTAGCCCGCGCTCCGTTGGTCAGGCTGTAGGGCGTAACCCTATTCCCATCCTGATCCCATGCCATCGTGTTGTCGCCCAACGGGGGCTGGGTGGTTATTCTGGAGATGGGGGACTGGATGACAAACGCTGGCTTCTAAACTTGGAAGAAGCCCTTTAACGCAGTCCCCAAACAAAAAAGGCCGGAGCGCCCGAAAACAGCGCTGCGGCCTTCTTTTACCGAAATACAAGCCTCAGTGCTGCACCTTAGGGTGATGTTATACGCGTAGTCGTATTGGATGCTGTATCTTTGTGAAAAACATCTGTTTTGACAACAAACGCATTATCACCCCGATCGAGATCGGGAATTTTATGGTCAGGGTCTAGCACGGCTGAACGGATTGCCTGCTTGCCGGGAATTTGCAGTGTAACATCGTTCGTCTGGTACCATGTTTCCGTTGGAATCAGCACTCGCGCTGAGCTTCCATCCATCCAGGTAACAGCAAGCACGACGGGCAGAGGTAGCCATCCCTTGTTTTTTACATGCACCAATGCCCCTTGAGAGGGGTTACCGTTCACATAAGACACCGACCGCAGTGCATAATCAGGCCCCCAGTTTTTAAAATACCATCCGCGCCAGAACCAGGAGAGGTCTTCTCCTCCTTCACTTTCCATCATCCGGAAAAAATCTGACGGTGTGGGATGTCTGAACGCCCAGAGAGCAATGTAACGCCTGAAAGCGCGGTCAAAACGCTGGGGCCCTAATATTTCTTCTCTCAACAATTGCAGTCCGTAAGCACCCTTAAAATATGTTACCGGATGCCTATATTTTTCTGGCACAAGGTCTGCCGCAGTCATCAGTGCCGGCGCACCTTCATCTTTCAGCACAGGGACGATATCGTCCGCCGGCTGGCCAGTCTGTGGGGCAAATTCCACATCATGTTTGGGGGCAAACTCCCCATGATTAAAATGTTCTGACGCATACATATCAATAAACGTGTTGAAGCCTTCATCCATAAAGGCGTGACGACGTTCATTGGAGCCCACAATCATGGGAAACCACCCATGCCCGAGTTCATGGGTGGTCACCCAGAACAGTTGTGCGCCTGCATCCTCTTTTCCATCAAAGACAATGCCGGGATATTCCATGGCCGCACCATGCCCACCCACATTCACAGCATTAGGCCATGGATAAGGGTACCACTTTCCTGAAAAATACTCGATCGCGTGTTTGACGTAGTCTGTGGACCGATCCCACTTCTTCTCTCCAGCGGCTTCTGCCGGATAGACGGACATTGCCAAACGTGGAAGCGGGCTCTTGGTATCAGCCCCTTCCAACGGTGGTAGATCCAGCTTTGCGGCATCCCATAAGAGGGCTGGAGAGGCCACAAACGCCACGTCCCGTGTGTTGCTCATGTGGAAGCGCCATGTTTGCGTCCCCTGCTGCACCTGCTCAACCAGTGCCTTCACATCCGCTTCCGTGCGGATCAACACACGTGTTTCACTTTTGGCGGCATCAGCCAGACGACTGCGTTCCTGTGCTGTCAGTACATCCTCCGGATTTGTCAACGCACCGCTGCCAACCACCAGAAACCCCTTGGGCACGGTAACACTGTAATCAATATCACCGTACTCCAGATAGAATTCCTGCCCCAGATAAGGGGCCGTATCCCAACCTCTGACATCATCATAAACAGCCATCCGGGGATAGAACTGGGCAATCTCGTAAACCTCCCCATCCCGGTCCTGACTGTACGCCGTACGGCCACCCCATTCAGCAGGGATAGGATAATGCCACGAAATTTTAAGAATGAGTTTCCCCCCATTTGCAGTGAGAACCCGTGCCAGAGGCACCTGCATACGGGTATCAGAGACAAGGGGTGAAACAGGAGTTTCCTGCCCATTATCCTGCACAACCACCGTATCAATCACCACCCCATCTGTATGCTGACGCAGCCACCGTGGCGTGGCAAAGGAGGCCCGTGCCCCCAGAGCATACAAATTCTGGTCAAGTTGCACCCACAGAGAGGACAACGCATCCGGACTGTTATTGGTATAGGTGAGTGTTTCACTGCCAGAGAGCACATGTGTGGCAGGATCAATCTGGACATGAATGTCGTAATCAGCGCGGTTTTTCCAGGATTGAGGTCCTGGCGCACCGCTGCTGGAATGATAGACGTTTACGGGCTGTGGGTAGGCCAAAGGCGCGAATATCTCACGGGCATCCGGTTCCGCTGCGTGAGCGGCCCAAATGGGAAGGGCGACAGCAAGAAGGCCGCTTGAAAGGCTGAGCCGCTGGTATCCAATACCGCCACAGGAGGCCAGATAATCCCGTAAAAACCTGAACACCGCCACACTTATCCCCTTTCTGAAAATCAGCTTTTTCTTATCAAGCCCTAACCCTAACCCAGTTTTTTTACAGCCCATAAATACAGAAAGGAGAAAAGGGCTGCCCCTTTCCTCCTTCCTTGCTGCTGTAATATCTTGAAACCAGAAACCTGATGAAGAAGTCAGCGTTTATCGCAGCTTTCCGTCAGGGAATTAAAGAAACGCCCAGCACTACAACGCACGACATCAGAAGGCTGAGAGACAGTCTGGGGCGCAGCACCGGAATAAACAGGCTGCTGATAGGATGAATACGCTGGATCTCCCACCGGCTGAGAAGACGCGCCTCCATAGTAATAGCTTTGAGGGGCGTAGATATTCTGGTTTTCGTATCCATCATAAGAAGACGCTACGGCACTTCCTACAGCCAAGCCAAGAACGGAACCGAAGACGAACGGAGCGCCCCAACCCCATCCCCAGCCGCCATAGGGGCCAGCTCCCCAGCCCCAACCTGGATATCCACCCCACCCCCAACTGTAATAGGGATATCCCCATCCGCCGTAACCCCAGCCAGGACCTCTGCCCCAACCGCCGCCCCAGCCACCGCGGCCACCACGCCAGCCCATACCACCCCGGTAGAATCCTCTTCCTCCGGGGCCTCCAAAACCCGGGCCTCCAGGCCTAAAGCCTCTCCCCCCAGGCCCGCCAAAGCCGGGACCACCGGGGCGAAAGCCGCCACCGCCAAACCCGCCGCCTCTAAAGCCACCGCCTGGCCCCATACCACCACCACGAAAGCCTCCCCCGCCGCCGCGGAATCCACCGCCGCCGGGGCCGCCACCATGAAAACCGCCGCCTCCCGGCCCACCACCCGGATGCGCCAGAGCCTGCGCCACAGGAGCCAGTCCGATTGCCAGAGAGAGGCAAACCGCCAAGCTATATTTGAATGATGCTTGTTTTTTCATGATCCTCCCCCCGCAGGGTCGATATCCAATTCCACCTGACGTCAGTTTGTCCAACCGAGCCAGTGGTTCCTTATAAAAAGATGGGGCTTTTGACACTGCGTTTCCATCCCCATCCAGTCTTACAGCATGGAATAATAACGCTATCCGCAGTAAACGTTCATCTTACCTACGGCTATACGGCAATCTGATGGCGTATAAAGATAAGAACATGAAAGAAACGGCCCAAAACATGAGGTTTAAGCCACAAAGACAGGGGGAAAACCGATACAGAACCAGCATGACAAAGCTACCTTCAGCCAGCCGCCAAACCCTTCACCAGACTGATCTGGTAGCGTTTTGAATGCTCTTTCAAATGACTGGAAGCCGATGGAAGCCAAAAGATTTTAGGGCTGAAAAAGCGGTCTTACCATCACGCTACAGTGTTCTGGGAGCACAAAGATCCTGCCTTTTAAACGCCGTTAAAACGTAAGAAGACAAAGGCGGCAAAGGCATTCGGGATTAAAAAGGACTATCAGTTCTCAATACCGCTGACACTCGAAACAGCCGCTGACAAAAAACCCACAGAACATCCAAATGCATTCTATGGACATGCAATATGTCGAAACTATTGCGGCCTATGCCCCTACAAATGACTGCACCGGCATTTATTATTTTTCAGGGAAAAAGTCTGGTCGGAGTGAGAGGATTCGAACCTCCGGCCCCTGCGTCCCGAACACAGTGCTCTACCAGGCTGAGCTACACTCCGATGACCTGCACGGGGCTATACCGCTCTCGTGCCACTTTAGCAAGAGCAGAAACGCAGGGAAACGCATTTCTGCTCCCTTTATCGCGTCTTACAGTTGCCCGGCGGGTACTTTCTGCTGTGCTGCTTGCGGCTGAGAAAAAGCCAGTGCGGTCTCAATATCCGGCACAGTCTGAATCATGGCACGGGAAACCGGCTCGGCAAATCCCTGCGCCACCGCAGCATCCAGCATGGCAATGACATGATCAGCCCAATGCGCCACATTCACCAGAATAATCGGCTTTGCATGCTGGCCAAGCTGCTTCCATGTCAGAATTTCCATCATCTCATCAAAGGTGCCAAATCCACCCGGCAGGATCCAGAAGGCATCCGCACGCGAGAACATGATCTGTTTGCGCGCATGCATGGAGTCCACCACAATCAGTTCTGCCACGCCCTCATGCATTTTTTCACGGGTTTCCAGAAAATCCGGAATAACACCTGTTACAGTGCCCCCGGCTGTCAGCGCTGCGTCTGCCACCACGCCCATCAGGCCATGTGCGCCACCGCCATATATCAGCCTGACGCCCTGCTCCGCCAACACCTGCCCGGCCTCCTGAGCTGCCTGCCGATAAAGCGGATTATTTCCAAACCGGGATCCACAAAACACGGCAACAGCACTCAGCATTACAGGCATCGGCTTTTTCTCCTCTTGCAAGATGATGCGTTACTGTCTCACGCCTGTTCAGGAAACGCCAGCCGTATGATGCTGCTGGCGGCCTTTCACCACCACACACAGCATCATTCCCAACAGGCAGCAAAGGGCAGTTATCTGAAACAGCACACCATACCCCCATAGCGGTATAATCAGCCCCAGAAGAGGGCCGGAAATGCCAATGGCAATATCCAGAAAAACAGAAAATGCACCAATGGCAGCCCCTCTGTTTTCAGGCCCGATCTGTTCGACCGCCCCAACTCCCAACGCAGGAAACAGAAGCGAGAACCCGGCCCCGGAAAGAGCCGCACCCACATTGGCCCAGAGGGGGGAATTGCCCCACGCCAGAACGGAAAGCCCCAGCGCCTCCACTAACAGAGAGACAAAAGCCACAGCCATGCCACCGCGCTTTGCAATCTGGGATGTAAAGACAAAACGGGTCAACACAAAAACTGAACCGAACAGAGAGAGGCCTATTGCCGCTCCGCTCCAGTTCTGATCTGCAAAATAAAGTGCCAGCAAGGCGGAGATCGCCCCAAAGCCGATTGACCCGGATGCAAGCGCCAGACCATAGGGCATCACACGCGAGAGAATATGGAAAAAGGAATGCGGCTTGGTTGCTGGCAAAGGTGTGACGGCAGGCTGACGATGCGCCAACGGTAAGCCTATCCCCATCAATGCTGCTGAAAGCAGCCCTACCCCGCAAAAACCTCCAAAAACGGATAAGGAAGGAGCATGATAAAGAAGGGTCGCAACCGGTGCTCCTAACGCAATGCCGCCATAGGAGCAGATGCCGTTCCAGGAAATGACCTGAGCTGTGCGCGCCACACCCACGCGCCGAATATTCCAGACAATGGCCGCTGTAGCCACCCAGCTTTCCGCAAACCCCAGAATGATACGGCCTACAATTACAAGAAGCAGAGCCAGGGCCGGAAGAGAGGTCAAAACCCCTGCTATAGCCAGCATCACCCCGGAGACTACGCCCGCCGCAAGCCCAACCTGCACCACTTTCTTGGGCCCAATGGTATCAATCCTGCGGCCAGCTCCTGCGCGTGTGGCAAACGTGGCCAGATACTGCACAGAAACAGCAAAACCCGCCATGGCAGAACTGAAACCCAGTTTCTCCCGCACAAACAACGGCACAACAGCCATTTGCAGGCCAATAACGGTGTAACAAAGCAGCGTAAAAAGCACGACCGCCAAAATAGTCATCAGGACGGAGGGCGAACGTACTGGCGTAACAGACATGATAAAACCCTTGAACAATCCGCTTTTGCTGTCTCTTCACACACTCCCCCGGCTTATGCCAGAACGCGGAGAAGTGCTTTTTGAGAAAGAATTCTGTTAAATATGATCTTCCCGATACCGGAAGATGGAACTACGCGTCATGACCACGTCATCCCCCGATGCAGGCGGATACCTCGTCCTCTCATCCCGCATTGCTTATGAAAACCCATGGACCCGCGTAAGGGAAGACATTATCCGCCGCCCCAATGGGAAAGACGGGCTATATGGCGTGGTTGAACGGGGTCAATTTGTTGTGATCCTGCCGTTGGGCCGCACAGACGATGGCAAACCAACAATTACGCTGGTTAACCAGTATCGTTACCCTATTGGCAAACGAATGTGGGAACTCCCCATGGGGATGTGGGAATCCCGCCCGGATGCCTCCCCCGCAGATGTTGCGGCAGGAGAACTACGGGAAGAAACTGGTCTGATTGCACGTACCATGCATCACGCCGGAGAAGTGTATCAGGGCGCAGGATATTCCACACAGAAAGGGCACGTCTATCTAGCCACGGATCTGACCCCCGGCCCAACAAACAGGGAGGATACGGAACAGGACATGACATGTCACACCCTTCTACTGGAAGAGGTTGAAGAAATGATCCGTAAAAACCAGATTACTTGCATGGTCAGCCTTGCCGCCTTCGGCATGCTTCGGGCTCAGAATCTTATTTGATCTTCAATTGATATAAGTGGTTTTTAAAAAACATCTTCCAGATCGGATAATGACCTGGAAGATACAAAATTTTTATTGAAAAGAATATTATAATAAAACAGGGTTTTAGAATGGCCTGACAATAACCATGATTACGATAATCATCATGAGCACTGTCGGTACTTCATTGGCAATGCGGTAATACCGTTCAGGATGCTGGTTCTGATCTTTTTCAAAATCCTTACGCCACCGCGCACAAAAACCGTGAAACGCAAACATTCCTAATAAAGCAGCCATTTTGCAATGCCACCAGCCCGCATGCCAATCGACAGCTCCGGGAGTCAGAACAAGAAGAACACCAAAAAACAGGCTTGAAATCATGGCAGGATTGATAATAGCCCGCAGAAGTCTACGTTCCATGATCTTGAACCGCGCACTTTCTTCCGATCCAATCTGCACCTGGCAATGATACACAAACAACCGAGGCAGATAGAACATCCCCGCCATCCACGCCATGACAGACATGACGTGAAACGCCAGAAACCAGCGTGTCCAGGGCAGGAAGGCTTCAATTGTCATGCCAGACGTCCCTGCGCCTTCAAGGCTTCTTTCAGAAGGGGTGCAAATTCACAAAGATGATGAATAACAAACAGATTTGGCCAGTCAGGCACCTCTTCACCTGCCTTGCGCAGTAGAACGCACATCATCCCGGCATCAATTGCCGCCCGTGCTCCTGTGTTACTGTCTTCCAGAACAACACAGTTTGCAGGAGCAACCTGTTCTTCCTTTGCCGCATGCAGGTAAACATCCGGCCGCGGTTTGGGTATTCCCATATCCCGTGCAGAATGAATGCGTCCTTCAAAATACGGCGTCAGATTGGTGGCAATGAACTTGGCATCCATTTCCTCAACAGAAGAATTGGAACCAACCCTGACAGGCAGACCAAGTTTTGTAACATCTTCAAGCATGGCATAGACACCGTCTATCGGCTCCACGCCCTGCTTCATGGCGGCGACAAAACGAGCCTGCGTTCTGGCAGCCCAATCCGCACCAAGAGATTTTCCGGTTTTCTGCTCAATAACATCCTGAATACTGGGCAGCGCCATGCCGGAAAACGTATCAACGGCCAGATCATCCGGCACGTCCATACCTGCTGCTCGCGCTTCCTGAGCACTGATACGGCAGCATGTTTCCTCACTGTCCACCAGAACCCCGTCACAATCGAAAATGACAAGTTTCAGGCTGCCATCAGCGGAAAGAGCAAGAGGAGAAGCCATCATGCTGTCTCCCTGACTGTTTTAACCAGATCAGCAACATGTTCCACAGGCGTTTGCGGCAACACGCCATGACCAAGGTTGAACACATGAGCCCGGCCTTTACCCGCATTTCTGACTGCCAGCGCTTCCCGTCGCATGGCCTCTCCACCTGCCAGAACGGCAATCGGGTCCAGATTGCCCTGAAGACCAATGGACTCCGGCACCTGCGCGCGCATCAGCGCCAGATCCGCACTGGTATCAAGTGCCACAACATCTACACTCGTTTCGCGTGCATATTCCGGCACCATCATGCCGCCCAGACGCGGGAAACCGATGATTTTCACAGAAGGATGTTTTGCTTTCACAGCCTGAACAATCTGCCGGGTAGGCGCAATAACGTGCTTACGGAATTCGGAGGGCGGAAGCAGACCAGCCCAGGAATCAAACAGCATGACGGCTTCTGCCCCAGCTTCAATCTGGGCACATAGGTAATCTGCCGTCGTTTCTGTCAGCAGAGCCATGATACGATCAAACAGCGCGGGTTCGGCAAACGCCATCTGCCGGGTAATGGCAAATTCACGCGAACCACCCCCTTCAACCATGTAACAGGCCACAGTAAAGGGAGCTCCAGTGAACCCCATCAGGGTTGTTGCTCCGCCCTTCGCCACACCAATATCGTCCGGGCCATCAAGAACTTTGCGCAGGCGGCTTAATGTTTCTAGAACAGGTGCGGTAATCTCCGCAATGCGGTTACGGTCCAGTCTGGCAAAATCCTGTTCGCTGCGGATAGCGCCCAGAACAGGGCCTTTTCCTTCAACAAACTCTAAAGACTGACCCAATGCCCAAGGCAGGATCAGAATATCGGAAAACAGGATGGCACCATCCATTCCAAAACGGCGGATGGGCTGCAATGTCAGTTCCGTGGCGATATCTGGCGTCATGCATCGCGTCAGAAAATCAGCCTGCGCACGCATGGCTCTGAATTCAGGAAGAAAGCGTCCTGCCTGTCTCATCATCCAAAGCGGTGGTGGCCACATGGCCTCACCATTCAGGGTTCTGAGAAGGCGCTTGGAGGGGGGGATTTCTGTCTTGCTGCTCATGCTCAGAAGTCCTGCACGTCTTTTTCCAGCCTGTCCACGCCCTCTTAACTATAAAAAAAGAAGATAGAATTGATTGTAGGGGTTAAGAGGTACTGTGGATGACGGGGTACCCACCATTCCAAAAATGTACCCCATCTTTCCCACAGTGTGTACAGATTGCAGAGTCTTGGAAAAACAGGGGTTTTTCGAGTTATCCAGAAAATACCCCAATGAGGCTGTGTACAACTCACCGGTTCATGACTCTTGCAGGTTGTGCACGGTACTCGGTACGGGCTTGTCATGATCGCCGTACAATCCACATGTACCCCGGTACTCAGGATAGTACTCACACCCCTATTTTTTGCTCAGTACCTGAAAGAGACTCGCTCACGTGACAGATTTAGTACTTAAGCCGACTCCATTACAGGACAAACGCCACGAACTAGTACTAGCCAGTATGTCTGCTATCAGACGAATAGTACTGGCCAATGCAGGATTGGCTTTTTCCATCAGACCCTCCTCTGTTGATGAAACGGAATTGAAGGAAGCAGGGCTGCGGGAGGGATGGCCTCCTGCAACAGTGGCCCTCCGTTTGGCGGAAGCAAAAGCTCTGGCGGTGGATATGCCAGATGCCTTTATCATCGGGGCAGATCAGATACTGTCTTGCCGGGGAGCTCTCTATGACAAACCAGAGGACAGACAGGTCGCCCAAGATCAGCTTCTGTCCCTGCGTGGGCAGACACATACGCTGCATACAGCAGTTGTGGTGTGCCGTAATGGCCGTGTGCTGTGGCAGCATGTGTCTGAACCGCACCTGACCATGCGGTTATTCTCTGATGCGTTTTTGCAAACCTATCTGGAAGAGGAAGGAGAGCGGTGTCTGGCCTCTGTCGGGGGGTATAGGGTTGAAGGACCTGGGTTGCATCTGTTTGAGAGAATAGAGGGAGATCACACTGCTATTCTGGGTCTGCCTCTTTTGCCGCTTCTGTGTGCGCTGCGTGAGATGGGTGTCATAATTTCCTGAAAAAAGGGGCTTGCCACCCAGAAAAACGCCTTGTATTAGGCATGCACACACATACCACCCCCAAATGGTATGCTTGGAACAGTGTGGGGCCATAGCTCAGTTGGGAGAGCGCTTGAATGGCATTCAAGAGGTCGTCGGTTCGATCCCGATTGGCTCCACCAGTTCTCTCCCTCCCAATAAATTTTTTGTTGACTGTGATCTTAGGCAAAATTGTTTTGCTTGTTGGCCACAAAAATATGTGCGTCTGATGAATGAAGCTGCTCTTCTGCCGCCTGAGATGATCTTGCGCTGTTTTTGAAGCATCGCCTCAGACTTAGAACGCCTCTGTCCGTTAAAAATGTCTTCATAAAAGAAGCAAACGAGGCCTCCGGTCGTTCTTTAGAGAGGAACCGCACAGAAGTCTTGGCGGGCAGCGTATCTCTTCAGTCTAGGGGTGTTCAGCGGAAGGAGAGTGGTGTGTGCTAAGGGAACTGCTTTTTGCTGTTCTGGTCTGCGCCTCTCTTTGTTCTGATCTGGCTGGACAAAACAGGACGGAGAGACAAAAGAACAATTTCTTCCTTTTTTCGGGTCTGATTTCATACATGACACGCTTCTCTCCCCCAAAAACGTTGCCTAGCGGTAGTTTTACCCCTTGGCTGATCGTGTTGTTGGGGTTGGTAACGGCCATTGGTCCGCTTGCAACAGATATGTATCTTCCGGCTTTTCCGGAAGTGGAGCGTGATCTGGGCGGTGGTCCGGGGTCCGCACAGTTTACACTGGGCGCGTGGTTCTTCGGGCTGGCGATAGGCCAGTTCTCCCAAGGGCCTCTTTCTGATCGCTTTGGCAGGCGCGCACCGCTGGTGATTGGTCTGGCAATTTTTGCCGTGGCGTCTGCGGGTTGCGCCATGGTGCAGAATTATCACCTCTTCTGTCTTTGTCGCTTTCTTGGGGCCGTGGGCGGTTCAGCCAGTGCTGTGATTCCCCGTGCCATTGTGCGGGATGTGGCAACAGGCAAAAAGGGCGCCCGCATCATGTCGCAATTGACGCTGGTGTTTGGCGTCATGCCGGTTCTTGCTCCCAGCCTTGGCAGTATTGTGCTCAAGTTTGGCAACTGGCGGTGGATATTCTGGGTTGGCGCGCTTTATGGGGTTGCTGGCATTGTTGGTATTTTGCTCTCCCTGCCCGATACGCTGGCCCCTGAACGGCGGATTGCGTTTTCGCCGGTCAGAATTGCAAGCCGCTATATTCTGATCCTCAAAGAGCCCGTTTTTTTCTCCAATGCGTTGCTGGCCACGTTTTCCACCTTTGTCATGTTTGCCTACCTGGGCAGTGCACCAGTGCTTTTTGAACAGGTGCTGCATTTCTCCGCTGGGCAATTCGGCCTGTTCTTTGGCGTCAATGCTGCTGCCTTTATTCTGGGGACACAGATAAATGGTCGGCTGGTGCATAAATTTGCCATGCCCTTCCTGCTGGAAGCAGCTCTTCTATGGGCGCTTGGGGTTGGTGTGCTGTTTGTTGTACTAGCACTTGCCGGTATTGCCGGGGAACATCATCCCATTCTTACGTGTGCGCTTATTACCAGTATTACAGGGGCTCTGGGCTTTATTGGACCCAATGCCACAGTAATGTCCTTTTATCATCATGGGCATCATGCGGGCAGTGCCTCGGCCATGCTTGGAACCATGCAGTTCAGTATCGGTTCACTGAGTAGTGTATTGGTGGGAATGCTGCCGGGCGGTAGCGCTATACCAACAGCAATTGGCATGATGACAGGAATCCTTGGTATGGCGGCGGCTGATCTTATGCGCCGTCGCGCTCCGGCCATCGGGACGGAGGATGACTAGGGTTTCCTGATTGTGTCTTGAAAAGGAAGAGGCATGAAACAGCAGGCGATCGAGCAGACACATTTGCCCAGCCAGAAGAAACAACGCAGGCTTTGCTCTTGTTTCTCAGCCCTGCTGCTTGCGGGGGCCAGCTCTTTTATGATGTCAGGTCTGCCAGCCGAGGCAGCTACTGCAACGACCCCCGTTTTGCTTGACCATGTCAGGCTGTTTGATGGCACAGATTCTCCTGAGCAGGAGGATATGGCTGTTCTGGTGAAAGGACAGTCCATCGCGGCAGTCGGCCATAGTGGCACGGTCAAGGCGCCAAAAGGGACCAAGCGGATCGATCTGTCCGGCAAAACGCTTATTCCGGGGCTGATTACCAACCATAGTCATGTGGGGGTGGTCTCTGGAACAAAAGTGGGGGCGGAGAACTTTACAGTTCCTGTGATCAAGGCCGCACTTGATCAGTATGAGCGCTATGGCGTGACGACCGTAACAGCACTTGGCCTGACCAAATCGCCTCTGTTTGATGATCTTCGCAAAGCCCAGCATGCCAACACGGATGGCGCTGATCTGTTCGGGGTGGATCAGGGCATTGGTGTGCCGGGCGGCATGCCGCCGGAGGGGATGGTCAAGGTTGGGAAAGACCAGATTTTTCGCCCCTCAACGGCGGAAGAAGCCCGTCAGGCCGTGGATACCATGGTCAGCGAAGGCACGGATATGGTGAAGCTGTGGGTGGATGATTTCCGTAACGGTGTAAAATCAGCCAAGCCCCTGCCCGTCATGAAGCCGGAGGTCTGGCAGGCTGTGATGGCGGAAGCGCATGCCAAAAATGTGCGGGTGGCTGTCCACATTCATGATCTGGCTTATGCCAAAAAGCTGGTTTCTGCGGGCGCGGATATTATTGCCCATGGTGTGCGTGATGAACCCGTGGATGATGAACTCATCTCTCTGATGAAAAGCCATAACGTATGGTATGTGCCAACAATCAGCCTGGATGAAGCGACCTATCTGTTTGCCGAACAGCCGGCCCTGCTGAATGATCCCGTTCTGAAGGCGGGCCTGAGTGAAGACCTGACCCGCCAGTTCTCCGATGCAGCATGGCGGGACAAAATTGTTAAGTCACCTTTGGATGCGGCGTCTCATAAAGCTGTCGCCATGAATGAGCAGAACTTGCTGGCCCTGTATAAAGCGGGAGTCAAAATCGGGTTTGGCACGGATTCCGGAGCTGCGCCTGTCCGTATTCCGGGCTTTGCCGAACATCGGGAACTCAGGCTGCTGGTTGAGGCTGGGCTGACACCGTTGCAGGCCCTCCGGCTGGCAACCAGCCAGGCTGCGGCTTTGCTCAATCTGTCTGACCGTGGGGTCATTGCCCCCGGCAAGCGGGCGGATTTTGTGGTGCTGGAAGCTGACCCTGCCCAGAATATCGCGGCGGTTGATCAGATCAGCGCCGTGTGGCGCGGCGGCGTGCGGGCTGATGGCCCACTTGTGCCGCGGTAACGCGCAGCGCATTAAAAACTGCAAACAGAACAGGCTTCCGTAACGCTGCGGAAGCCTGTTTTTTGTTTGTATGAAGCATGCTGCCCTGTTGGCAAAAGAGACACCGCCGAGAGTGCTTCAGGCTGGAGAAGGCTAATAAATCGTTTTCCGGCTTCTGACAGCTTTTAACGGGGTTGCTGCGTTTGCTGTGGCGGCTTGCCGTAGATTGCTTCTGTTTCCGGAATAACGGAATGGCCATCGCCCTGATCCAGCGGTCCGTTGGCCGCGTTGGCAGGGGTAAGGGCTTCATACCGGTCTTCAGGCTTCTGGGGCTTTTCTTCTGGCAACTGGCCGTTGGCGCGGGCTATGTCTTCGCGTTCTTCCTGTTCCTTGGCACGGCGTGCTTCCGCTGGGGCCGCTTCAGGCATGAAACGGCCGGGGCGCTCGTAAGGAAGATCAATATTGTCACCTTCAATTTCTCTGTGACAGCCCCCCAGAAACGGGAGGGAAAGGAGTGTAAGGCCTATCCCCACCAGAAAACCGGAAGAATGGGGCCGCATGCCGGTTGTCCGGTTGGGCCGAGCCAGAGAAAAACGATGTATCACGGAAGAATGGTGTCCTGCCGCAGGTTAGCCTTCCAGGTGACGCGCTTCCTCAGGCAGCATGACGGGAATGCCATCACGGATAGGAAAAGCCAGATGGGCTTTCTGACTGACCAGTTCGTTGGTTTCAGCATTATAGGTCAGCGGCCCTTTGGTAACGGGGCAGACCAGCAGGGAAAGCAGGCGCGGATCAAGTGGGGCGTGGGTTTCAGCACCAGACATCAGGTATCATCCATACAAAATCATCATGAAGGCGGCCCCTCATCTTCCGGGCCAGCCAGATCAAGCAGCATCTGTAGCACACGCACACGGTCTGTCAGCGTGCCAGCATCAAGCAATGCCTGTTTTTCAGCCGGAGGGAAAGGACAGATCATGGGTAGGGTGACCAGGAGAACATCATCTCCCATCTGTTCAATGGCGGACCAGCGTGCGCCCAGCCCCCGTTGCTGGAAATACCGGCGCATGGAATCCAGCAGTTTCTGGCGATCAAAAGGCGCGGAAGGAAGCTCGCTGAGGTCAGATGCAAAGGAAGACGCATCAATCCGGGCCTGCCGGTAGCCGCGATGCAGCCCGGTCTCCCGCAGAAGCCGGAACCGGGCAATGCCGCTGAGCGTGATAGCGTATGTGCCATCAGAACGTTCCGTAAAGGAGGTTATCCGGCCAATGCTTCCAATATGGTAAAGCGGAGGCGCGTCATCTGTTTCTGCATCTTCCTCCTTCCAGACGGGTTGAATCAACCCAATCAGCCTGTGGGAGGCCAGCGCATCTTCCACCAGCGCAATATAGCGCGGTTCAAAGACGTTCAGAGGCAACTTTCCCCGCGGCAGCAGCAAGACACCGCTGAGTGGAAAAAGCCCGATCTCGGCCGGAATATCGGCCAGTGTCAGGTCAGACACCCGCGGAATGGCCCGCGGGATGTCCTCGTCATCAGGGAAATAAGAAGCCAACGGTCCGGATATCAGGAAAAAAGGAGGGAGGAGAGCTTGCGGCGGGCCGCAAGGGTGGCAGGGTCATCATGCCCCCAGGCTTCAAAGAAGCGCAGCAGTTGCAGGCGGGCAGCCCCTTCTTTCCAGTTCCGGTCAGCGCGGATCACGGCCAGAAGTTCATCTGCGGCTTCTTCCCGCTTGCCAGCGGCGTTCAGCCCGGTGGCCAGTTCACAGCGTGCATCATAATCGTTGGGGTTAGCGGCCAGACGTGCCCGCACTTCCTCCATTTCCTCGGCGGCTTTGCGGCCTTCCTTTTTCAGTTCAAGGGCCGCGCGGGCTCCCACAACTTCCGGGGCTTCCGCAATTTTGGCAGGCACATCCGCCAAGGCGGCTGCGGCTGCTTCTTCATCATCAAGCGCCAGCATGGCGCGGATCAGGCCACCCCATGCCTTGGGGTTTTCAGGCTCTTCCCCAATTACGGCGGAATAGAGCTCGGCAGCGTGCTCAGGGCGGCTGGTTTCCAGCGCCACATTGGCCTGCTCAAGCAGTTCGGTTGCGGGCATCGTGCCACCACCAGCGGCTTTCAGCACGTTTTCCACAAATTTCTTGATCTCGCTTTCCGGCAGGGCTCCCTGGAACAGATCCAGAATCTGCCCTTTCCAGAAGGCGGCAACCAGCGGAATGGACTGAAGCGGCAGACCAACCTGCGCCAGCTGGGCAGTCAGCGCCCGATTGGCTTCAATATCAATTTTGACCAGACGCAAACGGCCTTTGGCAGCCGTCACCACTTTTTCCAGCACAGGAGCAAGCTGTTTGCACGGTCCACACCAGTCGGCCCAGAAATCCACCAGCACAGGCACGGTGCGGCTTGCTTCAATCACATCCTGCATGAAGGTGGCCTGAGAGCCATCAGAAACAAGCGGGGCAGAAGCCTGAGCGCCCACGCCTTCATTCTGCGCGCCGGGACGGGACTGGCCGATAATATGGTCCATCTGGTGTTATCCTTGCTCAAAACTGCGGTGGAGGCATGCAAAAAGCGCTCCACATTTTGCGGCATGCGCCGCGCTTATCGTTCTAGATGGTCAATCAATCGTCCCGGTGCAATGGGAATTCAGGCAATCCATGCCCATATGGGCAGATTAAGTGTGTTGGGCAGCATTCCCATACAGCATGGGTAAGGGCTACAACAGCAACAGGACAAAACAGGAACGGCGGCGAACCCAAGATGGAAAATACCCCTCTGCCCGGTCATCAGGCCATTCGCGTTCGTGGCGCGCGGGTGCATAACCTCAAGAATGTGGATATTGATATCCCGCGGGACAGCCTGACCGTGATGACGGGCCTTTCTGGCTCCGGCAAATCTTCTCTGGCGTTTGACACCATCTATGCCGAGGGCCAGCGCCGGTATGTGGAAAGTCTCTCCGCCTATGCCCGCCAGTTTCTGGAACTGATGGGCAAGCCGGATGTAGATTCGATTGAAGGGCTTTCTCCGGCCATTTCCATCGAACAGAAAACCACCTCAAAGAACCCGCGCTCTACCGTAGGCACGGTGACAGAAATTTATGATTACATGCGTCTGCTGTGGGCGCGTGCCGGAGTGCCGTATTCCCCAGCGACCGGTCTGCCCATTGAGGCGCAGACCGTCAGCCAGATGGTTGACCGGGTGATGGCACTGCCGGAAGGCACGCGTCTGCTTCTGCTTTCGCCTGTCATTCGGGACCGTAAAGGAGAATACAGAAAGGAACTGGCCGAACTGCAACGCAAGGGTTTTACCCGCGTGAAGGTGGACGGCACGCTGTATGAAATTGGTGATGTTCCTTCCCTGAACCGCAAGTTGCGGCATACGGTGGAAGTGGTGATTGACCGTATTGTGGTTAAACCCGGTCTTGAAACGCGGCTGGCGGACAGTTTTGAAGCCGCGCTGGAACTGTCAGATGGCATTGCCTACACGGAAGAAGTGCTGCGTGACAGTGATGCCACGCCAGAACGGCTGGTATTTTCCTCCCGTTTTTCCTGCCCGGAAAGTGGGTTCACGCTGGAAGAAATTGAACCCCGGCTGTTTTCCTTCAACGCGCCGCAGGGGGCCTGTCCATCCTGTGATGGGATTGGCACGGAAACCTTTTTCAACCCTGCACTGGTTGTGCCCAATCCGTCTCTTTCCCTGAAAAAAGGCGCCATTGCGCCTTGGAAAGATGCAAAATCGCCTCTGCTGGACCAGACATTGCAAAGCCTGGCCGAGCATTTTGGCGTCAGTATGGAAACCCCGTGGAAAGATCTGCCGGAAAATGTGCAGAACAGTATTCTGGATGGTAGTCTGGAAGATGTGACGTTCACGTATAAGGACGGCAAGAAAAGCTATAGCGTAACCAAGCCGTTTGAAGGGGTGCTCGGAAGCCTTTCAAGGCGATTGGCCAATACGGATAGTATGTGGGTGCGTGAAGAACTTTCACGCTATCAGTCTGAAAAGCCCTGTCATGTCTGCAATGGCGCACGGTTGCGGCCGGAAGCGCTGTGCGTGAAGGTGGCTCAGAAAACCATTGCGGAAGCCAGTGATCTGCCAATTGGCAAGGCGTTGGACTGGTTTGATACGGTGCTCCCCACCCTGACACCACAAAGAGCAGAAATTGCTCGTCGTATCCTGCGTGAAATTCTGGAACGTCTGCAATTTCTGGATGATGTAGGGCTGGAATATCTGACTCTCTCCCGTAGTTCTGCCACCCTTTCTGGTGGCGAAAGCCAGCGTATCAGGCTCGCCAGCCAGATCGGGTCCGGGTTGACCGGGGTTCTGTATGTGCTGGATGAACCCTCCATTGGTTTGCACCAGCGTGATAATGAACGCCTACTTGGCACATTGGACCGTTTGAAAAAACTTGGGAATACTCTGATTGTTGTTGAACATGATGAGGACGCCATTCGCAGTGCGGACTGGCTGATTGACATGGGGCCCGGTGCGGGCGTCAATGGCGGTACAGTTGTGGCTGCCGGTACGCCTGAACAGGTTGCAAAGTCACCAGAAAGCCTCACTGGTGCGTATCTGTCTGGCCGCAAGAAAATTGCTGTTCCGGAAACAAGGCGTCCGATTGATAAAAAACGGATTCTGACAGTTGAAGGCGCAAGCGGGCATAATCTTAAAAACGTAACTGCACGCTTCCCATTGGGAACATTTACCTGCGTGACTGGTGTATCTGGCAGCGGCAAGTCCACGCTGGTGATTGATACACTTTACAAAACCCTCTCACGGGAACTGATGGGGTCTTCAACCACACCGGAACCCTGCAAGGCGATAAAAGGGATAGAACTGCTCGATAAAATTATTGATATCGACCAGTCTCCCATCGGGCGAACACCGCGCTCCAACCCGGCAACTTATACGGATCTTTTCACCCCTATTCGTGACTGGTTTGCCGAACTACCTGAAAGCAAGGCGCGCGGCTACAAGCCGGGCCGTTTTTCCTTCAACGTCAAGGGTGGTCGTTGTGAAGCCTGTCAGGGCGATGGTGTGCTCAAGATCGAGATGCACTTCCTGCCTGACGTGTTTGTCACATGCGATACCTGCAAGGGAAAGCGGTATAATCGGGAAACGTTGGATATCAAATTCCGTGGCAAATCCATTGCGGATGTTCTGGCCATGAGTGTTGATGAAGCCGTACCCTACTTCTCCGCCCAGACCCGTATTCGGGACCGGTTAAGCATTCTGCAAAAAGTGGGCTTGGGGTATGTGGCGTTGGGTCAACAGGCCACAACCCTTTCGGGTGGTGAAGCTCAACGTGTTAAACTTTCCAAGGAACTGGCACGTCGGGCGACAGGCCGCACGCTTTATATTCTGGATGAACCAACCACAGGACTGCATACGGAAGATGTGCGGAAACTGCTGGAAGTACTGCATGCGCTTGTTGATCAGGGCAACACTGTTGTAGTGATCGAGCATAATCTGGAAGTGATCAAAACCGCGGACTGGATTGTGGATGTTGGCCCCGAAGGAGGAGATGGTGGTGGTCAGGTTGTGGCTGAAGGCACGCCTGAAGAGATAGCCGCCTGTCCTGAAAGCCATACAGGCCGGTTTCTGGCTCCTTTACTTCTTAAAAAACCTGCTAAAAAAACAACTAAGAAGAAAAAATGAGAATGCGGCGTTTATCTGGAAAAAACACGTGGCGGCACATGGCTGCGTGTTTGCTGTGCAGTGCGGGCATTGTCGGGAGCACGCTCCCGGTCTGCGCGGCATCCTCTTCCGTTCTGTTTGAGCAGCAGACCTGGAAAGAAATTCAGGTTGATATTGCAGCAGGTACTACCACAATAATCATACCTGTAGGGGGCACGGAGCAAAGTGGCCCCTATATTGCGGTAGGTAAACATAATACGCGGGCGCTGTATCTTGCACAGCAGATAGCACAAAAATCGGGACATACTCTTGTAGCGCCGGTTGTGGCTTATGTTCCGGAAGGAAGCACCTCCCCCCGAACATCTCATATGCGTTTTCCGGGCACCATTACAGTTTCTCCTGATGTTTTTGAAAAACTTCTTATCTCCGCAGGAGAAAGTTTTCAGGTGCAGGGATTCAAACTGATAGTGTTTCTTGGAGATCATGGTGGCTACCAGAAATATCTGCAAAAAGCAGCAGAAACACTCACGCGAAAATGGCAGGGAACAGGTGCAAAAGCAGTGTATGCTGCTGGCTATTACACCGTCGTGGCGCATCAATATTCAGATTGGCTGAAGCAGAAGGGATATGGCAAGGATGTTGGTATGCATGCAGACATCAGTGATACCTCGCTCATGCTGGCAGTTGATCCCTCAATGGTAAGAGAGCAGGCTCTGCGGGCTTCCGGAGTGCCCTCTACGGCTGAGGGTATATATGGTGGAGACCCACGCCGTGCATCGGCCGCATTGGGTCAGGCTGGACTTGCCATGCAAGTGAATGCAGCCGTGCAGGCTATTGAACAGGCCCGTGGAAGGTAGCGCACAGTAAAGGAGAGGCTGTTTGAAAAACCTGTTTGGTTGGTTTCGTTTTTAGGAGCCAGATGATGTGTTTTTTAGGTAGTTCTCTTTCGTGTGGTCATTGGTTTTTTTCAGATTCAAAAAAGGTTAACACGTCCTTGACGCACGATGTTTTAAATAGGCTTTAAGAAAGTTTTTACAGATTTAGGTGGAAATAGACGCAAAAAAAAGCATGTGCTAAATAGTACGTTGTTCACTAAAATAGTACAAAAAAGGTACGGTCTGTAATATTATGGTAGTAAAAAGACATCTGGCAGCCGCAACGGCTGTTCTTGTTGCTTTGGGCACGGGATACGGCGTTGCCATGGCGCAGGAAGCCGCTCAGTCCCCTGTGCAGACTCCCCCGTCTGCTACCATTCCGTCGCAGCCCGTTTCTGCGGCACCTCCTTCTGCACAACCGGTATCTGTTCCGGCTTCTTCTTCCTCTGCGGGTGAGCCTGTTATTTCAGGTGCTACAGCTCCGGCTGTGCAGACCATTCCCGGCATGCCCGCCGTTATCAACCCGAACAATCTGTATAGTGAAACAGGTGCAGGCCATATCGCTCCGCAAATTGCACAGGACCCGGCCCGTGTCTATGTGCCCAATCTGCGCTCCAATGATGTGTATGTGATTGACCCTGCCACATCCAAAGTGGTTGACCGTTTTCCCGTTGGTAAAAGCCCGCAGCATGTTGTGCCCTCATGGGATCTGCGCACCCTGTGGGTTACAAACAATGCAGAAGGCACCACCAATGGTAGCCTGACACCTATTGATGCGCATACGGGCAAACCCGGCCCCAATGTAGCGGTGGATGACCCTTACAACATGTATTTCACACCCGATGGCAAATCCGCCATTGTGGTGGCTGAGGCGCGTAAACGGCTGGATTTTCGTGATCCGCATACCATGGAGCTTCAGCAGTCTGTTGAAACGCCGGACTGTAAAGGCGTGAACCATGCAGATTTCTCTATTGATGGGCGCTATGCTATTTTCACCTGTGAATTTGGTGGCCATCTGGTGAAAGTTGATACTGTAAACAGGAAGGTTCTTGGATACCTGAAGCTTTCAAGTGGGGGGATGCCACAGGATATTCTTATCTCTCCTAACGGCAAGACATTCTATATTGCTGACATGATGGCAGATGGTGTGTTCTTGGTGGATGGCGATACTTTCCGTGAGATCGGGTTTATTCCAACTGGAATTGGAACGCACGGACTTTACCCAAGCCGGGATGGCACTAAAATGTATGTTGCTAACCGTGGGTCTCATAAAATCCATGGCAAACCGCGCAGTAAGGCGGGTGGCGTGACGGTGATTGATTTTGCAACCAACAAAATTGTTGCAAACTGGCCTATTCCCGGTGGTGGTAGCCCAGATATGGGGAATGTCAGCGCAGATGGAAAAACACTTTGGCTGTCAGGCCGTTTTGATGATGTTGTTTATGAAATTAACACAGAAGATGGTTCCATGCAGAAAATTCCCGTGGGGGCTGAACCTCACGGTTTGACTGTATGGCCGCAGCCAGGTCGCTACTCTGTGGGGCATACAGGTATTCTTCGGTAATTAGGTAAGACGTTTCGCGAGAATGGGAAAAACCCTTCCTTATTCAGGAAGGGTTTTTTATGGATAATTCGGAGAAAGTCTTTTTAAAGCACCTTTCCCGTCTGTCTTGTCAGGCGTTCAGATAAATGGTCTTGGTCTGCACATAGGCTTCAAGGCCGTATTTTCCGTCTTCACCACCAAGGCCGCTATCCTTGTAACCATGATGGAAACCTTGTGGTGCTTCCCCGCCTTCTCGGTTCACATAGACTTCCCCAAAGTGAAGATCAGAACTGATCCGCATGATACGTTTCAGGTCATTGGTGAATACATAAGCTGATAGGCCATAACGGCAATCATTTGCCTGGCGTAAAGCATCATCATAATCTGAAACTTTTGTCAGCAGCATGACCGGACCGAATACTTCATCTTTAACAATATCCATGTCTTCACGCACATCTGTCAGCAGCGTAGGAGCATAGAAGAAGCCTTGATTATACACCCCACCTTTCAGGCGCTGGCCACCGGTTTCCAGTTTCGCACCTTGTGATATGGCTTTTTCAACCATGGCATGGACTTTCTCCAGCTCAAGCAAGCTGACTTTCGGTCCCATGTCTGTGGATGGATCCAGCGGATTCCCGACTTTCAGAGAATCAATTTTGTTTCTTACCAATACGGAAAATTTATCATAAATGGCAGAATGGACGTAGGTGCGTTCATTGCTGGTACAAACCTGCCCCGCATTGGTGAAACGGGCAAGAACAGCCGCTTCCGCTGCTTTTTCCAGATCAGCATCTTCCATGACGATAAAAGGTGCTTTGCCACCCAGTTCCAGTCGCACTTCTTTAAGAGTGTTGGCAGCAGCGGCCATGATCTTTTTGCCAGTGGCGGTGCTGCCGGTCATGGTAATCAGTTTAACCCCGGGATGTTCTACCAAGGGTGTACCAACATCTTTACCATCACCCGTTACCACATTCAGCACACCGGCAGGGATGCCTGCTTCCTCAGCTAACTGTGTTGCTTCCAGCGCTGCCAGCGGGGCCAGTTCATGAGGTTTGATCACAATGGTATTGCCTGCCGCCAGTGCAGGAGCAACCTTGCGGGTGAAAAGGGCCAAAGGGAAGTTCCATGCAGAAATTCCACCAATTACC
This sequence comes from Acetobacter tropicalis, assembly GCF_001580915.1. Taxonomy (GTDB): domain Bacteria; phylum Pseudomonadota; class Alphaproteobacteria; order Acetobacterales; family Acetobacteraceae; genus Acetobacter; species Acetobacter tropicalis. The sequence continues at coordinate 2,835 of NZ_LHZQ01000196.1, read as the reverse complement.
CCATGTGGTATTTTTTCCAGAAGAATTTTCTCACCCGGGCGGCTGCCGGGAACAATATCACCTTCCAAGCGTCGGGTATTTTCGGCAGCAAAGCGCAAAAGGCCTGCGGCAAAACCGACTTCCACCTTTGCTTCTTTCAGCGGTTTGCCCATTTCACTGGAAATAATGCGAGCCAAACGGTCAGCATCCCGTTCAAGCAGGGCCTTGAATGCATAAAGTAAATCCGCACGTTCTTCAGCCGTTTTACGGCTCCATGCAGAAAAAGCAGCGTTGGCAGCATTTACGGCCTGTTCAACGTCCTTCTTACTGCCATTAGAAACCTGTGCGAGCACATTTCCAGTGGCAGGACTTTTGATTTCCGTAAACTTATTACCAGATGCTTTTGTCCACTTGCCGTTAATGAACAAACCATAGTGCGTTTTGTGATCTGTGTTGGTCATTTAAATATCCTTCTTAAAAGATTTGAAAAGGATTAAGAAACGCTTAAAAAATTAGTCAGATAGAGCGCATGGTACTTTTTATTCGTGATGCTGGATATCTCACCATCGGCGCACGTGCCGCCTGTATGGCTGGAATAGGGCTTATGGTGTAAAGTGCTGCCTCAATCCAGAATAAAATACCGCTATCTATCTTTCTTGTTTTCAAACAGTTCCTTGATTTTCAAATCATTTTTCCTGACATGATTTTATGAGGACTCATGTCTCGCTTGAGTGACATGCTTTCACAGGGCATGTATAAAAGAAAGTGATTTAAAAAGAGCAAAAACATCATTTTAAGTGAGGATGAGAATGTACGTTCCCAAACTGTCTCAACTCCGTTTTTTTTGTGCTATTGTAGAAGGCGGTACTATTGCAGCTGCCGCTCGCAAGATGAACTGTGTTCCCTCTAATATTACGATGCGCCTGCAAGAATTGGAAATGGATATTGGGCAGGATCTTTTTGTAAGAGATCGTAAAAAATTGCTTATTACGCCAGCAGGCCGCCTTTTTTATCGGGAAGCGCGGGAAATTGTCAGTCGGGCTGAGCGGTTGCCATCTCTTTGGTCCAAGCCAAAATCACGCGGTATTCTGAAAGTCGGCGCGTTAGATGTTGCGTTTCTGACATGTCTTCCCAAACATGTGCCGCAGTTTATAATGGATCATCCTGATGTGGAACTGAACGTTTTACAGCATTCAAGCTTTGTTTTGGAAAGAATGCTGAGTGAGGAGGAAATTGATCTCGCTATTACGGATGGACCTGTTGAGAATACACTGCTGGAAGGATCCTTTGCGTTCCATCAATCTCTGTATTTGGTTATGCCGCAGCATATCAAGAAAATAACACCGGAGATTATGAGAAGTTCAGATATTTACCTATTTAATAGGGATTGTTTTTATAGACGGTGTGCAGAATTATGGATGGACCAGAAAGGATATCAACCCCGCTCGGTTCTGACCATGGAATCCTATGATCTGATTCTTTCCTGTCTGGATGTAGGCATTGGGTTGGCGTGCATGCCAGAGAGTGTTGTGGCTCAGTTTCGCACGCATGGCAGAAAACTGAATATTCTTAGAATGGACGGTATTGGACCGACAGATGTTTACTTTGTCTGGAGAAAGCACGCTAAAAATAACATTATTCAGGCTTTTCTGGACTACATGAGAGAAGACTGAGACGCCTTCTCTACTATGAGGAAGATAAATGCCAGAAAGCCATCTAGAATCAGAATGATCAGCTTAAAAAAAGCGCACAATAATTAGAAATAATTAAATGTAAGTAAGGGATAACTCTCCTATATTTTCACATTTGGCGTCAAGTCTGTCTCCTTTCACAATACGGCTTACACCCGCTGGTGTGCCCGTCATGATCAGATCTCCAGCTTCCAGCCGTACTGACCTTGAAAGCGCGGAAATTATTTCTGGAATAGACCATATCATATCGTCAATTTTTCCAGACTGTCTGATCTCACCATTCACTGTCAGGGTGATTGCGCTGTGGGTCAGAGCGGGAGTGTGAGAGGCTGGTTTGATTGCAGAAACAGGACAGGATGCATCAAATCCTTTAGCAAGGCTCCAGGGTCTTCCTGTTTTCTTGGCTGTGGCTTGAAGATCACGCCGTGTCATGTCCAGCCCCACGGCATATCCATAGATGTGACTGAGTGCGGTATCAGGAGAGATATCTGTCCCCCCGCTGCCGATAGCCACAACAAGCTCCACCTCAGGGTGCAGGTTATCGGTTTGAGGCGGGAACGGAAGGACAGAATCCTGTGTCACGGCATCTGCTGGTTTTGAGAAGAAAAAAGGAGGATCACGGTCCGGGTTGCTACCCATTTCTCGGCTGTGTTCCGCGTAGTTTTGCCCGACACACCAGATACGCCGAACGGGAAAATGGGCGTTTTCTCCTTGGATGGGGAGTGTGGGGACAGAAAGCGGAAAGAGTGTTGGTGTACTGGATGTTGGCATGGAGAGAGTGTCCTGAAAGAGAGGGCTGGAACAGACGGTGTAAAACCAGATCAGAGCAAGAAACGCAGGCAGGGGAATAGCGTACCGGTTCAAGGAAAACTGCCAATGCACATTTTCTTGAAAGGGGGTGTTTGTTTTGGCTCCGAGATATCTCGACAGATGACACTGTGGGTGCTTCAACACTCTTACGTTAAACATGCGGCCGTTTTGTTGTTAGGCCAACGCAAGAAGGCCGCATCAGAAGGAGACACGTTTTTCCATGTCTTTAAGATCTTATTTTCTTTCATCTGCCATACTTATGGGGGCAGCAGGGATAATCGGCGCTTCTGGGCCTCTACAAGCCAAAGCCCATGCGGCAGAGGTTTCGGGTCAGCCCCAACCCCAACCCCAACCC
>NZ_LHZQ01000164.1 GCF_001580915.1 Acetobacter tropicalis | reverse complement strand
GACCCGAAATTGCCTCAAGTGTGAGAAATCCGCGTCGAGAAACTGGGATGGCTGCGTGCGGCCGTTCTCGGCGCCAATGATGGAACGCTGTCGACTGGCAGCCTCATCGTCGGCGTTGCCAGCTCTCATGCGACACGCGGTAGCATTCTCGTCGCGGGATTGTCCGCGCTTGTCGCGGGCGCCCTGTCCATGGCGGCTGGCGAGTATGTCTCGGTCAGTTCCCAGGCCGATTCCGAACACGCTGACATCGCCCGCGAAAAACAGGAGCTGGCCACGGACTGGGAGGGGGAAGTCACCGAACTGGCTGGGATCTATCAGAAAAGAGGACTGGATAGAGATCTCTCGCGCAAGGTCGCCGTCGCCCTCATGAAGCATGATGCACTCGGCGCCCATGCCAGGGATGAACTGGGTCTGTCCGAGACCACGGCGGCAAGACCCATACAGGCGGCATTCGCCTCGGCAACCGCCTTTTCATCTGGAGCCGTGCTGCCCGTGCTCGCGGCGGTTCTGACCCCTGTGGCATGGGTGTCCTGGGGCGTGTCCCTGACGTCCGTCGTGGTTCTCGCTGTTCTGGGCGTCGTTGGCGCCATTGCCGGCGGTGCGGCGCCTTTGCGTCCAGCACTGCGTGTGACGTTCTGGGGTATTGTTGCGATGATCGTCACGGGCGGAATCGGCCGCCTGTTCGGCGTGTGACACCACGTTGCAAGCTCTGAACGGTGCATGCCCTCGGTAGTGTTGACTTCATCCAATATATCCGTGAACGTCGATTTATGGATACAGAATCCGCCCTCGCTGCCCTGAGCGCCCTGTCGCAGTCCACACGGCTGGAGATCTTCCGCCTGCTGGTACGCCACGAACCGGACGGCCTGCCTGCGGGCGAGGTCGCGCGGTATCTCGGTGTCCCGCAAAACACGATCTCGGCCCATCTCGCCACCCTGACCCGCGCCGGTCTGCTGACCTCGCAACGCCATAGCCGGCTGATCGTCTATCGTGCGTGCCTTCCGCGCTTGCGCGACCTGATGCTCTTCCTCGTCAGAGACTGCTGTGCAGGCAACCCCGAACTCTGCGCGCCCCTGATCGCGACCCTGTCCTCCTGCTGCCCATCCCGGGAATCCTGCTCATGACCATCACGATCTACCACAACCCAGCCTGCGGCACGTCGCGCAACGTGCTGGCGCTGATCCGCAACAGCGGCGAGGACCCCTGCATCATCGAATATCTGAAAACCCCACCAAGCCGTGCGGAACTGGTCAGTCTGATCGCCCGTATGGGCGTTCCGGTGCGCTCGGTCCTGCGGGAAAAGGGCACGCCCTTTCACGAACTCGGCCTCGATAATCCGGCCCTGAGCGATGATGCGCTGATCGACGCCATGATGGCGCATCCGATCCTGATTAACCGGCCGATCGTCGTCAGCCCCCTCGGTGCGGCACTCTGCCGTCCGTCCGAGACGGTTCTGGACATCCTGCCTAACCCGCAGAGAGGTGCTTTCGTCAAAGAGGACGGGGAGAAGATCGTCGATGAATCCGGCAAGCGGATCATCTGATGCTGGCGCTTCTGATTTTCGTTGCCACGCTGGTTTTTGTCATCTGGCAGCCTCGGGGGCTGGGTATCGGCTGGAGTGCCATGGCTGGTGCCGCCGTGGCCCTGGCGGCTGGTGTGATCCACTGGCACGACATTCCTGTCGTCTGGCACCTCGTCTGGGACGCAACCTTTACCTTCATCGCGCTGATCGTCATCTCGCTGTTGCTGGATGAGGCCGGGTTTTTCCATTGGGCCGCCCTGCACGTCGTGCGCTGGGGCAAAGGGCGAGGCCGGACGCTATTCCCGCTGATCGTGGTGCTGGGAGCGGCCATTGCAGCGGTTTTCGCCAATGACGGCGCAGCCCTGCTGCTCACGCCCATTGTCATCGCCATCCTCACTCAACTCCGCCTCAGTCCTGCTGCGGCCCTGGCCTTTATTGTCGCCACGGGCTTCGTCGCCGATACCACCAGCCTGCCGCTAGTGATTTCCAATCTGGTGAACATTGTCAGCGCGAATTTCTTCGGCATTGCGTTCGATCGCTATGCCGCGATCATGGTCCCTGTCGATCTGGTAGCACTTGGTGCAACGCTTGCCGTCCTGTGGCTGTGGTATCGGCGGCAGGTGCCTGCGACCTATCCCGTCGCCGAACTGCCAGCACCTGCCACGGCCATTCGTGACCACAATGTATTCCGGACGGCATTTCCGCTGCTGGCGCTCGTTCTGGCAGCCTATTTCCTGACAGCGCCGTTTCATATCCCGGTCTGTGTCGTGGCCTGTCTGGCCGCCGGAATCCTGTTGCTCGTCGCCGGATATGGCCGGGTGATTCCAGTTCGCAAGGTGCTGCGGGGCGCCCCGTGGCAGATCGTGATCTTCTCGTTGGGTATGTATCTGGTGGTGTATGGCCTGCGCAACGCCGGGCTGACCGACTACCTCGCAATCGTACTGGTCTGGCTCGGCCATCAGGGGCCGTTCATCGCCACCATCGGCACCGGCTTTCTGGCGGCTGTTCTGTCGTCCATCATGAACAATATGCCGAGTGTACTGGTCGGGGCGCTGGCGATCGAGCAGGCACACGACCTCACGCCGCTGACACGCGACCTGATGGTCTATGCCAATGTGATCGGCTGCGACCTCGGGCCGAAATTTACACCGATCGGCAGTCTCGCCACGTTGCTGTGGCTGCATGTGCTGGCATCCAAGAATCATCGGGTCACATGGGGGCAGTATATGAAGGTCGGACTGGTGATTACGCCGCCCGTCCTGCTGGCAACACTCGCGGCGCTGGCTCTGTGGCTGCCCTGAATCAGTCACCCGTAATGCACGAATGGACCAATATCACAATGACTGAACCTGACTTGCCGGCCCTCCACCCCGAATATCTTGAACGGGTTGATCTCGCGCGGCTGGAACCGCAACCGCGTGTGGACCATCCGCCGCGCATCCTTCTGCTCTACGGCTCTTTGCGTCCCCGATCCTTCAGCCGGTTGCTGGTGCTTGAGGCAGAACGCATCCTGAAGGTGCTGGGCGCCGAGACACGGGTGTTCGACCCGACCGGCCTGCCGGTAGCGGATTCCGTGCCTGCCACGCATCCGAAAGTGCAGGAACTGCGGGAACTGTCGAACTGGTCGGAAGGCCAGGTCTGGTGCAGCCCTGAACGGCACGGCAACATGACGGCAGTATTCAAGAACCAGATCGACTGGTTGCCCCTGACCGAAGGCTCGATCCGCCCGACGCAGGGCCGCACGCTGGCGGTCATGCAGGTCTCGGGCGGATCGCAGAGCTTCAATTCCGTCAATGCCGTACGGGTGCTGGGCCGGTGGATGCGGATGTTTACCATCCCCAACCAGTCCAGCGTGCCAATGGCCTATACGCAGTTCGGTGACGATGATCGCATGAAGCCGTCCCCCCTCTATGACCGGATGGTGGATGTCATGGAGGAACTGATCAAGTTCACATGGCTGCTGCGGGACCGGGCCGACTACCTCGTGGACCGCTATAGCGAACGCAAGGCGGAATTCCGCCTTCCGGAACGCCTGTGAGCCGGGCAATGGCGGAACAGTTCGATGTTGTGATCGTAGGCGGTGGTCAGGCGGGGCGGGGCTCGACGGCTGGGACTCCCTGCATCTGTTCTCGCCCGCGTCCTACAGGTCACTCCCCGTCGATGCCCGACACGCCGGATGGCAGCTACCCCACCCGCGACGAGGCGCTGGATTACCTGCGCCGGTACGCGCGCTACGCGCCGCCGATCCCCCGTTCACGAAAAAGTCATGAGAAGCATGTTTCTTCATTGCTCTCAACACATGGAGGTACCATGACGACACGACTTCCTGCCGCACTCCTGTCGGCCTGCCTGATTATGGTCAGCACGACCGCTTACGCTGACCCGCCATGGGCACGCGGGGATCATGATCATGGTGGTCACGATCATCATGGCGAAGGACACGGCTACGGTCACATGAAACACTGGCGCAAAGGGGATTATTATTCCGGCCCGCGAGAGCAGCGCTGGATGGTGGGTGACTGGCACCGCTACCATGGTCTGTGGGCACCACCTTCCGGCTATTACTGGATGCAGTCCGGTGGACAGTATCTGCTGATGGCCGCGGCAACCGGGCTCATTGCCGGCGTGGTCGCCGCCACCGTCGGCGCTGTGCCGTCCGCCCCGGTGGGTCCGGGGTACCCTGTAGCGCCAGGTTATCCCATGGCACCGGCTTATCCTCCACCGCCCTACTGAGTGGACCGTTCATGGTCCGTTGAGGCCGACTGACACATTTCAGGTGAACGGGACGCTGATAGACACAATCCGTTTCCTGTTCCCCGTGGAAGCTATACCAGCAGCCCGATGATGCAGACGACCGCAAAGAGCGCGCCGTCGTAAAATACGGCCGCGTGACCGATATGGTCCCATAACTCTCCGGCGACGATGCTGGCCACCAGTTGGACCAAGCCAACGGTCGCACTATACCAGCCAATCCCGGTGGCTCGCAGCTCTGGCGGCACGAGATCGGACGCGAGTGCCTTGCCGACACTCCGTGAAATGCCCTGATACAGGCCATAAATGACGAAAAATGCGGAAATTAGATAGGCACTCCTGGACAGAGCAAAACCGAGATACGCGATCAGGAAGATGACGAACGAAAGCAGCACCATGCTCCTTCGCCCCCATTGATCACCGGTGTGAGCGATGTCACGCGCAATGGAAGAGCCTCAGCCTCAGGTTGTCGGCAACGAAATCGTATTCGAGTTCCTGGAAAGGCAGACACGCAGCCTTTTGAAATGCTGTCCCTTATGCCGGGAAGAATTCCGGAATAATGGATAACGGTGTCATGAAGCACCACAGACCCGCATAAACACAGAGGGAGCATTTGCAGAAAAGTCCTAGACAAAAACAGCCATTTCATATGCATCCCGCAGGGTGCGTACAAAATTGAGGTAGCGTGCCCTCATCTGCCGATGGCAACGACCATAAGGATACCAAAGGAAACGGCTGTTTTCTGCCATTTCCTTGATCTCGGGCTTTCTCGCATCTGTTGCCATCTTCTCAGTGACAGCAGTCATGACACGAGCATGACAGCATGTTTCTGATGTCATGACGCCACTTTTCAGGCAGTGACACCCAAAATCAGGTGTCATCATGGCGTCATTCGGCAAGCCCCCCATCAGGCAGCAGTTCGCAGCCCGTCTTCCGCGACAGCCTCAATAGCCTGCCTAAGGGCCCCCACAACCTGTTCAGGATCACAGACCATGTCCTTGAAAATAAGGATCGGGCGCTGATGAGTTGGGTAGCGATGCAGTCGCCGTAAGGTCTCGTCCTTTCGCTCCTTCTGCGTGGAAGAGTAGGCTGTAAACGTCCGGTCAAACAGACCGACGACTTCGATAAAGCAGCTCTTATCAGACTGGGCCGAACTCACTTTGAAATCGGCGAAAGCTTCTTCCTGAAAAGCGCATCCCTTCACAGCAGGATGAATGTCAAGCTTTAGTGTCGATGGCAGCATGGACTTGAGGCGTCGGTATACGGCCAGTTCGTAGAGCGAATCAAACTCATGACCGTCCTGTGCGAGCTTTTCTTCTGCCGGCAGATGCGGATAGCACTGGTGCACAGCCTCACGAAAGGCCGTCCATGCCCCCTCCCCTGGCTGCCAGTATTTTTTGCGCAGATCCCAGGCCTTTCGCCCAAGATCTGCCAGCATAAATCCATGGACACAGACGCCAACACGGGCCGAAAGCTCAGCATAGAGGTCAATATCCCGACGCGGAAAAAGACCGGTCCTGGCAGGCATCGGAAACTGAAGAGGATCGAAACGATAGTCCGTTGTCATGAGGGAGCATCCTGAAAAAATGGCTCCGATCACACAGCGTGAAGCGGAGCCAGGAAAAGGTTTTTTTGGTAGGATAGGGTGTGATTGAAGAGGTCAGGCTGCCTGCTTCATCGTCACTGGAGCCGCCAAAAGCTGTTCCAGGCGGCCATAACGACGTTCCATGTCGCGATGCAATATGACCAGGCCCTCAAGAGCCTCAAAAGCAGCTTCACTACCGCCAAGAATCTCAAGCAGCAGAACACCCTCCAGAACATGAAGGGCTTTAAGTTCCATCGCTGCATGCACAACGTCATCGGTGACGGGAAACAGGTCGGAAAGCGGGTAATGAGACATGACTTTTATCCTTGTCGTCCAAAGAGAGGGAGGAAAAGACCACACACATCGCTTCCCATGGGGCATTAGCGGATATGCGTAATCGTGAGGACAGACACAAAACCATCCATAAATTACCCTGCTCAGATAATATTTTTTAGAAAAACATTCCAAAACAACGGGTTAAGGGAGAGCATTTTTAAATGCGATAGAACGAGAGAAAAGAAGAAAAAACGCAGCGATTTCATATGCTTGCGCAGCATGCATATGAAATTGAGGTAGCGTGCCTTCAAACTCCCTTCGAAAGGACGGAAAAGAGACAAAAACGGGACAGAAAAGGGAAAAAGGCGGCCATTTTTACGGCCCAGACACTCCCCTCCATTACTGCCACACCGTATGACACCATTCATGACAGCAGTTTTGAAGTGTGATGACACCGTCAGGGACGATGACATGACGGGAAATGGTGTCATTGTGACGTCATTTCCCGTTATTGGCTCAGACTATCGATCTCATGTACGGTCGCAGGCCACGTTCATGATGATGCGGGGACACCCACCAGTCTCAGCATCTCCACACGCCAGATCTCTGGTCAGAACGGCGTGCCCACCGACGTGAATTTGCTCCATGTATGAGAAGCAGACTGCCACCTGTTAATAACCCACCCGGGATAGGACTGTGCTGAAGCAAAATCATGCACCTGTATCTCTGAAATCGAACATGTTTCAGGAATTCTCTACCTCTTCCTTCTGTGTACATGATATGGTGACACACAGGGAGGAGACCATGAGCCAGCATCTTTCAGATAACTCACCAGATCCGCAGAAAATCGGTGTTCGGGAGTTCAGGGGAAACCTGACAGCGTATCTGCGTCAAGTCAGACAGGGCAGTACGATCCTCGTGACGTCTCACGATCAGGTCGTTGCTGAACTGCGTCCACCAGCTCCGTCCTATCGCCCCCGTCGTCAGCCAGGAGCTCTTCGCGGGCGTATCAGAATGAGCGAAGATTTTGATGAGACACCGCCAGACATTCTTGAAAGCATGGAACGCGAGCTGTGAAGGTGCTGCTCGATACGCATGCGTTGCTGTGGTGGCTTTCGGGCTCCGACCGGCTGGGTGAGAGCGCACGAGAGATTATCGCAGATCCGGCCCACGATATTCTGGTGAGTATCGTGTCATTATGGGAGATTGCAATCAAAATCCGTATCGGAAAGCTTGATGCGGATATGAACGATATTCTGGCAGCCATTCCTGCGGAAGGTTTCTCTCTCCTACCAATACAGCCTGAACACCTACAGACCCTGATGTCTTTGCCCCTGCATCATCGTGATCCGTTTGACCATCTCCTGATGGCGCAGGCGCAAGCTGAACATGCCACATTCCTTTCGGAAGACGGACAAATGGATCATTATCCGATAAAGCGAATAGGTTGCTCCTGAGATTGTGAATGGAATAGCTTCTATCTATCTCGATTTCCATTCGCCAGAGGCGGGGAGTTTCTACACAGTAAGAACAGCCTCTACTATTTGAAAGAGTTGGCGATTATTTAATGAGTGTAACATGTTTTCCTGGATAAAACGTATTTTCAGTGACCGCAAAATTTCGGACACAACCAATAAGGAAACCAGGAAAGAGACTATCGCATCGCCACCTACATACGGCCTCTCTTTTAATGCCCAACACGTATTCTCCAATGATGATGAGAGTTTAAAAAAGTATAGACAATCAAGGATTCACAAGAAAGACGATGCTCGCTGGGTGTTCCCTGACGAAAAAGTCACTATCCATCGCTTCGAGATTACCGATGGCATGGTCTATGTCGGCAACTTTTTGACGGCAGCGCCGGAAGGAGGCTGGAATACCGACACTCCAGCGCCCTGTCTTATCAGACCATCACTCAAGGTCGCGTCTGGAGCGCCACAAACGAACCTGGATCTGGGCTATTGGCCCTCTTACACTGATATCACGCCCAATCAACGATTGGCTTACCTGCATTGGCTGGCGAGCGGGAAATCCGACACCAGCTACCCTATGGGCTATCCCTTTCTTTACTTCTATGGGCTCGAACGTCGCCTGATAGCCGATAGTCCTTCGATTGACGAAGAGGTGTTATTGGTAGCTGAAGTAGAGCGCCTGCGTGAACTCTTCGGACATAACGGCTCTTTTGTAAAATATAGCACTGAACTACTCAATTTCATCGCAATGAAGCATGCTGTTACGGATATACCTACAGTGGAGGCATGGAAGCCAGATCTCGCAGCTTTGGGAGAGCATATGTCTCCATTGCTTCAGGTTAAATTAGGTCTACACGCATTGAGAGGTATGCCGCTTGATGTCGACCTCGCCATAGCAGGTATTCTATCCTTACCTCCTCACTTAACCGGCTTATGGCCGCGCATTGCGACGACACGAGCTCGTCCGGAGTTCATTGAACTCATGCGACATCGTTTCAATCAGAAATTTCCGCATGGTTTTCGGCTCAGAGATAAAAAAGAGAGCCGACTTGATCTGAGTTATCGGTCGGCGAGTCAGTATCTTCATACTTCAATAAAGTTTGATGGCTTCGATCGCCTGCCTGATCCAGCGCAATTGACGTGGACCAAAATGATCACGCTCAGCGAAGGGGCTCGTGAGGATTTGACTGCATTTGCCAAAGCCGTCGGCAAGGAACGTGAACGTGCTGACAGTATGGCCGCCGCCTTGATGCTGCCTGTGGAACTCGGGGAAAGAGAAACTGTTCGTTCTTTCAAAGCCTGGTTGGATGATTTGCCTCAACCTCTTGCCAATGTGCCGCTTGAAGAACTGGGCCCGCGGTGCTTTGGTTCTGGTAAGGCAGCCTCCGGTCTCCGGCAAGCTCGTGACATGTCCGCCATGCTGGCACGAGTAGGTTACGGCATGGAGCCAGATCCAACCTATGGTGGGACCAAGCCAGGTGAGAATATAATTCTATTCCGCATTGGCGATGCTCAAGGCCAGTTAACACCCGTAGGTGCCGACTTCCGCACGGCAGCCCTGATCATGACCGCCATCGGCTCGGCAGCCAAAACCCTGACTTTAGGCTCAAAGCTGGTCGATGCTCTCACCACACGGCTGCGGCTTACCCCGCATGAAACGAAACGACTGACAGCCCGTCTGCAGCTGCTTCCGGAACGCTTACCAACCCTTGGCCGCCTCAAAACCGTCGTAGAGAGTGCAGAACCCGAGCAACGAACTGCTCTTGCCTCGCTGGCAGCTTCTGTCGCCGTAACAATAGGTGAGACAGATCAAGGTATGATGGTGGCTTTGGAGCGGCTTTACGAAGCTTTTGGCCTTGGCCGACGGGAACTCTACACTGTCTTGCATCAAGGTACTGCTGCTACGGCATCCTACGCTTCGGAACCGATCGTGGTCGAGGATGATAAGTCGCGGAGAGGCGGTCATCGGATCCCAGCCCCCCCCTCGAAAGTGAAATCTCAGGATGGTATCGCCATTGACATGAGCAAGGTGAGCGTCATCCTGCGGGAGACTAAGGAAGTCGATGCAATTCTCGCGCCAATCTATGAGGAAGAAGCCTCTGAAATTCCGATTTCGGTAGCCGTTTCTCCCACTTTGGAACAGGAAACGAAGTTCGTCGGACTTGGCCCTGAGCAGGCCCGCCTGCTTGAGGCCCTAGTCAACCAACCGGAATGGACACGCTCCGGGTTTGAGGCCAAGGCACGCGAACTCGGGTTGATGCCGGATGGCGCGCTCGAAGCTATCAACGAGTGGGCCTATGATACGTTCGATGAGGAACTTATCGAGGACGGAGACCCGTTAATCATCAATATGGCGCTCCTTGCTGACGCGCCGGGAGCATCATCATGACCAACCTCAGTATCGCAGCGTCAGACGGCACCCGCACTGCAGAGAAAATCAAGCCCAAGGACCGTGATGGCGTCATTCAGGCGCTTCGTGCAGGTGTCGTGCCACGGTCAGGCATCCAGTTAGTTCAGGTCGGTCGCGCAGGCGAAGTCAATCAGGTGGTGCAGGACGTCAAACGCATCGCGGACGGAGGTTCTGCGGTTCGTTTCATTATTGGCGACTATGGAGCGGGCAAGACTTTCTTCCTTAACCTGGCCCGTTCTATTGCCATGCAAAGCAAGCTGGTAGTGGCTCACGCAGATTTATCCCCTGATCGTCGCCTGCATGCCAGCGGGGGCCAGGCCCGCAGTCTTTATGCAGAACTCATGCGTAACATGGCTACCCGCACCAAGCAGGACGGAGGAGCTCTGGCAAGCGTAGTCGAACGTTTCATCATGGAGGCACAGGCTTCAGCCAAGGCATCAGGTCGCATGATCGGAGACGTCATTCAGGAAAGGCTGCTCCCCATTCAGGAACTCGTTTCCGGCTACGACTTTGCGACCGTCATAGAATGCTACTGGCGCGCTTTCGAAGAAGGGAGCGAGAGTGGAAAGGCGGCGGCACTTCGCTGGCTCCGTGGTGAGTACACGCTCAAAACCGAGGCTCGAGAGGCGCTCGGCGTACGCTCGATCATCGACGATGCCTGGGTTTACGACTACCTGAAGGTCATGAGTCGCTTTGTGACCCTGGCAGGATATTCGGGTTTTCTGGTCATGCTTGATGAATGCGTCAACCTGTTCAAGCTGGTCAGTGCCCAATCACGCAATGCCAACTACGAGCAGATTCTCCGTATCGTGAACGATGTGCTCCAGGGCTCGGCTGAATCCCTCGGCGTCTATTTCGGCGGCACACCCGAATTCCTGATGGACAGCCGCCGGGGCCTCTATTCCTACGAAGCGCTGCGATCCCGTTTGGCTGAAAACAGCTTTGCCCGCAATGGTCTGGTCGATCTTTCGGGTCCGGTCATCCGGCTTCAGAGCCTGACCCCCGAAGACCTCTACATTCTGCTTGGTAAATTGCGGCATGTGTTCGCCTATGGCGACCAGGATCGTTACCTGGTGCCGGAGGAGGTTTTCAAGGCCTTTATGACTCACTGCAACCAGAAGATTGGTGAGTCTTATTTCCGGACACCGCGCAACACCATCAAGGCTTTCCTCGACCTGCTCGCCATTCTGGAACAGAACCCACAGGCTCAGTGGCAGGGTCTGGTGGACCAGGCTGAGATCGCGCCGGACGCGCCCTCGGCGGGCGGAGATATTATCGATGACGACAATAAAGATGCACCTGGTGCGGCTGGTTCTTCAACAACTGGCTCCACTCAGACCTCGCCCGACGATGATCTGGCGGACTTCAGACTTTGAACGACGTGCCGTCCGACCCGTTCGGGCAAGCCTCAGATGACAGCGCATCGACGTCTTTCGATCTGCTGCACGAGAAAGTCAGGCGCTGGATCTGGCGTCAGGCCTGGGCAGAGCTTCGAGATATCCAGGAACGATCCATTCCGGTTCTGCTGGAAGGACAACGGGATCTCATTATTGCGGCCGGGACAGCAAGCGGAAAGACCGAGGCGGCCTTCCTGCCGATTGTTTCGCGACTGGCTACAGATGAACGCAAACCCGGAGCCGGGTTTGAGGCCATTTATATCAGCCCCTTGCGAGCACTTATCAATGACCAGTTCGGTCGAATGGAGACACTTTGCGAAGAAGTGGAGATGCCTGTCTGGAAGTGGCACGGGGATGTGGCCAGCAGCGTCAAGGAAAGAGCACGCAAGCGGCCCCAGGGGATACTGCTGACTACACCAGAAAGTCTGGAAGCCATCCTCGTCCGACGAGGGAATGAAGCAAAGCGTCTGTTCGCTGCGCTAAGTTACATGGTGATCGACGAGGTGCATGCCTTTATGGATGCAGAGCGCGGACGCCAACTTCAATCTCTGCTCAATCGTATCGAGATCGCCGCAGGGCATCCAGTCGTTCGCGTGGGCCTGTCGGCCACCCTGGCCGACATGAGGATCTCAGCTGCTTTCTTACGGCCACTCAATCCGGATGGCGTGGAGATACTGGAATCTAAAATGGGTAGCCAACCCCTGAAACTTCAGGTTCGCGGCTATATACAGCCACGCCTGAAGCAACGTGACGCGAATTCAGACAAGGGCGAGGCAACCGAGAGCACAGCAGACATAGAGATCGCGACACACCTCTTCGACACGCTTCGAGGGCATCGGAGTCTGATTTTTGCTGGCTCGCGCCGGAATGTTGAACTGTACACTGCAAGACTGCGTAGTCTTTGTGAAACATCGGGCGTGCCGGAGGAGTTTTTCGCTCATCACGGTAGCTTATCGCGTGAGCACCGTGAGGAAGCCGAACGAAGGCTGAAAGAAGATGATCGACCAGGCTCCATTATCGCAACCACGACGCTCGAACTAGGCATTGATGTTGGCCACATTGATGCTGTGGGCCAGATTGGGCCTGGGCACACTGTTTCAGGCATGCGCCAGCGACTGGGGCGTTCCGGTCGGCGTGCGGGACAATCCTCAGTAATGCGGGTCTACACCACCGAGATGGCGATTGACGAACGCATCCATCCCATTGATGCCATGCGGCCGCGCACGGTGCAGAGCATCGCCATGCTCAATCTGATGCTGAGGCGCTGGAATGAACCGCCTCAAATTGGGTGTTTGCATCTTTCCACGCTGATACAGCAAATTCTGGCACTGATTGCTCAACACGGCGGGCTGACAGTCAAACAGGGCTGGAACCTCTTGATCGAGAGTCGAGTATATCCTGACATCGATCAGGCTCTCTACATTGATGTGCTGCGGCGAATGAAGCATCCGGAGGTTCAGCTTATTGAGCAGGCGCCAGACGGAACGCTTTTACCAGGCGAAGAAGGCGAACGGGTCATCAATGACCGTGGGTTTTACGCCGTATTCATGACGCCTGACGAATTCAAGGTTATTACGGATCGCGGACGGAACCTTGGCACGCTTCCGGTCGATAGCCCGGTAATGCCGGAACAACTCATCATCTTCGCCGGACGTCGGTGGCGGGTGATCGAGCTCGACAATCAACGCCGGGAAATTTTGGTCACACGAGCGTATGGTGGCGTGCCGCCCAAATTCGGTGGCGAGGGCTTACCCCCCGCCGATGAAGTCGTAGCGGAGATGCGTCGGGTTTATGAGAGCATCGCCATTCCTCGCTTTCTCGACAAGATAGCTCTTGAATGCCTTACGGAAGCCAGAGTGACATTCGATAGTCTTGGATTGCGGCATGCAGGTTTATATCGATATGAGGACGAACTCCTGCTTTTCCCCTGGGTCGGTAATCGGGCTCAACTGGCCTTGGTGCTAGCGCTTGCCTCTCATGGCGTGACGGCCAATTCGGAGGGTATCGCGGTCACAATTCCGGCTAAAGACGGAGGCAAACTGGTTGCCACCCTGAAAACTCTCGCTGAAAGGCCTGCGCCTGACGCGGAAGCTCTAGCCCGACTAGTGCCTGATATGAAGCGAGCAAAATATGACGCGTATTTAGGAGACGAATTGCTGGCGCGTTGTTACGCCAGTGAGCATATCGACGCGGCACGTGTACCGATTATTGCTGCTGACCTGCTCTCTAGGTTGCCGACTGGAGTAAAAACAACTTCTGAAACCTAAGTGCCCCTATAATATATTTAGCGTTAGCCAGAAGGTGCTGAAATGACGAATAATTCTAAAGCTTAAGCAGGCGAATGGTATCCGCCCTTATGTGAGACAAACCACTGAATTGTGTGGCGGGCAAAATGCGAACATGAGCCAAGCGTTCTCTACTGTGTGAGTTGGGTCAACAGAGAAAGGTCGTTTTAGCCAGAAAATTGATATTGTGCCCAATTTAATCGGATATAATCAGCCATCCCTCGCGCTGGAGCATATGACGGATAGATTTTCCGGAACTCTGCGACCCCCTTATCCACATCCAACCCCACAAATAGATCTGTATACCGCGCTAAATAGAGGAGAGCGATTGAGGGCGAGCGTGATTGACCTTGATTGCAATGGAGCAACACCTTGATATTACCAATGTTGGCGTGAATAGCCTTAAGTGCCGCATCAATGATATCAGAAGAGACATAATTGACATCTGCCACATCGACTAAATTGAGGATGAGACGGTGATTGCGTCGTGCTATTAAGTATTCTGGGTGACCTTTTGATGCGGCTCTGCCTGTATAACCTAGTGCTTGCCGATGATACGGCTCCTTACAAGCACGAATAAAGAACCAGTTCGGATCGCCTTGAAGGCACTGCTCATCAATCTCATTACCGACAAATAAATTTGGATAGACCTCAAGCATTCCAACACCTTTCTATTTTTCAATCAGAAATATAATGCTGCATAGCTCTAGAGAGAAAGAGGCTAGGCTGTATATAAGTTATCCCATGAGGTGTTTGTAGCCTCATGGGATAACAGTGTATTTTATCAATACGGCACGCCAATGAGTTGGATTGTGCTTATCATTCCGGTGACAAACACGTGTATCTGTCGACATCCCTAATCCACGCCTCCAGGAACTTCTCCCCTGGAACTGGAAAACCAGCCAGCACGTCCACAATACCATCGCCGCCTGAATATGACCGCGTCTCTCGCCGGATGCTTACGACTTGCAGACAGTGAGCACTCACTTCTTCTCAGACGAGGTAGTAATCGTCCTGTTGTAATCCCCACGAAGCTTACCCAGTTTATAGAAACTGCATCTTTTAGGAAGGATCTGTCATGCCCAGCCTGTTTGAGCCGATTGAACTGGGAAGCATTTACGCCAGCAACAGAATTCTCATGGCACCACTGACACGCGCCAGAGGCACCCGAGAGCATCTTCCAACCGCCATTATGGCTGAGTATTATGCTCAGCGTGCCGATGCAGGGCTGATTATCTCAGAAGCAACCGGGATCAGTCGGGAAGGCCTTGGATGGCCTTATGCACCGGGCCTCTGGTCGCAGGAGCAGGTAGAAGCATGGAAGCCAATTACTGCGGCAGTGCATGCGAAGGGCGGAAAGATCGTAGCACAGCTCTGGCACATGGGCCGTATGGTGCATTCCAGTGTGACGGGGCAGCAGCCAGTCTCCGCCTCAGCGACGAAGGCCCCTGAGCCATTACATACCTATGATGGGAAACAGGCTCCCGAAGTCGCTCGTCCTCTTAACAAAGATGATATTGCCCGCATTCTGAATGATTACGAAAAAGCCGCCCGCAATGCGTTGGCTGCCGGCTTTGACGGGGTCCAGATTCACGCCGCTAACGGCTATCTGATTGATGAATTTCTTCGGGACAGCACCAACCACCGCTCCGACGACTATGGTGGTTCTCCTGAAAACCGTATTCGTTTTCTGCATGAGGTCACGGAACGGGTGATCGCCACGATTGGTGCAGACAGAACGTCCGTAAGGCTTTCACCGAATGGCAAC
The DNA here is from genome assembly GCF_001580915.1 of Acetobacter tropicalis. Lineage (GTDB taxonomy): Bacteria > Pseudomonadota > Alphaproteobacteria > Acetobacterales > Acetobacteraceae > Acetobacter > Acetobacter tropicalis. The sequence continues at coordinate 1,860 of NZ_LHZQ01000164.1, read as the reverse complement.
ACCCAAGGTTGCATCGATAGCCATCCCGAACAGGTTTTTGTGCCTGCAGCAAAGCTCCTGAACAATCTGAATATTGCTTTCCTCGAACTGCGCGAACCCGGCCCCAATGGTACATTTGGCAAGACCGACCAGCCAAAGCTCCATGGACCAATCCGCCAAGTTTTCACGAAACCATTAGTTTTGAATCAGGACTACACACGGCAAGACGCGATCAAAACGGTTGCCACTGGTGTGGCCGATGCTATTGCATTCGGTCGGCCTTTCCTTGCCAATCCGGATCTGGTGCATCGTCTGGAAAATGACCTTCCCCTGAATAAGGACGATATCCGCACCTGGTACTCACAAGGGGCTCATGGCTATACTGATTACCCGTCAGCGCCTTGACACCTGATGTTTCTGCAAGCTCCCTCCCTCAGAAGGAGCTTGCACTTTCACCTCAAAATGCATCTGAATACTAATATTATATGTGTGGTGGAATTGAGGTATTACGGTTTCGGAAGAATAATATTTTCATAGGCGGCATGCCCCTTCCTCTGAACACAAGAGACGCCATAATTTCCACTACTCTGATCACTTCTGATCTACTTTGAGCCAGAACCTGATACTCGCCTTGCGGGTTAATTCCCATCCTGCCTGGCGCATAGTATTTGCCAGGGCCCTCATCTGTGATGTTGACAGGGGCCAAGCGCACCCGAGCAAATCCTCCGTCACAAGTCTGGACGTCACGGGAGCTGTTTGCGCTGCAGCCCAATGTTCAAGGCACGATGGAATCCTTTCTGGCAGTCGCGTCATAAAATCCAATTTTTTATTGGGTAAATTATCGTTTTTTAATTCTTCTGGGAGATTAACGTCTTCATTGAGGACGTAAATGCGTTCTTCATAATTTGCCGCGACATCACTCCCTTTTCCAAAGAGCTTTTCAGAAACAAGCCTGACAGACTCATCAAAACTCATCTCCTCTTTTTCTATTTCGATATCGCCACTCTGAAGTTCAATCCAGGCTCTTTCGAGACCGATACTATGCCAGTAAGCCACGGAATAATTTGCCGCCAGCGTCTCGAGATTTACAGGAACCCAACATCCAAAAATAATATGCCATATCTCCAGTTTGCCGCTTTTATGTCCAATCCGGCGACTTCTCTCTATCCATTCCTGACGAACCGGATTTGAATAAACCGGCATATCGCCTTTTTTGTTGGAATCATAAGGATATCGGGCCGCAATTTCACGGACGTTATCCCAGGACTTCCAGGCCACTGTCGCGCCACGAACCTCTGCTGGGTAGACCAGTCCGATGGTCTTCAGTGTCACTTCTCTCCACGACCATGTAATAATACTCCACATCTCAAGTATATCTTTCTTTTTATTATAGCGCGCATTACGACTCAACCACGCTATTCTTTGTTCCGAAGACATAGCCCGGATGCGATTATCCCGCAGCATTCCGATCATCCTTTCCTGCTTACCCCAAACTGGAGTTATGCAGATACCTTGTCCGAACGGCTCAACGAGCGGGAGTCTCTTTTGAAGGGGACTCATAGCCTGTTCTGCATTAAAAATGATAACCGCCGATGTGGGACAGAATATCGATATTATCTTGTGAGAGCAGAAAAAATACCGATATGATTCTGTTGCTCTATCTGTCTGTGAAGAAACAGCTTTTTCGAGGCTCCAACGGACCATGCAAAGCACAACCAGAACGGTTTTAGTTCCACTAAACGTAAAAGACAGGTTTCTGAACTTCCGCATGCAGGCTCTCCTTTTAGAGTGCCTCACACCAGAGCAGACGCGCCTTCCCCAAACGACAGCAACATCATGCGGTCAACGCGGAAATCTCACAGAAGGGTTGTACATCGGGTT
>NZ_LHZQ01000214.1 GCF_001580915.1 Acetobacter tropicalis | reverse complement strand
TCCCGCAACGGTTGCACCTTTCATTCTGCGCGGTGTCACGCTGGTGGGGATTGAAAGCGTTAACTGTCCCAGTGCGGAACGGCGAGAGGCCTGGCAGGCGCTGGCTGAGTTGGTTGATCAGGCTCTGCTGGAAGAAATGACCACTGAAATTGCCTTCTCCGATGTCGTGCCCACCGCAGAGCGGTTGCTGGCTGGCAAGGTAAGGGGCCGGGTTGTGGTGAAAATTCCCTGAGCAGCGGAGGTGCTGCTGAGATTATGCAAAAGAGAGCCCTGCACTCTCTTTCGAAAGGCAGGGCGTTCAGAGGGTGAAAACCAGCCGGTTTGTCTGCAACCCCATTCAGGCTGACCTGACATCTCTGGTGGTTTTTCCCTTATGCTTTGTGCCGGCCAGATTAGGGAAGGCAGGCACACATTGGGCGGAGGTTCAGGCTTCCAGACCACCGTCCACAGGCAGGGCGGCACCGGTGATGTAACCGGCCTTCGGGCTGGCCAGGAAAGACACCATGTTAGAGATATCTGAAACCGTGCCGTAAGCGCCCGTGGCCACAAAACTACTGATCACCTTTGCGCCCTCACCCGTAGCCGGGTTGAGGTCTGTATCAATGGGGCCGGGTTCCACCACGTTTACGGTAATGCCTTTTGGGCCCAGATCACGCGCAACTCCCTGCGTAAAGCCACGCAGGGCCGCCTTAGTGGCTGCATAGAGTGAAATACCGGGGAAGGGTGCGCGTGCGCCAAAAGCGGACCCGATAAAGATCAGGCGGCCACCTTTTTTCATGTGCTTCACAGCTTCGGCCGTTTCCACCATAACGCCGCGCACGTTCAGGTTCAGCACCTGTTCAATCTGCTCCACACTCATTTCATCAATGGGGCCGTATGGGTAGATGCCCGCATTGCACACCAGTGTGTCCAGCCGCCCAAATTCTTTGACTGTTTCAGCAATAACGGCCTTGTTGCCAGCAACCGAGCTACCATCTGCCTTGACTGCCAGCGCCTTGCGGCCAAGGGCGCGTACCTTATCGGCGGTTTCTTCCGCAGCCTGAGCGTTGCGGGCGTAAGACAGCACAATATCAAAACCGTCTTTTGCAAGCTGTTCTACAATGGCCGCGCCAATACCGCGGCTACCACCTGTTACAATAGCGACAGGGTTTGTCATGTCAGTCTCCTTAAATGTCTGAAAATGCTAGGAAGGATCTTTTTAAAGCCCCAGCATCAGGGCAATGTTCTGCAGGGCCGCGCCAGAGGCCCCTTTGCCCAGATTATCCAGCCGGGCCGTCAACACGGCCTGCCTGTTGTGGGTGCTGGCATGCACGCGCAGTTCCATTTTGTCACTTCCGGCCAGCGCTTCGGCTGAAAGGGTTGCGTCATGCGGCAGCACGTGCACGTTCGCCTGCCCCGCATAACGGGTTGCAAGGGCCGTGTGCAGGTCTTCGCCAGTCACACCTCCGTTAAGATCATCCAAATGCAGCGGGATGGATACAATCATGCCGCGCGGAAAGTGGCCAACGGAGGGAACAAAAACCGGCCGCCGTTCCAGCCCGGCGTGCAGGTGAATTTCGGGCACATGTTTGTGCTCAAGGCCCAGCCCGTACAATTCAAAAGCCGGACCACCATCGCGTTTATGCGCTTCAATCATGGTGCGGCCACCCCCCGAATAACCACTGACGGCATTGATGCACACAGGGTAGCGGGCATCCAGAATACCGGCGTCAATCAGGGGGCGAAGCAGCGCAATGGCACCCGTTGGGTAGCAGCCGGGGTTGGAAACCCGTGGTGCGCCCGTAATGGCAGCAGCCTGCGCGGCGGAAAGTTCGGGAAAGCCATATATCCAGCCCGGTGCCGTGCGGAAAGCCGTGCTGGCGTCCAGAATGCGGGGGGCGTTCTCTCCCAGTGTATCCGCCATTTCCACGGCCTCGCGGGAGGCCGCGTCTGGCAGGCACAGCACAACCACATCTGCCGCGGCCATGGCCTCCTTGCGGACCGCGGGGTCTTTGCGGTGGGCATGGTCAATGGAGTGTAGCGTAACAGGCAGGGCAGACAGGCGCTCCCGAATGCCAAGGCCTGTGGTGCCAGCTTCGCCATCAATAAAAACAACGGGGTGCTGTGTCATACCTTTTCTCCTTTGCAGAGTGGGGGCTGTGCCGGTTTGGGCCGTCCTGCTGTTTACGGACTGTTGCGTGTGTGTCCTCCCGCATATACGGGGGAATGCCCTGCGGGTGAAAGGGGGCAGTTCCAAAAACACTGCCCTGCACATCTACCCTGCAAAGACTGGTTCAGGACACGGGCCTGTGGGGCTGGAAAGAGTTGGGACGCTTCCCTGTTCTTGGACTACACGGGTTGCGGCGTTGAAACATTCAGGAGCGAAGGCAGATACATATGGTTTCACAGCATCATAAAAGCTCCGCCGCAGGTTCCGGTGGCGTAAGCTCTTCAAACACGCCTGATGCAGCCGGTAACAGCGCGGCGCGAGAAATTACCCGCCTTGCCGCCCTGATGGCCCGTTTGCGTGACCCCCACGAAGGCTGCCCATGGGATCAGCAACAGACGCATGAAACCATAGCTCCGTATGCCATTGAAGAAGCCTATGAAGTGCTAGACGCCATTACCCGTAAGGATTGGCAGGCTTTCCCCGATGAATTGGGAGATCTGCTGTTGCAGGTGGTTTATCAGGCTCAACTGGCGCAGGAGGCGGGGCAGTTTGATCTGGCGACTGTTGCGCGGATGGTGACGGAAAAAATGATTCGCAGGCATCCGCATGTCACGTTTGGCCCGGATGTGCTGGGTGATGACGTAGCAGAGAAGAGCGTGGTTGAAGGGCAGGGTGATACTCACGGACAAACGGCTCTGTCAGGTAAAGAGACAGAGACTGGCGAGGCATCCATCGCCGCTTTGCCCGGCCAGTGGGAAAAGTTGAAAGAGCAGGAGCGCCGAACCTCCGCTGCGCAGGGGAAGCGGCTTGGAGCGTTGGCGGGTGTGCCGCCGCAACTGCCTGCCTTGATCCGTGCCTCTAAAATTGCCTCCCGTGCGGCTCGCGTGGGGTTTGACTGGCCCGAGGTCGAGGGTGTGGTGGCCAAGGTTCATGAGGAAATGGACGAGTTTTCTGTAGAACTGGCGGCTGGAGACAAGGCCCGCATGCAGGACGAACTGGGAGACGTTCTGTTCTCTCTGGCAAGTCTGGCCCGCCGATTGGATATGGACCCGGAAGCATGTCTGAGGCAGGCGTGTGATAAATTTACGCGCCGGTTTGAGGGTGTAGAGGCCCGTCTGGCGGAAGATGGTCTGTCCATGCAGGATCAGACTGTGGAAACGCTTGATGCGATCTGGAATGAAGTCAAACGAACAGAGGCATAACCCGCAAGGCACCAGATTTTCCATTGGGAGAGTGGAAGAACAGCGAGCAACGCCGTGTTGATATGCGACACGGCAGACCTGTGGTCGTGTGGAAAAGGCGGAGATGCAGCAGGAACGGACTGCTTGCGGCTGCACAGACAGATACCCGGACTGAAGAGAATGGGCCCAAGTCATTACTGCAGAAGTAGTAAAAATTCCCAGCCTGAGCCAGCATTTTTAAACTGTTTTACCGCGTCAGGGTGACCTGTGAGCCAGGGCGGACAGGCAAGGTTATCTGGGTGCCGGGTGGGGCTTTATCAAACTGATGCGCAAGTTCATAAAAATTGCGGTTGGGTTCGGGCTCAAAGCGCCAGTCCTGCGGAATGCCAAAACCGACCATCAGCGCGAGGAAAACCAGAGCCGTGCCTTTTGCCCAGCTCCATCGCGCGCCCAGAGCCTGAATGACAACCACGCTGACCCAGAAGACCAATGGAATAAAAAGGTAACGCATGCTCATATTGGGCGCACGCATAGCGATCCAGACCGGGGTGCCCGGTGTGGCCACGGGGTGGGAGAGGCTGGCAAGGAGCATGAGTGCGGTAAACAGGCCCGCATAACGCAGCACAGGCCAACGGCGTAAAGCATCAATGCACAGCCACGCGCCAACCAGAAACAGAAGCCACGGCAGCAACGCAATTTTCCAGGAACCCAGCGCATACCAGTAGGGCAACTGCAGGCAGCCTGCCAAAGAACCCATCATGATTTGGCCAGCCATAAGCCGTACGAAGTTTGTGGGGGTTGCACCAAGAAGCGGGGGCATGCCCCGTTGAGTCAGATAAATACTGGCGGCCTGAAGTGTGGCACCGGCTGCCAGAAGGGCGAGCCTGACCATGCTGGCTCTGGAAGGAAGCTGCCATGTGCGCAAGGCCGCAATGGGAACCAGCAGAATACTGAAAGGGCCGCTTACGGCGCTGAGTGCCAGAAGCAAGGTGTCAAATGTCCAGGCTCCCCGTGTGCGTGGCGGTGATGACAGCACAATCAGAAACGATAGCAGGGCCAGATGCCATTGGCTGTTGGTCAGATTGCCATGGACTTCCCATGTATTGGGGAGCGCACACCACATCAGTGCCAAAAAGCAGCGGAGAGGGAGGGAGGGGCAAAGGGCCGCACAGCGTTGCGAAATGAGAAACGCAGGAGGCAGCACTTCAAAAACAAAGGCAGCCCCAGCAAACAGCGTTGGTCCCCATGTAAGGGGCAACAGGGCCGACAACAGGGCGACAAGCCGGTCATCGGTCTGAAAATAACCCGTATGGGGTAGCCATAGGCTGGAAAGCCCCAGTGAGCGCGCTTCAGGCCACCAGAACCAGCCATCTTCCCCCCAGAACTGGGCATCCAGCAGTATTTCAGGCCACCGCACAAATGTGATCAGCAGACAAAGCAGGGTCGCCACAAGCATCATGGTGCGGTTTGTGACGATTATACTGTCTTGGGGGCGGCCCATTGCTTGTATCCTGATGGATGGAAGAGAAACAGATGACGCCGTTCTTAGGTGACAGATCTGAACTGTGCCAAATGTTTTTACAGGCAGCTATTCAGCTCTTATCAGAGGAAGCGTGAAAGAGGACTTTGCTCCCTATTGGCAGGAAAATGACAAGCAAGGGTTGTTGTCTTCAGGAAAGAGAGCTCCGCGTTTCTGTCTGCCCACTCTTTTTCAGAAGAACCACGGCCAGAAGATAGACCAGCAGCCCGCCGACAGAGAGGAGGGCTCCCCCTATGCCGAGTGCTCCATACCCGTAATGGTTGGCCAGAAGCACACTGCCCAGTGATGCCCCCAGTGCATTGGCGATATTGAACGCCGAGTGGTTGAGGGAGGCGGCAAGGGTCTGGGCGTCTCCTGCAAAATCCATCAGGCGTGTCTGCAACGCTGGCCCCAGACCGTTAACAAAGGTTGGCACCAGAAACACATCCAGCATCAGGCCTGCCGTGCTGTGCAAAACAACGGGAAACACCAGCATGGCCAACGCGCTGCCAGAAAGGGCCAGAATGGCGGCTATATCCAGATTGCGGTCAACCAGCCATGCCCCTGCATTGGCTCCCGTCAGCATGCCAAGCCCCCACACAATCATGAACAGCATGATTTCCCATTCCGGCACCAGCGTGACGTTCTGCAACACGCTGGTCAGATAGGTGTAGATGGCGAACATACCGCCAAACCCTACGGCCGCAGTCAGCAAGGTTAGCAGAACCTGCGTATTGCCAATGGCGCTGACTTCCCGCAGAGGCGAATTGGAGCGGTTGGGGCGATCTGCCGGAATATAGCGCCATACGCCCAGAAAGGTCATGAATCCAAACAGCCCAATAATCAGATAGGCAATACGCCAGCCAAAATGATCCGCCGCGAAGGTGGAAAAAGGTGCACCCACAAGGGTTGAAATGGCAATGCCTGAGAGCACGCGCCCAACCGCCCACCCCCGGCGTTTCCGTTCCACCATGGAGGCCGCAACCAAAGCCGAAATACCAAACAACGCCCCGTGTGGCAGACCCGTGATAAACCGCGCGATCTCCACCAATCCGGGTGAGGGCATGGCAATGCTGAGGAAATTGCCAAAGCAGAATAGGAGCAGCAGGCTGAGCAGCAGTTCCCGACGGGATAGGCGCGCCCCCAGAATGGTGATGAGTGGCGCACCAATCACAACACCCAGCGCATAGGCGGTAATGGCGTGGCCTGCATCTGCATCTGAAAGACCGAGGGAGGCTGCAAATTCCGGCAGCATGCCCATAATGGCAAATTCGCCAGTGCCGACAACAAAGGTGCCGAAGGTGAGGGTCAGCAGGGCAGCGGTTCTGCCCCGCGGGGGGATGACCAGGGGAACGCCGCCTTCAGGCAGCACGGTTTCTGTTGTCATAAACGGGTCTCAGGCTAAAAAAGGCGTGTCAGGAGGTCAGGCAGAGGGCGGCCTTGCGCGCTATGGCGATGTCATCTTCCGTGCTGGCGCCAGAGACACCAATAGCACCCATAACGGTTCCGTCTGTGGTTTTCAAAACCAGTCCACCGCCAAAGCTGGTCAGGCCACCATTGGTGTTTTCCAGCGAGTAGGCATGGCCATCCGGGTGGGCAATCTTGGCAAAATCCGCACTGTCCATCTGAAACAGAACGGCGGTGCGGGCTTTCTTGTTGCAGACATCAATAGAGCCAAGCGGAGTGCCTTCCATACGGGCAAAGGCTACGGGCCAGGCGGCTGCATCTACAATGGAGACACAAACCTGAACGCCCATCCGCTGAGCCTCTGCAAGTGCGGTCTCCAGCATGGCCGTGGCGGAGGAAAGTTTCATGGAACTAGATCTTCATTCTCTCAGAAAAAGGCGGAGGTTAGCTATGATAGTGAGAGAGGGAAGACGCAAGACCAGTAAATCTTTCTTTATTCAACATTGCTGAACGGTCTTCTTCTCTACCTCCTGCATCATCATCCATGCCAGACGGATCAATCGGGAGGGAGGCAGGTGCTCAGCCGCACCAGTCAGGCAGATACTGGCTTTTACTTCCCCTTTGTCCCGCCACGGGATGGCCACGCCATGCATGCCGTGGCGATAGGTTTCAAGATCCAGAGCGTATCCTTTGGCGCGTACGTCCTCAATCCGGGCATGAATGGTGTCATCCATTTGAAGGAAGTGGTGGTACAGAACACGTTTGCCCAAGCCGGGCACAAAGGCCAGAAAAACAAGCCCAACTGCGGAGCCTTCCAGTTTTTCCCGTTGTCTCATACCAGAAGGAGCGGGGTGGGGTTGGCCGGGCGCTGGCAGAATATCAAGATAGGTGGCTTCATCTCCGCTGGGCACGGCAAGCCAGACCGTGGCCTTGCTCTTGCGGGCAATGGAGTCCAGAGCGGGGCGCAGGCGGCAGCGCAGGATGTTGTCGTCCCCGGCAATGCGCGCCAGATTTAAAATCCGACCGCCAAGATGGTAGCGCATATCACCGGGCCGCCGTTGCACATAGCCGAGGTGCGTAAGGGTTTGCAGGATGTTATGCGCAGTAGTTTTTCCTATTCCTGCAATGGCGGCAATCTGTTGCAGGCGTGCGCCCCCGCCTTCCTGTGCAATAATTTCCAGAATGGCAGCGGAACGCTCAATGGACTGGATGAGCTTTGGCGGCGCGCCCATTGCAGCAGGTCTCCTGGCAGGGAAGGGGGTATCTGTTCTCCTTACACCATAAAAAAAGCGCCCGGGCATTACCCGGACGCTTCTTGAACGTGAGAAAAACGGTCTGAAGATCAGGCGGGTTCAGCGTCCTTTGCGGGAGCGGAGCCTGCCAGATAATCCATCAGCCTGCGGGAGAACGCATTGACATCCTTGGGGGGTTCTCCGCTCTGAATACTGGCGACGTCCAACAGGATGTGGGCCAGATCCGTTATGGGTTCACCCGCTTTCACCTTCTCCGCCAGATTATGAACAACCGGGTGGGCCGGGTTCAGTTCCAGCACCGGTGTTACTGCCGGAAGAGATTGTCCGCTCCGCTGCATCAGCTTTTGCAGTTGCAGGTCCGGGCCGCCTTCCGGCGCAGTCAGTACCATGGCGCTGTTGACCAGCCGATCTGTGGCGCGCACGTCTGATACCGCATCGCCCAGTGCTGTTTTCAGTGCAGGCAAAAGGGTGTCCATATCGGCTTTTTCGGCGCTTGTTTCTTCAGGTGCGCCAAATTTTTCCAGATCATTCTGGCCCTGCGCCACGTTACGCAGTGCTTTGCCTTCATAGCTGGACAAACGGTCCGGCCAGAAGGAATCAACCGGGTCAGACAGCAGCAGAACTTCCACGCCACGCGCCTTGAAACCTTCAATCTGCGGAGAAGCTGCCAATGTTTCCGCGTTATCGCCAGTCAGGTAATAAATGGCGTCCTGTTCCGGCTTCATGCGGCTGATATAGTCATCAAGAGAGGTAAGCCCCTCCACCGCGCTGGAGCGGAACCGGCTGATGCCTGCCACTTCTGTACGGTGTGCGGCATCATCCCACATGCCTTCCTTCAGCACAGGGCCAAAGTTTTCCCAGAAGGTGGCGTAGGCTTCAGCATCCTTGGCGCGGGTTTTCAGTTCACCCATCACCTTGCTGGTCACAGCCTTGCGAATGCGCGCCAGAACAGGGGTGGCCTGTAGCATTTCACGCGAGACATTCAGGGGCAGGTCTTCCGTATCCACCACACCCTGCACAAAGCGCAGCCATGGGGGCAGGATATCGGCTTCATCTGTAATGAACATCCGGCGCACATGCAGCTTTACGCGGCTCTCGCGCGTCTGCTCGGCAAATTCAAAGGGACGGCTGCCGGGAATAAACAGCAGGGCTGAAAATTCAAGCGTGCCTTCCGCTCGCCAGTGCAGCGTGTCCCACGGTGTATCAAAATTGTGGGTGATATGGCGGTAGAACTCGTTCAGTTGTTCTTCCGTTACTTCATTTTTGGGCTTGCGCCACAGGGCTGTGCCCTCATTGGCGGCTTCTTCCTTGCCGTCGCGAACAATGGAAACCGGCCATGCAATATGGTCAGACCATTTGCGGATAATGGCCTGCAAGCGCCAGCTATCCAGAAACTCGTCCGCATCGGTCTTGATGTGCAGGGTAATGTCGGTGCCCGCTTTTTCGCGCGTGGCAGGTTCAAGCGTGTAGGACCCCTTGCCATCTGATGTCCAGCGCCAGGCTTCATCAGATCCCGCCCGGCGGGAGACCACATCGACCTTGTCCGCCACCATGAACGCGGCGTAGAAGCCCACGCCAAACTGGCCAATCAGGTTGGGCCGATCTTCCGGTTTTGCGTCCTGAAGCTGTTTGCCAAACGCGCGGGTGCCAGAGCGCGCAATGGTGCCAAGGTTAGAAACAAGCTCTTCCCGGGTCATGCCAGTGCCATCATCGCTGATGGTCAGAAGGCGGGCGTCCTTATCCGGGTTGATACGGATCTTGGCGTCTTCCGGCAGGGCGCGTGCGCCGTCGGTCAGGGCTTCAAAACGCCGGCGGTCCGTGGCGTCAGCCGCGTTGGCCACCAGTTCACGCAGGAAGATTTCCCGCTCGGAATACAGGGAATGAACAACCAGATCGAGAAGCCGCCCGACTTCGGCGCTGAATTCCCGTGTTTCGCTGCCTGTTGCAGCCTTGGCTGTATCTGTCATCAGTCGTGGTCCTCGCAAATTTGCGTCGTCTGTTGCGTCACAAGCACGGCACCCTTCACCCGCAGGCCAAAGACTGCCGCCTTCTGCATATGCTCAGGCGCTGTTTGCATAGCGCTCTAGGGAGATGTGATGAAAGGAAAACGTTTTCAATAGGTTCCGAGCCCGAAGGTTACGAATTTTTCAGAGACTCGGCACTGCATTTTCCTGTGCGGAAGAAGGACCATTCCTCACACATGCGGCCATCGGGCATGTGGCAGATGCCATAAGCCCCTTTTGTTCCCTGTCGGATTTCAAGCGTGCCACCGGCCTTCTGGCAATGGACGGAGGCAGGGTTGGCCATGCCAATTACCGGCGTGCGGGATTTGACCTCGGGGCTGACAGCCTGTGCTGCCTGTGGGGGCGCTGAGGCATTGGTCTGCTCAGTCGGGGTTGCCGTGGCGGGTGAGGGTGTCTGGCAGGCAGCCAAAGCGGAAAGGCATAGCCCCAGTGCGGCCCCGGTGCGAAGGCGGGAGAGGAACGAACCGGAAAACAAAGGGTGTCTCATAGAAGAACAATTCCTGAAATGGATGACTTTACCCTTCCTCTGTCGCACGCGTCAGCCGCCTACGGAAGACGCTGGTGATGAAAGGTGGCGCCGGAAACAAAACCGAGAGAGAATGACAGAACGGTCTGAAAGGAGTTTCGTTCAGTGTGGCGTGCAGTCAAGTCAGTCCTTCAGGGCCTGGGTCAGCGGTTTTCCGGGAGAGGGCAGTTGTCCCGTTCTGCCAAGGCAGGGGAGACGCATCAGGAAGGCCGGAAGAGTTTGGCAGTCTTCACCATGGTCTATAATGAGCATCAGATGCTGCCGGTATGGGCGCGCCATTATGTCAGGCAGGCGGGGGCGGGGAATGTGTATGTGCTGGATCATGGCAGCGATCATCTTCCTGACCTGCCGGGGTGCCAGATCATCACACTGCCAAGAGATGAGCTGGATGAAATAGATCGTGCTGCTCAGGTGGCTGCATTTCAGAAGACCCTTCTTGAGCGCTACAAATTTGTTCTTTTTACAGACTGTGATGAACTGCTGGTGGCGCGTCCGTCTCACTATCTGTCCTTGCAGGATTATGTGGCGCACACCCCTCATAAAACCATTCGGTGCGTGGGGGTGGATGTCATGCAGCAGGAAGCCGGTTTGCCCCCTGTGCAGTGGAAGGCACCAATTCTGGCGCAGCGTCCTTATGGGGCCGTGCGGTCATGGTCTTGCAAAACGTTGCTGTCGTCCGTGCCGTTGGCGTGGAATCCGGGGTTCCATACCTGTCAGCAGCCGAGCGTGCTGGATACGGATTTATGGATGTTTCATCTGAAATACGCAGATCAGACCCATATGCTGGAGCGTCTGGCATTGACCCGGCAGTTGAAATGGAGCGCACGGGCCCTTCAAACAGGGCATGGTGGCTCACATCGGGTTTCCAATCGCAGCATGATCCGTTTCTTGGAAGGGTTTCAGGGCAAACGGCAGGAGACCGATCTGGATAGTCTGGATCTACGCGCACTTGTTGAAACCGGAACGGAAAGTGCGCTGCATCGTATTCCGTTAGTTTTCCTCAAATCTGTTTAAAATAAAGAAGGGTTTATGTCATCGTTCGGCGGGAATGGCTTTGCAGAAGCTGTGCCGTAAGGGTGGTCAATGTGTGTTGAAGGGGTTCAAAGCCCTGGTTTTTCGTGCGTGTTGCCTCGTCCATATACAGACCGCGCCGGATTTCTATTTGCAAGGCATGCAGCCCTTCACGCGGGCGTCCATAATGGCGGGTGATGTACCCTCCTGCATACGGGTTGTTGCGTGTGGTTTTGTAGCCAAGGTTTGTAAGCGTATCTTCCGCCGTAGTCACAAAGCGGCTATCGCAGCTTGTACCGTGGCCGTCCCCCAACACAAAATCGGGTGATCCTGCTTCAGGCGCATCCGGCATGGAGTGTAGGTCCAGTAATAGGCAAATGCCATGCCGGGCGTGGGTCAGGCGCAGAGTTTCCGCCAGAGTGGCGTGATAAGGCATCCAGTAGTCACGGATGCGTAAAGCCGCTTCCATGAACGGGATGCGGGTGTGATAGATTGGGCGGTTATCGGCCACAATACGCGGAATGGAACCCAACCCGGAAAGTCCCCGATGTGTGGCTTTGACAAAGCTGGGCACGGGTCCGTCAAACATGCGCGGATCAAGATCCCACGCGGCCCGGTTTACATCACAAAACGCACGAGGGAAGGTGGCGGATAACAGGACCGGCCCCAACGCGTGGGCGCCTGCCGCCAGTTCTTCCACATAACTGTCCTCCCCACTGCGCAGACGATGGAGCGGCTGACGGCTATTTTGCACAAAGGCTTCCGGGTAAAAACAGCCGGAATGGGGCGAGGCCAGCACCAGCGGCGTTTCCACAGCGCCCGAAACCAGCACAGGCGGCGGCGCGGCAACCCGGTCCGTTTCTGGATGAGACGTGCCCTCACCGCCAGGAAAAACGCGATTCAGGCCACGTCGGATAAGCGTGTGGGCAATATTTTTCATTCGGGTATCATTGTGGGCTTGCGCTTTGAACGCAAGAAGGATAGAACGCGCCCACGGTTAAGGATGGGCGCATAGCTCAGCGGTAGAGCACTACCTTGACATGGTAGGGGTCACAGGTTCAATCCCTGTTGCGCCCACCATCTTTGACCGGCAGAAAACAGCCAGTTCTGGTGTTTTCTTTTTCCATTCTCGTTGTTGGCTTCATGGTATCTGGTACCATGAAATGGACCCAAGAGGCTACGGAATCCGTGCCAAATCCGTGCCGTTGTGGCAGTCTTATCATGCCTAGAGTCCCTCCTTATACGGGGCCACGTATCTTCTCTGCACAACGGGCAGCGCTACTCATTGCTGCTCATCCGCTCCCTTTGACAGTTGGTTTCTAAACTTTCTGCCGAGTTTTTACGTGCGATCCGTAGCGTAACGTTACACGTCGATGCACAACTATTCGCGGAATTATGCACAAACTGGTTAGAAGCCGGTTACAGTTTTTCTTGTTCAGGGATGAACGGTGATCCGATTTATCACCAGTCGATAATGCTTTCTCGATACGCCACTGTCCTCTGCTTTGCGTAAGCTGTTTTTGTCTTGGTATTGCGCCAGATCTGCTGCCAGCTCAGTGCCGCTTTGTGTTCCCAAGAGGGCAGAGGTTTCTTCGGGGCCCAAAAGCTTTATGGAGGAAGAAAGGGCCTCAGTCTTCCAGTTGCTCTTTCTTCTTTTCGCCTTCAGCCTGAACGCTCAGTTTGAGATAGATGCCCAGAGAGAAAACCATAAGCGTGGCCACAATCAGCAGGGAAGCGGGGTAAATAACCGTGGCGGGACCATCGCCTCGTGTCTCGAAAATCCCTACCAGTCCTTCTACAAACACCGCGATAATAATGCTGGTAATAAATTTGGTAAGGCTGACGCGGGCTTCAGCCAGAGTATGCTTGCCGCGTGAAAGAATGACTTCCTCTTCCATAAAATATTTGGCTACGTCAAATACAGCCAAAGCAATCACCACATAACTGATGGCATGTACCACGGCGGTCTGGGCTGTCTGCCAGGAATGACTGAAGAGCTGCTTTATAAGGTCGGAAATGCCAAAGCCCACCAGAAGGACTGCCAGAACCATAAGCAGAACACTGGCGGCACCAAACGTTATTCGGGCAAGAGCATGCATGCCGGGCCTTTTTCCTTTCTCACGCAAAATCATGATTGGCTAAGACAAGGAAAAACGTTTGGTTTGCCGAAGGGGTTCCACCCGTATTGGGCGGAGCCGGTATGCGCTGAAGGGAAAAGGGGCGGGGGCGTTCCTGTAAAAACGCATTGCTCCGGTAGGAGCAATGCGTCGTTGTAAGCAGCCTGAGTGCAGACTGATGCTTCAGGCCATCGCAACACGCAGGCGGGGGCCTGCATGGCCTACGGGAAGAACGGCGTAGTGGAACTGGGCTTCCAGAACTTCTGCTGCCGCCAGATACATGGCTGACAAACCGCAGAAAATACCTTCATAACCGGCAATTACGGTCAGGTTGGGTTGGGCAAGCAGATCCCCCAGCCCCAGCAGAACAAACAGGACCACAAGCGATGCAAAAATGGTCTGGTGTGCTCGGGTGGCGCGCAGTGTGCCGAGGAACATGATAAAGGTAAAAAGCCCCCATACCAGCAGGTAGCTACCCATCAGGTTGGGGTCAGTCGCAGCAACAATGTTGAGCTTGGGCAGGGCGATCAGCGCCACAAGGGACAGCCAGAAAGCGCCATAGGCCGTAAAGGCGGTTAAACCAAAGGTGTTTCCTTTGAGGAATTCTAAAATGCCCGCAATAATCTGGGCAAAGCCGCCAAACATCAGGCCCATGCCCAGAATGGCGGCGCCCATGGGCACCAGTCCTGCGTTGTGCAGATTCAGCAGGACGGTGGTCATGCCAAAACCCATCAGCCCAAGGGGGGCGGGGTTCGCAAGGAGTGTGTCAGATTGTGCCATTGTCAGAACTTCTGTTCTTGTTGTTATGACACGATCATACTGGATACTGTAGAAAGACTCCGCATGAAATCGTCAGGCGGCGGCGTAACTTTTATTTTATAGAACGCCTGCTCTATTTGGTCGTTATCGCTCTCTGTGTCTTTTTTTCAGAAGAGAAACAGGAGAGAGCCGGAGCGGGTGTTTGTATAAAAACCGTCTGAGGCTGCTCAGTGTCTCAGCCGCCAAAAGGCCGCTATGGGGCTCAGTTCTGGCTATATGCAGGTGTCAGCCGTTCCAGGGAGGACGCGCTTTTGGCACGGGCTGGTCGGGGTGCAGGCAGATCGGTCGGCTGTTCCCAGATATACAGAAGTGTCTGCCGCCATGTTTCCCGAACGGCTTCGCGCCATTTTTCATTGGGGGCAGGGGTGAGGGACTGCTCGTTAAAACGGGGCATTGTGCTTTCCTGTGCGCTTACGTGCGAGGGCCTTTTAGCCTCTCTTTTCCTCCAACGGTGTGACGTTTCCATGAAACTCTCTTGTCTTTTCGGATATGAACTGAAAAAGAACTTCCGTCATATTCGTGCCATGGAGATATGAAATTATTGGAAAACAAAAGAAAAAGGAGTGGCTGATGACAGCATTTCAAGACTATTGGATAACTCTGAAAAACGTCTTTTCCCGAAGTTTTTCTGTCTTGTGGCGAAAACTGATCAAAAGACGAGGGAGAAGAAAAGCATGGTTGTGATCTTTAATCCTCTTCCCGCAGGTCCATAAAAAACCCCCACATTCCGTTTGGAAGTGGGGGTTTTCTCTGTTCGGGAGGAAAGAGCGTGCTGCTCTTCCCTCAAACAATGGGATCGTTTGTTTTATTTGCTGTTGCCAGAAAATGTATTGCTGATGTCCTGTCCAGCTTCCTTGCCCCAGTTGCCAATTTTCTTGCCGGTCCGTTTGCTCCAGTTCTTTGTGGAGTCAGCAGCCTCTTCCGTGCCGTTCTTTGTTTTGTTCCAGGCGTGATTGGTCCCTTCCTTCGTCTTGTCCCAGGCTTCGGAAGTGCCGTTTTTGGTTTTGTTCCAAGCCTTTTCGGACCCCTCTTTGGTGCGGTCCCATGTTTTGGCGGTACCCTGCTTGGTTTTGTCCCACGCATTGGTGGTGGTGGAGCGGGTATCGTTCCAGGCGCGGTTGATCGGTCCCTGTTCTTCAGCGTGCGCACCGGGCAGGGAAAGAGTAAACGCCGCGGTGGCAAGCAGGGTCGTTGCGAACGTACGGATCGTCATAAGCGCCATAAAAAATCTCCAAATGCTGTTCGTTCAATCGTATGAAGATGGAAGCTGTTTATGGCAAATATGAGAACAGGCTGTGCCGACCCTGTGTCACAGGGCGGAAGCCGTCAAAAAAGAGCAGGCCGGGGCATGCTGTCCAGCGCGGCTTGCAGGATATAGGCGGCTGCTAGCTGGTCCACCACACCTTCCCGTTTTTTGCGTGACAGGTCTGCTTCCTGAATCAGCATCCGGTTTACGGCGGAAGAAGAAAGGCGTTCATCCCACAGACAGACGGGCAGACCGGTCTGATCAGAAAGTGCCATGGCCCAGTCCTTTGCCGCCTGTGCGGCTGGCCCGAACGAGCCATCAAGGGAGAGAGGAATGCCGATCACCATTCCGCCAATGCCGTGCCGGTCGGCCAGCGCGCGGATGTGGGTCGCCATGGCGCTCAGTTTACCGCGTTTTACGGTTTCCAGCGGGGTGGCCACCATGCGCGAGACATCGGAAAGGGCGAGGCCGACCTGCTTGCGGCCGGGATCTATGCCCAGCAGACGGTCATTGCGGGCCAGAGCGGCGGTCAGGTCGGTCAGATTAAGGAGTGCCATGTCTGCACGGTATGTTGCCTTGCGCCCGATTATGCTAGGGCTTTTTTCCCCTAAACAGTCTGAAGAGAGTCTGCTTTCATGTCGCTTGACCTCGCGACCACCCGACGTATTGCGAAACTGGCCCGCATCGGCCTTGAAGATGCTGAGCTTGAATCCGTCCGCCAGAAGCTGGATGGCATTCTGGGCTGGGTTGATCAACTGTCCGAGGTGGATGTTGAGGGCGTGCCCCCCATGGTGGGCACGGAGATGGAAGCCCTGCGCCAACGTGAAGATGTGGTGACGGACGGAAACTGCCGTGAGGCCGTTCTGTCCTGCGCGCCGGAAACATCTGGCCCCTTCTACACTGTACCCAAGGTTGTTGAATAAGATGCTGACCGGACTGACCCTGACCGAAGCGCGTGCAGGCCTTGCCGCCCGCAAATTTTCTGCGCGAGACCTCGCCACGGCGCACATGCAGGCCATTGCGCGCCTGAACCCCAAACTGAACGCCTATATTACCGTTCTGCCGGAAAAAGATGTTCTGGCAGCGGCTGATGCCGCAGATGCCCGTTATGCTGATGGCACAGCCCGCCCCATGGAAGGGCTGCCCATTGGTGTGAAGGATCTGTTCTGCACCAAAGGGGTTAAAACAACCGCTGCCAGCAAGATGCTGGCCGATTTTGTGCCGCCTTATGAAAGCAGCGTGACGCAGCGCCTGCTGGATGCCGGATCTGTTTTTGTAGGCAAGACCAACCTGGACGAATTTGCCATGGGGTCAGCCAACATCACATCCGCGTTCGGATCTGTTCTCAATCCGTGGCAGCGGAAAGGGGATGAGGCAACTGCGCTGGTGCCGGGCGGGTCTTCCGGTGGCTCTGCTGCTGCGGTCGCGGCTGGTCTGGCTCTGGCGGCTACGGGCACGGATACGGGGGGCTCAATTCGTCAGCCTGCCGCTTTCTGCGGTATTGTGGGGCTTAAGCCTACCTATGGCCGGTGCAGCCGCTGGGGCACCATTGCGTTTGCAAGCTCCCTTGACCAGGCTGGCCCCATGACGCGCAGCGTGGCAGATGCCGGGCTGATGCTGGAAGCCATGGCTGGTTTTGATGAAAAAGACAGCACCAGTTCCAACCGCCCGGTTCCCGCTTTTGCTCAGGCTGTTGGTAAGAGTGTGAAAGGCCTGCGGGTCGGGATTCCGGCAGAATATCGTGCGCCTGGTCTGCCTGCTGAAATTGCCGCCATGTGGGAGCAGGGAATTGCCTGGCTGCGAGATGCCGGGTGCGAGATTGTGGATGTTTCCCTGCCGCACACCAAATACGGGCTTGCCACGTACTACATCATTGCACCTGCTGAATGTTCATCCAACCTGGCCCGGTATGATGGCATTCGCTTTGGTGCCCGCAAGGATGCCCCCACTCTGGATGGCATTTATGAGCGGACCCGCGCCGAAGGGTTTGGAGAAGAAGTGCGCAACCGTATCCTGATGGGCACCTATGTGCTGTCCGCGGGCTATTATGATGCGTATTACCTCAAGGCCCAGAAAGTGCGCACTCTGATCAAGCGTGACTTTGTGCAGGCTTTTGAACAGGTGGATGTGCTGCTGACCCCAACCGCGCCCAGTGCTGCGTTTGCGCAGGGTGAAAACATGGATGATCCGGTGCAGATGTATCTGAACGACATCTTTACCGTGCCTGCCAGCATGGCCGGTGTGCCTGCGCTGTCCGTGCCTGTGGGGCTGGACGCAAAAGGGCTGCCGTTGGGGCTGCAAATTATTGGTCGGCATTTTGATGAGGAAACCGTGCTGTCTGTTGGCGGCGCGCTTGAGGATGCTGCGGGCTTTGCCCACACGCCCACCCTGCATGCGGAGGCAGGTGCATGAGCTACGTTATTGAAGGTAAAACCGGAAACTGGGAGATTGTGGTCGGGCTGGAAGTGCATGCCCAGATCATCAGCCAGTCCAAGCTGTTTTCCGGTGCGTCCACCAAATTTGGCGGAGAGCCCAACACGCAGGTCAGTCTGGTCGATGCGGCTTTTCCGGGCATGTTGCCGGTTATCAACAGGGAATGTGTGGCGCAGGCTGTCCGGACGGGTCTGGGCTTGAATGCCCGCATCAATCTGGAAAGCCGGTTTGACCGCAAGAACTACTTCTATGCGGATTTGCCGCAGGGCTACCAGATCAGCCAGTTTGCCCACCCCATTGTTGGGGAAGGCACGATTGAAATTGAACTGGCAGGGGGTGAAACCCGCCAGATCGGCATCACCCGGCTGCATATGGAGCAGGACGCGGGCAAGCTGCTGCATGATCAGGACCCCACCCGTTCCTTTGTGGACCTGAACCGCGCCGGTGTGGCGTTGATGGAAATTGTCAGCGAACCCGATATCCGTGCGCCAGAAGAAGCCGGGGCCTACCTGCGCAAGCTGCGCCAGATTCTGCGTTATCTGGGCACATGTGACGGCAACATGGAAGAAGGCTCCATGCGGGCGGACGTGAACGTGTCTGTTCGGAAAGCGGGTGAGCCGTTCCGTACGCGCTGCGAGATCAAGAACGTCAACTCCATCCGCTTTGTCATGCAGGCCATTGAAGTGGAAGCTGCGCGTCAGGTGGAAATCTGGGAAAATGGCGGCGAGGTCGATCAGGAAACCCGCCTGTTTGATCCCGGCCGTGGGGAAACCCGCACCATGCGCTCCAAGGAAGACGCGCATGATTACCGTTATTTCCCGGACCCTGACCTGCTGCCGCTGGTGATTGAACAGGCGTGGGTGGATGGCCTTAAAGCGGCCCTGCCGGAGCTGCCGGACGCCAAGCGTGCCCGTTTCCAGAAAGACTACGGCATTCCGTTTTATGATGCCGGGGTGCTGGTGGCGGAACAGTCTGTGGCGGATTTCTTTGAAACCGTTGCCAAAGGGCGTGATGGCAAGCTGGCGGTGACATGGGTGACGGGAGATCTGTTTGCCGCACTGAATCGCACCGGGCGCACCATTGAAAACAGTCCTGTCAGCGCGGAAGCGCTTGGCAAGATGCTGGACCTGATTTCCGATGGCACCATCAACGGCAAGATTGCCAAGGATGTGTTTGAAGACATGGTGGAAACGGGGGAAAGCCCGGACGCCATTGTTGAGAAAAAAGGCCTCAAGCAGGTAACGGATACCGGCGTGATTGACGCCGCTGTGGATGCCATCATGGCCAAACATGCGGACAAAGTGGAAGAATTCCGCTCTGGCAAGGATAAGCTGTTCGGCTTCTTTGTGGGGCAGGTCATGAAAGAAACCAAAGGCAAAGCCAACCCGGCTCTGGTGAACGAGGCTCTGAAAGCCAAACTGAACGGGTAAGTTAAGAGGGGATGTAAAAAATCCCCTCAAATAAGCGTTCAGGGGGTTTGACGGAAAGCGAAGAACCCCCTAAAAGCACCAATGCAAACGTCGTGTATCTTTACACTCTTCTTGCGGAGGGGTGGCCGAGTGGCTGAAGGCGACGGTTTGCTAAACCGTTATACGCTTAACAGCGTATCGTGGGTTCGAATCCCATCCCCTCCGCCAATTCATTGATTTTCCTGACTATTTTAGCCCTTGAATGCCTTGGTTTGCATCGAGGTCCGGAAAAAACGGTCTAAGATTTTCAGAAAAAAGTGCATCGAGAGTGCATCGGAAAAATTGCCGGAAGATCATATCCTCGCTATCACAGTGGAAACATACGGCTCCCTGTCGTATGAAGGGTTTTAACGCGAACAGAATGTGAACAGCGCCTCATGCCAAAAATTGCCAGCCCGCAGGACGCTGTCGAAGATTTCCTGAAATCCGTAGGGAAAAACCGGCCTGCGACGGTGCTGGCCGATCCTCCGTGGCAGTTCACAAACCGCACAGGCAAGGTTGCTCCTGAGCATCATAGATTGAGTCGTTATCCCACGATGACGCTGGACGATATCTGCGCTCTGCCAGTGGCTGACATTGTTGCTCCCACAGCTCACCTGTATCTATGGGTACCAAATGCGTTGCTTCCGGATGGTCTGCGGGTAATGCAGGAGTGGGGATTCACCTACAAATCCAACATCATCTGGCATAAAATCCGCAAGGATGGCGGGTCTGACGGTCGCGGAGTTGGTTTCTATTTCCGGAATGTGACGGAAATTCTGCTGTTTGGCGTCAGAGGCAAGAATGCTCGAACCCTTCAGCCGGGACGTACTCAGGTCAATTATATTGCTACCCGGAAACGTGAGCACAGCCGGAAGCCGGATGAACAGTATGAACTGATAGAGTCATGTTCCCCCGGTCCCTATCTGGAGATGTTCGCTCGTGGTCCTCGGAAAGGATGGAATGTCTGGGGAAATCAGGCAGACGAGTATGAACCGTCATGGGAAACTTATAAGCACAACAGCCACAGCGAACGCGGTGTCAAGGCGTTGGTCAGGGACGCCTTGACCGGGACCGGTGATTAATCGTCGTTCTCAGTTTCGTCTTCATTTTCGATATCAGAGACTGAGATAGCCTTGCCTTCTCGACGAATAGGATTGGCTTCCTTCCATTGCTCGAAATCCTTGATCAAAGATGGACGGAAGCCAATAGCCAGGATCGGACAACCGCCACCACGACCAGCTTCAATGCGGTAGCGAAGTTTCCCCATCCATGTTGTGGAGGCTCCGTACTTGCCCGCACTCATCTCTTTAACAGATCGCTGTCGCAGTTCGTTGAAAGCCGGGACGAGTTCGGCACTTCTTGTTAACAGGATGCCAGCAGATATAATATTGCATTCATAGAAACTACGAAGGGCATAAAGATCGCGGTCAAATGTCTGATCCTTGGAATTCCATTCCATATCGAATGCGATTCTATTCTTAACGAAGTCAATCTTATGGCCGTCAACGAATGAATCTATTTTATATTGTTCGACTTTCTTCGGAGCTTTCCCACCCCTTTTGGTGGGATCAGTATATGTAATACGATTGATCAGCAGGTCTGCTGTGACGCGCGTTTCACGCCATCCCAAGGGGTGAAAGAGGTCTTCAACACCTTTGGCGATTTTTGACTTGTTGCCACCGCCAACAATGATGTCTTCAGGAGAAATCCGAAACTGCATCAAGGTATTGGTGAGTTCATTGAAATCATCACTACAGGTTGTCGCCAGAATCTGAGCGGCGTTACGGTAACTATAGACCTCATAAAGGTCAAGGAAGCCATCAGGAAACAGGGAGCGGTCTTCTTTATCAAGGGAATTGATCGTGATGACCTTGGGTAGGTCATCTATATTTTCAGTCATCGAATCGGCCTGTTTCCATCAGTACGCAACATTTGGCGACTGTAACCGGAAGGGCACGAGGCTCCAACCTACCATAGTGGTCCACAGAAATTCCTGTTACTATTGACGAGCCACAGGAATTGGAAATTCATGTCCGAGAAAAAAGAAAAGCTGGCGGGTAACGGTGCTGTTGTGTCTGGAGGTATCGGAGCAAGCGCACTCTGGTTTCTGGATCAGGGACATCCATTAATTGCAGTTATGTCCGGTTTATGGGCCTATAAGCCAGTCAGAGAAGGCATATCCCGTCTTATATCTGGTTCCTTTGATTTGCCAGAAGCTTGGTTACATAACAAAAAACTTATGATTGAGGCGCAGGGGGCGTCAGAGCGTCAGGTTGTCCAAAAATTTACGGACGAAGCGGGCAAAGCGGTCTCAGAAAGTCCATCTCTAAAAATTAGAGCGGAATCTTACGCGGAAACTATTGTTGAGAAGAAACAGGCGACACGAGAAAATATAGCCAGAAAAACACTGGAGCATCTTTCTGACGGGGGTGTTCCTGAAGAAGCTTCCACGCCATCTGAAGATTTCATGCGATCATTTGAAGGTGTTGCTGAGAAGGCATCGTCTGAAGAACTTCAAGACATGATGGCAAGGATACTGGCGGGCGAAATCAGGAAGCCAGGGAGTGTTTCTCGCATTGCACTCTCAATCGCAGATGTTCTGGATAAAAATATCATTGAATCAATGCTTTTTATAAAGCCCTACCTGATTTCAAGTAACTGGGTTTGTACGGATTCTTTATCGCACGATCAACTCCTATCCCATGCCAATCTGTTGTCCTCTGTGCGGATAACGACCGAAATGGGGCCGAGGAGTTTTGGCTTTCTTGAGGCTGGTTATGCGGTTCACGCTTATGCGAGCGGTGCAATTCTGATCAAGCTGAAAGATAAACAAAGCGCTTTTAAATTTACTCCGCAAGCTGATGGATTCAATCTTTCTATTCCAGGAAGGGAGTTAATGTCTCTTATTCCTGATCAAAATACGGTTTCCATTGAAGCTATCGCCGAAAATTATAGAAAAAATGAGTTTATAGGAGATATCCTTGTCGGAACAATAGAGACCATAGATGGCCAATCAAGATTCGTGCCAAAGTCGTTATAACATAGTAGCTTTATATATGTGACGCAGTAGCGTCACATGACTGGCCGGGATGAAGCTGACACACCTGCTTCTGTCAAAACTCTGTGGATAGTGGCTCTACCTACGCGGTGGATTTTTGCCAGTTGACTGATTGTTTTCCCGGTAAGAAAAGCTGAGACGACTTCCTGCCTTGCGTAAGGGTTCAAAGCCTTCCGCCTTCCAATGCGTCCACCATTTGCCACCGCTGTTGCAATTCCTGCGGTCACTCTTTCGCGGATATTTTCGCGTTCCAATTCCGCACACGCACCCAGGATAGTGAGTAGGAAGCTACCAAACTTGCCAGACGTGTCGATACCGTCTTGCAGGCTTCTGATATTAACGCCCTTGCTTTTCAGATTTTCCGCGAGTTCCAGAAGGTTCCTTGTTGACCTTCCCAGTCTGTCGAGTTTCCAGACCAGAACAGTATCACCATCCTGCACATGGCTCAGAAGTTCATCTAATCCCGGTCTGCTTGCTGTTGTCCCGCTTATTCTGTCTTCATAGATGTTGCGGGCATCCACACCAGCGGACAGCAAAGCATCTCTTTGCAGGTCGGTTGTTTGGACGTATTCTCCATTTTCATCTTTTTTATGGGTTGATACCCGGCAATATCCGTAAATCATTTTGACCCTCCTGAAATATGGTCAAAATGATTGTATCAATTTCGGTCACGGTTTTTGGAACGCCGGGGACGTTGGCTTCTCTTGTGTATGTAAAAATGGCGGAACTGCCCCGAATAGAACTCTATTCGGAACGGAATCGGTCTGCGGTTATTATGCTTCAGACATTACGTGCCGAAGAATAACCAATATCAGAACGTCATGGGGTATGTATCTTTTAGTATTCTCTCTATTTCTTTGATTTCGTTCTGTTCTTCATTTGTGTGAGCCTTCTGGTTTTCCAGAAGTTTCAAACGCCATATGAGATAATCAGATGTTTCATACCAAAATGAATGATATTCTTCATTGTCTGGAGTGAGTTCAATGAACTCTCTGGTTTCTGGATTGAAATCTATTATTTTAATCATATTGATAATTCTCCTATATAATTATATCAATAACAAAATATATTCATAAGAATATGCTAATATAACTCTGCTTCAGACATCGCATGTCGAAGCAGAACAGGAGTTATTACTATGGCAGATGATTTTACAGAACAAAAAATAAAGTCCGGTCGTCTGGGCGGAATTAAATCAGCACAGACGAGACGCAGAAGAGCAGAAGCAAAGCTAAATGCTTTGAAATCAGTATTCAAAGACGAGTTCGAGTTATTGTCGATAAATCAAAAGAATGAATTATGCCGTCGCATTTTCGGCAAAGGACTCGGAAACAGATTTAAAGAGTCACGAGGCAATGATTATCTGTTCAACAATCGACATGATGAACGTCACAATATCAATCCAACAGCCGAACAAATACAAGAGTGCTTAAAACATTACCGCCCGAAGCGAATTTAATCTATATTTATCAATAGATTAAGTATATAAGTCGGCCCTATAATATGGCTGGCTTTTTTTTGTTTTCCTTTGCTTCGGATATTACCTCTTGAAGCAAAACACCCACACCCTCTCGGAGCTGTTTTTTGTATATACGTTTTCCCGTTTTTGTATATACACTCATTTAAACGCGATTTCAGCACCCAAAAGGCACCCCCTGACTTATAGTATTGCCAAAATATTTTTGCCTCTGTAATCGCATCTGAGAGCATAGTTTTCGGCGCATTTTTCAGATATTTCCGCGCAACATTACGAAAATTAAACCTGATTTTTCCCGGACAACCTGGGTGTAAAAGCACAAAAAACCGCAGAAATCAGCCAAAAATGACCAATATTTTTAGCTACCTGCCGGTATTTTGTTCCCTCGATTTTCGGCGCAATTTTGGAAAACATTACGCGCAATTTAACTTAAAAATTTGCTTTTATTTGCATAATGCAAACGAAAAACAGATATGCGTATATTGCATATCTGATATGTTATATATTAATATCTGTTATTTATTTTGTGTCACACGAAAATATAGAATTATGTGTATCACGAAAATATATGTCATTTTATTCTGATATATTTGCTATAATATAAGTAATTATAAGGATATATTTGAAATGACACCCAATGTATTAAATAGAATGAGACGAAGAGAAAGCATGACTGATGAAGATAGAACTGAAAAGTCATTTAATCTCGTTGCTGATTCTTTCTTATCTGAGATGACACGAGAGATTAACAAGCCTCATCCGACGATTAAAGCCAAAGATTTAGACATGGAAAAAATCAGGCACGATATTTTCAACACTGTTAATCCCGCTACTGAGAAGCTGAACGCTTTTAAGAAGCAACGTGCTGAGCTTGAGCAGAGCATTAATGAGCAACGCATGGAGCGTATGAAGAAATGGCAGGAAATGGCTGTTCCTGGGGAGGTTCCGGTTCCGCCTGAACTTGTCGAAGCAATGAAAAAAGTATCAGCGCAAATTTTAGAATGCTGTCGGTTCATTGCGGACAATATTCTTCATGCTTTTGGTCTTGTTGGTTCTGTTTCTCCTTATCGTCCAATGCTTACTGACGACCAGATAAGAGAGCTTGAAATTGATTATGAGCAAAATGAACTCATGCAAGTCATTAATTCAGACGGTTCGCTCAGGGACAATTTAGAAACTGCTATTGTCATGTGTAACGAGAGGCGGAAAAATGAACTCAGTGAATGGGAAAACCGCCCGGAAGCCCTTGATGCTCGTGACTGCGTTCGCAAATTCAAAGCGATCATGTCATCTGATAAATCTGATAGCTTTAAAAAGAAAGTATCGACTATCGACAGGAATCAATTAAAAGACATGCTCGATAAAATTGATGTTGCGCCTGACGGCAACATCATTCAGAAACAGAAATCATCAAAAGATATGACGATGTAAACTATACGGATGCACTATTATACGAGCGCATCCCAGAAGGCTTCATTCTCTCGGTCTCTTGCGTCAGCCTCAGCCAGTTTCCGAGATTTCATGGCTTCATATTCAGCACGTCTTGTTCCCGTCAATCCCTGTGCCTGACGGTCGATATCTTCGTTTAACTTATTAAAAAGCTGTCTGTGCGACGTAGCAGAGCAGGCATCACGATATGACTGAATGCGGTCAGCCCGTTCTTTTTCTATTTCTGCAATTCTGTTGAGAATGTAAGCACTCATTTTTATTGCTCCGGTATATGTTCTATTATATACCACAAAGAGCCTTCCGTGTCAATATTTATACCGTTGTTATACCGGTATGGCACCGGTATAAATTCCCTATATTACATCATGTATGTCTGTTTAATTCATTGGTATGTGAAAACAGTATTATAATAATGCCAGAGGTGGCATCCGGCTACCCCTTTCAGGGTTATCCAATGCCATCTGGCCAGGGTTGCACCCGTGGACCCGCTTTTAGAATTCTACAATTTGAGGATAATTATTATGAAGCCGAATTTGAACAGAACACAAACAAGATTATCAGTCCGTGCCTCACGAGATGAATTACAATCATGGAACTCATCAGCCCGTCAGGCCGGATATAAGACGCTTGCAAACTACTTTCGCAGTCTGATGAATTCTGAGCCGATGTTGAGCCGGGATAAGATTTCGTTACTCACGGAATTGAAATCAACAAGAGAAGAAGTCAGTCGGGTAGGCAACAATCTGAATCAGATTGCCCATCGTCTGAATGGTGGTCAGGGCTACAATGATGCGAATGACAACATGAAACAATGTCTGAAAATTCTGTCTGACATTGATAGCATGATTGCGACTATCCGCCGGTAGTTTTTTCTATGATAGTGAAGTCAGCACGATTGAAAACATCAAGCCAAGGCATGTCATCGACCTGTAGGCATGTTTTTCATGGTTCTGACAATGAGAATATAGAGGTTCTTCAAGGTTCTGAATTTGATGTCCGGTCTGAACTCGGTAGAGCTAAAGCAGTCGGTTCTCAGTATGCGGTTCGACATGTAAAAATATCATCATATGAGGATATGACCGACCAGCAGGCACTTGAAGTCGTGCGGATGTATGCAAATGAATTCAGAACCGACCCTGCTACAGCGACCATTGTAAAACACACAAAGCAACGAGCAGATAGAAAGGCATCACATCAGCATTATCACGCATATTTCCCGGAAGTGATGTCCAATGGAAAAATATTAGATTCATCATTTTCTAAAATACGTGAAGAGAAAATTGCTCGAATTGCTGAGATTGATTTCGGCCATGCTCCTGTTGTCGGAAAGCATAACGCATCGGTCATTAAAGATTTAGAAAAATCTGGTCAGAAATCGTATGCTGATACTATTCGAAAAAACACACCATCATTGGACCCAAAAGAGGCACCTGATTCATCATATTCTGAAAAGCAGTTCAGACGTTCGAAAGTTAGGGGCATCAATCTGAATGAGGTTCGACAGACATTAAAAGACCTGCGTATATCGTCTGAATCATTCGGCCAGATGATTGAACAGCTTGACGACATGGGTCTTCATATCAAAAAGGGGGACAAGGCCAACACATATATTATTGTGACTCACGATAAACATATTCTTGGGTCTGCTAATCGTCTTTTCAATATGAAAAAGCAGGAATTCAGTCAGCAGTATGAATTCCATATGAATGGCCAGAATACGAAACGGGAGCCAGTTCATGGGCTTCAGCATGTAACGTCTGAAGCGAAAAAATCCCCGGAGAAGTCTGCACAGTCCGTTTCCGCTGATAGTTCGGCAAATACCCGCCATGACCAGACACGGCCATCAGAACCCCGGAAACCGGCTCCTGCCCCTGTTATCGGCGGTCATGTTCATGCTGATCTGGCGAAAGATGCCAGCCAGACAACGGACGCGATGTCTGCGGATGAGAAAATGGCGGTTAACAGCCAGAATTCCGATAGAATTCAAGCGCGTCAGACGATACAGCAGGCTCTTGCATCTCAGGAAGAATTTCACAAAAAACTGGCGGAGCTTGAACAGAAATTCATGGCCTGCTGGCGTCATATTAAACCAGAGCCATTTCCGGATGAGAAAGACAGAAACCCTATCATCGTTCGTGAGAAACATGAAAACCGCCTGAGACCGCTCAGGAACAAATATCACGAGGAAAAAGCTTTATGGTTTAATGGTTCATCGACGAGAAAAGCATTATCTGAATTCAATGATGCACTTAAAAATCTACGTTACGATTTTAAGAATCTCGATATTCTGAACAATGACGATCATTTTAATTATTCTCTGAATCATATGGCTGATTTGTATGTTTCGGGGCGTGAAAGAACGCGAAAAGAATGGGCTGAAGACCTGTCTGTCCAGAGCTATATCAAAGCGAAAAAAGATTTTTCTGAGTTGTTTGATTATATAAAGGAAACTCAGAATACAGAGCTATTGCAGACAGCTTTGACAAATCCTGTCTATGCACTGCAAAAAATGAAAGATATGAAAGAATTTCAACAGAAACAGACAGCCACAATGTATAAAAATACCGGTCCGGCTGTCAGATTGTCGCGTGATATTTAATGATTTTTCATTCTTAATATTTTCAAGGATGCTATGGCGTTGGCGGATACAAGAGATGCTATTGCGATAAACTTGATAAGACCTTTTGATGATTCTATGGTTCTTCCTATTTGTTCAAATCTATCCTGTAACGTTTTCTTTTCGACGTAGTTGTCGTAGAAATAACGCATTAACATTTCTTTTTTTAAATCTTCATATGTAATGTTTTTATCCCTGAAATAGTTTGTGTAGTAAGATTTCTGCTTGTTGAGATATTTGTTAATTTCATCTCTTACGTTTGGAGAGAATACAGAAATTCTATCATCATCTTTTATGTCGCTCTTATTATCGTCATCATCATCATCATCGTCGTTATAAATCGACTTATAATGACTATCGGAATCATCGTCAGTCACTTCAAATTTTGGTTCTTCAAAATCATCATTTTTATTAATAGGATTTTTTGTCATTGTAATAACTCCTGTAACAACTGGAATTATTATATCTGATATCCCGCCGGATTTCCGGCAGGTTTCCTTATGATTCTGATTTGATTGTATTTTTTCAGCTTAATCATTATCATTGATTTTCATAAGATTCCGCACCTGTCGCATATGTTTGATTATTTTTGTGCCAATCTGCTGAAATTATCGCTATGATGTGTCTGCATGTGACTGATTAAGCTGTTTCCCCCTCTGTCATGGAGGGGGTTGGCCTCTGCTTTTGATGCATTCCCAACAGAAGAAGACCGCATTCTTACTATCTTGGTTACTATATAAATAAATATAACCATATTCCCAAACATAACTTCTTTTCTTCCTGTTTTTCCGTGGTTTTTCGACTTTGAATACTGATTTTTCAGGGTTCAGATATTCCCACATTCCAATTAGATACACGTATGCATCTGCAAAATCTGTCCGGCTGATATCTGTCTGCTTATCGGCAAGCTGGTTAATTCGTGAATCACGAAAACCACGAATACAAAACAGGGTGTAACCGGGAATATGACTCACATAATCGTCAGTCGAAGTTTTTCGAATAAGTTTGCGGAACATCCATATGCGATCATCTGACAGATATGACAGCGATTTATTGCCGTAATCCCCTGTATATAACGAGTGCCAGACCTTTTTAATATCCCGTCTTAATCCGATAAATCCAATTCTTACATTTGGTTCCCCGTGGTCTTTGAAGAGATATCTTAAACATCCATCGAAGTTCCATATGCTTTGGTTGATCGACGAATTTTGTTCGTATCTTTCTTCTTCATTCTGAAAATATTTGAAAAATATCTGATTCAGACGTTCTCTATCTCGATTGTTCACATAGTAAATTATATGAAGGTGCTGTGTTTCATCTTTATGCCCGTGAACCTTATAGATGCCGAGCAATGTGATGCCCTGCCGGTCAGCATCCTTTTTTATGCTGTTTAATCTGCGGTTGATTTCATTGTTTGCAGTCTCGAATGTGCTTTTATGAAACCGTGGCGGTAATGTGAGTGATATAAAATAACCGCTATCACCTTGCGAGGGCGTCAACCATAGGAGCCGGGCGGATTGGTCCAGACATTGAGATATAGCCCAATCGCGTGCGTAAGCCTGCTTTTGTTTCCGTTCGAGGGAATCCAGAACATTGACACCGTTGAATTTTAATCTGCGATAATGATCCCGGCGGTCGTTATCAAAACGCTGTTGAACCTTATCTTCATCAATTAAAAGGCCCAGGGCTTTCCTGAGATTTGTGCGTGCTCGGTTTGCTTTTCTGGTTAATCTGCCTCCTGTGATTCGTTGAATCTCTAATAATTTTAAGTATGAATATGATACGAGTTCGAACGATTCCACAATCTCCCGGCGTAGCCTTGGCAACATTCTGACGACAGCATCAGCCCATATCTCAGGGTTACAATCATCGTTTAATCGGCTGTTTTCTGCTATTTTCTGATAAAGCTTGTAGCGATAGAAGGGTATGAGAGTGGCTAAAATGTCGTAAGTTGAAACGTCGATTTTATATATGTGACTCTCTAAAATATCATAATTCATAGTCTCCTTTGCCAAAGAACTTCTTGACTTAGGAGACTTGTGATATTATAAAAACATCAGAGTCTCCTTGATGTTGTTTTCTTGGTCGTTAACATTATATCATGGGAATAATAAAAAAGGCCGGTAATTTTTACCGGCTTTTTTGCGTTTACTGATTTTTTGAAATTTTAGACAATTTTTCTCGTATATCGGTTTCGGATGCGTTGACATATTTTAGCAACGTCTGAGCGGTGCGATGTCCTGACATAGACGCCAAGGCACCAATGGAAAGCCCGACATCTGCCAGTCTGGAAATGGCTTCATGTCGAATGTCGTGCAACCGCAAATCTTTGCATCCTGCTCGTTCTCTTGCTCTTGTCCATTCGTTAGACACGTCCGATTCAGACATAGAGAAAAGCCTGTCTTCATGTCGTTTGCCTTGCATTAACTGAAGAACAGAAGCTGTTGCATTTTCTGACAGATGAATAAGGCGAGGATGTCCGTTTTTCGTATCTTGTTTCTGGATTGAGTATCCTTGTTGTCCGTCCACAATTTCCCGGACTGTTGTTTCCAGAATCTCTGATTTCCTCATGCCGGTGGCAAGCGCAATGATAACGAAAGGGATGATTTCGTGTGAGCGCGGGCTATCTGATAACGCTGAGAACAGGTCATGTTCTTCTGTCCGGTTTAACCGCCGTTGTCTGGCATTTGGCGGTGGTGGCAACAGAATATCCTTCACTGGATTTTTCAGGTCAGTGATATTCCATCCGCCTTTCGTGGTAGGTTTTCGTGCTGTTTCATAGAGTGATGACAGTTGAAACAGATCGTTTCGGACAGTAGATGCCGAAGCAGGGGTGCCGTCTTTTTTCTTTCTGTTTTTCATCCAGCGGAACAGCATTTCCGGCAAAATGTCATAAAGTGACTCTTGCCCGAACTCTGAGTTTTTCCACATATTGAGTCGGTCAAACATTGATTTATGCGATTTGAATTTGTGCAATTCCTCTTCAATGTATCGGTCAACGCATGACCACAGAGGATAAGGTCTGTCTTTTCTGACTTCTGTTTCTCGTCTGATTTCGTTCCCGCGTTCATCGAATTCGACGATTTCCGCGTTCATGCCAACTTCGAACACCTCGAAGTTGGGAGTCTCGACGGTTGTAAATTTTGTGTAATCGAAAACCCGGTGCGGGTTTGCTTTACAGGCGTCTATCTCAGCCAGCACATTCCGCTCCCACATTGTCGCATCTGACTTCTTGGCAAATGAACGATTAAGGGGAGGGAACCCCTTCCTTCTGACCTGAACGAACCACATCCCGGTATCGTTTCGCTTGTAAATGCTCATAGCGTATCCAAAGTGCATCGAGATTGCATCGTTGGCGTGATTATAAAACTAACCATATGAAAAACAACATAAACGATTGGTTTGCTAAACCGTTATACGGGTTAAACTGTATCGAGGGTTCGAATCCCTTCCCCTCCGCCAATCCTCCTTTTCAAGCATAAGAAACGTAAGGCTGTATTTGCGGCTCTCTGGGCGGGTGGCGTGCCCCTTTTTTTCAGCGCGTTAGAGTGTGTTTCGCCTCTTCGGCTGGCTATCCTCATGATGTGTGGACGGCGTACCGCTCCTTCTCACTTTCTCCTGGTGGCTGATGCGCCACCCTCAAGGGTATTATTGCCCTTACCTGAGGAAGAAGATTGTTCCGTAGCGGCTTTGCTTCCCCCTGCGACCAGACTTTTTTTTTGACATGCCGTTTGGTCAGTCCCACTTTTGCACGAATAGGTCGTGGCAATAAGCGGCCTGTTTCAAGCCGGTTGGGTGTGCCCACTCCCCCCCTGATTTGAGGACGGGCTATGGGGTCAGACTGGTTCTTGTGGCGCGCCCTCAGCGGGGAAAAGGTGCAGGTGTTGAGGCTGCTATGGGGGAGCAGGCGTTTTGCCAAGTGTTTGTCACATGTGCAGATTGAAAGAGAAGCAGTCTCGCTTTTTATTGTCCGATTTCTAACAGGTAGTGACTGAGTGCCTCCAAGCTTGGAAAAGACGATAGTGAAGGCAGCATATTTCACGCCACGCCACGCCACGCCACGCCACGCCACGCCACGCCACGCCACGCCACGCCACGCCATGGTGTGAATGTGAGGAGGAGCGCTGTTTCTCCGATTCTCTTTCTCTTCCATCAGGAAAACGGCTTCTGAGGAGAGTGGAAAGTTAAGAAAGTGCTCCAGTGAGCGGCTCTTTTTCCAAGAAAAGCCGTTTTTACAAGATGTTATGCGGTTTGCGGCTTTAGTTTTTCTGTAATCTGAGCCAAAATGAACATTGAATTTACCCGATCCTGTTGCAGCCTGTGAGATAACGCCTTTTTGCGTCTCCGTTGTGCCGCACTGCGGGTTCCAAGACTGAAGGGATGCAACAAGGTGAAGATCCGGTATATCGTCAGCGTTGCCGCGCTTGTGGTAAGCCCGGCGCAAGCGGAAACGGTTTATCGGTTAACGGCCCCTACAGTTGCCTGTGCGGCTCCTGCTGCCACGCGTGATGCCAATGAGGCGATGCAGCATGGTCATGATCTCACAAAATTTGAGAAACTCTATGATTGCCACGTTATAAATGATGCCGGACAGTGGGATGAAATAGCTGAAAATGGGGACGTGCTGCTTCTGCGCAAAACACCCCCAACACCCGGCTTGCCCCCTTTGTATTTTGTCCGGCGCGCCGTCACGTCTCGTGGTGATACATCATCTGCCGAGCAGGATTTTGTTCAAACTGTTGAGTCTTTCCGGGTAGACCACCATGGCAGTAATCAGAAGTCATCTGCGTCCCGTCCGGTTCACAAGGAACAGAATGACGCGTTTGTTCCCGGCTTGGCGAGTGCTTTGCCAGAAACAGATATTTTTAAAAATACCATTCATACTTTTCGGGAAAAAATACACATCCTGTCTGAACGGATGGGATGGCAGAATGGGCTTGTAAAATTTGTTGAGTGGGGTGCCGGGTTGTATGTTCTGCTTAAAATTGGCGGAGCATATCGTCGGCGGAGAGCGTTCCGAAAGGCGCTGCAAACTGGCAAGCGGCTGATTGATAGTTTGGCTGATCGTCTTCAAATCCGGCGGAAGCAATTAGTCTTTCAGAATGCCTATGGCACCACTATTTATGATAAATGGAACAAGGAAAAATCCGACTTCATGAAGCGGGAGGTGTATGCCTGCTTCGCAAAGGCTGGGTATGAAAAATATTTTGAAAAAGCCACGCCTCTATTGCTGACATATCTAGATCAGGTTGCTTTTACAGAACCCCGCGCTGTTCCGGTTAAAAGCAGTAATCCTGATATTTATTCCCCTGACATGGATCCGTTTGATTATGAACGGTACTGTGCAAAGCTTCTTAGAAAATCAGGGTGGGAGGCAATTGTTACCTCAGAATGTGGGGATCAGGGGGCGGATATTGTCGCATCAAAAAAAGGCCTGCGCCTGGTCTTGCAGTGCAAACTTTATTCCAAAGCCGTGGGGAATGATGCTGTGCAACAGGTGGCGGCAGCCAAGCATCATTATGCAGGCCGTTTTGCAGCCGTTGTTTCAAATGCGCCTTACACCATTCCCGCGCAGCAACTGGCGAAAACAAACAAGATATTTCTGCTGCACCATGATGAATTACAGAGCTTTGTCCGGCGTTTGGAGAATTTTGCGTCAGCCCGTGTGAGGGGGTAGCTCCCGCGCGTCTTTCCTTTTCATGCAGTGCGGTTTTTGGGGGAAGGCGCACTCTCTGATCCAGCCGCACATTAGCCTATGGCGCTTTATGTGCTCCTGTTCATTATTGCAGGAGGCTTTTCGCTGGAGTTGTATGACCCGGTTTCTTTCTCAAGCCTCGTGTGTGTCAGATGGGCACAATGACGAAGGCGTGTTCTGAAGGGGGTAGGGAAATCCTCCGAGGGCAAGGGTGGAGAGACGCTTTATCGCGCAAGAGTGGATGGCGGTGATATATCCATTCCGGTCTTGGGTGGCTTTGAGGATTAAAAGAAAAATTATCTTCCCTTCTTTCCGCTCCCTTTGCTGTGTGGGTAAAGCACGAGGGATGCGGAAATTCCTCTTTTAATACAGTGAATTATAAAGATAACACGCAAAAAAACCGCAAAACGGAGTGGCGCGGCGAAGCTCAATGATACAACATGCACACTAGGTAAAAATCAACGAAATTTAGGGATAGGATGGTATTGGTTGGAAATATCAATTTATAATGATAAAAAGCAAGAAAATGTATATTTTTTAATCCGAAAGGGAGGGCAAGAATGGAAAAAATAATATCTCTTTTTGCGGATTTTGGTGTTTTTGTTCTCTTTCCGTGGGTTTTATGGCGTGTAACACGCAGAGTATTACCAATAGTTGTTCTGCCAATACTTTTGGGTATTCTGATGGCGGTCTGGCATGTGCCGGTAGAAAGCTGGGGCATTCCCTCTGTCTATGGGGATGATATCGGCTGGGTTGCCGTGCTTGTGCTCGCATTTACCGCCGGGTTGGAAATGTGGCTGAACCCCAATCATGGAGAGGGAGAGGATGCTATTCCCGCTCCTTCGCTTGGCCGGCTGCTGGGTGGCGCCGCTGTGGCGCTCGGTGGACCGTTTCTGATTGGATCTGTGGTGATCTATCAGTTTTTTCTGCCTCTTCACGGTTGGGCAGCTCCGCAAGTTTCGCCGCTGCTGGGCGCTATTTCCCTCGGGTTGTGTATTGCCGTCAGCGCGTTGCCGGTGCTGATTGGTATTGTGCGTGAGCTTGAACCCACGCATCGTGCCGTAGGCCAACTGGCCCTGAAACTGGCTGTGGTTGATGACGCCGCATTGTGGATCGGGCTGGCTATTCTCCAGTTTGTAGCCAAAGGGCCGTCCGCGTTGCATAGCTGGTCGTGGCTGGAATTTCTGGCGGTACTCATGCTGGTTGCCTTGGCATCAGCAGGAGGGTGGGCTGCGCGCCACTTCCGGCATCCGCCCCTTATTGTGATCTGGGCGGCTGTGCCCATCTACTTGGCTGCCGGATCATGGGCCAGCATGCAGCTTGGTTTGCATGAACTGATCGGGGCTTACTTTGCCGGAGCTATCATGCCGCCAAGCTGGGTACGTCGCCTGCCGGTGGAAGAAGTGGGAACCTTTGCCCTGATCTGGCTTGCTCCCATGTTCTTTGGCCATAGTGGCCTGAAAATTGATGGCGATGCCCTGACATGGCCCTCTCTGGTTGCGTCTTTGGCGCTGGTCGCAGTTTCCATTGTGACCAAGATGGGCGCGGTCTATCTTTTCCCTCCGGCGGCGGGGCTGACATCGCGCCAGAGGCTGAGTGTAGGGGCGTTGTTGCAATGTAAAGGGCTAATGGAAATTGTGGCTGCGACCATTCTTCACGCGCAAGGTATGATCTCGGAGTTCGCCTTTGCTGCTCTGATGGTGCTGGCAGTTATTTCCACCTCTCTTACAGGCCCTCTGTTCCGGCTGTTTTCCGGCAAGTCAGCAGAGCAAGCGTAAAAGCAGAAGGGGCTATGCAGCCTCTTCATCAGGCAAGGCAGAAAGACTGAGCAGGAAGGTTTTCTACCCTCTTATAATTAAGCTGCCCTCGTTATCGCTGGTTTGATTGCTGGCTTGCGGACCGTCCTGCCTGAGCGGATCTGTCTGACGCAGAGAGTTCAAAAGCAAAAAAGAGAGCCCCACGGGAGGCTCTCTTTTTTTGTCTCAAAGGAGAATGTGTCGGTCAGGCCAGTTCAACCAGAACCTGTTCAATCACATCCAGCCCTTCGTCCACCAGCGCATCGGAAGCGGTGAGCGGCGTGAGAATACGAATGGTTGCGCCCTTTACACCACAGGAGAGCAGGATCAACCCTTTTTCGCAGGCTTTGGCACAGACTTTGCTGGCAAAGCCTGCGCACTGTTCTTCTCCAGCGTGGTTTTCAAGAATATCAAACGCAATCATGGCGCCCAGTCCGCGTGCGGTGCTGACGGGGAGAATATCCTTGCGTTTGTGCCAGCCATTGATTCGTGCCTTCAGGCGTTCGCCCATGGTGTTTGCACGGTCAATCAGCTTTTCTTCTTCAATCACATCCAGCACGGCCAGCGCTGCGGCACAGGCCAGCGGTGCCCCGGCATAGGTGCCGCCCAGGCCCCCCGGCGGCACGGAATCCATCAGGTCTGCCCGTCCGATCACACCGGAAATGGGAAAGCCACCGCCCAGAGACTTGGCGACAGATACCAGATCAGGCTCAACGCCGGAGTGCTCAATGCCAAACATTTTGCCGGTGCGAGCAAAACCGGTCTGCACTTCATCCGCAATCAGCTTGATGCCGTGTTCATCGCAGAGGCTGCGGAGATGCTTCAGCAGGGCAGGCGGCGCGATGCGGAAGCCACCTTCACCCTGCACGGGTTCAATAATAATGGCGGCAACCTGCTCCGGCCCAATGTCTGACGCAAACAGGAAGTGCAGCATTTTCAGGCTGTCTTCTACTGTTACGTCTCCATCAGGGAAGGGGAGGTGATAAACCTGTCCCGGCAAGGTGCCAAACGGTGCTTTGTAGGGAAGAACCTTGCCTGTCATGGCAGAGGCCAGCAGCGTGCGGCCATGGAACCCGCCACAGAAAGCAATCACCCCGTTGCGGCCGGTGGCGGCGCGGGCAATTTTAACGGCATTTTCCGTCGCTTCCCCGCCGGTGGAGAAGAAAATGGTCTTGGCCGGGCCAGAAAAAGGCGCAAGGGCGTTCAGTTTTTCGGCCAGTTCGATGTAGGATTCGTAGGCTGAAACCTGAAACGCCGTGTGAGTGAAACGGTCAAGCTGGTCTTTGACAGCCGCCAGCACCTTGGGGTGACGATGGCCCACATTCAGCACGGCAATCCCGCCAGCAAAATCAATGTAGCGGTGGCCTTCTACGTCCCACAGTTCCGCATTCTCAGCGCGATCTGCAAAAACAGGTGTGGATGTGGCAACACCGCGTGGCACGGCATTGGCGCGGCGGGCGAGAAGATCCTTGTTGGTGATGCTCATGCCGTAAAGGCTCCTTATGGTGCAAAAAACAAAGGCCAGCATGCGGGGCCAATGTGGTCATGCTTGGTTCGTAATGGATTCATAGATGCAAGAGGAGGCGATTTTTTCTTGCCTTTCTGGTGATAAAAAAACACCAGTACGTGCCGTGCCGGAGTGCGTGATGGCGTTAAAGGGGGGCGTGTTTGAATAAGCCGCGTCAGGCAGGTGTATTGACTGTCTGTATTGCCACCTGTTCCAGTAACCATGCGCGGAAAATAGAAAGGGATTGTTTCTCCCATGCGCGTTCCGTGGCGCGCAGGACATAAGATCCCAAAGGCGTTTCCCGGAGCGGTTCCCTAGTAGGGAGGATGCGCACCAAACGGCCTGTTTCCAGATCGTCCCCCAGCAGAAAAGCATTTCCCAAGGCTATACCTTCCCCAGCCCGGGCGGCAGCAAGCGTGATATGTGCCTGCCATAACCGGCCAGCACTGGGAACATGAGAGATGTCCACGTTCTGCACGTTGAACCATAGCCGCCATTCCGCATCATCTTCTTCCTGCAAGAGGGGGGCCTGAAGCAGGTCTGTCAGTCTGGCGGGCTGACCGCCCATAGCGGCTATGCATGCCGGAGACGCCACGGGAAAAACCGGAGGGCGGGCAATAGCGACACTTCTCAAGGTGCGGAGTGCTGCGGGCGGGGCATCATCGCGTGCATAGAAAATATCCGCATGGCTATCTGTTTCTATACCGGTGCCGTGAAACGCCGTGTTGGCATCAACCGGGCGCAGCAACAGGTCAATATGCGGGTGGTTTCGCCGGAAGGCCGCAAGCCGGGGCACCAGCCAGTGATAGGCGAACCCATGCACGCACGTTACGGTCAGATGAGGTGTCTGTTGACGGATATCGGCTGTGGCACGGGCCAACCCCTCCAGGAGGGGGGCGATCTGGTTGTAATAGGTGTGCCCTGCCAGAGTCAGTTTTCCTGTCGCGCGATCGCGTAAG
This sequence comes from Acetobacter tropicalis, assembly GCF_001580915.1. Taxonomy (GTDB): domain Bacteria; phylum Pseudomonadota; class Alphaproteobacteria; order Acetobacterales; family Acetobacteraceae; genus Acetobacter; species Acetobacter tropicalis. Next base: position 44,627 of record NZ_LHZQ01000214.1, on the reverse strand, counting down.
GTAATGCCCAGTATCTGTTCCAGATCGCGCAGATGGCGGCTGACAGCCGCGTGATCCACCCGCAGTTCTGCCGCCGCACGGCGTATCCCTCCTGTGCGGGCAAAGGCGGCAAAGGCATTCAGGGCTGCCAAAGGGGGAATGCGGTATCGCTGATCCATTACGCACTTACATGACATAGAAGAGCATGGTTCTTGGGATGAAATGCGGTGGGAAGCAAGCGGTGGGGGAGCCGTGGGTCTGGGGCCATCCGCAGGGGCTTGTCAGACTCGAATCGGGAGGTTTCTCGGAAAAAGCAGTGTGAGTGGTCTGCCTGAACCTGGCAGAATGGGTGGGCTGAAGGTTCAAAAAGAGCAAAAAACCTGATTTTTTCATCATAAAAATGTGATGATCCCCAAATAAGCAAATGCTCAAAAAATAATCAAAAAAGATGACCGAGGGTAGTCTCTTTCTACTCCTTGCATCTTTTTTAAACTACGGGTTTTCATGGTGTATAGGATATTGATACGCAATAAATGCCATCTGATTACTTTAAAAACAGCAAAAAAATTAAGTATTCATCATGCGTTTTTTCGATGGCAGGCAGCGTCTACTTTTCTGTTGTCGAGCCCGGTGGAAGTGTGGTTGTAGCCCTTCACCGAGTAAATCTAAGGAAACAGAATAATGTCTATGCAAATTGTAAATGAAATGGTTGCCGCCGTTGTGAACTTTGCCGCGGTTGCTCCTATGCTTGCTTTCCTGCCGGTTGTTGCCACGCTGATGGTTGCCACCGCTGTGTCAGACCGCGTTGCCTGAGCAGGTGGGGTTTCCTATCTGACCAGATGCACTGTCCCGGCTGCCCTATGGCAGTGCAGGGAGTGCCCGGACCGTCATTCCTGTGAGAATGACGCCAGTCCGGCATCGGTTTTGCCGCCCGTGAGGCGGTTTTTTTATGCCTGCTTGCCTACACCCAGCCTTTAAGTGGCTTTTATCAGTCTGCATTCCGGGTAAAACGGGGGCCAGCGCGCTGTGACGCTGTGTGATGACCAACCGGAAAAGCTATGACGGACCTTTTTGACGCCCATCATGTGGGGGAATCCCGCCCACTCACCTTGTCTGATGATGTTGTCAGCACCGCTACGTATGGTGGCCCGGAGCGCTGTTACCGTTATCAGCTCAAACGGGTGTGGGATGCCAGTCGTCCCTCCGTCATGTGGCTCATGATGAATCCGTCCGTTGCAACAGAGTATGGGGATGATCGTACTGTGGCCAAGTGTCAGCGTTATGCGCGGGCATGGGGGTATGGCAGTATTCTGGTGGGCAATACCTTTGCCTATCGTTGCACGGATCAGAAACGCCTGCTCGAAACGCCTGATCCGGTCGGGCCGGAGAATGATGCTGCTCTGCTGGCCATGGCGCGAGAGGCGGATATGGTGATTGCTGCGTATGGCTCGCCTCATCTCAAGGCGTTATGGGAGCGGGGGCCGGAGGTAGTGCGCATGCTTCAGCAGCACGGTATTCCGGTTTATGCCATGCGGGTGGGAGCCAATGGGCGTCCGTGTCATCCTCTTTATTTGCCCGCTGCCCTTAAGCCGGTGCTGTTGCCCGAAGCCTGAAGAGGGCTTCCTAAAGCTCGTGAAAGGTTTTTACGCGCCTTTCTCCTCTGTCTTGCCTGTCTCATCCTTTTTTCTTGAGCTCCTGCAAGCGTGTTCTCCTGCCGGGTTGAGTTTTTGCTCAGGTTCCGTCTTTGCGAAAGGGGGGCAATAACTATCCGTTTTGGGTGCGGATCACGGCTCGGAAGGCAGACGTGTGCTCTCCGGGAGTTGACGGATGACCTGCTTCAGTATCCGATCAGGGAAGAAAGGTGGCTCCCTTCACCCCTGCGGTGTGGGTGCCATAATAGGTAAAGGGAGGAGTTCCTCCCGCAGCAGGAAGGATCGGCATGTCAGACGCTGCACATAAGCAGAAAACAGGAAGCGCTGAGGTCTACGCCTCTGGCAGTGCACAACTGGACACTATGCTGGACCGTCTGGGGGAAGTCGCTGTGCGCACAGGCCTGAATGTCGCGCCAGGTCAGCAGGTGATTATCACCGCCCCCCTTGACGCTGTTCCTTTGGTCCGCCGGGTAACAGAGCACGCCTACAAAGCGGGAGCCTCGCTGGTGACCACCTTTTATTCCGATGCGGAGACCACACTGGCCCGCTACCGTTACGCGCAGGATGAAACCTTTGATACGGCGGCGGACTGGCTGGCCAAAGGCATGACGGAAGGGTTCCGCGCAGGGGCCGCACGTATGGCAATTACCGGTTCAGATCCTGCCTTGCTGGCGGGGCAGGACCCAGAGCGGATTTCCCGCGCCAGCCGTGCGGCCTCCCGCGCAAACAAACCCGCCATGGAAATTATCACCAATTTCGATGTGAACTGGAACATTGTGGCGACTGCCACCCCCGCATGGGCCACTCTTGTTTTTCCCGATCTGCCAGAAGAGCAGGCTGTTGCGCGATTGTGGCAGGCCATTTTTGAGGCGTCCCGCCTGACGGGGGCTGACCCGGTAGCGGATTGGGCTGAGCATAACGCCACCCTGCATCGGCGTGCGGCTTTCCTGAACAATGCCCGTTATGATGCCCTGCATTTTACCGGGCCGGGAACGGATCTTACCGTCGGTCTGGCAGAGGGGCATGAGTGGGCCGGGGGGGCTGAAAAAGCTGGAAACGGCGTGATCTGCAACCCCAATATTCCAACGGAAGAAGTGTTCACTACTCCTCATCGGTTGAAGGTGGACGGGTACGTGGCCAGCACCAAACCGCTTTCTCATCAGGGGTCTCTGATTGATCAGATCAGGGTGCGGTTTGAAGGCGGCAAGATTGTGGAAATGCACGCCGCCAAAGGTGAAGACGTTCTGGCCCGTGTGCTGGATACGGATGAAGGCGCACGCAGGCTTGGTGAAGTTGCGTTGGTGCCGCATTCCTCCCCCATTTCAAGCAGCGGTATCCTGTTCCAGAACACACTGTTTGATGAAAATGCTGCCAGCCACATTGCTCTTGGGCAGGCTTACACCAAATGCATGCAGGATACCGCAGGGCAGGATGAAGCGGCTCTTGCTGCACGTGGGGCCAACAGCAGCATGATCCATATCGACTGGATGATTGGTTCAGGTGACATTGATGTGGATGGACTTGATGCTCAAGGCGGGCGTGTGCCCCTGATGCGTAAGGGTGAATGGGTTATTTCTGCATAAATACGGATTTGAAAAACATGCTTACTAAAACAAAAACTGTTCTGGCTTCTGGTAAAATGATGGCTCTGGCCGCCGTTGCTTTTGTTGCAGCGGGGCAGGTTGCCGTAGCGCAGACCGCCCCGGCAGAAAATGGTCAGCAGCAGCCTGCCTTGACCGCTGAGCAGATGGCCACCATGCGGCATGATATGGATACCGCGCTGCATTACAAACTGGCTCCGGGTGTTCTGCCGCGTCTGACAAATACACTGAAAGCCATTCACGCCGCCAATCTTCAGCCGCCTGGCCATCTTGGTATGTCGCTGGATGATCAGATTGCCATGGTCAGCAAAGTGCAAGGCTTACCGCCCATTCTGAAAGCCAATGGCTTTACGCCGCGTGATTTTGTTATGAGCCTGACATGCGTGGGTCTGACAGGCAGCTTGATGAACGTGCCGCCCGGCCAGGCCTCCAGCAAGATGCCCACGCCGGAGCCTGAGAATGTTGCGCTCTTGAAGGCCAATCAAGCAGACTTACAGGCTCTGATTGGCGTTTTGCGCACGGAGCAGCCCAAGCGTTAAGTGGTAACGTTCTTTAAGACCACACTGAACGGGCTGCCGCAAGGTGGCCCGTTTTGCTATTGAACGTTCTGTTCGTGTTTCGATTAAAATGGTGCGCCGCAAGGTTCAGTAAGGCGATTCTGGGTTCGTATCATCGTTTTCAGGCGCTATAACCAATCTTACGCTGACCGTATGGATGTTTCACGTCGTCTTTGAGGGCGGAAATTGCTGTTGGGGTAGGGGTCAGCAATGATGAGGCTTGGAGGGAATGGTCAGGCTACGAAGGGTGCCCGCCATTCTGAAATCGCCAAAGTCCATATCAAGTTTGTCTGAAACGCCATTGGCAAAATAACGCATGCCAATTTCATAATCGGGGAGAATGGCATCCTGCGCATGACCAAAGAAGGCAACATGGACCCGGCCAGCCTCCATGTTTTGTAAGGCCGGAAAGGATGGTGTGCTTTCAGGTTTTCCCCAGTGAAATGCCGTAATGTAGGTGTATTGGGCACCGTCCTCTCCCGTACCGTCAAACAGGAGGGGAGAAAAGCTTGAGGTGCCGTGCTCTGCGGCAGAGATAATGGCGGCAGTGTGCGCCATGGGGAATAGAGTGCCCGGTGGCAGCTTGAGTGTCTTACGGATGGGTTTTTCATAATGCACGACACCGCCTGCATTTTTAGGCTCCAGAGTGGCCTCTCCGCTTATGGTTTGTAAAATGGCATTGTTGGATTTCTGCACCGTCCGAAAAATCAGATGCCGTCCATCCTTGCTTTCCAGCGTTGTGTAATCTGATTCCATAGCTACAGCCCCGCCGCTGCGTGTTGCACTTTGAATGTCCAGATGCTGCTGGGTGGACCACGCGGTGCAGGCGTCATGCACGTTGTAAGTCATGGACCCAGTGGCAGAGAGAGTGTTGCCTCCTGACGATTCTGCAAGTGTCAGATCATAGGTGGCGCGTTGGGCAGTCAGAGGTATCGAGGGGGATGTGGCCTGCGGGGCAGGCTGGGGCATCTGGGCCGCGCTGGCTGTTTCAGAGGCTGTTAGAGCGGCTGCCAGAAGGCCGATTGCCAGACCGTTTTTCAGAGAAAAGCCCCTCAAGCGCAGAAAAAAATATCTGGCAGGAAAAAGGGAGGCGGGCTCAGGCAGAGAAACGCAGAATCTGGTCATGCCTCATACAAAAGAGCATCCGGCGGGCAGACGCAACCACGCCGGATGGGGAATCTCCAGTCTCAGACTTTTTTGATGGTGGGTTTCGGTTTTGGCAGGTCCAGCGCCAGGGAGAGTTCTTTCAGCCGTTCGGGCGGCACCGTGGCGGGCGCGCCCATCATCAGGTCTTCGCCCTGCTGGTTCAGCGGGAAGAGAATAACCTCACGAATGTTGGGTTCATCTGCCAGCAGCATGACAATACGGTCCACACCCGGCGCAGATCCACCATGCGGCGGTGCGCCATAACGGAACGCATTCAGCATACCACCAAACCGGGCTTCCACTTCACTTTCCGGGTAACCGGCAATTTCAAAGGCGCGGATCATCACTTCCGGCAGATGGTTCCGGATTGCGCCAGAGGAAAGCTCAATACCATTACACACAATGTCGTACTGGTAGGCGGTGATATCCAGCGGGTCTTTGGTGTTCAGGGCTTCAAGGCCGCCCTGCGGCATAGAGAACGGGTTGTGCGAGAAATCAATCCGGCCGGTTTCCTCGTTCAGTTCATACATCGGGAAATCGGTGATCCAGCAGAAGCGGAAGGCGTTCTTTTCAATCAGGTCCAGCTCTTCCGCAATGCGGGTGCGCACCTGGCCAGAGAACTTGGCAACCTCATCTCCTTTGCCTGCGGCAAAGAACACGGCATCTCCAGCCTTCAGGCCCAGCTTGGTGCGGATGGCGTCCACACGGTCAGCTTCAAGATTCTTGGCAATCGGGCCTTTGCCGCCTTCTTCCGCAAACACAATATAACCCAGGCCGCCAGCACCGGCTTCGCGCGCCCAGTTGTTCAGTTTGTCAAAGAATGCGCGGGGTTTGTCACCAGCGCCGGGGGCCGGAATGGCGCGCACTTCGCCACCATCGGCTGCAATACGGGCAAACAGACCAAAGCCGGAATTGGCAAAGTCTTCCGTTACATCGGAAATCAGCAGCGGGTTGCGCAGGTCTGGCTTGTCAGACCCATAGACTTTCATGGCGCGGGCGTAGGGGATGCGTTCAAACGGTGCCTGGCTGACCGTGCGGCCTTTGCCAAATTCCGTAAACAGGCCGGACATCACATCTTCCAGTGTGGCGAACACTTCATCCTGTGTGGCGAAGGCCATTTCAAAATCAAGCTGGTAGAATTCACCCGGAGAGCGATCAGCACGGGAGGCTTCATCACGGAAGCAGGGGGCAATCTGGAAGTAGCGGTCAAACCCGGCCACCATGGCAAGCTGCTTGAACTGCTGCGGCGCCTGCGGCAGGGCGTAGAACTTGCCGGGGTGCATGCGGGCAGGCACCAGAAAGTCACGCGCGCCTTCGGGTGAGGATGCGGTCAGGATCGGGGTCTGGAGTTCCACAAAGCCCAGATCCGTCATGCGGCGGCGCATGCTCTGGATAACGCGGGCACGCAGCAGCATGTTGCTGTGCACGCTCTCACGGCGCAGATCAATGTAGCGGTACCGCAGGCGCAGATCTTCAGGATAGTTTTCATGACCTGCTACCTGAAAAGGCAGCACGGCAGCGGCGGACTGCACCACAAATTCACGGGCGCGGACTTCAATATCCCCGGTGGCCAGATCCGGATTGCGGGTGCCTTCCTCGCGCTCCACTACATCGCCGGTGACCGTGATCACGCTTTCAACACGGGTGTTTTCAGCCAGCGCCAGTGCGGGTGCGCCTGCCGGAATAACAATCTGAGTGATGCCTGTTTCATCACGCAGGTCAATAAACAGCAGCCCGCCGTGGTCCCGTTTGCTGTGGACCCAGCCAGACAGGCGGGCTGTTGTGCCGGCATCCTTGGCGCGAAGGGCCGAGCAGCTATGGGTACGGTAAGGGTGCATTGTCTGGTCCTGAACTGTGGCCCGGCCTGCCTATCACACAGGCCCGGCGCTTTGTCTGTTATCTATATGGGCGGGAGGAAGCCGGGGAGCCGCCCAGATGTCAAGGGAAGAGGTGGATCAAGCTTGCAGACTGGCCCGGATATCAGCCGCCAGTGCCTTTACGGTCTCGGGTTTTGCATCCCACCCGAACAGGAAGCGGGCTACTCCGCCAAACATGGTATAGAATCGCCAGCCCTTTACGCGCAGCGTGTTCATGCTTTGCTCAGGCAGCAGCAGAAACACACCGTTGCTTTGTACGGGCCACGCAAGGTCAAGGCCGGTCACGCCTGCCAGTTCTGTGGCAAACAGGCGGGCGCAGGCGTTGCCATGTCTGGCGTTTTCCAGCCACGCACCGCTCTTGATCATGCTGAGCCATGGAGCCGTGATAAAGCGCATTTTGGAGGCAATCTGTCCGCCCTGCTTGGCACGCTCCGCAAAGCCGCGAGACAGCTTGCGATTGAAAAATACCACCGCGTCTCCCACCGCCATGCCGTTCTTGGTGCCGCCAAAGCTCAGGGCGTCCACCCCGGCCTGCCACGTTATGGCAGCGGGGGAACATCCCAGCGCGGCAACGGCGTTGGCCAGACGCGCGCCATCCATATGGAGGCTCAGCCCATGCTCGTGACAGGTGTCTGCCAGCGCACGGATTTCTTCTGGTGTGTACAGAAGTCCGTTTTCCGTGGGCTGGGTGATGGTGACCACCGCCGGGCCGGAAGCCTGCGGGCTTTGCGCCTTGCGGCAGCACAGCTTGATGGCGGCGGATGTCAGTTTGCCATCCGGGCACGGGGGCGTCATGAGTTTGCTGCCGCCCGTAAAAAATTCCGGCGCGCCCCGTTCGGATGTATCGGCATGGGCAATGTCGGTCGCGATGATGCTGCAATAAGGCGGGCACAGGGTCGCCAAAGCCAGCGCGTTGGCCGCTGTGCCGTTGAAGACAAAGAAAACAGCGGCATCCGTGTCAAACAGGGTGCGGATGGCATCTTCAGCCAGCCGAGTCCATGGATCGTCACCATAAGCCGGGGCCGAGCCTGCGGCAGAGGCTCGAACAATGGCGTCAAGTGCTTGCGGGCAGATGCCGGAATAATTGTCACTGGCGAACTGCTGGGGAGGAGTCTCAGGCATGGGCGGCATTCCTGCGCTGGCGGGGCGTATGACACAGGGCTGCATGGTGGCAGCCTGTGTTCTGGCTTGCATGGGGCAGGGGGCGGCGTCAATCCGGCCTGGGCAAGGGAAGCATTGCTTTCAGGGCAGATTTCCGCTAAGGGCACCGCACCGTGCAGGCACCCCTGGAGGCCTGCACGTTCTGGTTTCTAGGAGAGTACACCGTGTCAAAGATTACATCCATCGAAGCTTCTGCGCGCGCGAAGGCTGGTAAGGGGGCAGCGCGTGCGACGAGGCGTGCCGGTCTGGTGCCTGGCGTGATTTATGGTGGCAAGAAAGAGCCTGCTCTTATTGCCCTCGACCCCCGCATCGTGATCAAGGGTATTCAGGCTTCTGGCTGGCGTTCCCGCGTTTACGAAATCAAGATTGAAGGCGGTGCGACCGAACGCGCCCTGATTCGTGACATTCAGCTGCACCCGGTAAAAGATACGCCGGAACATGTTGACTTCATGCGTCTGGCTGCTGGTCAGCGCGTGACGGTTGAAGTGTCCGTTCACTTCTCTGGCGAAGAAAAATCTCCAGGCATCAAGCGCGGCGGTGTGCTGAACATTGTGCGTCACACGGTTGAAGTTGAAGCCGATGCAGAACACATCCCTGAATTCTTCAGTGTTGATCTGTCCACGCTCGACATCAACGACAACGTGCGTTGGGAAGACCTGAAGGGCACGGAAAACGTGACCCCGCTGGTACACGTGCCCAACTTTGTGATCGCCACTGTTGCGGCACCGAGTGTTGATGCAGCGGATGACGCTGAAGAAAGCACGGAAGAAGCCGCTTCCTGATAGCAGTCATTCTGTTATGGAGTGATGGTGCGGGGGTACGTGCACAGCGCATGTGCCCCCGTTTTACTTGCAAGATACAGGACCAGTGATGTTGCTCTGGGCCGGGCTCGGCAATCCTGAGCCTTCCATGCGCCGACACAGGCATAATGTCGGGTTTATGGCGGTTGACGCCATTGCAGAGCGCTACGGCTTTTCCCCCTGGCGCAATCGGTTCAAAGGTGAGGTGGCGGAAGGCCGCGTTGGTAACCAGCGTGTGCTGTTGCTGCGCCCCATGACGTACATGAACCTTTCCGGCACCAGCGTGCAGGAAGCCGCCGCTTTCTATAAAATTGCGCCCGATCAGATTACCGCCTTCCATGATGAACTGGACCTTGCTGCAGGCAAGGTGAGGGTGAAACGGGGTGGCGGGGCCGCAGGGCACAATGGTTTGCGCTCCATGGACAAAATGCTTGGCACGCCGGATTACTGGCGGGTGCGCATTGGCATCGGGCATCCGGGTGCCAAGGAGCGTGTGCATGGATGGGTGCTGGGTAATTTCACGGAGTCTGACCGGCAGGACTGGCTTGAGCCGCTGCTGGATAAAATGGCGGCCGCCGCGCCGCTGCTGGCGGATGGCCAGCCGGAAAAATTCATGACGCAAGTTGCGTTGCCAGAAGGGAGTAAGGGCTGATGGGGTTTAACTGCGGTATTGTCGGTCTGCCCAATGTGGGTAAGTCCACCCTGTTCAATGCGTTGACTGCAACGGCATCGGCTCAGGCAGCCAATTACCCCTTCTGCACCATTGAGCCCAACGTGGGCCGTGTGGCCGTGCCTGACCCCCGGCTGGACAAGCTGGCGGAAATTGGCAAATCGCAGAAGACCGTGCCCACCAGCCTTGAATTTGTGGATATTGCCGGTCTGGTGCGTGGGGCCTCCCGCGGGGAAGGACTGGGTAACCAGTTCCTGGCCAACATTCGCGAAGTAGATGCCATCATCCACGTGCTGCGGTGCTTTGAAGATGATGACATCACGCACGTTGAAGGCGGGGTGGACCCCGTGCGTGATGCGGAAATCATCGAAACGGAACTGATGCTGGCGGATCTGGAATCGCTTGAAAAGCGGCTGCCTGCTCTTCAGAAACGCGCCAAGAACCGTGATGCTGAAGCCACAGCCCAGATTGCCGTGGCGGAACCGTTGATCGAAGCGTTGAAGGAAGGTCGCCCCGCCCGCACAGCCATTCCCGAAGGGCAGGAAGAAGCCGTTCGTCGCCTGCAGCTCATGACCTCCAAGCCCGTGCTGTACGTGTGCAATGTGGATGAAGACTCGGCGTCTACGGGCAACGCGTTCTCACAGGCGGTCAAGGCTAAAGCCGAAGCGGAAGGCGCTGCGGTTGTGGTGGTGTCTGCTGCTATTGAAGCCGAAGTCAGCCAGCTTGCAGATGATGAACGCCGTGAATTTCTGGAAGGCCTCGGCCTGAAGGATAGCGGGCTGGACCGCGTGATTGCTGCCGGGTACGGTCTTCTGGGGCTGCGCACCTACTTTACGGTTGGCCCCAAGGAAACACGGGCCTGGACCATTACCGCAGGCACAAAAGCACCGCAGGCAGCCGCCGTCATTCACAATGATTTTGAACGCGGCTTCATTGCCTGTGAAACAGTCGCGTACAATGATTACGTTCAGTATGGTGGGGAGGCCGGGGCAAAAGAAGCTGGCCGCCTGCGTATTGAAGGGCGTGATTACGTTGTGCAGGACGGTGATGTTCTGCTGTTCCGCTTCAACGTGTGATCCGGTAACGTTAAGCGGCTGAGACTAACACTGGAATGGGGATGAAGGACGCCATGAAGGCGCATGAAGACGGAGAACAGAGTGTGATAACGCAGACCGTGGCCGCGTCTGCGCCGGGACCAATGACGGTTCTGGCCAAGCGGGCCCGGCTGGCAGCACGCACTCTGGCCACCACCCCGTCTTCCGCGCGGGACCGGGCGTTGTGGGCCGCCGCCGCGGCCCTGCGTGAGGCATCAGCCACCATTCTGGAAGCCAATGCCCGCGATCTGGAAGCATCAACGGCCAATGATGCCTTTCGGGATCGGCTGACCCTGACGCCGGAGCGCGTGGAAGCCATGGCGCGCGGGTTGGAGGATATGGCTGATCTGCCTGATCCGGTTGGTCGTGTTCTGGAAGAATGGACGCGCCCCAATGGCCTGCGTATTCGTCGCGTGGCCACACCTGTTGGTGTGATTGGCGTGATCTATGAAAGCCGCCCCAACGTAGGGGCAGATGCGGCTGGTCTGTGCATCAAATCCGGTAATGCGGTGTTGTTGCGCGGTGGTTCGGAAAGTCTGCACAGTGCGCGGGCTATTCATGCCGCCATGCAAGCTGGCCTGCGGGCAGCCGATCTTCCCGAAGATGCCGTGCAGATTGCCCCCGATGCGGACCGTGCCCATGTGGCTGAGATGCTGGGTGCTGCCGGGCTGGTTGATCTGCTGATTCCACGTGGTGGTCGGTCTCTGGTGGAACGTGTGCAGAAAGATGCCCGCGTGCCCGTGCTGGCCCACGCAGAAGGCCTCTGCCACACCTACATTCATTCTGCAGCAGACCCCAGCATGGCGCGGCGGATTATCTTGAATGCAAAAATGCGGCGGGTTGGTATCTGTGGGGCGACGGAAACCCTGCTGATTGATGCGGCCATTGCCCCCGGCCTGCTGCCGCTGATTGTGGCTGATCTGGCTGAGTTTGGCTGTGGCTTCAAGGCCGACGCTGCTGCGCGTGAGATTGTGCCGGATCTGCCTGCCGCGACCGAGAAGGATTTCGGGACCGAATGGCTGGACGCCATGTTGAATATTGCCGTGGTGGACGGCGTGGATGAAGCGCTGGACCATATTGCCCGCTATGGCTCCTCTCACACAGAAGCCATTGTCACGTCTGATGAAGCAGTAGCGAACCGCTTCATGAATGGTACGGACAGCGCGGTTGTGATGTGGAATGCCTCCACCCAGTTCTGTGATGGCGGGGAATTTGGGTTTGGCGCTGAAATCGGCATTGCCACAGGTCGCTTCCATGCACGTGGTCCGGTGGGTGTGGAGCAACTGACCACCTTCCGGTACGAAGTGCTCGGCACAGGACAGGTTCGGACCTGATCTGGGTGGGCGGCCAGGACGCTATTCCAACTGCGGGAGATCTGCGGCGCGCGCGTATCGGGTTGCTGGGGGGCTCCTTCAATCCGGCGCATGAAGGGCATCTGGCCATTGCCCGTCGGGCGTTGCGGGCGCTGCGGCTGGATCAGGTGTGGTTTATGGTCTCGCCCGGCAATCCTTTGAAGGCAACGTCCGGTATGGCGCCGTTTGTTCAGCGGCTTCAGTCGGTCGCGCGGCTGGTGGATGGCCATAAGCTGGTGGCAACGGACATAGAAGCCCGACTCGGCACGCGCTATACGGTTGATACCATCCGCAAATTACAGATGCGTTTCCCCCATGCACGGTTTGTGTGGCTGACCGGAGCAGATGGTCTGGCCTCCCTGCCGCGCTGGAAAGGCTGGCGGCAACTGGTGCGGTGTGTGCCCCTGGCCGTTATGCCCAGACCGGGGCAGAATAATCGCGCCTTGCATGGGGCAGCGGGGCATTATATGGCGCACTGGCGCATACCGGCCCGCCGCGCAGCATTGCTTGCTGATCTCCCCCCCCCAGTATGGACTTTTCTTCCGGGGCGACAAAACGGTATATCTGCAACATCAATTCGTCAGAATGGTGGATTTGGGAGCTCTGTCGGCTCTCTCGTCCCGTCTGGCAGGTCACACTCAGGAGAACGATCATAACCACCAATCCCCCCGCCGAGAAACCGAAACGCACACGGTCTTCCACGGCAACCGCCAAAGCCGCTGCCGCCAAGGCGCCGTCCGCCAGCCCGGTTGTGGCTGGTGCTGCTACAAGCACGGGCTCTGTCCGCAAGAAAGCCGCGGCCTCCGGCCCTAAGGGCAAGGTCAAGCGTGAGCCTGTCTCTCCCGACGTTCTGGCGCAATCTCTCACCCTCATCACCACCAGTCTGGATGATGATAAGGCCGAAAACATTGTGGTCATCGATCTTGCCGGTCGGGCCTCATTTGCGGACAAGATGGTGATTGCTACCGGTCTGGCTGATCGTCAGATTGCCGCCATGGCGCAGCATATCGAACGCAAGCTCAAGGAAATCGGCATCAAGCGTGTGCTGATCGAAGGGGCTAACGGATCAGACTGGGTGTTGCTGGATACGGGCGACATCATTGTGCATCTGTTCAAGCCAGAAGCACGCGAACTCTACGGTCTGGAAAAAATGTGGGGCGCGGAGCTGGATGACGGCAACGCAGAGGCTGTCCCCACAGCCTGAGTCTGTTTTCTGTGACGTGTGACCAGATGTTTCCGACCCTGTTGCTTCATGCGCCTGACGCCCAACCAACCTTGGGGAGCACTCCATGAGGCTTGTTGCGGTTGGGCGCATGAAGGACAAGGCCGAACTGGCGCTTGTGGAGCGTTACCTCAAGCGCCTGCGCCCCCGGCTGGATATTGTGGAACTGGCTGACGGGCGCGGCAGCCCTGATGAAATCAAACGCCGGGAAGCACAGGCCATTCTTGCGGCGTGTCCTCCTCAGGCATTTCTCATCGTTCTTGATGAAGCCGGACGCTCCTTCAGTAGTCCGGGTTTTTCAGAAGCAATGGCGGAGTGGTCTGCTCTTGGCCGCCCGTTATGCTTCGTCATTGGCGGTGCTGAGGGGCTGGATGCCGCTGTTATTGAACGCTCTGATGCAAAACTGTCTTTTGGCACACTGACATGGCCGCACATGCTGGTACGGATCATGCTGGTGGAGCAGATCTACCGTGCGCAGGCCATTGCCGCAGGGCATCCCTATCATCGTTCCGGACGCCCCTGATCCTGCCTTCTGTTTTTATGATGAAACTGTACAGCCAAGTGCGGGCATAGCGGCTTTGTGATCGCCCCCCTGCCGGGCGAAGAAGACATCTTATAGGGATAAAGCCTCCTTTCACATGAAGATGGAAAAGCGCGATGCCAGCAGAGGTTCTTTATTCTCCTGAGCATGTTCGCGCTCTGATCAGCCAGAATGATGCGTTGCTGATTGACGTGCGGGCAGAAGAAGATTTTGCCAAGGAGCATATTCCGGGTGCAGTCAATATGCCGGATATTTTCACCTATCTGGCAGAAACGTCAGAGGAAGGGCTCAGCAAGCTTCAGCAGACATTTTCCACTCTGTTTGCGGATTACGGGCTGGATGGCAGCAAAAAGGCCATAGTGTATGAAGATGCGCTTCATACCCGCTACGGCGCATCATGCCGTGGATACTGGATTCTCAGTTATTTGGGTTACCCGCAGGTTGGTATTCTGGATGGCGGGTTGCAGGCATGGCGTGCGCAGGGAGGATCTCTGACGGCGGAGCGTACGGTTATTACGCCCTCCCAATTCCCCCTGAAGGTCAACACGGCATTGATGGCAACACGGAAAGACGTATTTGCCGCTCTGGAAAACCCTGGCATCAAACTGCTGGATAACCGTGACAAAGTGGAATGGCTGGGCGAAAGTTCCTCCCCTTACGGCGTGGATTTTGCCCCGCGCAAAGGCCGTATTCCCGGTGCGGTCTGGATAGAATGGTACGATTTCATGCGTGTTGACGCAGAGCAGTCGGCTTTCAGGTCTGCCGAGGATATTCGTGCACTGGCGGCATCGCGTAATCTATTCCCTGAAGATGATATTATCATCTATTGTTTCAAAGGAGCACGCGCAGCCAATACTTATGTGGCGCTGGCGTCTGCGGGTTTCCAGAAACTGCGCATTTACATGGGGTCCTGGAATGAATGGTCCCGCGATGAAAGCATGCCGATAGAGGACGGTCTGCCGCGCGCTTCCGTGCCGTATCACCGTCAATAAGAGGCTGCTTGTTGAAAAGTCTGCCAAGTTAGGTCTGGCGAGTCTTTTGGGGTTGAATGATCTGGGGTGTCAGCTGGATGGCACTGCATCGTGCCGCCAGACTAATCCGCCTTTCGTCTCAAAAATCCTTCGCCATCCCGTAACGGCTGACTTTTCAATGCTTACTCGGAAAAGCGATGAGAACCTGTCAGATCACTCTGGCAGGTTGAAAATTGTTTTGAGGCAGCACGTCCTGATTTGCTGGAGCAGGTCATTTAAGCCCCCATTTCGGTAAGAGGCGGAATGGGTGATGTTCCGTGTTTTAGAAACCGGAAGCGGGAAACTGTGCTTCCGGGCTCATTTTTTCCCATTCTCGGCAAGTTGTGCGCAGAATTTTCACAAAGCGGCTGACAATAGGCATGTTCTGGCCAGACCGAATGGCGACGGCAAGGGTGGCCCGTGGTGCGGGTTCGCTGATGGTATGGAACGTGACCCCGCCCGCATGAATCTGGCACAGGGAACGCGGCACAACTGAAACGCCCATCCCAGCGGCAACCAGCGGAACCGTGCCGGCAATCTGCGGTGCCTGCTGCCCCAGGATGGGTGTGACCCCGGCCAACTGATAGGCCGAAAGAATGGCATCATGAAAACCGGGGCCTAGTTCACGGGGAAAGATGATCAAAGGATCATCCGCCACCATGTCCAGACTGATAACAGGCTCTTCTGTCAGCCGATGACCACGGGGCAGGGCGATAACAGTCGGTTCATCCAGCAGATGCGAAACGGAAAGGCGCGCGGGATCAGGCACGGGAGGGCGAACAATGGCAATATCCGTACTGGACTCGTGCAGTGCGGCACACAGGGCCGGTGTATTGCTTTCTTCCAGAGAGAGGGTGACATCCGGGGCAATATCCCGAAAAGATCTGATGGCAAGAGGGATAACCGGAAGAAGCGGTACTGCTCCCGCTAGCCCGAGCCGGATGTGCCCGACTTCCCCGCGGGCGAGTCCTTCGGCTGTGACCTGAAACTGGTGCTGCAATTCCAGAATGGCGCGTGCGCGCGGAATCAGGGTTGCGCCAATTTCCGTCAGTTTTACACCGCGTGTCTGCCGTTCAAACAGTTTTACGCCCAATTTCTGTTCAAACTGGCGGATTTGCTGACTTAATGGGGGTTGTTCCATACCCAGTTCTTCAGCAGCACGGGTAATACTGCCAAGATCAGCTACTGTTACAAAGTAACGCAAGTGTCGGATGTTCATGTCGCATATATAATATGTATGGATAATGGGTTCAATATATATTGGAACACTTGGTTGGCTTGTTATAACTTTTTCTCACAAATCTTAATCAGCAAGAGTGTGAGACGGTGCGAAGCATGAAAAACAGCCCGGTGACCGACATGGATGTCCGGTCTTCCGCCTTGGGAAATGGTGTCAGCAAAAAGCCCGTGGCAAACCGCCTGTATCAGACCTCCACCATGGCAGCGTTGCTGGATGCTGTTTATGATGGCGAAACCACTCTGGATGAACTGCTTCAATACGGCAATTTCGGGCTGGGGACGTTCAACGCGCTTGATGGCGAAATGATTGTCACGGAAGGGGTGGTGCGCCAGTTCCGGGCTGAGGGTCTGGCAGCGGAAGTGCCTGGTTCTTTGAAAACACCCTTTGCCTGCGTCACCTATTTCGAACCGGAAAAAACGTTCAACATTGATCGTCCGCAGACCAAGGAAAGTTTTGAAGGCCTGGTGGACAGTCTGGTTGGGAACCCCAACCTGTTTGCCGCCGTGCGTTTTACCGGTGAGTTTGAGCGGGTGGATACCCGGACGGTCTTCTGCCAGTGCAAGCCATACCCGCATATGCTTGAAGTGGTGAAGAAACAGCCGACCCTCACCATGGAATCTGTAACCGGCACCATGATCGGTTTCCGCACGCCTGTTTACATGCAGGGTGTGAACGTTGCTGGTTACCACCTGCATTTTCTGACGGAAGATCAGAAACGTGGCGGGCATGTTACCGAATATCGGCTGGTGCGTGGGCAACTGGAAGTTGCCACGATCTCCGACCTTGAAATCAAGCTGCCTCGCACCGAGCAGTTTGCTCAGGCCAATCTGAATCCTGAGCACCTGAGCGAAGCCATTCGGATTGCTGAAGGCGGCTAACTTCCTTTTCTAACCACCGGAATCTGCAAAACAGCAAGTTCTGGTGGTTATTCTTTCAGGATCTTACAGTCATGACGAAAAAATCTGATCACGCTGCACAATGCGGCGCGGAGCTTATTGTCCAAAATCTGGTGGCCCACGGCATTACGCATGTCTTTGGTATTCCAGGGGCCAAGGTTGACCGCCTGTTTGATGCGCTGGTCGATTCCCCCATTACTACGGTGGTCACCCGGCATGAACAGAACGCTGCTTTTATTGCGGGTGGTCTGGGGCGTTTGACGGGCAAGGCTGGTGTAGCAATTGCAACATCCGGCCCAGGCGCCTCAAATTTTGTAACCGGCCTTGCAACTGCCAATTCAGAAGGGGACCCGGTTCTGGCTATTGGCGGTGCCGTCAAACTGGCGGATCGCCTGAAGCTGACTCACCAGACCATGGATACGGTCAGCCTGTTCAAGCCCATTACCAAATACAGTGCGGAAATTACGACACCGACGGCTATTTCAGAAGTCATTGCCAATGCCTTCCGTTTTGCGGAAAGTGGTCGGCCGGGCGCATCTTTTGTCAGCACACCTATGGATGTTCTGTCCATGCCTGCTGATGCACCTGTTCTGGCAGATCGGGCCGTGCCCAAAACGGGTCCGGCCTCGGCAGATGTTGTGGCTGAGGCAGCTAAACTTCTGAAAAATGCAGCCCGCCCGGTCGTGTTGCTGGGCATGCTGGCCAGCCGTCCGGATGTTGCAGAGGCCATAAGAACGTTTGTGAAGGAAACCGGTGTTCCCGTTGTGGGCACCTATCAGGCGGCGGGTGCGGTTTCTCATGAACTGGTGGACCGGTTCGGCGGGCGTGTTGGTCTGTTCCGCAACCAGCATGGTGATCAGCTTCTGCATGAAGCCGATGTTGTGGTGACAATTGGCTACAACCCGGTGGAATATGATCCGTGGCTGTGGAACGTGAATGATGCCCGCAAGATTATCAATATTGATATTGTCGCGGCAGAGCTGGACAACGCCTTTGTGCCTGTTGTTGAACTGGTGGGGGATATTGCCCCGACAGTGAAAGCTCTGGCCAAGGAAACCGGGAAGCTGGATCGTGCGCCGGAACTGGAAACCATTCTGGAAGGCTACAAGGCTGCTCGCAGTTCTGCGCTGCTGAACGCCCGCAGCACCAGCAACAATGCTGTGCATCCGCTCCAGATTGTACGTGAACTTGAACAGTTCGTCACATCGGACATGACGCTCTGTCTGGATATGGGCACGTTCCATATCTGGCTGGCCCGTTATCTGCTGTCCTTCCGGGCGCGGCAGGTGTTGATCAGCAACGGCCAGCAGACCATGGGGGTCGGCCTGCCGTGGGGGATTGCGGCTTCTCTGGTTAATCCTGCGGAAAAAGTGATCTCCATTTCCGGTGATGGCGGGTTCATGATGTCCAGCATGGAGCTGGAAACCGCTGTGCGGCTGAAGTGCAATCTCATCCATATGGTCTGGATTGATCAGGCCTATAACATGGTTGAAATGCAGGAAAAGAAAAAATACGGTCGTGGCTCTGGCGTGGATTTCGGGCCGATTGATTTTGCAAAATTTGCAGAAGCATGCGGTGCCAAAGGCATTACCGTCAATTCTGCGGACGGTGTCGGCAAAGCCCTGCGTGACGCCATGGATGTTCAGGGTCCGGTGGTGATTGCCGTGCCGGTTGATTACTCCCACAACCATCTGCTCATGCAGCCGCTGGCCCAGTTGGGGGAAACCTCTGCGGCAGCGTAAAGCCTGTTCTGGCCCAAACGCATATTGTTTTACTGTTTCTCCGCAGCGCTTCCTGTTATAACACACAGCGCTGCGGTGTTTTTAAATGCATTGAGGGAGAGAATACCTCTCCCTGATGTCTTTCCTGCGCCCGGCTGCGTAGTATGAAAGACCTTGATCCGTGCAGATGTCGCCCCCCGACTTCACACAGCATTTTCCTGCTTCTCCTTGCAGGCCAGCAAACCCCTGTGTTGCTGGCGTGTCCTTGGCTATCCGGCTTGACGGACGCGCCAGAGCACCGGAACGTCTACAGATAAAAGGGCGTTCACCGCATGCGGGCCGCCCGTGGATGTTTTGGTGAAGGAAAGAGGAATGCAGGTCTCATCTGTGGATGCAGCAGGCAACGGCGGCACACGCCGGGGAGCCGCGGTCTTGCTGGAAATTCTGCGTAGCGAAGGCGTAGAGTATATTTTCGGTAACCCGGGTACCACGGAACTGCCGTTAATGGACGCCCTGCTGGAAGTGCAGGATGTGCGGTATATCCTTGGCTTGCAGGAAGCCAGCGTGGTGGCCATGGCCGATGGTTACGCACAGGCAGCGCGCAAGCCGGGCTTCCTTAATCTGCACACTGCGGGCGGTCTGGGGCACGGCATGGGCAATCTGCTGAATGCCAGCGTGTCTCAAACGCCATTGGTGGTTACGGCCGGGCAGCAGGATTCCCGCCACACCATCTCAGACCCTCTTTTGTTTGGTGATCTGGTTCAGATTGCACGCCCGGCAGTCAAATGGGCGCAGGAAGTGGCGCATGCCGACCAACTTCCTGTGCTGATGCGCCGCGCGTTCCATGATTCCATGGCCGCCCCAACTGGTCCGGTTTTCCTCTCTCTTCCCATGGATGTCATGGAAGAAATGAGCAGCGTGGATATTGGCACTCCCTCAGTCATCAATCGGAATGCTGTGGCTGGCGGGCTGGACCAACTGGCGGAAACATTAGCCGCCATTTCCCCAGGCCGATTGGCCATTATTGCGGGCGATGAAGTCTATGCATCGGATGCTGCGGCTGAAGTGGCAGCAGCAGCGGAATGCCTGGGTGCACCGGTTTATGGCTCATCGTGGCCCTCTCGCGTGCCTTTTCCCACGGCACATCCGTTGTGGTGCGGCAACCTGCCCACCCAGGCCACAGCGATTGCCGAACGGCTGAGTGATTATGACGCCATTTTTGCATTGGGTGGGAAATCCCTGATTACCATTCTCTATACGGAAGGCCCGGCTGTGCCGCCGGGATGCGCCGTGTATCAGATGTCTTCCGATGTGAAGGATCTGGGGCGTACATTCTATACGCCGCTTTCCGTGGTGGGGGATATCAAGGCTTCTCTCTCGGCGTTGCTTCCGCTGTTGCAGGCTGCAACAGCCGGGCGGCAGGATGCCTATGCAGCCAATGCTGCCACGGTGGCGCAACAGCGCCGGACGTTGCGGGCCGAGGCTATTCAGGAAGCCCGGAGCCGCCAGAACGAAGCGGTCATTCTGCCACGGGTGGCAGCGTGGGAAGCTGTGCGGGCCATCGGCCCCGATGTTGCGATTGTGGATGAAGCTATTGCAACGTCTTCCGATGTGCGGCTGTTTCTGGAAAGTTCATGGTCTGGCCAATACTCTTTCCTGCGGGGTGGGGCGCTGGGCTGGGGCATGCCTGCTGCGGTGGGCGCTTCTCTTGGTTTGGGGCGTGACCGCGTTGTCTCTCTGGTGGGGGATGGTGCGGCGCTTTATTCGCCTCAGGCCTTGTGGACGGCAGCGCATGAAAAGCTGCCTGTCACATTCGTGGTCATGAACAACCGCGAATATAATGTTCTCAAAAATTTCATGCGGCAGCAGAAAGATTACATTTCTGCACGTGATGGAACATATCCAGCCATGGATATTGTTGATCCGACCATAGATTATCAGGCTATGGCGCGGTCTATGGGTGTACCTTCGTGTCAGGTTACACGGGCTGCGGATATCGCACCTGCCATTGAAGCATCTCTGGCTTCCGGTGGTCCATCGCTTGTCGAAATCATGATTGCGGCAGGGTAAGCCTGTTTTATACCGGAGGGTTTGATGAAGATCGGTCTGTTTATTCCCTGTTATATTGATGCGTTTTATCCTAACGCCGGGATAGCGACGTTGGAACTGCTTGAAAAACTTGGGCAGGATGTTGAGTATCCAATGGATCAGACCTGCTGCGGTCAGCCCATGGCGAATTCCGGCTGCAACTCTGATGCCGCCGCGGCTGAGGCTTTGTTTGTGCGCAATTTTGCCAAATATGATGCCATCGTCATGCCTTCCGGTAGCTGCACCCATCATGTGCGCGACAATTTTGACGCCATTCCGCAGACGGAAGACGTCAAGCATGTGCGCAAGAATACCTACGAACTGGTGGAATTTCTGCACGATATTCTGAAAGTTGATGCTTTCCCCTGGGCAGAGTTTCCGCACAAGGTGGGCCTGCACAACAGTTGCGGCACCCTGCGCGCCCTGCGCACGGCCAGCATGTCCGAACTGGGAGAGCCGTTCTTCTCCAAACCCATGGATCTGTTGTCAAAAGTAAAGGGTATTACCTTTGCAACCCCCAAGCGGCCTGATGAGTGCTGCGGGTTTGGTGGCACGTTCTCCGTAACGGAAGAAGCCATTTCCGCCCGTATGGGGTTGGACAAGGTGCGTGACCATCACAATGCCGGGGCGGAATATATTGTCTCGGCCGATACGTCCTGCATGATGCATCAGCAGGGCTGTGCTGAGCGGAATGGCGTGCCCATTCGCTTCATTCATATTGCTGAAATCCTGAACGGAGCACGGGCATGAAGGTCAAACCAGTCAATCACGCCAAGGCGGCGGAAGAGTTTCTGGAAGACGCCCCGCATCTGACCTTTCATGATGAAAGGCTGTGGGACATGCGTCAGAAGCGCGACCAGCAGATGCACCTGCTGCCGGAATGGCAAGATCTGCGCACACGTGCTTCTGAAATCAAGGAACACACGCTGGCCAATCTGCCCGAATATCTGGAGCAGTTTGAA
Source organism: Acetobacter tropicalis (assembly GCF_001580915.1). Taxonomy (GTDB): domain Bacteria; phylum Pseudomonadota; class Alphaproteobacteria; order Acetobacterales; family Acetobacteraceae; genus Acetobacter; species Acetobacter tropicalis. The sequence goes on along the minus strand of NZ_LHZQ01000214.1, from coordinate 23,058 downwards.
GCCAATGCCAAAAAGAACGGCATTCATGTGCACTGGGCGGCTGATGGTGCGGAACATAACCGCATTGTTGGCGAGATTCTGGAAAAGCACGGTGCAAAGTCGCTCATCAAGAGCAAGTCCATGGTCACGGAAGAATGTGACATGCGCGCTTATCTGGAGCCGCGCGGTGTAACCGTGACGGAAACGGATCTGGGCGAGCGCATCCAGCAGCTTGATGATCAGCTTCCCAGCCATATTGTTGTGCCCGCTGTGCACAAACTTGTGCCGGATGTGGCAAAGATTTTTGCCAAAAACTACCATACGGACCCGAACGATAACGATCCGCAGTCCCTGGCGGAAGCACAGCGTATGGCGGCGCGCCCCGTTATTCTGACGGCGGATGCAGGCATGACGGGCGGCAACTTCCTTGTGGCGGAAACCGGAACCTTTGTTGTCTGCACAAACGAAGGCAACGCAGATCTAAGCTCTACAGTGCCAAACCTACATATTGCTACGCTGGGGATTGAACGCCTTGTGCCGCGTATGGCTGACCTTGGCGTGTTTGTGCGGCTGCTGTCACGCAGCGCGCTTGGTTCGCCCATCACGCAGTACACCACCCATTTCCGTGGCCCGCAAAAGGGTGGGGAAATGCATATTATTCTGGTGGATAACGGACGCTCCACCCGGCTGGGCATGGAAGAGTTCTGGACGTCTCTTAAATGTATCCGCTGCGGTGCCTGCATGAACACTTGTCCGGTCTATCGCCGTTCCGGTGGTCTGTCCTACGGTGCCGTGTATTCTGGCCCGATTGGCGCAATCATCGATCCCACCTTCAATGAACGGAAATACAGCACCCTGCCGTTTGCCTCCACCATGAACGGAAGCTGCACCAACGTCTGTCCCGTGAAGATCAATATTCATGAGCAGCTTTACAAATGGCGGCGCGTGTTGGCCGAACATCATGAACTGCCGTTTGTGAAGCGGGAGATCATGCATATGGCTGGCAAATTGATGGGTCAGCCCAAATTGTACCGCACAGCCATTAACGGGACCGAGGTCGCGCTCAGCACCATGCCGCGCTTTGTGCTGTATAACTGGCTCAACCCGTGGGGCAAACACAGGGAACTGCCGCACCCGGTGAAGCAGACTTTCCATAGCTGGTACAAGCAGAACCGTCTGAAGAAGGACAAGGCACAATGAGCTCGCGCGATACCATTCTGGCCACCCTGCGCGCCAACCGTCCAGACCCCGCTGCCCATCCACTGCCACCCGTGGCTATGTTGGGGGATATGGATAAGGGGCGTGACCGGTTTGAAAATTCCCTTCAGATTCTGGGTGGTCAGATTTTGATGCCTCAGGAAGGTGACACACTGGCCACGGCCATTGCCCGCCGTTTTCCAGACGCCAAGGTGATCTGCTCCGCTGTGCCTGATTTTGAAGGCACCATTCGCATTGAAGAGATTGAATCTCCGCAGCAGGCAGCGGCCACTGATGTGCTGGTTGTGCGCAGCCCCTTCGGTATTGCGGAAATGGGGTCCATCTATCTAAGCGAAGCGCAACTGAATAACCTTAATTCAGCCGCGCATCTGACCCAGCATATTGTGGTGATCCTGTCTGAGGAAAATCTGACCGCCAATATGCACACGGCCTATCTGGAGCGTCCGGAATTTCACACCGCCAACTATGGCGTGCTGATGAGCGGCCCTTCCGCGACAGCGGATATTCAGGGGGTTCTGATCCGCGGGGCACAGGGCGTTCGCTCCCTGTCGATCTGGTGGGAATAAACACGGCTTGAGAGCCACGAAAAAGCCGGAGGGGATACATCCCGCTCCGGCTTTTTTATGGGGAAAGCCTGCGTCGGAAGAATCCTGTTTCGTCCAGATGTTCACTGTAAGTCTGATTTTAAAGTCGGCTTGAAAATTCAGCTATCGAAGGCAGCGGCATTCTAGAAAGTGAAAAGAGAGATTATCAGCCCGGATGCGGCACGATCAGGGCGTAAATCCAAACGGTTCAGCTACAAAAAACGCCCGTAGACCGCCCACACAGATTGCTCAAACAGCCTGTGAATATCTTGTCGCGTAAGGTTGCGTCTTACAGGGGGGCGTGATCGAAAACGAGCCTCACAATCCGCTTTGTGATGGCTGGAAAATGTGCGGAGGACGCAGGAATGGTGAGAACGCATTGTCTGTATCCGCGCTGTCAGGCATGAAAGGGCGGAACTCCAAACTCTTCTTTCCGTTTGTCAGCAGGTTTTTAGATGTCAGAACATACTCCCATTGGTCTTGAACAAGAGCGTCGATCCATCAGAGCGTTGACCCATTCAGGAAATTTCCATCTTGATGAGACAATGGGGTATGTCATTCTTCATTACGCTCTTGCCCCCAAAGGAGATCTGCGCGCGCGCGTGATTGATCGTGCAGCGTCTGACGGGCTGGAACTGGTCCGCACCCGTGCCCCAGACCAGATTGCTCAGGCTGATATTGTTTTTGACGTAGGCGGTCGTCATGATCCTGCCCAGGGGCGGTATGATCACCACATGAAGGAAAAGCCCCTGCGTGAAGATGGGGTGCCATACAGCGCGGCAGGTTTGTTGTGGAAAGATTATGGCCGCGCTGCTCTACGTAATATTCTGACCAGCCCGGTGGATGATGACACACTGGAGGCAATGTGGCGGACAATCGACAAATCCCTGATTCTGCCCATTGATCAGGATGACAATGGCGTTGCCAAAATGGGCAAACTTTCTCTGGCGGATATTGTCTCCGCCTGTGGCCCTGCATGGGACACAACGGAACTGTATGGTCGGCAGGAAGCGCTGGCACGGGAAGCTCTGGGTTTTGCCAATGCGGCGACAGCGGCGGCGGGTCATCTGGTCAACACGGTTGACCGTGTGCGCGCAAGCCTGAAGGCAACAGACCGCGTTCTGCAAGCCTATGAAAAAGCCGAAGACAAACGGATTCTGCTCATGGAAACCGGCATGCCGACCGAAAAGGTGATCTTCGAGCATGATCTTCCGGTTGTGTATGTTGTGTCTCCGGCTGGTCCGGATCAGTGGAATGTAAAGGCAATCCCGCCCGTGCGTGGGGATTTCGGCCAACGGGTTTCCCTGCCGGAAGCATGGGGTGGACTGGAAAAAGAGACGCTGGCGCAGGTCTCTGGCGTGGAAGACGCCGTTTTTGCGCATCCGGCCCGTTTCATCTGCGGTGCCAAAAGCCGGGAAGGGGCGCTGAAAATGGCGCAGCTTGCTTTGGAAATTGATGCGGCAAACCAGCCGCAATAAGGCGTAATCCTCCTGCCCCGTGAAAATTTTCCGGGGCAGAAGGAAAATGTCAGGCTTGAGCAAAAAAGAGAGAAGGGCAGATCTCTGCCAGTACTCTGTAACGATGCTTGAGTGGTCGGAAAAACAGACAGCCGCTTTGCTTGTTTGCTGTATTTCTCAATTTTTTGCCAAGGTTTGATGAGTGTTGGCACACGACACGTCATCAGGCACGCAAAGCGCCTATAGGGGCCAACCTGTATCAGGAAAATGCAGCCAGTTTTGCAAAAAAGCTGAAGGCTGAGTGGTTTTTACGTGTCTGTTTCTTATGCAGGCATGCTGAACAGGGGCCGGGCTATAAAAAGCCCGGCCTTGAAAATGTCAGTTGCTGACACGTTCGATCTGGGCGCCACAGGCAGCCAGTTTGCGTTCCACCGCTTCATATCCACGGTCCAGATGATAGACACGGCTTAGAATGGTTTCTCCATGAGCTGCCAGCCCCGCCAGAATCAGCGAGAAAGATGCCCGGAGGTCTGTTGCCATGACGGGTGCGCCAGAAAGGCTATGCACGCCCCGGATAATGGCGGAAGAGCCATGGACATTGATGCGTGCGCCCATTCGGTTGAGTTCCGGCACATGCATGAAGCGGTTTTCAAAAATGGTTTCCGTAATCATGGATGCCCCCTCCGCTACAGAAAGAAGCGCCATGAACTGGGCCTGCATGTCTGTCGGGAAGCCGGGGTAGGGTTCTGTCATGATATCAATGCCACGCAGCGCACCGGTGCGGCGCACGCGCATGGCATTTCCTTCCTGCGTTACTTCCACGCCCGCTTCTTCAAATGCGCGCACCACAGCGCCCAGATGTTCAACCTGACCACCAATCAGACGAAGGTCACCCCCGGTAATGGCCGCAGCGCAGGCGTATGTGCCACATTCAATGCGGTCAGACATAATGCGGTGCGTGGTTCCGTGCAGGGCTTCCACACCATCAATAATAATGTGGCCTGTGCCCGCACCGGTAATCTTGGCACCCATGGCGTTCAGGCAGCTTGCCAGATCAGCCATTTCCGGCTCACGCGCCGCGTTGACAATTTCCGTGCGCCCTTTGGCCAGGGTGGCGGCCATCATCAGGTTTTCGGTTGCCCCGACCGAGGCGAACGGCAGCACGATGCGGTCGCCCTTCAGGCCCTCTGGAGCGCGGGCATGGATGTAGCCGTTTTCAAGCGTGATGACAGCGCCGAGTGTTTCCAGCCCCTTGAGGTGCATATCCACAGGGCGGGTGCCAATGGCGCAGCCGCCGGGGAGGGAAACACGGGCTTCCCGACAGCGGGCGAGAAGTGGGCCCAGCACAAGGATGGAGGCCCGCATCTTGGAAACAATATCGTAAGGCGCTTCCGTGCTGGTGATTTCGCCCCCTACGGAAAGGGTGGTCTTGTCACCGTTTACAGCCTCAACCGTCAGGCCGTGCTGGGTCAGCAGGGCGCACATGGTGGCAATGTCCGCAATGTGCGGCACATTGGTCAGTACCAGACGTTCAGAAGTCAGCAGGCCTGCCACAAGCAGTTTCAGGCCAGCATTCTTGGCCCCGCCAATCGTGATTTCGCCGTGAAGGGGGCGGCCACCCCGGATGATGAATCTGTCCATGGGTTCTGCTTACATGCGGGGCGTGGCAACGCCACGCTGGCCCATATATTTGCCTGCGCGGTCTGCGTAGCTGGTCTCACACGGGGTTTCACCCTTGAAGAACAGAAACTGGCAGATGCCTTCATTGGCATAAATGCGCGCAGGCAACGGGGTGGTGTTGCTGATCTCGATTGTTACCTGGCCTTCCCATTCGGGTTCCAGCGGTGTGACGTTCACAATAATACCGCAGCGGGCATAGGTGGATTTGCCAAGGCACACCACCAGCACATCCCGCGGGATGCGGAAATATTCAATGGTGTGGGCCAGCACAAAGCTGTTGGGCGGAATGATGCATTCATCTGCCTTGCGGGACACAAATCCTTCAGGGCTGAAGTTCTTGGGGTCCACAATGGCGTTGTTCACATCCGTGAAAATACGGAAATCATCCGCTACGCGCGCATCATACCCGTAGGAGGACAGACCGTAGGAGATCACGCCTTCCCGTTTCTGGCTTTCTACAAACGGTTCGATCATGCCGTGATCCTGTGCCATCTGGCGGATCCAAGTATCGGGCATCACGGGCATGTCGGGGTTTCTCCATTGGCGGGGTCTGTTGGGGATATGGCGGGCTGAGTATCCGCTTCCTGTTCCTGCCTGCTGCGGGCCTGCTGTTTGCGGCGGCGCAGGTTGGCGCGCAACGCAGCGGCCTGCCGTGCTGCACGGTCAGCTTTTGCGTCTGCTGCCTTGGGCGTTACAGAAGGGCCGGAAGAGGGAGAAGAAGGCGTGTCAGTCATGCCAGCGTCAGAATGTTAAAGTATCCTCTGCTGCCTAGCAGAGAGGCGCTGCCATGCCTAGGTGCCGTGCGCGTCAAAGCGCGCGCGACGCCTGCATGGAACGCCTTCAGATGCATTCCATACAGGGGAATAATGGTCAGAGATTGGCGATCAGTTTCAGCCCCATGATGGAGGCATCCGGAATGTGGTGTGTCTCGCCCGGATGGATCATGTACTGGAACGTGGGCTGGATCAGCACGCCGGGAAAGGCATCTATGGCGTAATAGGCCTCAATGATATGGGAATCGTTCTGCACGCCATGCAGGGTGGAGCCCAGAGAGAGGCCTGCATCCTGCGCCAGAATCTGGCTTTCCCTCCTGCGGCGGCTGACATGATACCAGGAATACAGAACCCCCAGACGGTCTGTCAGACGGGAGGGGATGACCCCCACCAGAGAGAACCCGGCATAGGCCTGATCAGACAGATTGACCACGCGTGGGGTGACATGCACGTAACCTGCCATCAGATAGCCGCCAGCCATCATGTTACGCCCGCCACGCCGATAGATCATCTGATCTGCTTCCACCCAGAACATGTCTGACGGGGCAGACCGTTTTCCGGGAATGGTTTCGGCAACCTTCTCAGGTAGTGCGGAGGAAATCTTGTCCGCATAGCGTGTGGTGTCATGCGCATAGCCGATCACATAGTGGCCTGGCAGACGGTTGCGGGTCAGAAAGGGCTGCCACGTGAATTCGATCGGCAGAGAGAGGCCGGTGGTATTTTCTGCCCCCCACGCCCAGCCGCTCGGGTTGTCGGTCAGGGCGCTGACGGAATACGCGCCCACCTGCAGCGCTGTATCGCGCGTTGGCCGCAGGCGCACCCGCGCGCCCCATGTGGCTTTGGGGTAAACGCTGAAACCCGGATTCTGCTTCAATGCAACAGGCGCGGAGCATGTGACCATGAAGGAGCACAGCAGCGGAGAGGTCGCGAACACATGGGTGAGGGACATGCGGCCGAAAATGACGTCCATGCGGTTCTGCATGAAGCGTTTTTCGGCATACAGATCCACCAGATGCGCCGCCACGTTGCCAGAAAGAGAATAGACTTCCTGCATAGCAACGTAATATTCGCCCAGCCGCCCGTTTTGCAGTGCCTTGCCTGCCCGTTCCATGACCAGTGCATGCACGGACCATCCTTTCAGATGTGCCATCCGTTCAAGGTCAAATACGCCCTGCAGGGTGAGTTCATGCACATAGCTGACCCCTTTCTCCAGCCCCCCCGTCATCACGCCCATGGCTTCTCCCTTGTAAGTGAAGGAGAACGTGAAGCCGCGGTCATGCAGCCAGTTTCTGGGGCCGGTCAGTTGTGGCACCAGATGGCCAGAGCCCGCCGTGGGTACGTAATAGGGGTCGTTCATGTCCATGCGGCGGAGGGCGTCCAGCCGTGGTGGCAGCAGTCCTGATGGTCCTTCCCATGATGTCAGGGCATCCAGCTCCAGCGTGTGGGCCGCTCCCTGTTGATCCCCCGCCGGTGCGTAAGACTGCACACTCATGGTTGCGTAACCGGGGGTTGGCAGAACCGGTACGCCGCTTGGCGGAATAGGTGTGTTGGGCGGGCGCTTGATGGCAGCCGGATCAGGCCCAAGGCTGCCAGCATCCATCATGCCCGTATTCAGCGGGCGCGTGGCTGCCGTAATATTCGGGCGGACCTTGGCGCTCGGGCTGACAATGGCGTCCGTTACGGGGGCTACGGGTTTTTCCAGTGTCTGGGGGGCAGCCGCCGCTTTGTGCGGGCTTGCTCCCCAGGACACTATAAGCGCCAGGGCCAGATAGCCTGTATCTATACGGGATCTGGTGTACGACAGCGGGCGTTGCGTTTTATCGCAACGGGCTTCTGACAGTCTCATACCTGAATTCTCGTTTTGTAGGAAAAAATGGCGATGCCTGAGGCTGAGGCTCACGGGGCCTCTAGCCGTTAACCGTGCAGGGTAAAGCCTACAGGGCTGTAACGTCCTGCGCGGACGTGAACGGCTTTTCGCCATGCCGTTGCAAGGCCAAGGGCGTTCTGAGAAACGGGAGAAAACAGAAGAGTATCAGTCAAACAGCCGGCGTGATGAGAGTGCTGGCGGAACGTTGCTGCGGAAGAGGCGCTGTTTTTCATAATGCGTGGACCATTTCGTTTTTGTTTTTTGAGTGGTCAGGCAGAAGTTGAAACAGAAAGGAAAAACAGCGTCAACAATTGAGTAAGTTATAACAAGAAATATGAGCGAAAACGAAAGAAAATTACCAAAAATGTGATAATTATATCATAGCTTGCAAAGAAACCTGTCGGTTTATGAAGGGATCAGATCCCGCCATCCAGACAACACAGCATGCGAATGCTCTAACCCTGCCCGAAAGCCCGAAGAACACAGCGCTTCAAATTCTGCCTTATGCTCATAGGTGGGCATCAGCTTTTGCAGCAGGGCGTTTTTATGGGTGGCGGGGTGAAAATAGATTTCAGACACACCTTCGGGCAGATGCGCTGCAAGGGCGGCCACCCTGTCGGCGGTCATATGTCCGCTCCATGCCAAGCCGAAGCACCAGTCATTGGTCACCAGCCCTGCGGAAAGAATCTGGTGGCGGAGCAGGTTGGTCCACCGGCGGAGGGCGGAGTCTCCCAGCGTATCCGTGTAGGTGCCAGCCGCGTAAAGCGGTTCCGGGGGTTCCAGCGGTGTGCGCACAGCCCGTAGGCCATACTGCTTGCCAATATCAATCAGCAGACGGCCAACCGTGGGATGGAGATGCATGTGTTTGTGGGCGTTTGCATGGTCCAGAACCAGCCCCGTACGCCGAAAAGCCTCAAACTGGGCCGTGATCTCGGCTGCCAGTTCCTTACGGCCTTCGGGGCGGAAAAAGTAATCAATCCCCAGGCCCAGTTGGGAGGAAGAGAACCAGCCATCGGGCTGGGTGACCAGTGGCAGACGGGTGTGGGGCAGAACAGAAGCCCCTTCAATCACCACCAGATGCAGCCCGACCCCAAGGTTTGGCAGGCGTTTTGCCCGTTCAACGGCATCTTCCGCAGCGGGGCCCGCCACCATCAGGCTGGCGGTAGAAAGCACACCTTCGCGGTGAGCGATCTCAATGGCCTCATTCACTTCAACCGACAGGCCGAAATCATCAGCGGAAATAATGGCGCGTTTCATGGGTAAACCCTGTCTTCCCGTCGCGGAGGGGAGAGTATGGCCAGACACAGGAGCCAGATCATACTCTCCAACCCAACAGGAAGTGGAGCGTTATCAGGCCGCGTTACGGTCGCGCAGGAAGTGGAAGAATTCCACACCTTCACGCAGGCGGCGCTTCATCATCTGCGGAGAACGAACCATTTCACTGACAATGGACGCAATCTTCGGGGCGCGGAAATAGAATTTCTTGTAGAATTCTTCCACGCTGGTGAAAATTTCCGTGTGGGACAGATGCGGATAATGCAGCGGCGCCATCTGCACGCCGTTTTCGTCAATCAGTTCCGCATTGCTTTCATCCAGCCAGCCGTTCTCGGTTGCCTGCTTGTGCAGGGCCGTGCCCGGATACGGAGCGGCCAGAGACACCTGAAGGGTGTGCGGGTTGATTTCCTTGGCGAAATTGATGGTTTCCTGAATGGTTTCCTTGGTTTCGCCCGGCAGACCCAGAATGAAGGTGCCGTGAATCTTGATTCCAAGTTCATGGCAGTTCTTGGTGAACTCACGCGCCACTTCAACGCGCATGCCCTTCTTGATGTTGTGCAGGATCTGCTGGTTGCCGCTTTCATATCCTACCAGCAGCAGGCGCAGGCCGTTGTCACGCAGAACTTTCAGGGTTTCACGCGGCACATTGGCTTTGGCGTTGCAGGACCAGGTGATGCCCATCTTGCCGAGCTCACGCGCAATGGCTTCCGCACGGGGCAGGTCATCGGTGAAGGTATCATCATCAAAGAAGAATTCCTTCACCTGCGGAAAATACTGGCGTGCCAGCCGGATTTCAGCTGCCACATGCTGCGGGCTGCGCGTGCGGTAGCGATGGCCACCCACCGTCTGCGGCCACAGGCAGAAGGTGCAGCGGGATTTACAGCCACGGCCTGTGTAGATGGAAATGTACGGGTGCATGAGATAGCCGATGAAGTAGTCTTCAATCCGCAGATCACGCTTGTACACTTCGGTCACGAAGGGCAGGCTGTCCATGTCTTCAATCATGGCGCGGTCACGGTTGGCGACAATCACGCCATCCTTGTTGCGCCATGTAATGCCGTCCACGTCCTTGAAATCGCGGCCTTCAGCAATTTCCTTGATGGTGTAATCAAATTCGTTACGGGCCACGAAGTCGATCGGAGCACCTTTCAGCAGGCTTTCTTCCGGCTGAACGGCAACTTTTGCGCCCACCATCCCGATTTTCAGGTTGGGGTTGGTGTCCTTGAGCATCTGGGCCACCTGCACATCCTTCGCGAAGGAAGGGGTGGAGGTGTGCAGAACCACCAGATCGCGGTTCTTCGCGTCTTCCAGAATGGGGTCCATACCCATGCCAGCAGGCGGTGCGTCAATCAGACGGCTGCCTTCAACCATGGCGGCCGGCTGCGCAAGCCAGGTTGGATACCAGAAGGATTTGATCTCACGTCGCGCCTGATAGCGGGAACCAGCACCGCCATCAAAACCATCAAAGGTCGGAGGCTGGAGAAAAAGGGTTCTCATCATGGGTCTTATCCTGACAAGGCTGAAAGGTGTTCTGAGAAACTCAGGAAATATGGGTAGGGACTTACCGCCGAGGGAGGGGCGAGACAAGCAGTATCAGCGCTCTGCTGACAAATGCCCCGGAGACGGCGGGGGAATGGGGTGTGGCGCGACATGCATGGTCTGCCCACGCCAGTCCACACGTGTGCCGCTGGCGCTGCCCACCATAATGGCCGCAGAAAGCCAGTCTCTCATGGGCAAAAGCAGCAGGGGCCACAAGGGGCGGGTGCCGACCGTCCGGTCTATGAGCAGGGCGGTCACGGCCCGTATGGCCCATACGCTGAAGAACAGCAGGCACGCCCACAGCGCATGAGGCTGGAACAGAAACACCAGAGTCGCCCAGAAAAGCGGAAGCTGGATGGAAGAGGCCGCATACCCGGCGGGGGCAAGGGTGCAGACTGTGCGGCCCCATCTGAGCTCGTGTGAAAGCAGTTCAGATGTATTGCGTTCCGCAATGGTGGTCCAGGTCAGGCAATCGGCAATGGTGATGTCATAACCCCGCTGCCGCACCAGCCGACCCAGAAGGGCATCATCCGCTACGTGGGGCAGCAGGGCTTCAAACCCTCCCACAGCGTCCAGCATCTCACGCTTCAGCGCCATGGTGGCGCCCAGACAGTCCTGTCGCCCCAGATAGCGGGACAGGATGACGCCCGGAAGGAAGTTGTGGTTGATCTGGCAGGCGGCCAGCATCTGCACCACGGTCGATTTGGCTGGCAGCCCGGCATACAGGGTGGTGACCAGCCCCGTGCCGGGTTTGCTCAGCGCGCTGACAATATGCCGCAGATAATCGGGGGTGACATGAATATCCGAGTCGGAAATGACCAGAATGTCATATTTCGCCTGAGGCAGAATGTTCATCAGGTTGCTGATCTTGCGGTTCATCCCATGTACGGCGGGATTAATCACAATCTGCATATCCAGATGCGGGTGGCGTTGCTGGAGACGCCTGACAATGGTGATCGCGGGGTCATCATCGTCCCGCACACCAAAGAGAATTTGTACGGCCCCGCCAGGGTAATCCTGCGTGCAGAAACTCTCCAGCGCTTCTTCCAGTAACGGCTCGGACCCATAAAGGGGCTTGAGAACCGTTACTGGAGGGAGCGGCGTGAGCGTGACCGGCTTACGCTCCTGCGTGCGGAAACGCCGGAGCAATAGTGCGCCCGCCATGGACTGGACGCACCCGCTAACCGCCAGCACAGCGCTTGCGGCAGCCAGAAAAGGGAAAGCGGACATTACAGCTCAGCCGTCACGCGGCCCAGATATGGGCTGTCGATACATCCGCTTGGTTTCACGTCCCTCTTCCTGCTCAATCTTTAGAAAAGGTTTTAACTTTGCGTTCCAGAACGTTGATCAGGCCCGGTACGCCACCAGATGTGAGCGTGGAGCTGAAATCGGAACGCTGGGCCGCGGCCTGGCTGATGCGGGATTCGCCCAGCAGCACATCAGTAATGCGCCAGCCGGAGGTGCCGTTATGCATGATGTAGCTTACGGGGGTGCCCGGCATGCTGTCGTCTGACCCGATATACGTGTTCACGACTTTATTATCACCCACAGGTGAATTTTCAATGGCCGGTTTTACGGTGAAGCGTGCACCAGAACCCGGCTTGAAGCTGGAAACATAACGGGCGATCGTGAAATCACGAAACGCGCTGAGCAGCTTCTGCTTGTCTTCCGCCGCCAGGGATTGATAGCGCAGGCCGATGGAGGCCTTCAGCACGGCGTCCAGATCATAGGCCTGATCAACTGCAGCCCCGACAATCTGGGAGCGTTCAGCAAAGCTGGCGCTTGAATTCTGAGCCTTGTCCAGTGCGGCATACAGGGTCTGCACTGGTGCGCTGACAGCACTGGCGGGAGCAGACTGAGCAACGGCTGCCGGAGCAAGAATGCTCGTTCCAGCAGCGGGGAGCAGTGCCATGCCCAGACCGAGCACAAGCCCTGCACGAAGAGAAATACGTTTCATGCTCATGATTTTGTTCCCGTTGAGCTGTTTGGCAAGTTCATTGGAAGCATGTCTCCGATGCCCAATGCGCTGAGAGCGGTTTTTGTGATGTGTGGCGCTGTAAGTCCAGCCTGCTCGTATTGAGCGTCCTGCGAATTATGATCGATGAAGATATCGGGCAGGGTGAGGGGACGGAAGCGGACGTTATCAAGCAACCCGGTGCGGGCCAGATGATGGCCGACCTGTGTGCCGAATCCGCCAATCGAACCTTCTTCCAGCGTGATCAGCACGGCATGGTTGCGGGCCAGATTTTCCACCAGTTCCACATCAATCGGCTTGGCAAAGCGGGCATCGGCCACCGTGGGCGGCAGGCCATGGGCGGCCAGCATGTCCGCAGCCTTCAGGGCTTCAGCCAGACGCGGGCCAAGCGAGAGAATGGCAATGCCGCCTTTCTCGCCGCCGGCCTGACGGCCCATCTCCCGGATGATCCGGCCCTTGCCGATCTCCAGAACCTGCCCTTCGGCGGGCAGATCAAGGCCCAGACCGCCGCCACGCGGGTAGCGCAGACCAATGGGGCCTTCATCAAATTCGGTGGCGGTGGCCGTCATGTGCAGCAGTTCCACCTCATCCGAGGGGGCCATCAGCGTCATGCCCGGCAGGCAGCCCAGATAGGCGAGGTCAAACGCGCCAGCATGGGTCGCGCCATCCGCCCCCACCAGACCGGCACGGTCAATGGCGAAGCGCACGGGCAGCTTCTGCAGCACCACGTCATGCATCACCTGATCATAGGCGCGCTGCAGGAAGGTGGAGTAGATGGCGCAGAATGGCCGCAGCCCTTCCGTGGCCATGCCCGCAGCAAAGGTCACGGCATGCTGTTCGGCAATGCCCACGTCAAAAAAGCGGTCAGGGTAGGATTTGGCGAATGCATCCAGCCCCGTGCCTGAAGGCATGGCGGCGGTGACAGCGGTGATCCGGTCATCCGTGGCGGCGCGGCGCACCAGTTCACGGGCAAAGACGGAGGTGTAGGAGGGCGGGCCGGAGGGGCCTTTTTTCTGCTCGCCGGTGACCACGTTGAACTTGGCCACGGCGTGATACTTGTCTCCCGCTTTTTCAGCCGGGCGGTAGCCGTGGCCTTTTTCGGTGATGACATGCAGCAGGATAGGGCCGTTATCCGTATCGCGCAGGTTGCGCAGGATGGCCACCAGTTGCGGCAGATCATGCCCATCCACGGGGCCGACGTAATAGAAGCCCAGTTCCTCGAACAGGGTGCCGCCGGTGATCATGCCGCGGGCATATTCATCGGCCTTGCGGGCCGTGCGTTCCACCGGGGCGGGCAGCTTCTTCACCACTTTTCCGGCCAGTTCGCGCAGGCCCATGAACTTGCGCGAGGACATCAGGCGGGAGAGGTAGTTGGACATCGCGCCCACAGGCGGGGCGATGGACATCTCGTTATCGTTGAGGATGACGATCAGCCGTTCCGCACCGGGGCCGGCCACGGCGGCGTTGTTCATGGCCTCGTAGGCCATGCCGGCGGAAATGGAGCCATCGCCGATCACGGCGATCACGCTGCGTTCGCGGTAGGACGGGTCTTCCTCGGCGCGCAGATGATGGGCCACGGCCATGCCCAGCCCGGCGGAGATGGACGTGGAGGAGTGGGCTGCGCCAAACGGATCGTAGGTGCTTTCAGACCGGCGGGTAAAGCCAGACAGGCCACCGGGCTGGCGCAGGGTGCGGATGCGGTCACGCCGGCCGGTGAGGATCTTGTGCGGGTAGGCCTGATGGCCCACATCCCAGATTACCTTGTCCTCAGGCGTGTCGAACACGGCATGCAGGGCCACGGTCAGTTCCACAACCCCCAGAGACGCCCCCAGATGCCCGCCGGTGGTGGAGACGGCATCAATCGTCTCGGCCCGCAGTTCATCGGCAACCTGCTTGAGCTGCTCAACCGAGAAGTTCCGCATGTCAGACGGATACGTTACACGGTCCAGCGCAGGAAAACGGCCCAGCGTCGGAATGGTCGCACCGCCAGTGGCGAGGGGGGCGGAAGAATGCGATGTCACGGCAGAAAGCGCCGGTTTCTTGTCAGGAGAACTGTCCATGCGATCGTTTCCATCTTCTTGCTTGCGGCAAGCAGAATGCCGTCCTGAGTCGTGGTCGGAACTTGCTGCCCTTTGCGTGTCTTACGTCGCGCAAAATGTCTAGCGGACACTGCGATCCGCCATTTTGGTTTAATGTTTCTCGCCTGAACGCAAGGCTTCCTAAAAAACTAACTTGTGAATGTGTCTTTTTTGTCACATGATTTGAAAAAGGCTTGAGCTTGACAAATGGGCCGACCTATATGCAGGCCAACAGAACCTACGTGGCTGTGCCCGCCGTCCTGAACGGCTGCCGTAAGGCAAGCGGGCTAGACCGGTGCTTGGCAGGGCCACGTTTTTTGACACGTTACTAGTCTCATCCAGTTTATGATGCGGGCGTAAGAGAAGCGCCGGAAGCGGGGGTTTATGGCCGTACCGATAATGCAGGCCGTCAGGGTCGGCAAATATGTCGTCACACAGCATCTCAAGAAGCGTAAGCGCTACCCGCTGGTGCTGATGCTTGAGCCGCTTTTCCGCTGCAATCTGGCATGTGCCGGGTGTGGCAAGATTGATTACCCGGCGGCTATCCTGAACCAGCGCATGACGCTGCAGGAATGTCTGGATGCGGATGCGGAAGCAGGCGCACCGGTTATTGCCGTGGCAGGGGGCGAGCCGCTGCTGCACAAGGAAATGCCGGAAATTATCCGGGGTCTGATCGCCCGGAAAAAATACGTCTATCTGTGCACGAACGCCCTTCTGCTTGAAAAGAAGATGGATGAGTACGAACCCTCACCCTTCTTCTCGTGGGACGTGCATCTGGATGGTGACAAGTCCATGCACGATTCCTCCGTCTGTCAGGACGGGGTGTATGAACGCGCGGTTGCCGCCATCAAGAAGGCCAAGGCTCGCGGGTTCCGTCTGTCCATCAACTGCACCCTGTTTGATGGCGCAGACCCCAAGCGTGTGGCCTCCTTCTTTGATGAAGTGATGGCCATGGGCGTGGACGGAATCATGACCGCTCCGGGCTATGCGTATGAACGTGCGCCGGATCAGGAACACTTCCTGAACCGTCAGAAGACCAAGCAGCTGTTCCGTGACATCTTCCGTCTGGGTAAAGGCAAGAAGTGGCGGTTTACGCAGTCTCCGCTGTTCCTGAACTTCCTGGCCGGGAATGAGCAGTACCACTGCACGCCGTGGGGCAAGCCCCTGCGTAACGTGTTTGGCTGGCAGCGCCCGTGCTACCTGCTGGGTGAAGGCTATGCCAAGTCTTTCAAGGAACTGATGGAAGACACCAAGTGGGACGATTACGGCACCGGTAACTACGAAAAATGCGCCGACTGCATGGTGCACTCCGGTTACGAATCGACCGCTGTGATGGATGCCGTTCGTCGGCCCTGGCACATTGCCAAGGTTGCCCTGTTCGGACCGGAAACAGAAAAGCCGATGGCTCCGGAAATCTCGTTGGCCAACCAGCGCCCGGCGCAGTATGTGTTCTCCAAACAGGTTGAAGAACAGATGGCGGAAATTGCGGCCCGCAAGCCCGCAAAAGCCCCGCGTGTGAAGGTTATCCGCACAGAAGCCAAAACGGATGCGCCTGCCCCGGCTAAAACGGACGCGGCACCGGTTGAAGCAACTGCGGCTGACTGATTTCGGGTTTTCCGACTCCATGAGGAGAAAGGGCGGTTCGGTAACGGACCGCCCTTTCTTTTTGTCCGCAGGGTGAAAAAGGACCAGATCAGGTTGTTTTATTGGTCTGCCAGATATACAGCCGCCGCATAAGAAAGCCTGAGTGTATTGATGTGCGTATAAACGCTGTGCAGCTAAATGAAGCCCGATGGGTTTCTTTGGCCCCGAACTGGTTTCTCGGCGCAGGTTCCCCTATCGTGCGTCCCAGACATTCCGTCACGCAGGACTTCCGTTTTTCATGACTGTTTCCATACTTGTCATTTTCCTCCTGATTTTTCTGAACGCGGTGTTCGCCATGGGGGAACTGGCGCTTATTTCTGTCAGGACACCGCGCCTCGCCATTTTGCGGGAACAGGGGCTACGGGGTGCTGACCGTGCCATGAGGCTTGCTGAAGATCCGCAGATTTTCCTGCCGACCGTGCAGATTGGCATGACTCTGGTGTCCATTCTGGAAGGCACGTTTGGCGGTGTGCAGGTGGAAGCCCATCTGACTCCGCTGCTGGAAAAAATTGACGTCATCCGCCCCATAGCCGGTCAGGTTTCCATGGTGCTGGTGGTGTTGATCATCACAGCCCTCATGCTGGTGTTGGGTGAACTTGTGCCAAAGCAGCTCGCCTTGCGGGAGCCCGAGATCATGGCGGCGCGTCTGGCCCTGCCGCTGGAAATGCTGGCCTACGCCACCCGCCCCGTTGTGGGGCTGTTGCGGCAGTCTTCCAATCTGGTGCTCAAGCTGATGGGAGCCGCCGATGCTGTCAGCCAGACGCTGACGGAAGAAGAACTCAAGGCTTACATTGCTGAAGGGGCCAGAACTGGTGTGCTGGAACATGAAGAGCGCACCATGATCGAACGGCTTCTGCGTCTGGCGGACCGCCCTGTGCGCGCGATCATGACCCCCCGGAATGAACTGTACTGGATTGATCGCCATGCGGGGCGTGAGGCGCTGATCAAGGCGCTGAAACAGACAACTTATGCGCGGCTGGTGGTGTGTGAAGGCGGCGTGGATAATCCCGTGGGTGTGGTGTTGGCCAAGGATATGCTGGACCGCACGCTTGATGGCATGCCTGTTTCGATAGAAGCCGGGTTGCGCCAGATGGTTGTGGTGCCAGACAGTATCTCTGCCTTTGACATGCTTGAACGCATGCGCAGCATACCTTTGGGCATTGCTTTCGTATTTGATGAATACGGGTCTTTTGAGGGAATAGTCACGGCCTCGGACCTGTTTGACGCCATTGTTGGGGAAGGCGTGCATGAAACCCAACAGGCAACGCATACCCACCATGAAGCCACGCAGGACGATGTGCTGCTGCTGGATGGCACGGATTCAGCGGATGAAGTGAAAGATCGTCTGGGACTGCGTACTCTGCCGGATGAAGGTAGCTATCATACGCTTGGTGGGCTGCTGCTTGCCCTTTTGCGGCGTGTGCCTGCGGTGGGGGACAAGGTGGCTTACTCTGGCTGGCTGTTTGAAGTGGTGGATATGGAAGGGCGTCGTGTCTCCCGTGTGCGGGCCAGCCGTCAGGTGCTTGCTGAAAACTAGCAAAACATTTTTCTAACCATACAGAACCTATCCAGTGATCGGCCTGTAACGTACTGCCCCGATCTTGCAGGAGTCGACCAGCATGCGTGACACCATTCCGAGAAGGAGAGATGTCACGCTTTCTGTGTCTTATGACTGGGACTGCATTTCCAGTGCGTAGGGTTTTTCGGGCATAGCTGGCCAGAAAGCGTCCGCCACCTCAGCCTGTAAGAGAGAAAGCTGGCTTTGTACCCAGGTCATGTATTCGTGGAGACCGCGAATAATAATGTCATCCGCTGTCTGATCCAGAAGTGTCACCCGCAAATCGGCCACCCGTTCCTGTAGAGAGCTGCATCGCTTGCGCAGGCTTCTATGGCCCGCCAGAGCCGCCAGCGTTGAATCAAGCTGGCTGAGATTGGTGGCCAGAGACCGTGGAAAACCTTCATTTTTCAGCAGGAAACCCACGACGTTCGCCGGAGTGGTGGTAACAGGCTGCAAGCGCCGGAACGCATGATAGGCGGCAGCCGACCGAAGAACGGACGCCCATTGGGTAATATCAATGTCCGATCCAATTTTCTCGTCTTGCGGAAGCAGCGTATGGTAACGGATATCAATCAGGCGCGTGATCTGGTCACTCCGCTCCAGATGCTTGCCCAGCAAATAGAACAGCCACGCTTGATCCCGGTAGAGTGTGCCTTCTGTAACGCCAAAATGGGTCTGACATTCCTGCTTCAGCCGGTTGCAGATACTGGAGAGGCTATTCAGACGGATATCTGAGAATTCAAGATCCAGAACCCAGCGTGTAAAAATATTGAGCTGCATCCACATCTCGGTGGAAATCAGCGGGCGCACGGCACGAGCGTTTTCCCGGACGGAATGTGCCATGGCCTTGATGGAATTGGGGTTGGCGCGCTCCGTCACGTAAAAGACAAGAACGTCCTCTTCCGTGGCGCTGTCATGCAGGCTGAAAAAACGGTCTTCGTCCGAATTCAACTGGATAATGGAATCCCAGCCGGTATGGCCATCCGGTCCACGCACAAAGGCTTCTGTAACTTCCAGAAGGCGTGCCAGGTTTTCAATACGCTCCATGTAGCGTGCCAGCCACATCATGCTTTCCGCATAGCGTGAAAGAAGATGATTCAGGCCCGGCAGAACGGAGGAAAGACCAAAGGCAATTTGTGTCATGATGCCAGCACCCATGTATCTTTGGAGCCACCCCCCTGAGAGGAATTGACCACAAGTGATCCCTTGCGCAACGCTACGCGGGAAAGCCCTCCGGGCAGAACCCAGGTGGAGCGTCCTGTCAGCGCAAAGGGGCGCAGATCAACATGGCGGGCTTCCACGCCGTCCTCGCACAAGGTGGGGGAGACAGAGAGATTGATCACCGGCTGGCTGATGTAATTTGTGGGGTTTTCCAGCAACCGGTTGCGAAAATCCTCAAGTTCTGCCGCGCTGGCCTGCGGGCCGATCAGCAGGCCATACCCGCCGGATTCTCCCACGGGTTTGATCACCAGCTTGTTCATGTTGGCGAGCGTATAGGCCAGTCCTTCCGGTTCAGCACAGATGTGCGTTTGCACACTGTCCAGAATAGGGTCTTCGTTCAGATAATAACGGATGATACGGGGCATGTAGGCATAAACGGCCTTGTCATCGGCAACGCCGGTCCCCAGCGCATTGGCAATGGTGACATTACCGCGCCTGTAAGCCTCCACCAGGCCCGGCACACCCAGCAGGCTTTCCGGGTTGAAAGCCAGAGGGTCGAGAAATTCATCATTCAGGCGGCGGTAAATGGAATGAACGGGCCGAAGTCCAACAACCGTACGCATGTAAACACGGTGGTTTTCCACCACCAGATCTTTCCCCTCCACCAAGGGAACGCCCATTTCACGGGCCAGAAAGACGTGTTCAAAATAGGCTGAATTATAAATGCCCGGAGAAAGCAGAACCACCTGCGGATCACTTACCCCCTCCGGGGCCACGTCACACAGGCTCTGGTGCAGGCGCAGGCCATATTCCTCCACAGACCGCAGCGGAAGGCCGGAGGCAAGATCCGGCATGAGGCGCAGCATCATATGCCGGTTTTCAATCACGTAGGACACGCCAGACGGGGTGCGGGCGTTATCTTCCAGCACCAGAAAGCGCCCTTCCTGATCGCGGATCAAATCTGTGCCGTTGATATGCACATATACGCCGCCCGGCACGTCTATCTCCACCATGGCGGAACAGTAATTGGGGTTTTTAAGCACAAGATCCGCCGGGATGATCCCATCCCGCAGAATGGCCTGGTCATGATAGATATCATGCAGGAACAGATTGATGGCTTTGACACGCTGTTGCACGCCGCGTTCCACATGGTCCCATTCCTGTGCCGTCAGCACGCGGGGGATCACATCAAAGGGCAGAATGCGGTCTATGGCTTCCTTGTCTGAATAGACGGTAAAGGTAATGCCAAGGCGGTAAAGCTGCGCTTCAACTGCTGCGGCCCGGTGCCGCAGTTCCGCCAGATCAAATTTGGCCAGCCGGTTGTAGATACGGGTGAGGTCAGGCGGTGGCGCGTCCTTGCGGTTGAGGAGTTCGCAGAAAAAATCCGGAACGGAATAATCCGCAAAAATGCCAGCTTTCTGAGCGGGTGCATGTGTTAGCGAGTCAGTCATCCCCTGCCTCCCGATCCTGTTTCTGGCAGGTGGCTTGTGTGGAAGAGAGACCACGCAGGCTGCACGCCAGTTCATTACGATTAATTACTAACGGAGCAAGAATTCACGGCTTTGCCAAGTCGCAAAACCCATATTTGTTGTTTTTTCGAATCAGATGATTGCAGGCTGTTGCTGTCCTGAATAATCCTGTTACCGTAATGGGCTTCATGCTTTTCCGGTTCCCCGTCCCAGAGCAAGGAGGCCGGAGCGGAAGAAAGCAGAGATCAGCGTGTGCAGAGGACTTTCAGACCAGACATCATGAGTTCACATGTCATGCTGAGTCATCACACCCGGTATCAGTATGATCGCCCGGTATGTCTCGGCCCACAAACCATTCGTCTGCGCCCGGTGGCCACGGCAAAAACGCCTGTGCGGTCCTATACGCTCCGCATCGGCCCACCGTGTAAACAGCAGACATGGCAGCGAGATGCATACGGAAATGATGTTGCATGCGTGACGTTTGCGGAACGTGTGACCCATTTTGATATCAGCGTGCAGATGGAAGCGGATATCAGTCCACGGAACCCGTTCGACTTCGTGCTCCGCCCGGATGTGACGCGCTGGGTTCCGCCTTCCTGGCGTGTGCAGTCAGCCCCTGCCATGGCAGGGCAGAGGCAATGGGTTGCGGCAGACCCACATGGCAGTCTGGCTCAGTCTCAGTCTCAGTCTCAGTCTCAATCTCAATGGTCTGTCCCGCACCAACCTTTTTATGGCGCGGCGCAGGAGTATGCGGCCCTTGCGCCTTACCGGCAGGCATCCGCGCCGGGGCCACGCCAGCAGGCGTTTCTACAGGACTGGGTGCAGAAAGCGCCGGTTGAGACGCTGGAAATGCTGGTTGGGCTTAACCGGGCTGTTGCGGCGCATGTCGGTTATCAAGTTCGGCTTGAGCCCGGTGTCTGGACACCGGAAGAAACTCTTGCGCAGGCCAGTGGCTCCTGCCGGGACAGTGCATGGCTGCTGATTGCCCTGTTGCGGAATCTGGGGTTCGCGGCGCGCTTTGTGTCCGGCTATCTCATTCAGGCTACCCGCAACGGGGAAGGAGAGGAAATCCTTACCTGCGATCTGCATGCCTGGGCCGAGGCATTTTTGCCCGGTGCAGGCTGGATTGGGTTTGATACCACGTCTGGCCTGTTGACGGCGCAGGGTCATGTGCCTCTGGCGGCAACGCCTTCACCCGAACATGCTGCGCCGGTATCCGGCCTGCTTGATCATTGTCAGGCAGTTTTTGATGTCTCCATGCAGGCACAGCGGCTGTATGGGCAGGTCGAGGTCTGAAGCCTCAGTGTAAACACTGTTGAAATATGTTGCTCTTTTCCATGCAGGCGCAGAGAGTACTGTCTTATGAGGCTTTTTACCTGCCAGTCCTGCCAACAGATTGTCTTTTTTGAAAATACAGTTTGTGAGGGGTGCCACCATACGCTGGGCTATCTGCCCGGTCTGTTCACGCTTACAGCGCTGGACCGGCTGGATAACGGATTGTGGCGTCCGCTTGCGCGGCAGGTGCGCAAGGCCGAACTGGCTTTTTGCGCCAATCATGCGCATGGGGTGTGCAACTGGTTGACGGCGGCCCCGCAGACGCATCAGGCCAGCTTCTGCGTTGCCTGTCAGTTCAACCGTATTATTCCCAATCTGGAAAAGGCGGAAAATCTGGAGCGCTGGCGCAAGCTGGAGGTCGCCAAACACCGGCTGTTCTATACGTTGCTGCGCCTCAAGCTTCCCATGAAGACCCGGCGGGAGGATCCGCAGAACGGACTGGCGTTTGATTTTCTGGATGACCCGCCTGATGGGGCGGACAATGTCATGACCGGCCATAGTAACGGCGTTATCACCATTGCCCTGAAAGAAGCGGATGATGATCAGCGCGAGCGTATGCGTGTGGAAATGGGGGAGTATTACCGCACGCTGCTAGGGCACTTCCGGCACGAAAGCGGACATTACTACTGGAATCTGCTGGTGCGCGATGGTGGCCGGCTGGATTCGTGTCGCGCCGTGTTTGGAGATGACCGGGAGGATTATCAGGAAGCCCTCCTGCGGCATTACCATCGTCCTCCGCCGGAGGGATGGCGGGAGCAGCATGTCAGCCTGTATGCGACCTCTCACCCCTGGGAGGATTTTGCCGAGACATGGGCGCACTACCTGCATATTGTCTCCACGCTTGAAACCGCATGGGCTTATGGCGTGACCATCAGTCCGGGTGTTGCCGGAGGGCAGGCATCCTGGCCCGACAAGCGCGGCAATCCTTACACGGATGCCTCATTTGAAGACATCATTCAGTCCTGGCTTCCTTTGACCTATGCCGTCAACAGCCTGAATCGCTCAATGGGGCTGCCGGATTTCTACCCGTTTGTGCTGACGGATGGCGTGGTGAGAAAGCTTTCTTACATCCACACTCTTATAAGAGAAGTGCAGGCCCTTCGCTCCTGAAGTCTGGATGCAAAACCGCGCTGGCTGGTCAGCCTGCGCGGTAAGCGAGATGATGGGGAGAGCGGGGCAAAGGCTGTGGCAAGGAGGCGAACTGATATCCGTCAGCCTTCAGTGCAGGACGCGCAGGTTTAGTGTTTGTGCCAGCGCCTGTTCATCCGCAAAGTCAGGCCATTTGTTGAGTGTCAACGCCGTCAGGGAAGGCGTGGGTAGTTTGAGTTTTGCAGCATAAATCCACAGATAGGACAGGGCACGGTGCACGTAATCCCGTGTTTCCGTGTTCGGAATCAGCTCCATGAACAGCAGCGGATCATCTGAGGCAGCCGCCGCTTTTTCCCACCGAGCCAGTGCGGAGGGGC
>NZ_LHZQ01000073.1 GCF_001580915.1 Acetobacter tropicalis | reverse complement strand
GGTCTGCGAAAGCGAAGTGCCGTGTGTCCGGACTGTCAGGTCACCGCGCAGCGCATTCACAGTTTCTATCAGAGAAAACTCACGGATCTTCCATGGCAGGGCCGTCCAGCCACGCTGATCGTTTCTGTGCCGCGCTTTTTCTGCCAGACGATGCTTTGTCCACGTCGGACGTTTGTCATGCCCCTTAAGGGGATAACCGTGCGTCATGGCAGACAGACCACACGTCTTACCGATCTTCATTATTACATTGCCCATGCCATGGGTGGTACCGCTGGCGCGCGAATGACCGTGCGCCTGTGTTGCCCCATCAGCGCGGATACTCTTGTTCGCCGTCTTCTCTCCCGGGCGCAGAACACCAGAAAAGACAAGGCCCCTGCACGCGTGGTGGGGGTAGATGACTGGGCATGGCGACGGGGACATCACTATGGAACGATTGTGGTCGATCTTGAGAAAAATGATGTCATTGACCTCCTGCCAGATCGGGACGCTGATACCCTTGCCCGATGGCTGCAGGCCCACCCCGGTATTGAAATCATTGCCAGAGACCGTGCCGGTGCTTATGCAGACGGATGCCGCAGAGGCGCACCATTCGCTCTTCAGGTGACCGACCGCTGGCATCTGCTGAAGAATCTGTCAGACGCTTTTGTCAGCATTCTGGACCGTTTTACGACGACTGTCAGGACCCTGACACGACAGATGAACGTATCAACGGTCGTAAGCAAAATATCTGAAACAATCAGAGCGCATCCAGAAGAGGCGCAGGCGGTCGTCAGGTCAGCCTCTGGGGAACGGCGTGACATTCTTTTCAAGGAAGCTCTTGCCCTGAAAGCAGCGGGACACAGCATTCAGGCTATCGCCACAACGATCGGGGTAGAGAGAAAAACCGTGCGGCGCTGGTTTCAGCGGGGCCATGCACCACCATGGAAAAGAACGGTTCCGTCACGCAGCATACTCGTGCCTTACACAGCCCACCTGGAAAAGAGATGGTCCGAAGGATGTCGCAATAGTCGTCAGCTATGGCGGGAACTCCTGGAGCAGGGCTTTGCAGGACAATATGGCACCGTCTGGAAATGGGTGGCGACGCGACAGGGATGTTCCGCGAAACCCGTTCCTTCCGCGCATGTCGTTGCACCTCGGGGACGCAGACTTGCGCGGCTTCTCCTCGCAGAGGATCCGTTATCTGCCGGACAGGAGGGACTGCTGGTTCCTGCCCTTCTGGAAGCTGAACCGCACCTTGCCGTCACACTCTGCTGGCTCAGGAAAATGCAGACCCTGCTCTGTAAAAGGGGTGACACCTGCACGGGAGGCGATCTGAAGGCTCTGCTGGAAGAAGGAAAGACGACGCTGCTGTCACGTCTGATTCCCGCGCTTGAACGGGATGCGGCTGCCATTGAAGCGTCTCTTGTCACACCTTGGACAACCAGCCCGGTTGAAGGACAGATCAGCCGACTGAAAATGATCAAGCGAACCATGTTCGGAAGAGCAGGCTTCGAACTCCTCAGGGCGCGTGTCCTTCAGCCCGCATAATCAAAAAACATCATCACGAAAAGTGCGGAAGAACCGAGAACTGACCCGGGATTTTCATGAGCAATTGACCCGGCCTGATTGTGTATGTCT
>NZ_LHZQ01000043.1 GCF_001580915.1 Acetobacter tropicalis | reverse complement strand
CGTCCACATATGGGTTCTCCCGCACTTTTCGTGATGATGATTTTGATTATGCTGGCTGAAGGACACGGGCCCTGAGAAGTTCAAATCCCGCTCTTCCGAACATGGTGCGTTTGATCATTTTCAGTCGGCTGATCTGTCCTTCAACCGGGCTGGTTGTCCACGGTGTGACGAGAGACGCTTCAATGGCAGCCGCATCCCGTTCAAGCGCGGGAATCAAACGCGACAGCAGTGTCGTCTTTCCTTCTTCCAGCAAAGCCTGCAGATCGCCTTCCGTGCTGGTGTCACCCTTTTTACAGAGCAGGGTCTGCATTTTCCTGAGCCAGCAGAGTGTGACAGCAAGGTGCGGTTCAGCTTCCAGAAGGGCAGGAACAAGCAGTCCCTCCTGTCCAGCAGACGACGGGTCCTCTAAAAGGAGAAGACGCGCAAGTCTGCGTCCCAGAGGTGGAGCGACATGCGCGGAAGGAACGGGTTTCGCGGAAAGTCCGTGTCGTGCCATCACCCATTTCCAGACAGTGCCATATTGTCCTGCAAAGCCCTGCTCCTGAAGTTCCCGCCATAGCTGACGACTATTGCGACATCCTTCGGACCATCTCTTTTCCAGGTGGACTGTGTAAGGCACGAGTAAGCTGCGTGGCGGAACCGTCCTTTTCCATGGTGGTGCATGGCCCCGCTGAAACCAGCGCCGCATGGTTTTTCTCTCTACCCCGATCGTTGTGGCGATAGCCTGAATGCTGTGTCCCGCTGCTTTCAGGGCAAGAGCTTCCTTGAAAAGAATGTCACGTCGTTCCCCAGAGGCTGACCTGACGACCGTCTGCGCCTCTTCTGGATGCGCTCTGATTGTTTCAGATAGTTCGCTTACTCCCGTTGATGCGTTCAGTTGTCGCGCCAGGGTCCTCACTGTTGTCGTGAAACGGTCCAGAATACTGACAAAAGCGTCTGACAGATTTTTCAGCAGATGCCAGCGGTCTGTCACCTGAAGAGCGGATGGTGCGCCTCTGCGGCATCCGTCTGCATAAGCACCGG
>NZ_LHZQ01000023.1 GCF_001580915.1 Acetobacter tropicalis | reverse complement strand
TGGCACTGGGCTATGAAGATCTCAATGATCACGATGCCCTGCGGCATGACCTGATCTTTGGTCTGGCCTCGGGCCGTCTGTCAGGAGGCCGGGCAAACTGCGCAGCATTGGCTGGCAAATCTACACTGAACCGGTTGGAGCGCAGTGGGCAGCAGGCAGATCGTTACTGCCGCATCATTGCTGATCATGAGGCCCTGGCTACCCTGTTCGTCACGCTCTTCCTTGACCAGCATGAGCACGCACCCGCCCGGATCGTTCTGGATGTGGATGCCACCGATGACCGTATCCATGGCCATCAGGAAGGCCGCGCCTTTCATGGATATTACGGCCATAACTGCTATCTTCCCCTGTATGTCTTCTGCGGGGACCATCTCCTCAGCGCTACCCTGCGCACGGCAGACAGGGACCCGGGGAAGGAAGCACTGGCAGACATCCGCCGGATCGTGGAGCAGATCAGGAGCCGTTGGCCCCGGGTGCGTATCCTGGTGCGTGGGGACAGCGGTTTCGCCCGGGACACTCTGATGACATGGTGCGAAGACAACCACGTTGACTTCCTGTTCGGTCTTGCAGGCAACACCCGCCTGTATGACCGGATTGCCTCTTTGTCCGCTGAGGTTCGTGACGAAGCCGCCACGACAGGCAGGGCTGCGCGCGGTTTCGCCTCCTTTGACTGGATCACAAAGGACAGCTGGACGCGCCGCAGGCGGGTGGTGGCCAAGGCCGAATGGCGTCACGGCAA
>NZ_LHZQ01000193.1 GCF_001580915.1 Acetobacter tropicalis | reverse complement strand
GGCGGCAATGGCAAGGATTGTCCCGGTCGTGACAAACTGCAGGGCGCGGCGGGCGCGTTCAAACACGGTGGGAAAGTCCTTTCACAGCAGAATGGTATAAAGGCCAATCAGGCAGACAAGCAGCCCGAATTCAGCCAGTGGCAGGTTCCAGATCACGCGCCGGGCGCGCACCTTTGCCAGAATGGGATTAAGGATCAACAGCGTGGCAATGGCCAGACCAGCATGCACCACAAAGGAGGAAACAAGCAGCCCCCCAACATCCAGAACGGGCCTGAGGTCAAGCTCCATTACATGGCCTTCCAGCGCTGGTCCGGCAGCGGCAGAAGATCATACAGATGCAGGGCCGAGCGGTTATGTTCCAGCAGCCGTATGGCCCCCACCATGGCGGAGACAGCCGCCAGCGCTGTGGCCATCTGGCCATGTGGTAGGGTGATGCTGTGGTCAAGCAGCAGGCGGGCCTTGTGGCGCATGCGGTAAACGGCGGCATCAATATTGTAGATGATGGTGGAACGGTAGGCGGCCTCCGCATCCGCACGGATAGCGGGGATGGTGGCGGCACGTTGCAGATGGCGGCGGGCACGGGCCAGTTCCACGTTCAGTTCATCCAGACTGGAAAGCCGCATGAACACGCGGGTCTTGGCCTTGTTGGAGGGTAGATAGCTGTTCCATTCCAGAATACGGCACAGGCGGTCATAATGGCGGCTGATCAGGGCGGAGCCTGCCTGTTCCCCATGCCCTTCAAACTGGAGCCGCAGATCATGCCCTATTGTCAGTGCCACGCGGAACCGCCGGCGGTTGGCCGAAGGTGGCAGCAGCAGCACCAGTGAAATGAAGATGATGATGGCCGAAAACAGATAGAGCACATTGCGGTCAATAAAGGCCGAGGGCTCGTAATTCTGTTCGTTCGCCACGCCCAGAATAACAAAGAAGAACACGCCGGCGTTGAACCCCACGGTGGCGGTCTTGGGGTTGAGCAGCAGCAGGCAGGCCGCGAAAATAACGGGCAGAATGGCCATGGCCAGAAACGGCATGTCCGCGCCGTGCGGCAACACGCCAAAATTGATGACTGCCGCAACCGCAACGGCCAGAGGGGTGCCGATCAGCGCCCCCATGCCAAAGCCGCGGGCATTATAGGTGGTGGCGGCCAGCGTAAGAATAATGGCCACCTGAGACAGCGCCGTATAGGTGGCCGGAATATCAGAAATCACGCACAGCCCGGCAGCGACCGTAAAGCCGACCAGTGTGCGCAGCCCGGCCAGCAGGGCGGCAATCACGTCCTGATGTTGGTCAATTTTCAGGTCGGGCGCGGTTGTGCGGGCGCGGCGGCCGTTCTCGAAGGCATCAATCCCGTCCGCGGCCCAGCGGGCATCAGAAAGGAGGGCCATAGAGCGTTCAATCAGCCATGCCTCATCCAGCGTCGGCCCGCGGGAGAGTTCCTCGGCATGGGCTTCCCGCGCCAGATCTTCCAGATCATGCACGGCCTGACGGGGAGAAGCGACGGGTGTGCCATCTCCAAAAGCTGTGCGGATATGGTTGAGCACCGGGCCGGAAATTTCTCCGCGCCGCAGAACAGCGGCAATGGCGCGGCTACAGCTCAGCATTTCCAGCAGGGCCACCATGGCAGAGCGTGCTCCGGCCAGCCGCACATGGGCATCGGGCAGTTCCGTTTTGGCGAAGGAGGCCTGAGACGTCAGGGCGATGATCTCGCCTGCCAACCCGGCGCAGGCTGTCTCATCAGGAATGCCGTGGCCCGCTATGGCTTCACGCGCAATGCGCTTCACCATGTCTGCGGTGCGGTGGAGGTTGGCGGCCAGTTTTTCAAAGGCGGTGGGAGAGCCAAAAAAGTCGTTCACGGCGGCAGTGGCGGCAATCCCCACGATAATGGCGGACACGCGGTTAACCGTGACATCAAAGGCGGCTGCCGGATTATCAATGCAACTGATGCCCACAATGGCCACGGTGTAGCCGGAGAGCATGGCGGCATAGGCGCGGAAATCTTTTTCCAGCGTGCCGATAATGGTGCACAGCGTCAGCCACAGCGCCACGCCCCCCAGAAACACGCCGCGCTCCTGATTAAAGCAGGCGGTAAGGAACAGGGCAACAAACGCGCCGATCATGGTGCCAGCCAGCCGGTACACCGCCTTGGAGAGCACCTGCCCGCGCAGGGGCTGCGCCAGAATCATCACGGTTACGGCGGCGGAACCGGGTGAGGACAATTGCAGCCAGAAGGCTGTGCTCAATGCCAGCACAGCGGAAAGCCATGTGCGCAGGCAGAACAGGAACCAGCCGGGCGGGAACATGCCTCTTGGCAGAGGAAGACGCACGCCTTTCCAGAAGCCGACAGTAGAAGCGGCTGGGTGTTGTATACTCATCCTTTTTCCGCCCGTGCCGCTTTACTCGGAACCATTTGCGCCAAACCTGCGCGACTCAAACTCGCCAGTCTCCCGAATCCTGTTCGTATAAAGTCTATTAAATTAAAATATAAACTCTGGCGTGATGCCTGTAACGCTGATCGGGGTTGCGTGGAATGCGCATGACTGGCCTGCTTTGGTCTGAGGGGAGGCGTAACCCTAGAGCCCACAGTCTTTTATGGCGACTGAATAAGGTGTCACAAAGGCGCACCCGCCATGGTTTTCTTCTTCGGAATGTGATGTTCAAGGGAAGAAATAGGGCCGGATGGGATCATGTGATGAAATTTGTGCACACGTCTGACTGGCAGATTGGCCGGACATTCCGTTTTGCGGATGATGACACTCTGGGCGCCCTTCAGGCCGAACGGGTGGAGGTGATCAGGCGGCTGGGGCAACTGGCCCGGCAGGAAGGGGCTGCCCATGTGCTGGTGGCGGGGGATGTGTACGAGCATGAAACCCCAACCGAGAAAACCCTGCATCAGCCCATGGAGCGCATGCGCCAGTTTGCCGATGTGCAATGGCACCTTATTCCCGGCAATCATGATGCGGATACACCGGAAGGTGTCTGGGCCCGGCTGCTGCGTGAGGGAGCCGTGCCGGAAAACGTGACGGTGCATCGGCAACCCGGCCCCGTTCGGCTGGTGGGGGGTGAAGAGGCATGGTTGCTGCCTGCCGTACTCCAGCGGCGCCATGTGCTAAGTGATCTGACCGCTTATATGGATGAAGCGCCCACCCCGCCGGATGCCTTGCGGATTGGCTTGGCCCATGGCTCGGTAACCGGCTTTGGCAATGGAGAGGAAGCCGACCATAATCCGGTTGCCATAGACCGGGCCAGAAAAGCGGGGCTGAGCTATCTGGCGTTGGGAGACTGGCACGGGTTCTGCCAGATTGATGCCCGCACGGCGTATTCCGGCACGCCGGAGACAGACCGTTTTGGAGCCGGTGGTGGCGGTGGTGGCGAGGCGCTGGTGGTAAACCTGCGTGGCCCACGCGCCGAACCAGAGGTTACCCGGCACAGAACCGGGCGTTATGTCTGGAAAAAGTTTGAGGATGTGACCCTAACCAACGCCGAGGATATTCACGCGCTGGAAGCCCGTGTGCGTGGTGTGGCACCGGATAATCCGGGGTCTGTTCTGGTGTGGCTGGTGGTTTCCGGTTTGCTGAATGTGGACGATATGGCGCTGTATGAAAGCACCATCATCCGCCGTCTGAGCGGGGCGGTGGCGTGTCTGCGCCTGTCGGGCGCGCCGCAGCTTTCTGCCGGGCTGGATGATCTGGAACGCTTTGGCCCCGGTGGGGCCGTGCGCACGGCGGCGGAGGTGCTGCTTGAGCAGGCGCAGGGCGGAGGAGAGGAAGGCGCAGTGGCAGCCGATGCATTGCAACGGCTTTTTCTGTTCTGGAACGAAGTGGGAGGGCAGGCAGCATGATCCTGACTGATGTGCAGGTTGAAGGGTTTCGCCGTTTTGCCGCCCCCATAAGGCTGGATGGGTTGGGGCCGGGGTTAAACGTGCTGGCTGCCCCGAATGAAGCCGGAAAATCCACATTGTTGCTGGCGTTGCGGGCCGCGTTGACCCTGCGCCACTCTTCCAAAAGCAGCGTGATCAAGGGATTTGCACCCTATGGCGGAGGCGCGCCTCATGTGGCCCTGAGTTTTACCTGGAAGGGTATGGCCTGCACGCTGGAAAAACGGTTTCTGAACAAAACCTGCGCGCGGTTACGGCTGGGGCCGGAGCAGTTTGAAGGGGATCAGGCGGAAGAAAAGCTGCGGGATCTGCTGGGGTTGGCGGATGCAGGGAAAGGCGAGGCCGCAGGGTTATGGAATGCATTGCTGGTGGGGCAGGGAGAAAGTTTTACCCAGCCAAACCTGAATGAGGCCGGGCATGCCAGTTTGCGGGATTGCCTTGAACAGGGCGTGGAAAAAGCCGTGGGCGGTGCTGCGGCCAGTGCCGTGCTGGCTAAAGTGCGGGATCGCCTGCTTCTGTTGCAGACAGCCTCCACAGGGAAACCGACAGGCCGCTACAAACAGGCGTTGGAACAGGAACAGGCCGCACAGGACCGTTTGCAAACTCTTGAAGCGCGTAAAGCGGCTTTGGAGGAAGATCTGGTGGCGCTGGAACAGGCGCGCCGTATCCTGCGGGAGCAGGAAGACCCGGAGCGCAGGGCGCATGAAGAAGCCGCGCTGAAAGAATTGCGCCTTGTGCGGGACAAGGTGCTGCGGCTGGATGCCGAGGAACTCGCCGCCCGTGCTGCACTGACCGCTGCCATTACGGCCTGTTCAAGCGCGCGGCAGGAACAGGAAAGGCGGCAGGAAAATAAGGTAAGGCAACTGCACCTTGAGCGCGCGTGTGCCGAGAGCCAGCAGACGCTGGATGGGCTGGCGCAAAAGGTGCGGCAGGCTCGGCGATGCCTTGATCTGTGTCGTCAGAAACGGGAACAGGCTGAACAGCACCACCAGCACCGCAGACAGCAGCGTATGGTGGCGGCCCGGCACGCGACGTTGCAGCAGATGCAGGACACGTTGGCGCAGGAGCGGGCGCTTTTGCATCGTGCGGAAGCCACTTTTGCGCGGCTGGAGCAGGAGCAGGCTATTCTGGCGGCTCTGCGCGTGGATGAAGCGAGCATCCAGCGTATGCGCAAGGCCGCGCGGCAGCATGAGCAGGCAGTTGCCTTGCTGGAGGCAAACGCCCCTGTTCTGAGCATGGCCCTGCTGCCCGAAGCAGCGCAGCGCGTGACGTTGAACGGCGCCCCTTGCCGTGAGGGAGAAATACGCCTGACCGCCACCACTACCGTACAGATCGAAGGTGTCGGACAGTTTCAGATCACACCAGCCCGGCAGGAACAGGACGATGTGCAGGGTAAGGTTCAGACCGCCCTTACCCAACTGGAAACCCTGCTGCAACAGGCTGGCTGCCAGAATGTTGCGGAGGCCGAGCACCGCTTTGAGGAGCATCGACAGGCGGAAGTCCGTCTGGTGGAAGCGCGTGCCGCTTACAGGGCGACATTGCCAGACGGCACGGATCTGGCGCGCGATAACGGCGGCCAGTCGCTTGCGGCGTTGCGCAAGACGATCATGCAAAAGGATGCTGATCTGGCGCTGGCCCGTAAGGAAAGTATTGCTGAGGGAGAGAGGGCTACAGCCGACGCTGACGGCGTGCCGCCGTGTGGTGCTGATACGCTCCTGACGCCTGATCAGGCGGCTGAGGCCGAAGACCAGGCCGCGCGCGAGGCCGAGAATGCCCGTCATGCCGAGCGGGATGAGCAGGCCGCCTGTGCCGTGCTTCAGGCTGAACAGGACAAAGCGGACGCTGCGTTGCGCGCGCTAACGCAGGCGCTGGAGCATCTTCAGCGTGAGCAGGCCGTGAGCGTGGCGCGGGAAGCAGATGAGGCTCTTGCCCAACGGGCTGAGGAGGCGCAGTGCGCGCAGGCCACCGCACAGGCCCGGGTGGAACAACTGGCGCAGGCTCGGCAGGAGGAACAGCCTCTTTCTGTGGTGGAAAGCGGTATCAGACGGCGCGAGCAGGCTCTGGATACGGCTCGGACTGCCATCACCCGGTTGCGGGAAGATATTCGCGGGCGGGAAACCCGCGTGCGTCTGGCAGAAGGCGAAGGGGTGGATGAGCAGATAGCCGAGGCTCGCCGTGCCGTAGAACGCCTGCGCCTTGAACGCGAGGGCTGTGAACGGGAGCGGGCAGCACTTGTGCTGCTGCAAAACACGCTGGGGCAGGCAGAGCGAACCCAGACCGAACGCTATCTGGCCCCGTTACGGCGCACCATTCAGCCTGCTTTTTCGGCCGTTTTTCCGGGTGCCAGCGTGGCGTTTGATACAAGCTTCGGGGTGGAGGCGCTTACACGCCGGCAGGCGGAGGAGTTCAACAAGCTCTCGGATGGCACGCAGGAGCAGATTTCCGTTCTGGTGCGGTTGGGCTTTGCAGAACTGCTGCATGCGCGGCAGGGCAGCAGCATTCTGGTGTTGGATGATGCCCTGAGCTTTTCTGATTCCCTGCGGCTGGAGCGCGTGTTTGATGTGCTGGCGGATGCGGCAACCCGCTTTCAGATTCTGGTGCTGACCTGCCGGGCGGAAACCTTTGCCACCTTGGGCGGCAGGGCGTTGACCCTGCAACCCATGGCGGAGTTTACATAACCACGTTGAACTGAAGCGCCATAACGGCGGCATCATGGAAGGTGGTGGTGCCGCCGGGGCGGTTGATATACTGGAAGTCCGGCTGAAGGGTCAGTCCGTTGGCCACATGGGCGTTATAGAAGAATTCGTAAATGTTTTCGTGAGACTGCACGCCCCACACCTGTCCCCACTGGTTGGACTGGAAGGGCTGGCCACCAAAAATGGAGGCTTCCTGCTGTAGGGCCACCGTGCGGCTCATGTTCAGCCACTGATACATGACGCCAATGCTGTCCAGCGGGCGGCCCCATGGCTTGCCGGTTTCCAGCATGCCGGTCCAGATATGGTGGGACATGGCGGTAGTCTTGCCGTCCGTCCACATATAGCCTGCCATGGCGATCAGGCCGTTGGTGGGGCCTTCTCCGTTGCGTACAAGCATCTGGTCCGCATGCACCCAGGCACTGGCTCGGCCAGCACGGTAACGGGCAGGCTGGCCGGTCAGTACCCATGGGTTACCGTTCACGTCCTCATACAGATCTTTGTATTTGGAGTTATCGTAGCTGTATCCAGCCTTGTAGTGGCCCACCAACTGATCCTTGCCGAAGGACGGCATCCAGCCAATTTCAACAGGTGTTGAAAACTTGCCCAAGCCATCCTGCGCCCAGGCCCAGCCGGAAATACCGCCGTTGAAGGCATGGGGGGAAACGGCAAACAACCCGGCCATGATATAAGTGTCATTTGTGGGCATCACACGGGCAACGGCACCCAGGTTGCCTGATGGCCAGTCCCGGTTGCCTTCCGTGTATTTGTTGGGAGCGGGGTTACCGCACACCGCCACGTTCATATACATACAGTAGAGCGGAGAGGCGGCAAAAAAGCTGCCAACCGGAATCCACCCTGCACTGATATCCAGATGATTGTTCAGAAAGGATTTCTCGCCATACAGATAAACAAGATGCGCCACCACGTTCCCACGTGCACCGTAGATCTGCTGCACGCCGCCAATGGAATCGCCAATGTAATCCGTGCTCAGGTTCCGCCCGTGGCCGTTCACCACCATCATGTGAGTCCAGAACCCGTCCATGAACTTGGTGTTGGTCAGCTTGCCCCAGTCAACATCCAGTTCCACCCCAACCTGCCCGGCGTTGGTGACGCCCTGCTTGCGGCCCCCCTTGAAGTTGCCGGCCAGTTCTTCATGCACGTCAGCCAGAATATGAATGCCGTGGTCC
This sequence comes from Acetobacter tropicalis, assembly GCF_001580915.1. Lineage (GTDB taxonomy): Bacteria > Pseudomonadota > Alphaproteobacteria > Acetobacterales > Acetobacteraceae > Acetobacter > Acetobacter tropicalis. Next base: position 25,937 of record NZ_LHZQ01000193.1, on the reverse strand, counting down.
AGCAGCCAGGGCTGCGCGCCCCACCAGTCCCCAAAGAAATGGTTGTGGCCATAGGGAGCGGAAAACAGTGGGCCGGGATCTTCCACAGGGCTGGCTTCATTATTGGCTTCCAGACTGGGCCAGAGCCCGACTGAACTGTTGCCGCCCGTAAGGATCTGGGCATGAGCCTGACTGGAAAAGGCCGAAACAAGCAGACAGGTAAGGGAAAGCGCGCAAAAGGAAGACAGGCCAGGAGAAGAGAGTGCCATGATGTGTTGATTTTTTCTCGTGGATAAAGAAACTTTGCCGAAGAAAGTTTTCGTTTTTGGTTGGGGCGGTGTTCGGATTAAAACATTTTTACATGGTTTGGTTCCCAATGAACGTGTTTAACGGTGAATTTAGGGCGCTGGTCTGCTTTTTTTGACGAGTGATGCGTTGCTGCATCAGAAATAAAGGGAATGACCCCACTCTTATGAGCAAGATTGATACAACCCGCCCGTTTCTGCCGGTGCGTATTGCAGTGATGACCGTATCGGATTCACGCACACTGGAGACGGATACATCTGGCCAGGCGTTGGTCTCTCGTATTGAGGCCGCAGGCCATGTGCTGGCGGACCGCACGATTGTGCGGGATGATGTGCAACAGATTACAGAACAGCTTAGAAACTGGATAAACGATCCTCTGGTTGATGTTGTCATAACCAACGGCGGTACAGGTGTGACCGGCCGGGATGTGACGCCCGAAGCGTTTGAGGACGTCCTTGAAAAGCGCATTGAAGGCTTTGGCGAACTTTTCAGGATGCTATCCTACAGGAAAATTGGCACGTCCACAATCCAGTCACGCGCGCTGGCGGGTGTGGCGAACGGCACCTACCTGTTTGCGCTGCCCGGTTCCACGGGCGCTGTGAAGGACGGATGGGACGATATTTTGGTGTTTCAGCTTGATAGCCGGCACCGTCCCTGCAACTTTGTGGAACTGATGCCCCGCCTGCGGGAACATCTGAGCGAAGGAGACCACCATGGCTGATGATGCTGTAAAACTGCTGATGCTGGCAGGCGACTATGTTGAAGATTATGAAATCATGGTGCCGTATCAGGCGCTCCTGATGCTGGGTTACAAGGTGGATGTGGTCAGCCCCGGCAAAAAGGCAGGGGACAATGTGATAACCGCCATTCATGATTTTGAGGGCGCGCAGACCTACAGCGAAAAACGCGGCCATAATTTCACGCTCAACGCCACGTTTGAGGATATTGATACCGATGATTATATTGGGCTGGTTGTGCCCGGTGGGCGTGCGCCGGAGCATTTGCGCATGAATGCTCGCGTGATTGAGATTGTGAAAGCCTTTGCTGATCGGCCTCTGGCAGCCATCTGCCATGGCGCGCAGCTTCTGGCCGCAGCGGATATCATCAAGGGGCGCAAGGTTTCTGCCTATCCGGCGTGCCGCCCGGAAGTAGAACTGGCGGGCGCGACCTATGCCGATATTCCGGTAACGGATGCCGTCACCGATGGCGAACTGGTGACAGCGCCCGCATGGCCTGCGCACCCCGCCTGGCTGGCCCAGTTCCTCACGGTTTTGGGAGCGTCAGTCTCTATTTAGTGCATTGGCATCCCCATCCTGTTGTGCATCATGACGCGTGTTTTTAACAGGATGGAGCCAGTTTTAATGCGTAACGCCGTACCCTGTGCCGTAATCGGGTTTGCTCTTTTGGGGGCAGCCGTTCCGGCATGGGCGCAAACGCCAACCTCCGTTCCGCCGTCTGATGCACCATCCCAGACGCCGCAGGGCAAGGAAGCTACCGCGTTACCGCCCGTCAATACGCCCTTGGTGCTGAAGCAACTGACCATTGAGGGCAACCAGCGCATTCCCTCAAACCGTCTGATGGCGGCAGTGCCCTTTCATGTTGGAGACACCATTTCCCAATCCCGCATTACCGAGGGATTGCAGGATGTGATGAAAGTCTACCAGCAGGAAAATGTGGGCGGAAAATTCCACCAGAACCTCAAGATCAACGGCAAGGACGTGATTGTAGAGTGGACGGTTGAGGAAACAGGCGCTGCTGCCGAGCCTGCTCGTCCGCTCAAGCTGGAAAGCGCGGACTTTACCGGCAACTTGCATATTTCTGGTGCGGCGCTGCATAAAGCGCTCCACATCCAGCCGGGCCAGACAGTTACGCCAGCAGAAGTGCTGAGTGATGAAAAAGCCGTGCAGGCCCTGTATGTGAAGAAGAATATCGGCGTGACGATTGTGCCGGAAGTGCGCTACCCGCATCATGATGATCGCGTGGCCATTACCTATCACGTGACCGAAAAAGCTCCCGACTGATCAGGAGGGCTGGCTGAGGCAGATATACCTGCCCGGCCCGGTGTTCCACACGTTTGTCTAAACAGGTTATGGCAGGCGTGAGGAAGGATTTTCCTTCTGACAGGGCAACGGCGTTTCAAGAAAACGCAAACGGGTGCCAAGGCGGCGGCGTCCCTTGGAAAAGAGGAGACGGGCTACTTTGACCGTGGAACTTGTCTTGGGAAAAAGCAGGCGAAGGGCCGATGTGGCCCTTTTTGGGCTTAAAAAGTCCCTGCCTTAAGGAAGAAAAAGCCTGCCAGACAGATCTGGCAGGCCTTTCAGTCGTTTCTCAGTATTCGCAGGCGCTGGGACGATTGAGCATGGCCATCAGTTCGCGCCGCGTGTCAGAATTGGTGCGGAACACGCCCAGCATGCTGCTGGTAACCATGGACACACCGGGGCGATGCACGCCGCGCGTGGTCATGCATTCGTGGCTGGATTCAATGATAACCGCAACGCCATGAGGTTCCAGCACATCGTTGATGGTGTTGGCAATCTGGGCGGTCAGCCGTTCCTGAATTTGCAGGCGGCGGGCGAAGGCATCCACCACACGGGCCAGCTTGGAAATGCCCACAACCCGGCTACGGGGCAGATAGGCTACGTGAGCGCGGCCGATAATGGGGGCCAGATGATGTTCGCAGTGGCTTTCAAACCGGATGTCCCGCAGCAGGACAATCTCGTCATATCCTTCCACTTCTGAAAACGTGCGTTCCAGCAGGGAACGGGGGTCTGTTTCATACCCTTCAAAGAATTCTTCATACGCACGCACCACGCGGGACGGGGTATCATGCAGCCCTTCACGGGTGGGGTCATCCCCGGCCCAGCGCAGCAGGGTGCGAACGGCCTGTTCGGCTTCCGTGCGTGACGGACGGTTATCGTTTTCGGGCAGAGAGTCGCTGCTCATGCCAAGCTCCAGCATATGTCTTATGGAATGAAGGGGGGGCTAATGGATCTGCCGGATCTGAAACGGGCTATCCAGACTGAAGGCCGGAATGGCGATTTCAAACCGGCGGCCTGAATTGAGGTCGCGCATGTGGTAAGACCCACGCATGAATCCGCCAGCCGTGGTGAGGGACACACCAGAGGTATAATCAAACCCGTTCTGTGGACGGATGACGGGCTGTTCACCCACCACGCCTTCTCCATGCACATATTCTGTGCGGCCGGAGGCATCCGTGATGTGCCAGGTGCGTTCTGTGAGTTGCACAGTGGCGGAGCCTGCATTTTCAATGCGAATGCGATACACCCAGCAATACATGTGCTCATCAGGTTCAGACTGGTCGGGTAGCCAGAACACCTGCACACAGACGCGCACATCCTCGGTTACGGCCTCGTAGGCCGGAACTGAAGAGAAGAGTTCGTTCAAGGCGTCTTCCGGATCATGGGACATGGGCGGTGAAGCCGACCAGTCGGACATGGGTTCTCCTGCTCCTGATGCGTGGAATGGCGTGTCTTGTGCACAAAAAAGAGGAAGGCAGTGCCAAAACAGGCAGCAACTGTGCTTTGCCCCTATCATGAACACGCGCAGCAGGGAAGCCGCCTGTGCCCTTTCTGCCACGGCGCGGCAGAAAGGGAGAGTAAGCTCGGTCTGTTTAGCTGCGGGGCAGGGCCGCTACGCCACGGGCCAGATCTTCAATCAGGTCTGCACTGTCTTCCAGCCCAACGGAGAAGCGGATGGCGCCATCGGAAATGCCAAGCCGTGCCCGTTCTTCCGGCCCGATCTTCATGTGGGTGGTGGTGGCCGGATGCGTCACCAGAGAACGCGCATCCCCCAGATTGTTGGAAATGGCGATGAGTTGCAGGGCGTTCATGAACGCAAATGCGCCTTCCTGCCCGCCTGCCACTTCAAACGCCACCAGGCTACCGCCGCCAGACATCTGGCGCTGGGCCAGTTCATATTGCGGGTGATCCTTGCGGCCCGGATACCGCACGCTGACAATACCCGGTGCCTGCGCCAGATAATCAGCCACGGCGGCAGCGTTGCGCGTCATGGCATCCACACGCAGAGAGAGTGTTTCAAGCCCCTTGAGCATGACCCACGCATTGAAGGGAGACAGCGCGTTGCCGGTATTGCGGGTGAAGGGCTGAAGTGTTTCGGTAATCCACTCCTTGGGGCCCAGCACGGCACCGCCCAGAACGCGACCTTGCCCATCAATGTGCTTGGTACAGGAATACACAACCACATCAGCCCCCAGTTCCAGCGGCTTCTGGTAAATGGGGGAGACAAATACGTTGTCCACCACAACCAGCGCGCCTGCCTTGTGGGCCAGATCTGCAATGGCGCGGATGTCCAGCACATCCAGCATGGGGTTGGACGGGCTTTCCAGCAGCACGGCGGCGGTGGGCTTGGAAAGGGCTTCTGTCCATGCGTTCAGGTCTGACCCATCAACAAACACGGTTTCCACGCCGTAACGGGGCAGCAGGTTGGCCACAATCCAGTGGCAGGAGCCAAACAGCGCGCGGGAGGCCACAACCCGTTCACCAGCCTTGACGTGAGAGAGCAGAGCGGAGGAAACTGCGCCCATGCCGGTGGAGGTTGCTACACAGGCTTCCGCGCCTTCAAGATCGGCCAGGCGGCGTTCCAGCGCGGTAACGGTAGGGTTGGCAAAGCGGCTGTACTGATAGTGCTCCACCTCACCCGTAAAAGTTTTGGCGGCCTGCTCGGCATTGTCATACACAAAGCCGGAGGTCAGGAACACGGCTTCACTGGTTTCGCCAAATTCCGTGCGTTCCAGGCCTGCGTGCAGCAGGCGGGTTGCGGGGCGCCAGGTGGAAGGGGTCTTGTTTTCACTCATAATGAGGTATCCGGTTCTTTCCTGCTCATGATGGCCTGAAGAGAAGCACGGACAATGAGGTGTTTCCGCTTCAGTCATACTTGCTCATCTGACCGTGGAAACCATGGGACAGGACACGCCTGCCCAAAGCCTCTTTAGCGCGTCTGTTTTACCTCGCCGCAAGCCGGCCGTACAAATCACGAGGGCCCAGCGCGCGAAAATAAAAGCACCAGACAGAAATGGTTATGCGAACTGCTCTGTGTTTCGTCAAGAGTGGAATAGAGCGGCACCAGCGTTGTGCCGAGAGGGAGGCTTGATAAAAACCTTTACAAGCAGCCTCCATAAAAGAGGATGACACGAGCGTTTCAAGGAGAAAGCAGATGGATGCGCCCGCCGTATGTCAGGCTCTGGTCTCGTGGGCTTTGACACAGCCCACCGTTCAGGGCGTGGCTCTTGTCGGTTCCTATGCCAGAGGCGCGGCACGTGCTGAGTCTGATATGGACATCATGATTCTGACCACCGCGCCGGAAGGTTATCGTGAAAATGGCGCGTGGGTGCGGGATGTTGCATGGCCAGCAGAGATGGGCCTACCGCAGCAGATACAGGATGAAGATCACGGTGCGGTCTGGTCCCGCAGGGTCTGGTTTGCGGCAAAAGGGGATGAAGTTGAACTGAGCTTCGGTTTGCCCTCATGGGCAGACACAACCCCACTGGACGGGGGCACTTATCGGGTTGTGTCTGACGGCTGCCGCATCCTGTATGATCCGGCAGCCTTGCTGGAAAAACTTCTCCGCGCCGTGCGGCAGAACTGAGGAGAGAGAAATGTTCTCTCATCCAGTCTGCGCGGCTTCCTTGGTGGAGACGGGAAAAGCTACAGCAGTTCCTGAAGGAGCGGAATAAACGGCAGATCAGCTTCGGGCATCTGATACTGACCGAGATCTTTTGGAGCAACCCATGCCAGCGCCTGTCCCTCACGCGGTGTAGGGGTGCCACTCCATCTGCGGCACAGATAAAGCGGCATCAGCAGATTAAAGGCACGGTAGCTGTGTGAGGCAAAGGTGAAAGGAGCCAGGCAGGCGCGTGAAACGTCCAGCCCCAGTTCCTCTTCCAGTTCACGGATCAGCGCGGCTTCCGGGGTTTCCCCGGCTTCCACTTTTCCGCCGGGGAATTCCCACAGCCCGGCCATGCTTTTCCCTTCCGGGCGGCGGGCCAGCAGAATGCGGCCTTCCTTGTCAATCAGCGCCGCAGCGGAAACCAGAACAAGCCGTCGCACTGTGGCAGGCTCCGGGTTCGGGTGGGTGGTGTGATCCATGTCTGCGCGTGTCATTTCAAAAATCTGCACAGGGTAGTCCTTGCCCCGCGCCACAAACATCTGTTTGTCCGTGCCAATGGGCTTGAACCCAACGGTGGCAAGCACGCGGGCGGAGGCCACGTTATCTTCCGCAACAGTGGCGCGCAGGCGGGTGATATCCAGATTGGCAAAGGCCCAGCGCGCCACGCGGCCTGCGGCCTTGGAGGCAACGCCAGCCCCCCAGTAGGGGCGGCCAACCCAGTAACCCAGTACGCCAACGCGCCCTACCTGTGGCAGGGTTTCAATGCGCAGCCCCACGCAGCCCAGAAAACGGTCCTGCGCGTCCAGAATGGCAAAATGGTAGCCTTCCCGTGCCCGGTGCTGGTCAAGGGTGGAGGCAATCCAGTCATCCGCCAGTTCACGCGGGTAGGGAAAGGGCAGGCGGCTGAGCATGCGCACCACCTCCCAGTCATTGACCAGGCGGTGGAGGGCAGTGGCATCATCTGGCAGAAGGGGGCGCAGCCGGTAGGGCGGCGCCTCAAGCATCAACGAGACGATATCATGCATTTTTGGCGGGTGCGGGTGGAACCCCACATTCTGCCAGCAGCCCCCGCAGGGCGTTGATGACAGGGAAGACCTCCACATTGTGGTCTCCGCCCAGTTCGCGCCATGCGTTCTGTTCCAGTTCCACAATTTCACGGTCTTCGGCAAAAATCCGTTCCGTGAAGGCGACAAGGAACGGCCATGCCAGTTCCAGAACACCCGGCATTTTGGGCCGCTTGACGGAGAGCAGACCAAATGTGCGGTTTGTCAGTTCCTCAGCATCCTGCGGGGTATAGACAATCCACAGATCCATCACCGGGTCTTCATCGCCCGTTTGGATGCGCAGGGTCTGATACGGATATTCCGTGCGGATGGTCATGACATCGCGGTGCTGGAACTTCTCGGAAGAATCCCGACGCTCGCCAAAAATCAGCGCTTCGCCCAAAGGCTGCTTGCCGCTTGTGCGGGCAAAGGAATAACGCGCTTCCACCAGACCGGCTTCGCGTTTCTGGCCCAGAAAGCGCGGGCGCATCTGGCCCATCTGCTTCATGTGCATGAACTGGTGGTTCATATCCATCAGGTTTTCATGCATGAAACTGTAGTGGCATTTCACTTCCCGCCCGAAGGAGCGGGTCTTGTAGCCAGCGTCTCCCACACGGGCCAGACGCGGAGCGAGCGGAACCGTGTCTGCTTTTTCCGGATCACCGGGGAAGATGAAGATCAGGCCGTCCTGTTCCCGGCAGGGGAAGGTACGCACGCCGTTGGGCAGTTTGCCCTTGCCCAGATAAGGCACATCAATGCAGCGGCCTGAACGGCCATAGGCCCAGCCATGGTAACAGCATTGCACGGACTGTCCGTTTACTTTGCCTTTGCTGAGGGGTACCTGACGATGAGCGCAACGATCTTCAAGTGCGAAAATCGGCCCTTCATCCGGGCGGACCAGGGCAATAGGCGTGCCCGCATACCGTGTGCCAATGGTCTTGCCAGGCTTCAGTTCCTTCGACCACGCAACAGGATACCAGAAATCCGGATTGGACCGGATGCGCCGAAGGTCCGTTTTAAGGGGATCCGCGCCGTGCGTTTCGGTTTGGGCTGGGGTATCGGTCTGAACGGTGTGGTCCATCTCGCCTCAATCAAATGAATACCAGGGCTGCGTCACTCTGATGCTGCCGTATCGGGACGCATGCAACCTCATATCACACAAAGAGGCAAGGCGTGGAAGCAATAGCGCGTCGTTACGCTGTTTTTGGCGTGGGGCGGGGCAGCGGGCCTTCACGCTTCAGGCCGTGCCAGGAAATCAGGCTGTCCCCCAGAAACAGGCCCAGCGCGCCCACCGTACAGGCCAGCGCCGCGCCGAACAGGAACACCAGCCAGTTGGCCACAGAAGAGTCCCGCACGCTGCCCATGAACAGGACAAACGCTGCCCCGCAGGAGGCTGCTCCCCCAAGGCCCCCGGCCAGAATGGCGGCATCCAGCATCAGGGTGCGGCGGTGCAGGCGCACCAGATGCCGCTCAAGGATCCTGTTGCGGACCATGTCATCATTATCATCCGTCAGCAGGGCGTTGGCCTGTTCTATGTGGTCTGACACGCGCGCCAGCCGCGTATTGAACAGGTTCAGCAACGTTCCGATGCCCGACAGCATGAACACAGGTGTCAGGGCAATCTGGATAATGTGGGCTACGCTATCAACAGGTTCAGCAGCAATACCTCCAAAAACGGGGAGGGCCATAAAGCAGGTTCCTTGGTCTATGGGCAGGCAGTATGAGACGGAGCTAGCGGCCTTCCGCCAGTTGGGCTGTCAGATCCTCAATGAACTGAAACGCCACCCGGCCGGAGCGCCCACCGCGGGTGATGGCCCACATATTGGCCTGAGCCGCAAGATCCTCATCACTGATGGGAAGGGCGCGTTCTCTCGCATAGGTGCGCACCATGTCAAGGAACACATCCTGCGGGCAGGCGTGAAAGCCCAGCCACAACCCGAACCTGTCAGAGAGCGAGACTTTCTCTTCCGTGGCTTCTGAGGGGTTGATGGCGGTTGCGCGTTCATTCTCGATCATGTCACGCGGCATCAGGTGGCGGCGGTTGGAGGTAGCGTAGAACAGGACATTTTCCGGGCGGCCCGCAATGCCACCATCCAGCACGGATTTCAGGGCTTTGTAGTCACGGTCTTCCTTTTCAAAGGACAGATCATCACAGAACAGGATAAACCGGCGGGAGCTTTCACGCAGCATGGCCAGAAGCTCCGGCAGGGTGGCCAGATCTTCCCGCTGAATTTCAATCAGTGCCACGCGGCCCTTGCCGGGTTCGCACGGTTTGCCGTCCACACTGTTGACCAGTGCATGTGCGCCCTTGACCAGTGAGGATTTGCCCATCCCGCGAGACCCCCACAGCATGGCGTTGTTGGCGGGCAGACCACGCGCAAAGTGCTCGGTATTGTCCAGCAGCGTCTGGCGTTGGGAGTCCACGCCCTGCAGCAGGGTGACGGGCACATGCGCCACATGGGCCACTGGCAGCAGCTTTCCCCCTTCCGGATGCCACACAAACGCATCAGCCTTGTTCACGCCCTCAAGGCTGGGGGGCGGGGGGGAGAGGCGTTCAAGCGCTGAGGCAATACGTTCCAGAACAGAAAGCTGGGGTGTGGTCATATCCATCAGTCTGGGGTCCTTACAGCTTACAACGGGGTCTTTGGCCGGAAACCTAAGCCAACATGAGCGTTGAAGAAAGCGCCATTCCGCACACAGACGCTTGACGCGCGAGCAGCGAAAATTATGGTCAGCCACTCTGTTGATGCAACCAGCCTTCTGGAAGGCCCGCCATAATGTCTGATTTCTTTATTTCCACAGCTTACGCGCAAACGGCCGGAGGGGGCGGCGGCATGTCCAGCATTATGTCCTTTCTGCCGTTTGTGGCGGTGTTCGCCATCATGTATTTTCTACTGATTCGCCCGCAGCAGCAGCGGCAGAAGCAACTGCGGAATGAACTGAAAACCCTGCGCCGTGGTGACCGCATTGTTACAGCTGGTGGCGTAGTGGGCGTTGTGCAGAAAAGCCGGGAAGACGCTGCCGAGGTGGAAGTTGAAATTGCGCCTAACGTGCGTGTCATGGTACTTCGGGACACCATTACCACGGTCCTGACCAGCACGGCCAAGCCGGCCAATGATGCCGCGCAGCCTAAAAAATAAGCCCAAGGCCTCATAGCCTCGGTATGAAAAAAGCGGGCATGGTCCCGCTTTTTTTGTCTGGCTTTCCCCTTTGTCCCCCTTGGGGCTGCCAGAGTGCGACACCAGCGAGTGTGCTGCCGGGGAATCAGCCGCGCGGGCGACACTTCCTCCGCAGGGCGGCCCATCCTTTGAACAGGCTATTTCGGCCCGGCATCTCAAAAATCTCGTCCGGCCCATGTGGGTCCAGAATTTCATTGTCAGCCAGCCATTCCTCAATGCCTGACAGAGCGGGCACGCGGTAAGGGGTCAGCGTGCGCCCGGGGGAGCGCAGGTGCTCAATAGTTTCAATCAGGGAGCCTGTCTGCTCCAGCAGGTCTGCCACTTGAGCAGGGGGGACGCCCAGATGCTCGGCCAGCAGATCATTCCGCAGTGCTGCAATTTTTGGGCCAGATGACGTGTTGCCCCCTTCATCCGTGCAGAGAAGGACATCGCATTCGGTATCCAGCCGCAGGGAACGGTTGTTGAAATTTGAGGAACCAACCCGCAGGATATCGCTATCAACCACAGTTACCTTGGCATGAACGTATATGGGCGCGCCTCCCTCCGTTACCGGATGGTAGAGGCGGAAGCGGCCATGCGTGTCCAGCCGTTGCAACGCCTCAACCAGTCTGGCGCGGGCGGTATCCATGGCCACAGGCTCCAGCCAGCCTTCGGCTGAAAGTGGATTGATGACGACTATTTCCGGCCCGTCTTTTTCCGTCAGGCGTTTTGCAATGGCATGCGCCACCTTTCGGGACGCAAAATACTGGCTCTCAGCATAAATGAATCGCTGTGCACGGGCGATGAGGTTCAGATAGGCACCTTCAATTTCATGGCAGGGGGCTGTGTCTTCCATTTTGGGAATGGTGCGGGCTATGCCCAGCCTTACGGCCTCAAAGGCGGGGGTAAATCCCTCGGGCCAGCATGTGTGTCGGCTGGCGGGCAGGGGCAGACAGTCGCCTGTTACGGTCTTCCAGCGGTCACGGGCCAGATCTCCAATGGCGCGGGCTGCTTTTCCATCAAACATGCTGGTGGCGTCGTGCCAGGGTTTCAGGGCTGCGCCATCCGGGCTTTTGCGTCGGGGGTCATGATCCCGATGTGCGCGGGTATCCCATCGCCCTACGGTCATGTCTATTCCGCCACAGAACGCAAGCTGGTCGTCAATGGCGACAATTTTGTGATGCTGCGAGCCCGAGAACGGGTGTTTTCCATCCAGCCGCAAGGTAATACGAGGGTGCATGGCCCAGCGGGCAAGGGTGCGCAGTGAGCGCCAGCATAGCAGGGACTTGAGTGCCCCCGTATCCCAACGGAGCAGCCGGATTTGCAGCGTGGGGGTTCTTTCTGCAAGCCAGAGAATGAACGCACCCAGCGTGGCGGGCTCTCCTTTTTCGGGCTCGCCAAATTTTATGCGCGGGTCAAAGTCCCAGCCCAGCAGCAGAATACTGTGCCGGGCCTCCAGCATGGCGCGACGGGCTGCCACAAAATAATCAGCAGCATCAATAATAACGGAAAAACGATCGGCATCCTCAACACGCCAGCATGTTTTTCCGGGCTGCAAAAGCTGCCTGTCCCTCATATGCCGGTGGTGTCCTGCCGTTAGGGGTGTGCCTGTTCAGGGCGGTGAGACGCGTGGTGGTTTATGCGGTATGGCTTGTAAGCTGTTTTTCCAGCGCTGGTCCAGCCATCGGGCTGCTGGACGAGACCAGAGCCGCGCAACAACCGCCCCTAATCCCCATGAGGCCCCTACCACGGCCGGGTAGAGCGCTAGGCCCAGCCTCTCTGCTGTGCCTCCTGCCGCCGTAAACAGGGTAACGGCTGGCATGACAACAAACATGTGGGTCAGATAGATTTCATAGCTGAGGCGGCCAAAACTTTGCAGCCAGCCTGTTCCCCAGCGGGGTGCCGTGCTGTGTCCGCTGCGCGCTACATGTGTCAATCCGATCAACATCAGCGCCACCCCACCAGTGAGAAATACCACATACCAGCTTCCAACGATCTCCCACAAAGCGGGCCCTGCGCAGAGTTCAAGGAGAGCAAAGCAGGCTCCGGTAAGTGTGACGGTCCATCCTGCAGCGGGAGAGAAAGAGAGTTTTCTACACAGCATGGCGCTCAGCACACCAGTTACAATGGCGCCAAAGCCCGGCAGATAAGCCTTGCTGCGCCATACAGGGTTGCTGTGCGGCAGAGCTGCTTGATCAAGCGGGCCAAGTAGAACCAGAGCGACCAACAGGAAAAGACGCGGCATGGAAGGAAGCAGGCAGAGCGCCGGAAAACCGAGATAAAATGCTTCCTCGATGGAAAGAGACCACAGAACATCCCAGTTGGGAGGAGCCCAGGTGGTTTGGCCTTCATACCAGTTGAAGGTGCAGGTCAACACGGACAGGATAGCCCCGGCAAGGGTTTGACCGGCATCTGTGAAATGAAACCATTGCGGGCCGATCTGCGAGAGAACGGATAAAATGAGCAGAAGAGCAAACAGGCAAGGCAGAATACGGGCTGCGCGGTGGGCCAGAAAAGGGAAGGCCTTCATGTCTTTCAGGCCGCCAAACGTCTGGTAACTTCGGGTGGTTATCAGAAAACCTGAGATAACAAAAAACATGGTAACGGCATTGCCTCCCCCGTAGGCGAACAGCCTGAGGACAAGGGGCGGCAGACAATAAGAGGCCAGCGTTTGCTCAAGGGGAATACGAATACTGAGGTGGTGGCAAACCACAATCAAAATTGAAAGGCCACGCAAAAGATCAATTCCTGCGTTTCTTTCTGTCGGTCTGACCGTATTCTCGGGCATGGTGATGCTGGCTTTCAAACAGGCTCGCGGCTCTATTGAAGAGAAAATTATGGTTATAAAATGACTGATCGTGCGGCATTCAAAATAGCGGACACGTTCTTTCTTTCACAAAACAGATTTTGACTGTTTTGGTATGGACCCACATTTCTGACAATAAACACAGGCTGTTCAGGAAGAAAGGGAGAACACGTGCGTATTATTGCAGTAATAGTGTAATGGATTTCTGGTTATTTCGGCTTTCCTGGCTCATTACAGGAAGGAGACCGGGTCAATATCCACGTCCACACGCACGCCTTTGCCGGGTTTGACCATGCTCAGCCAGCGGCGGAGGATGGGCTGCACCGCAATGCTGCGGACAGTGCGCAGCAGAATACGGCGGCGGTGGCGGTTGCGTAGAACGGCAATGGGGGCAGGGGCGGGGCCAAGCACCTGTATGCCCTCTCCATACGGCGCTTTACGGCCAAGTTCGGCGGCCGTTGCATCAGCTTCCCTGGCGTCTTCCGCGCTGATGATCACGGCCGCCAGCCGACCATAAGGCGGCCAGAAGCCGGGGCGGCGTTGTGCCGCCTCCTGCGCCATGAAGGCATCAAAATCCCCAGACAGAAGCGCCTGCATGACCGGGTGTTCCGGCGTGTAACTTTGCAACAGCACGCGCCCCGGTGTGCTGGCGCGGCCTGCTCGGCCTGCCACCTGATGCAGAAGCTGGATGGTGCGTTCGCCAGCGCGCAAATCTCCGCCGCCAAGGCCAAGGTCAGCATCCACAATGCCAACCAGAGTCAGATGTGGAAAATGCCAGCCCTTGGCGACAATCTGCGTGCCGATAACAAGATCAACCTCCCGGCGGGAGATCTTGGCGACAGCTTCCGCCGTAGCGGCAGGGCCGCCGAGCGTATCGCTCGCCATCACCAGAATACGGGCATCGGGAAACAGGTTTCTGGCTTCTTCCGTAATGCGTTCAATGCCGGGACCAATAGCGGTCAGGCTGTTCTCCGCCCCACAGGTGGGGCAGGCGGGGGGCATGGGCTCGGTGTGATCGCAATAATGGCAGGAGAGCAGTTTTTTGGCCCGGTGTTCCACCAGCCATGCGGTGCAATGGGGGCATTCCATACGGTGTCCGCAGGCGCGGCAGAGGGTGAGCGGCGCATACCCCCGGCGGTTAAGGAACAGCATGGCCTGTTCCTGCCGCTCAAAGGTGGCGGTCATTTCTTCTGTCAGGGCGGGGGAGAGAAACAGCCCGCGTGGTGGCGGGTGGTCCCGCATGTCCAGAATCCGGGTTTCCGGCAGCGATGCTCCCCCATGGCGTGAGGGCAGAACAAGGTGGCGGTACCGGCCAGCTTCCACATTGGCCAGCGTTTCAAGGCTGGGGGTGGCAGATACCAGCATGATGGGAAAACCGGAAAGCCGCGCGCGCACCACGGCCATGTCCCGTGCGTTGTAAATCACCCCTTCTTCCTGTTTGAAGAGGGATTCGTGTTCTTCATCCACAATAATCAGGCCGAGTTTTTCAAACGGCAGAAAGAGGGCGGAGCGTGCGCCAACCACCACTGTGGCGCTGCCATCCGCTGCTGCGTGCCATGTCAGCCGCCGGGCGCGCTGCCCAATTTCAGAATGCCAGATGGCGGGCTGGGTGCCAAAACGGCGGGTAAAGCGCTGCATCCATTGGGCGGAAAGCGCAATTTCAGGCAGAAGCACCAGTGCCTGTTTGCCCTGTTCAAGGCAGGCGGCAATGGCTTCCAGATAGATTTCCGTCTTGCCTGAACCCGTTACCCCTTCCAGCAACGTGACGGAGAAGCCGCCTTCCTGCACGGTCTGGCGCAGGGCGGCGGTTGCAGTTGCCTGCTCTCCTTCCAGCACGGGTGGTTTGTGGTGCGGGTCCGGCGCATCAAACGGGCGTTCCGGGCCAAGTTTGACGGCTTTCAGGGCTCCAGCATCGGCCAACCCCTTCACCACGCCCGGCCCCACGGCGGCGGCATTTGCAATATCCGTGGTGGTGCGGGCCGTGCCGTCCTGCAGCAGGGTCAGCACTTTTTGCCGGGCTGGGGTTATACGCAGAGTTTCTGGCAAAGGGGAGGCGGCCAGCCAGCCAGTGCTTGGGGTGGGCACGCCCCGCATATGCAGCCGCAAGGTCATGGCCAGCACCATGCCGGGGGGGGAGAGCGTATAGGCCGCTACCCAGTCAATAAAATGCCGGAGTTCAGAAGAAAGAGGCGGCAGGTCCAGCAGTTCAGCCACCGGGCGCAGGCGCGCCGCTTCTACCGTGCGTTGTGGCGGGGGGGCAAAATCTACGGGTAGGGCGGGGACTGATTCCCACACCACGCCTGTCTCGCGCCTGCGGCCCAGCGGCACCACCACAATGTCCCCCGGTTTCAGCGCCATCTCGGCCGGGGCGGCGTAATCAAAGGGGCCGGGAAACGGCATGGGCAGCAGAACAGACACCCTTTGCCGCTGCCGCGCCGGGGTGGTCGGGCTGTCCGGCTCAGGCAGAAGGGAGGAGAAGGAAGCTGGCACCATGTGTTCCTGTTTAAGCGGCTGTGCGGCCAAAGAACAGTGCTTGCGTGAGAAGAAAAACTCTGACCAAGTAAGGCGTTGTTTCAGGTGCGGCCAGACCGTTCAGAGGTGTAGGAGGAAGCATGACTGCGGAAGAGGCCGTCCAGACTTTTCTGGCGTGGATGACCACGGAAAGGCGCGCTTCACCGCTGACTGTTGAAGCCTATCGGGCTGATCTGGCCCGTTTTCTGGGGTTCATGGCCGAGCACCTGAATGGCCTGCCTGATATGGCGGGGCTGGCCAAAATAAGCCTGCGGGATATGCGGGCCTGGCTTGCGCATGAACAGGCAAAGGCCGCCAGTGCTACGGTGCGCAAGAGCACGCCAGACCGCGCGGCGCGCACACGCTCGCGCCGGGTTTCGGCTGTAAGGTCTTTCTTTCGCTATCTGGCGCGGCGGCATGGGGTGGAAAACCCGGCAGTTGGTTTGCTGGCCACGCCGCGCACCAAAAAGCCGTTGCCTCGGCCCCTGAGCGTGCAGGATGCCAAAGCCGTGCCGGACGATATTGCGGCTCTTGCCCATACGGATATGGCGCAGCAACGGGATGGGGCACTCTTCCTGCTGCTGTATGGGTGTGGGCTGCGTATTTCAGAAGCGCTGAACCTGAATGTGGGTGATCTGGGTGTTATGAGATCCAGCGGCGTGTTGCGTATCAAGGGGAAGGGCAACAAGGAACGGCTGGTGCCGGTGTTGCCTCAGGTGCAGCAGGCGCTGGAGCATTGGCTGAAACATCATCCGTCCCCTCTGGCCGGGGAGCCGCTTTTTCCTGGCGTGCGCGGGGGGCGGCTGCAACCCGGCGTGGCGCAGAAGGCCATGCGGGAATGGCGTGGGCTGGCTGGCCTGCCAGACCATGTTACGCCCCATGCGCTCCGCCATTCCTTCGCCACGCATTTGATGGAAGGCGGAGCGGATCTGCGTGTGATTCAGGAATTGCTCGGCCATGCCAGCCTTTCCACCACACAGCGCTATACATTGGCTGATGAGGCGCGATTGCTGGATGTCTGGAGCCGTGCTCACCCTCGGGCCAGTTCCGGCGTTCAGGGTGAAGCGCGCTCTGCTGCTTCTGCACCGCGCTCCGAACCTGTTTTGGAAAAAGAAGGACCCCACACCTCATGACACCCGCCTACCGCGCCCCGTGGCCAGAGATTGATCCCTACAAGCACGGCTATCTGGATACAGGTGAGGGCCACCAGATTTACTGGGAGGAATGTGGCAATCCAGATGGCGTTCCGGTGGTTTTCCTGCATGGGGGGCCGGGGGGCGGCTGCAATGCGGCTCAACGGCGGCTGTTTGATCCTTCCCTGTATCGCATTGTGTTGTTTGACCAGCGCGGCTGTGGGCGGTCCCGCCCGCATGCGTGTTTGGAGAACAACACCACGTGGCATCTGGTGGCGGATATTGAACGCTTGCGTGAACAGTGTGGTGTGGAGAAATGGGCTGTTTTTGGCGGCTCGTGGGGGTCCACTCTGGCGCTGGCCTATGCACAGACGCATCCGGACCGTGTTCAGGCCCTGATGTTGCGGGGCATTTTCACGCTCCGCCGGGCTGAGCTGCTCTGGTATTATCAGGAAGGCGCATCCTGGATTTTTCCGGACAAATGGGCAGACTTTCTCGCCCCAATACCGGAAGCCGAGCGCGGTGATCTGATGGCGGCTTATCGCAAACGTCTGACATCGGGCGATGTGGCGGAGCAGCACAAGGCGGCCGTGGCGTGGAGCCTTTGGGAAGGCCGGACTCTCACCCTTCTTCCTGCCCCAGCAATTGAACAGCAGCACGAAGAGGCCGATTACGCTTTGGCGTTCTCGCGCATTGAAAACCATTATTTCGTGCATGGCGGTTGGCTGGAAGAAGGCCAGTTGATCCGGAATGTGGAGCGTATCCGGCATATCCCTACCGTGATTGTGCAGGGCCGGTATGATATGGCCACCCCGGTCCGCACGGCGTGGGACTTGCATGAAGCATGGCCGGAAGCGGAGTTTCATCTGATTGATGCCGCAGGCCACGCCTTGTTTGAACCCGGTATCCTGACGGCATTGTTGAATGCCACGGACCGCTTTGCGCGGGAACTGGCCTGAGCATGACGCACGCACGCTTCTTTCCCCGCCATCTGGCTTTTGCATCTTCCATGGCGTTGATGGCCATGGTGAGTGCTTTTGCGCCGCAGCCAGCCAGCGGGGCGGAAGGGGCGTGCAAGCATGAGCGCGTGGCGCGTCTGCCCTTGCGGAATGATGCCGGTTTTCTGAATGCGCCGGTAGAGATCAACGGCCATCCCGCAAGCATGATTGTGGATACCGGGTCTGAGGGAAGTCTGATTTCGCCTGAAGGGGCGGACCAGTTCGGTCTTTCGCTTGATCCTTCCGTGCATACGGTGGTGCGCGGTACGGGGGGGCTAGGCCGTCTGGTGCCAAACGTGATTGTGCAGAGCTTCAAAATGGGCGGTCTGGAGACGGGGCCGCTGTCCATCCCTGTTGGATATCTACCCGGAAAGCCACAGACCCAGCCCCCAATAGAAGGGTTGGTGGGGGGAGATCTGCTCTCCCGCTATGATGTGGAATTTGATGTGGCCGGTGGCTGGCTGACGTTCTGGGATACCAGCAAAACATCGGCCGTGTGTGGCGGGCCGCAGGATTGGCATGTGATCTACCGCGCCTTGCCCATGCAGTTTGATGGACGGCGCGTGACCATTCAGGTGGAACTGGATGGAAAGCCGTTGAAAGCGTTGGTAGATAGCGGCGCGCGTTCGCGCATTGTCTCAGAGGCCGTTGTGGCTCGTCTGGGGGTGACGTCCACCATGCTGGAGGCTGATCCCGGTGGCATTACCAGCGGTGTGGATGGGCACCGGCAGGTGTATCACTGGCACAAATTTCGGTCATTGAAATACGGGCTGGAAGAAGAAAAAGCCCCGGTTCTGACCGTGGCCCCCATTCAGGATTCCGTGGATATGCTGCTTGGATCAGACTGGTTTGCGGCGCACAAAGTCTGGATTTCTTACCGGACCGGCAAGCTGTACGTCATGCCGTCTCTCAAACGGTAGGAGCACGCCCCCCGTTTTTTTCGCAACACGGGGAACGGTTATCTTGAAGAGGCCGGAACATCCCGCAGGCGTTCCGGCAGAGTATTTTAGCCGCCCTTCAGGCGTGTGTTGCACTGGCTGTAGTAGCCACCACCTTTCTGAATCCATTTGAGGGACCCGTTGCCACCGCTGGTCTTGTTGGCGTTATACTGGTCTAGACAGGTCTTCATTCGGCCTTTGCCTGCGCTCAGGTTGGCGTATTGAGAGGCAACGGCGGACGGAAAGATCACGCCGCCTGAACTGACGGGAGTCGTGGCAGGCTTGGCAGCTTCCGTAGGCGTGGTGCCGGTGGTGGCTGCGGGTGCTGTGGCCGGTGCGGCTTCCTTGGGGGCGGATGCAGTTGGCGCTGTGGTGGCGGCACTTGCAGGCGCATCACAGGTGGCGGCCTTGAATTCCTTGTAGCTCTTGCCGTTCAGGGTGCCAGCAGTCCGTGCTGCGGCAAAACTCTGGTGGCACTCTTTTGCAGTCAGAGCGTGAGCTGCGGGGGCGGAAAGTGCGGTGGCGCAGCTCAAGGCCAGTGCGGCCAGCGTAATGCGGGCAGAAGATGTCATGCTGACAAAACCTCATCCAAAGCCAGGGTTGGAAATACGGCCCCATGCCGTCACGCCCTGAATTATCAGCAGCATACGATGAAGTTGTGTGTTTGGAAACGACCGTCTTGTTCTGGAAGCAAAATCAGCCCCAGACATGAAAAACCCCTCCCTGCGGTTGGCGCGGGGAGGGGTTCAGAATTGAAAGAGGGCAGGCGGAGGTTAGTTGATCCGTTCCCCATGCAAGGACATGTCCAGCCCTTCCAGTTCCTGATCCGCCGTGACACGCAGGCCCATGGTCATGTCAATCAGCTTCAGCAGAATGAAAGAAATCGCGCCGCACCACAGAATGGTGACAATCACAGCTTCACTCTGCACCACAAGCTGGTGGACGGAACCCACAATACCCGTGGGGTTGGCATCTGTTGCAGAAAGCGGGCCGTAGGCGAAAACGCCCGTCAGCAATGCGCCCACAATCCCGCCCACGCCGTGCACGCCAAAGGCGTCCAGACTGTCATCATAACCCAGCAGGTGTTTGAGGGAGGTCGCGCTCCAGAAGCAGACAACGCCGGTAATCAGGCCGATAATCAATGCGCTGCCGGGCAGCACGAAGCCCGCAGCGGGTGTAATGGCAACAAGCCCACCCACAGCGCCGGAGATCACACCCAGCACGGTCGGTTTGCCGGTGCGCAGCCATTCAGCCAGCATCCATGCAACCCCAGCCCCTGCTGCGGCAATCTGGGTGGTGGCCATGGCCATGCCTGCACGGCCATTTGCGCCAACGGCAGACCCCGCATTGAACCCGAACCAGCCAACCCACAGCAGGGAGGCCCCGATAATGGCGTAGGTCAGGTTGAAGGGGGAGAGATCATCCTGCCCAAAACCTTTCCGGCGGCCCAGCACAAGTGCGCAGACCAACCCGGCAATACCGGCATTGATATGCACCACAGTGCCGCCAGCAAAGTCTGCTGTGCCAAGGCCAGCCAGCCAGCCGATCGGGCTCCATACCCAATGGGCGATGGGCGCATACACAACCAGAGACCAGATGATGGAGAACACGCACATGGCGCTGAACTTCATGCGTTCCGCATACGCGCCGGAGATCAGTGCTGGGGTAATGATGGCAAATGTCATCTGGAACATCATGAAGATGCTCTCAGGGATGGTCATGGTCGTGGCGTTAGGAGAATCCGCTCCCAGCGTGAAGGCGATATCCGAACCATTATGAATATGGGCGCCAAGACCATTCAGAAACATGCGGGAGAGCCCGCCAATCCATGGGGAGCCGGTGGTGAAGGCAAGGGAATATCCGGCCACCATCCAGACAATGGACATGATGCAGCACAGCGCGAAGGACTGCATGAGCGTTGCCAGCACGTTTTTCTTGCGCACCATGCCCGCGTAGAACAGCGCCAGACCGGGAATGGTCATCATCAACACCAGTGCGGTGCTGATCAGCATCCATGCGGTATCACCCGTATCAATGGCAGGCCCAGCATCCGCTGCATGGGCAAAACCGGAGGGAAGAAGCAGAATACCACCCACCAAAGCGGAAATAACTGCCTGCCTGTTCAAACCGCCTGAAACAGGCGAAACCGTAAAGGACCGCGAGGCCATGGAGTCTTGTTCTCCCTGTAATGCTGTGCGGGGACAGCAAAGGCAAAAATGGTAACCTTGGATTGATACCTTATTTCTTTTGGGATCGTAACCTATTCGGTTCTTTCAGTAAACATGGAGAAGGTGCACGATCTGCCCAAGAACAGGCGGTGTTTATAGCTGGAAAATGAAAATGGACTCTTATAATAATTCTGAATGCTTTTATTTTATAAAATAGAAATTATTCAAATATTTATCGGTTTTCCGAGTATTTACATTTAGCTAATAATTTTTGTATGCTCCAGGCAACAGTGTAGAATGACGTAGCCCCGTCTCGTGGAGCCAAGATGCCGAAGATATATGATTGCTTTCCATTTTTCAACGAACTGGAAATGCTGGAAATCAGATTGAAGCTGATGGATCCGGTTGTTGATTATTTTGTTATCTGCGAATCAAACCGTACATTCACCAATCATGAAAAGCCTCGTTATTTTTTTGAGAACAAGGAAAGATTTCTTCCGTGGAGGGAAAAGATCATCTACGTGCAGATAGATGATTTTCCTGAAACGCATGACCCTTTTCAGCGTGAATATTACCAGAGAAACGCGTTATTGCGTGTCGCAGCTCAGGCTGATGATGATGACATGTTCATTATTGCGGACGTTGATGAATTGGTCAGGCCCAAAACTATTCTTGAAGCATCCAATTTTGACGGGTTTGTTACGTTCAACATGCCTATGTTTCAATTCTACATGAACTTGAAACAGTCTGATAATGGCTGGAGCGCCTGTTACGCCACACGCAAGAAATATCTGGTTGGGTTTGAGAATTTATCCACGGCCCGATGGGACCGCACTAAGATAGCGGCTGATTTGGGGCCCAAAGGGAAAATGCTTGATCTGCATAATTCTGGTTGGCACTTCACACACTTGGGCGGAATTGAGCGGTTAAAATATAAATTTGAATCATATTCTCACGCGCATGATCTGTGGCCATCAGCAATGCGCAAGGGAGATGCTTTGAAAAACCATATTATTTCCGGTGGTGTCGTTGGGAATTTCAAGGAAACGTGCCGCTTTGTGCCTATTTCCTATCCTGAATACCCTTTGATTATTAACGACAATCAAACCTATTATAAAGAACTTGGGTTTATTAAGGATATTTATGAAGCCATGGCGGAATTGCAGGGGTTGTATAAAAACGTTTGCCAGCAATATGCCCGCCTTGTGAAACATGAGAACACGCCGCAGGAAGTGCTTTCATGGGTGACCCCGCAGGAATACGCACATTTGTCAGATATCACGCTGTAAAAATAAGGATGGAGACAGCGGGAGTGGGAAAGGCGCTTTTGGGAGATGGTCCCGCTGCTTTCTGTTGGCGTGTTGTTGAGGGGAACACCGCAACCTCTACCGGAAAAAAGCAGTCCCTGAGGCTTTAAGTTCTTGAGTCCATGCCCCAAAAAATGGTGCCGGGACTTGGGAGAGCGAAGTTGAGAGAGTATGCTCTGCCGGGAAATCTTGGATGTCTGATTTGAGAATTTATGTTGCAACGCACAAACCGTTCAAAGCACCGGTTGACACGCTTTATACGCCTATACAGGTAGGAGCCGCGCTGACAACGGAAAATTTGAGGTATTGTCGTGATGATTCAGGAGACAATATTTCTTATTTGAATAAGAATTTCTGTGAATTGACAGCACTTTACTGGATCTGGAAAAATACACATCATGCCATTACCGGATTGGTGCATTACAGGCGCTATTTTGGGCAGCGCTGGCATTGGACGGATCAGTTCTGGAATGAAGAGAGATCAGAGGCCGTAACGGGCCCCAGAATCGCCAGTCGTGACGATTTTGCCGAGTTCAGTGATGGGGTGGATCTTATTGCTGCCTACCCCAACCATATCAGCGTGTCTTTGCTGGAAGACTATGCGGTGATGCATGGGGCTTGGGACATGTATCTGGTCAGGGAAGTTATTGCCCAAGAGACACCCCAGTATCTCTCGGCATTTGACTTTGTCATGAATGGAAAAGCGTTGTCTCTCTGCAATATGGTGGTGGCAAGGAAAGAGGTGCTGGATCGTTATTGCGCGTGGCTCTTTCCCATTTTGTTCAAATTGCAGAAAATGCCCTTCTACAAAGCCTATGATGACTACCAGAAACGCGCTTTTGGTTTTATTTCAGAACGCCTTCTCAATGTCTGGATTTGCTACAATAGAAGAACAGTCTGCGTGGCCTCCAGGGAAATCGTTGGTATTTCGTAAATTATAAGGCGTCATTTCCCGTCTCGCGGGTTCTGATACGGATCACCCGTTCCAGTTCGCTCACAAAAATCTTGCCATCGCCAATCTTGCCGGTGTGGGCGGCGTCCAGCACGGCTTCAATCACCTGATCCACCAGTGTGTCTGATACGGCAATTTCCACTTTGATCTTGGGCAGGAAGCTGATGCGGTATTCTGCGCCGCGGTAGATTTCTGTCTGGCCCTTCTGGCGCCCAAAACCTTTGACTTCGGAGACAGTAAGGCCCTGAATACCAAGCGGGGCCAGAGCTTCACGAACATCATCAAGCTTGAAGGGCTTTATAATCGCGGTCACCAGCTTCATCTGGCCTGTATTCCTTCTGGCTCCAGACATAAGGTGTCCTGTAAGGCAGGAGGCCTTATGAGTGTTAAATTCATTACGGAGGCAACATGCCAGATTTTTCCAGCGTTGACGAGCCTGCGTCTTTGGCCTTTCTGCGGGGGTAGGGTAGAAGAGAGACCTTCAGAACCCCGGGCAGGCTTTACGCGCGGGGGATGTGCATAAGGAATAAAGACCATGGTTGCCTCCACCGCATCCGCTGTTCATGACACCGCGCCCGCAGGCCAGATGCTGCCGGATGTTGATGTCTGTATTGTCGGCGCCGGGCCTGTTGGGGCAACCTTGGCGTGCCGGCTTGCAAAGGAAGGGATCACGGTCGCCATTATTGACCGCGCCGACCTGCCACCCATGGAGCATCCTGATTTTGATGGCCGGGCCTACGCCATTGCAGCCGGCCCCAAGAAGCTGCTGGAAGAAGCAGGTGTGTGGGAGGTTCTGCCGCTGGCGTCCTGCCCTATTGAGGATATTCTGGTAACGGACGGCCGGCCGGGCGAACCAGCGTCCTCCCTGTTTCTGGAATTCACGCGGGACGATGCTTCCCAGCCATTCGGCTGGATGGTGGAGGCCCGGGCGCTCCGTGTGGCTCTGAATGAAACCCTGCATACCCAGCCTAACCTGACGGTTCTGGCCCCGGCAGAAGCGACTGTGGAACGGCAGGCCGATGGCGCGACGGTGCGGTTGCACGATGGCCGGACTTTCCGCGCTTCTGTCGTGGTCGCGGCTGATGGCCGGAAAAGCCGCCTGCGTTCGCAAGCCGGTATTCCGTTGACCAAACTGTCCTACGGGCAGACGGCCATTGTCTGCGCCATTGCGCATGAATTCCCGCATGATAACGGCGCGTTGGAACATTTTCTGCCCGCAGGCCCCTTTGCCCAACTGCCCATGACCGGAACAGAGAGCCATCCCTATCTGTCCGCTATTGTATGGAGTGATAAGGATGGCGTAGCCGAACGGTTTGCCGCTCTGCCGGATGAGGTGTTTGCCCGCGAAATCGAACGCCGTATGGGGAACACCCGGCTGGGCAAGGTGACGCCGGTGGGACGGCGCTGGACCTATCCGCTTTCTGCTCAATATGCGCAGCGTTACACGGATACGCGCCTGCTGCTGGTTGGGGATGCCGCCCATGGCATTCACCCTATTGCGGGGCAGGGGCTTAATCTGGGGTTTCGGGATATTATCGCGCTGAGTGACATTATGATTACTGCGCACGCAAAGGGCGAGGATCTGGGCGGTCCGGCGCTACTGGCCCGGTATCAGGCCCGATGTCGGCCCGCCAATATGCTGATGCTTGCGGCAACCGATACACTTGATAGACTGTTCAGCAACAACAATCCCGTTATTCGTCTGGCGCGTGATCTGGGTATTGCAGGCGTCAACCGGTTTCCCAAGCTGCGCAAGGCCTTTGTGCGCCACGCCATGGGGATTTGATCGTTTCTCATTCTGGAGAGAACTCACCGATGAACAAGGTGCATTCCAATTCTGTTCTATCCAGTCATTTTGATGAGGCCAGCATGGCGTGCGGCCCTCAACTGGAAGTCCTGTGGCAACAGATGATCGCCCAGGCCTGCGTCTGCAATGACCCTCTGGTGCGCGGCCTGCTGGCCACGGGTATCCGCAGCCACTCCGATTTTGCCTCCGCACTGGCTGCCCTGTTGGGGCGCAAGCTGGGGGATCGCTCCGTTGCGGCAGATGCGCTCTCTGAACTGGTGATGGAAGGGCTGGAGGCGCAGCCCGAAATTGTCTGCGCTTCTGCCGCCGATATGGTGGCCATTCGGGAGCGCGACCCTGCCTGCCCGGATTACGTGACGCCGTTTCTGTTCTTCAAGGGCTTTCATGCCGTGCAGAGCTATCGTGTGGCGCACTGGCTCTGGCATGAAGGCAGGCGGCATCTGGCCTTGCATCTGCAAAGCCGCGCGTCCGAATTGTTTGGTGTCGATATTCACCCGGCTGCCCGTCTTGGCAGGCGCATCCTGTTTGACCACGGGACAGGTATTGTGGTGGGGGAAACCTGCATTATTGAGGATGATGTCTCCCTGTTGCAGGAAGTGACGCTCGGCGGCACCGGCAAACATAGTGGAGACCGTCACCCCAAGGTACGGCGCGGGGTGCTGATCGGGGCTGGCGCTAAAGTGCTGGGCAATATCGAAGTTGGCGAAGGCGCAAAAATAGGGGCGGGCTCCATTGTTCTGGAATCCGTGCCGCCCTTTACCACTGTGGTTGGTAACCCGGCCCGCAAGGTGGGAACGCGCCATTCCGGCATGCCTGCCCTGACCATGGACCAGATGCTACCGCCGATTGACTATATTATCTGAGCGGCTTGCAGTCTAAGGCCCCCCGCAATCTCCGCGCCTAAGAGAAAATAGGAAGTGGAAGCTGAGTGTGTTTTTCACACGCACTCAGCTTCCACGCCAAACACGGGCTTTCTCATCCTGATGGGATAAAGGAACGAGAGACGTTTCTCTGACCAGCGTGGGTAAACGTTCGCCCTAAACGCTTCAGTTTGTTGCCCCCGGTTTTTCTTTTGCCTGATGCTCTTCAAAGGCCCGTTCTAGCCCCAAAAATCCCTTGCGTTGCTTGGGACTGGACCTTTTGAATAGCCTACCAGCCTACCAGCCTACCAGCCTACCAGCCTAC
>NZ_LHZQ01000197.1 GCF_001580915.1 Acetobacter tropicalis | reverse complement strand
CTGCTCTGCTCTGCTCTGCTCTGCTCTGCTCTGCTCTGAGGGCGAGCGTTGCGCGAAGTCTTTGGTCTTTCAAACAAAAAAGCCCTGCCGCGTAAGCACGGCAGGGCTTTTTGTCAGAAACCTGAAAGAACAGGCTGGCTGATCAGTTCTTGGTTTTGTCAACCAGACGGGATTTGGAAATCCACGGCATCATGCCACGCAGTTTTTCACCAACGGCTTCAATCTGGTGGGCATCGTTAATGGCGCGGGTAGCCTTGAAGCCAATGTTGCCAGACTGGTTTTCCAGAATGAAGTTACGCACAAAGGTGCCGTTCTGAATGTCGGTCAGAATGTCCTTCATGGCCTTCTTGGTGTCCGGCGTGATCACACGCGGGCCAGACACATACTCACCATACTCAGCCGTGTTGGAGATGGAGTAGTTCATGTTGGCAATGCCGCCTTCGTAGATCAGATCCACGATCAGCTTCATTTCGTGCAGACATTCGAAATACGCCATTTCCGGTGCGTAACCACCTTCAACCAGCGTTTCAAAACCAGCGCGGATCAGTTCAACCAGACCACCGCAAAGCACGGCCTGTTCACCAAACAGATCGGTTTCCACTTCTTCCTTGAAGCTGGTTTCAATGGTGCCTGCACGGCCACCACCAATAGCAGATGCGTAGGACAGCGCGATTTCCAGAGCGGAACCGGACTTATCCTGCGCGATAGCCACCAGACAGGGAACACCGCCGCCACGCTGGTATTCGGAACGCACGGTATGGCCGGGGCCCTTCGGTGCG
This sequence comes from Acetobacter tropicalis, assembly GCF_001580915.1. Classification (GTDB taxonomy): domain Bacteria; phylum Pseudomonadota; class Alphaproteobacteria; order Acetobacterales; family Acetobacteraceae; genus Acetobacter; species Acetobacter tropicalis. The sequence goes on along the minus strand of NZ_LHZQ01000197.1, from coordinate 43,753 downwards.
ATCAGGAACACGTCCAGATCAGGACGGGCTTCAATGATGCGGAAGTGGATGGACAGACCATGAGCAAACGCCAGAGCGGCACCCTGCTTCAGGTTCTTTTCCAGAGATTCTTTGTACAGCGTGCCCTGGCCTTCATCAGGCGTCAGCACCATCACAACATCGGCCCAGGCAGCGGCTTTATCAGGCGTCATCACGGTGAAGCCAGCATCCTGCGCCTTTTTCACGGCGGAAGATTCTTCACGCAGACCGATCACGATGTCCTTGACGCCGCTGTCTTTCAGGTTGTTGGCGTGGGCGTGGCCCTGGCTGCCATACCCGATAACCGCAACCTTTTTGGATTTGATCAGGTTCACGTCCGCATCACGGTCGTAATAAACACGCATAGACATTGTTTTTCTCCTTACCACGGCAGGGGTTTTTCCTGCCGCTCTGTTATCTTCAGTGACTCTGAATTGTCTGCGGTCCGCGGCAGATTGCCGCGATTCCGGTGCGGGAAACCTCAGCCAGCCCAAGCGGACGCATCAGTTCAATGAAACTGTCAAGTTTGTCGGTTGAACCGGTCAGTTCAAACACGAAGGAAGAGGCCGTGGTATCCACCGCGCGGGCACGGAACGCCTGCGCAATACGCAGCGCCTCGGTACGCGGCTCACCAGAGGACACAACCTTGATAAGCGCCATCTCCCGCGCCACATGCGGCCCGGCGGAAGAAAGATCAACCACGCGGGAGACAGGCACCAGACGTTCGATCTGCGCCTTCACCTGCCGGATATCTGCCGGGGTGCCGGTGGTGACAATATTAACGCGGGACACCAGTCCCTCTTCATCCACTGGAGCCACGGTCAGGCTGCGGATATTGTATCCACGCCCTGAAAACAGACCGATAATACGGGCCAGCGCACCGCTTTCGTTATCTACCAGCAGGGAGATAACCGCAGAGCCGGGAGCATTCTGCTGCATTGAAAAACTTCCTGAAAATCACGCAAGACTAAAGGCGTATCATCACGCCACGGAACAAAAAGGTGGGGCGTCAGACAAGCATCATGCCCTCACGCGTGACCTTTGCGCCACGCTCTTCCTGTTCCGGCCCAAGGATCATCTCGTTATGCGCAGCGCCGGATGGAATCATGGGGAAGCAGTTTTCCCCTTCCGCCACGCACAGATCCACAACCACCGGCCCATCATGCGCCAGTGCCTCACGGATCACACCATCAAGCTGGTCCATCTGTGTGGCGCGCAGCCCTTTGGCGTGGAAGCTTTCCGCCAGTTTTACAAAATCCGGCAGCGCATCACTATAGCTTTCAGAATAGCGCGAGCCGTGCAGCAGTTCCTGCCACTGGCGCACCATGCCCATATAGTGATTATTGATGATGAACAGCTTAACCGGCAGGCGATACTGGGCAATGGTGCCCAGTTCCTGAATGTTCATCAGGGTTGAGGCTTCCCCGGCAACATCCAGCACCAGCGCATCCGGGTGGGCAATCTGCGCCCCAACGGCGGCGGGTAGGCCATACCCCATGGTGCCAAGGCCGCCAGACGTCAGCCAACGGTTGGGGGCATCAAACTTGAAGAACTGAGCCGCCCACATCTGATGCTGTCCCACTTCCGTGGAGACAAACGTATCGCGCCCGGTTTCCTGCGCCAGTTCATAAATACGCTGGATGGCCTGCTGCGGTTTGATAATGGCTTCGGGTGCGTGATCCTGATTAAAGCGCAGGCAGTTCAGCCCCCGCCATGCCTCAATCTGCTCCCACCACGCCGCCAGCTCGGCCTTGTGTTCATAAGCAGGCTGTTTTTCCCACTCTTCAATCATCAGCGCGATAGTCCGGCCCACATCGCCGATAATCGGCAGATCAACATGGATGATCTTGTTAATCTGGGAAGGATCAATATCCGCATGAATTTTAAAGGAATCGGGTGAAAACGCATCCAGCCGACCGGTTACGCGATCATCAAACCGGCTGCCCAGAGCAATCAGCACATCACATCCGTGCGTCGCCAGATTGGCTTCGTACGTGCCGTGCATGCCCAGCATACCCAGGAACTGCTTATCCGTGCCCGGAAATGCACCAAGCCCCATCAGGGTGGAGGTAACCGGAAAGCCCGTCAGCTTTGCCAGCTTGCGCAGGCCTTCACTGGCTTCCGGGCCGGAGTTGATCACGCCACCGCCTGTATAGAACAGCGGACGACGCGCCTTTTTCATGGCGGCAACGGCACGGGCCACGGCCTCACGCTCGGGGTCAACCTGCACTTTGCCTGTGCGCGGCTTGACCTGATCGGCCCCAACGTACGGCGCATCACCCACTGTAATATTCTTGGGCAGATCAATCAGCACCGGGCCGGGGCGGCCAGACTGCGCAATGGCAAATGCTTCATGCACCGCAGGGGCCAGATCTTCCGGGCGACGTACCAGATAATTGTATTTGGTCACCGGGCGGGTAATGCCGGTGGTATCTGCCTCCTGAAAGGCATCATTCCCGATCAGCGCCGTGGGCACCTGACCGGAGAGACACACCAGCGGAATGGAATCCATCATGGCGTCCAGCAGGCCGGTTACGGCATTGGTGGCACCGGGACCACTGGTAACCAGCACCACGCCCACCTTGCCGGTTGAACGGGCATAGGCTTCAGCCGCGTGCACAGCCGCCTGCTCATGCCGCACCAGCACATGCCGGATATGGTTCTGGCGGAACAGGGCATCATAAATAGGTAGGACAGCCCCACCGGGATAGCCGAAAATAACCTCAACGCCCTGCTCAGCAAGCGCACGCATAAGGACTTCCGCACCCGGTAGGGTGGTGGGGGTCTGTGCGGCCATGGTGGCAGAAGCGGTTTTCGGTGTCATTTCTTCCTATCTCCCAAAAGCGGGTTGGGCGGCATCTTTAGGGAACCCTGCTGGCATCGTCAATCCCGGATAGAATAAAAGAAATAATTTCACTGAATTTTCTTTCCGAAAATTGCTCGGAAGGTGGCATGCACATATCAAGATCGTATGTCAGCCCCGGTTGAGAGAGTGCGTGATGCGCAAACCAGGTGGCCTGCCTGCGGGTATATTTTCCCGTTGCCAGCACCGCCAGCCGTATGGCTTCCTCCTGCGGAATTTCACCACGCAGAAAGGCTGAAAGTTCCGGCACACCATGCGCCCGCATGGCAGGCAAAGCGGGGTCAAGATGCTGCGCCAGCAGGGCTTCCACCTCTTCTATGGCTCCATGCTGCATCATATGGTCAAACCGCACCGCAATTCTGGCCCGTAGGTCTGAGCGTGGCGGAAGAAGGCGCACAGCCACAAAGCGGCAGGGCGCAGGTGGCAAACCGGGCTGGGCCTGCCACCACGCAAGGCTACGCCCCGTGCCTCGCCAGACCTCCCACGCACGGGAAACCCGCTGAGAATCCACCGGGCGCAGGCGGCTGGCCATATCCGGATCAACATCCGCCAGTCTGGCATGCAGGGCTTCCGGCCCCTCCTCCGCCACCAGACGTCGCGCCTCGGTGCGGGCAGCCTCTCCGCAATCCGGTATTTCGGCCAGACCATCTGTCAGGGCACGCATATACATGCCGGTGCCACCGCACAGAATGGGCAGTCGCCCCGCCTGCCATGCTTCCTCCATGGCGGCCAGAGCCTGCGCACGCCACCAGGCCACGCTGCCTTTTTCCGCCGCTGGCAACACACCATAAAGCCGATGCGGCACCAGTGCTTCTTCCTCCGGCGGGGGGCGAGCGGTCAGCACCCGCAGGTCCTGATACACCTGCATGGAATCCGCATTGATTACGGTGCCGCCCAATTTTCGCGCCACAGTCAGCGCAAGGGCTGATTTGCCCGAGCATGTGGGGCCCGCAATGATCAGGGCAACCTGCCCGCGTTCCGCAACGCTGTTTCTCTGGTCTTCCGCTTGCTTCATGCGGGTATTCCTGTCACACCCAATTCCAAATGATGAGCCTGGTCCTGACACTTGTCGCACAGCGCGACGCCGCCACACTTGATGCCGCAACCATTGCCCTGGCGCGGGACACCGTGGATGGCGCGCAGACTGTCACCACACTCTCCGCCGGAGAAGCGGTGGACATTCCCTGCCCCGCCACCGCGGCAGACCGCCTGCCCGCCCTGCGCGCTGCGCTGGCTGACAAGCCGGTTGATGCGGTCCTGACACATCAGGATGCCCGACGCAAACGCCTGCTGGTGTCTGATATGGACAGCACCATTGTGGCGAACGAAACGCTGGATGATCTGGCCACCCATGCGGGCATTGGTGAAAAAATTGCCGAAATCACGGCCCGCTCCATGAATGGCGAGCTTGATTTTGCCACGGCCCTGCGCGAACGGGTGGCCCTGTTGAAAGGCTTTCCTGCTTCCCTGCTGGAAAAAGCCTGGAACGATGTGCGACTGAACGAAGGCGCAAAGGAACTGGTGCAAACCATGCGCGCCCACGGTGCCCATACAGCACTGGTTTCTGGCGGGTTCACGTTCTTTACCTCCCGCGTGGCAGCGCTATGCGGGTTTCAGGAAAACCACGCCAACACCCTGACCATTGCGGATGGCATACTGACCGGAGAAACCGGGCACCCCATTCTGGGGCCAGATACCAAGCTGGCGTTACTGACCTCTCTGGCGGAAAAACACGCTCTTCCGGCCAACGCCACACTGGCCATTGGGGATGGTGCGAATGATCTGCCCATGCTGAAGGCAGCGGGGCTTGGTCTGGCTTTTTATGCCAAACCCATCATCCGCAATGCCATTGCAGCGCAGATCAACCATACCTCACTACGCACGGCGCTGTTTGTGCAAGGCTATCCGGCTTCAGCGTTTTCAGGCGCATAAAGAGCAGGCCATCAAGCCAGAAAGAGGAAGGAGATCACCCCATGCAGTTCGACCCGCGACGCAACATTTCCTCCTTTCCGTTTGTGCGCGTCTTTCTGGCTTTGGTGGGCTGCGCGCTGATGGCTTACTGCTTCCAGTATTACCTGACCCTCCCCCCAGACTCGCCTGAACACGTCATGCGCCACGTGGCTGCCCTGATTATCGGCACACTCATCCTGCTGGGCACCATCTGGGTCTAAAGGGGCACACCACGCGCCCTAAAACCCCAGCCGCCGGTGCATCTCAGCCACCAGCGCGGGCGTATCATCCAGTGGTTCCACAGCCCATGGCTCCAGTTTTCTGAATGGGGAATGCTCACGCAGCACCCGTATTCGGCCTGAACGCTCAAGTTCTTCCGCAAAACGGGTGATACGGCGTGATTTTCCAGGCAACGGAAAAACCGAGACAGGAGCCTCTCCCGCCACAGCTTCAGACACCATGGACACGCTATCTATGGTCACCACCAGATGGTCAGCGCAGGCAATAAGGCCCACATAAGGGTTTTCGCCCTCACCATCCCACAATGTGCCGCCCACCGAATCCACCAGATCACTCAGCATTTCCCGCGCCTGGGGGTCTGTGCGGCGGGAGGGCGTGACAATCAGGCTGCCTTTCTGCTCCGCAACGGCCTTAACCAGTATGGCCCCCAGCCGCGCAGCTTCCCCCACGCCAAACTGAAACCGTCCGTTGGAGCCCCCTATCAGTCCGGCAATCAACGGGCGGGGTAAATGGGCAAAACGGGGCATCCATGTTTCACGTGCCTGCGCCAATCTGTCCGGCGTCAGCCCATGCAGGGCGGTGCGGCCCAGCAGCACATTGGGGCCTGAGATCTCATCATGCACACACGCCACAATCAGATCAAAGTTGGAGAGCGGCTGGCGCGGGTGCTGAATCTGCACCACGGGCCGCCCCGGCGCACGCAGGGCCGCCCCCACTGCCCCCCCTTTGCCGCCAATACTCACCACAACCCGTGCCTGATCAGCGGCAGAGAGTAGAGGCTGGCCTGCACCATCATCCAGAAAGCGGGGGCGCAGCCACTGTGGACCCCGCAGCGCCAGCCGTGCGATACGCGAAGGCCGCACGGCATGAAACTGCCTCTGCCAGCCTGCCCGGCTCACCAACCCCAACGCCTGCGAGCGCATGCCCGCAAAATCCTCTCCCACCACCAAGGCAGACACAGGCACCGCTGCCCCGGTAGCGTCCTGGTGCAAGAGAGTGTTTGAAACCGTCGCCTTTCCAGCATATACGTCTTCAGCCATCAGGCGATCTCCCCCGCTTTTCATGCGCTGTCCGGCCCGGTGCCTGCATATTGCAGAGCAGCCAGAGCGGCAGCACGCCATGCAAAGCATGTTTTTGAACCGGGTCAAGGCGGATAAAATCAGCATGTCCAACAGCTTCGAGGCAATGGGCCTTCTGCCGTCCTTGTGCGCACACGCCGCGCAGGCAGGCATGGCCACTCCTACCCCCATCCAGCAGCAGGCCATTCCGGCGGCGCTCGCCGGGCGGGATGTTCTGGCCATAGCACCCACGGGCACGGGCAAAACCGCAGCCTATGCCCTTCCGGTGCTGCATCAGTTGCTCAAGGCGCGCCGCCCTCAGGATGCGCTGGTGCTGGTGCCCACGCGGGAACTGGCTCTACAAACGGCAGGCGTGTTTCGCATCTGTCTGGGGCTGAACCCCAGAGACAACCGGCAAAAAGCCGGAACACCTGGTATTATTACCCTGTATGGCGGGGTGGACCGTGCCCCGCAGGCGGAAAACCTGCTGCACGATGGCCCCCGTGTGCTGATTGCCACCCCCGGCCGCCTGCTGGATTTTGCCCACACGGGCGAGGTTGATCTGGCCACTTGCACCCATGTGGTGCTGGATGAAGGAGACCGCCTGTTCTCCCCCGAATTTTTTGAAGAAAGCGCCACCGTGGTGGAGGGATTGCCGCCGGTGCGCCAGACCATGCTGGTCTCCGCCACGCTGCCAAAAACCCTGCCCCCCATCCTGCAGAAACTTCTGCGCAAGCCGGTGGAAGTGCAGATTGAACCCTCACCCGAAAAACGGGGGCCAATCCGGCAGGGCGCATATTTTGTGGAGCCCGCCGAGCGCCTGGCGTTCCTCAAGGCGTTTTTCAACCGTGACCGCAAAAGCCGCACCCTGATATTTGTCAAAACCAAAGCGGAAGCGGATCAACTGGCCAGTGCGCTCAAAAAGCTCCGCGTGGGGGCAGCCCCCTTGCACGGAGACCTTTCTCAGGCGCAGCGTACGTCCACCGTCACCAGCTTTGCCGCAAGCCGCACACCCGTACTGGTAGCAACGGACATTGCCGCGCGTGGGCTGGATGTGCCGGATATCCGTACCGTCATCAACATGGACCCGCCGGATCAGCCGGAAACGTATCTGCACCGTATCGGGCGCACGGGCCGGGGCGGCAAAACCGGCACGGCCCTGACGCTATGCAGCCTGACAGAGCGCAAAAAACTCCGGCAAATAGAGGTTGGAGCCTCCGTAAAGCTCAGGATTTTGTCCGAGGAGCAGGCTTTGCCGCCACTGGCCCCGCAGCAGAAGACCCAGCAGGGTGAGGCAACACGCACCAAAGGTCCGAAAGCAGCTTCCCGGCCATAGAGGCCCAATCCGCCTTGACAGTCGCATTGCCCTCCGGCTCCGGCACGGGGGGCGGCTGAGCTATCATCTGCCGCAGGGCCTGCGCTATGCCCGCACTTGTGGGTGCACAGAGCACGGCCTGCGGCTTACTGCGGAACTGCTCTGCCAGACCGCCTACATTGGTGGCCAGCACCCAACGCCCCGCGGCCAGAGCCGCAGCCCCAACACCGCTCTGGCTCGCTTCCCGGTAAGGCAGAAGCAGCACATCAGCCCACGCCAGCAAACTGGCGATCTCGCCCTCTGGCACCCAGCGATTTTCAACACTTACACCCGGCACGTGCGCCAACCGATGCAACCAAGGCGCATCCGGCCCTTTCCCCACAACCCGGCACACATAACCGGGCTGTGTCTGACCCATTTCCTGCAAGGCATCCGCCAGCAGGTCCAGCCCCTTGTAGGGCAGCAACCGGCCAAAGGCGAGCAGACGGATTGACCCGCCATGCGCCAGCGGCTGGGCGAGCGCCGTACCACCTTCAAACGCAAAGGGCGGATGAGACGCCACAATGGCCTTACGCCCCCGCATGCAGCGCTGCACCTCCAGCAAAGCCGCAACATGAGTGGTCAACGCCACCACAGCATCCGCCCGCCAGACAAGCAGACGTTGCAACATGATCTGACCCGGAAAACCATCCCCCGGATGTGCCTGTGCATCATGCACAATGACCACAACCGGCACCCCCGCCCGGCGCAGAGCCTGCGCCATGAGCAGATCAAGAGGGCCCGGCATGGCGCATATGGCAAGGTCTGGCCTGATACGCCGCACTCTGGCCGTTAGCTGGCGCACCAGCCACGGGGCCTGAAGCACACGCCCCAGCAGGGACATGAGCGTTGTATAGGTACGCACGGACAGATCATTCGTGACTGAGGGATCGGCGCGCAGAATTTCCGCTTTTTCTGAAAGAGACAGCACGGCCTGACAGTCTTCAAGCGCGTTCAGGCCCCGCGCCAGTTCCACGGCCATTTTAGGGCCTGCACCACGCCGCCCCCATTGCCAGACCAGAACGCGCATTATTCTCCGTTACCCTTCCCGTGCCCCAGCCTCGCTACAGCGTTCAGCAAAGGGGCTGCTCCAAAGGCTTTCAGCACAGTCTGCCGTGCATTCATACCCAGCCTGCGCCGCAAGGGGGCATCTTCCGCCAACCTGTGCAGGGCCTGTGCCGCAGCGCCCACATTGGCTTCCGCCCACTGCGCGCCCGCAACCTGATAGACCCCACGCTCATCCTGCGCGGAAACAAGCGTATAGGGCACAGGCACGCCGCAGGAGGCATCCAGAAACTCGGCTGTTGCAGACCAGTCTGTCGCCACCACAGGCTTTTCAAGCAGCATTGCTTCCGCAGGCACAAGCCCCAGCCCTTCACTTCTATGCAAGGAGAGCACAATATCGGCGCAGCGCGTCAGGGCATGCACATCCGGCATGGGCAGGGTGCGCGTCTCAAACCGGATATTGGCCGCCCCCTGCGTGGCCGCCTGCAATCTTTGCATATCGTCCGGATAATGCGTGGCGTTGGAGACTTTCATAACCAGCACCCGGTCCGGACGCTCCCCAAAGGCTTGCCGAAATGCCGCAATAGCCGCCAAAGGGTTCTTGCGGGCAAAGCTTGAGGCCAGACTAAAGGATGTCAGCACCACTACGGCCTGTTCTGGCAGACCAAAATCCTGCCGCGTTAGCGCGGAGGGCTGAGGCTGTGCATCCACCAGTGGATACGGCACCACCCGCACACGTCCTGGTGCCAGTTCTTCCAACGCGCGGGCACTGAAACGGGAGGGCGTCCAGATTTCATGCACCGACTCCAGACCCGCCCGCCATTCTTCCGGCAGCTTGGGCAGTTCCCACACCCAGTAACCCACAATGCGCCGCCCCCGCACGGCCTTACGGCCCAAGCGCAGCAAGGCCGCTGGCGTTTGGGGGCTGTTGACGTGCAATAAAAGAGCCGCCTGTTTTTCCGCCAGAAATGGCACCTTCGCCATTATTGGACGCGGTGCCAGCAGCCCCGCTTCAACAGCCTCAACGGGCACATGATGGGCCTGTAACCCTCTTAAAAGAAGACGCGCCCCTTCCCCTAGGCCCGAGCCGCGCCCGATCTCTCCCGCCACCACCACCCTGCCATCACACACAGGCGCGGGCCATGTGGCTTTAGGGGCCAGTGCTGCCGTTATGCGGGCCAGCGCCCGGCGGCGGCGTTCCACCGGCAACAGGCGCCACAGGCGATGAAAAAGGGACAGGTCGGACGTCACGCGCTTATTGTGTCAGAAACGTATTAAAGCGCCTACCCCCAGAAGGGAGAGGGATTGCACCAACACGCAAGCCAGACAATACTGCCCAGCCCATGGTGACTGATTGCAACTGCCCTGTCTGCATCGCCCCCTTTACTGCCCCTTTATGGGTGTGGGCACATGCCTTGGCAGTCATGCCGCAAAAGAGGCTGCCCGCTGCTGCCGCTGGCGCGGTTACGCCACCAGAGCCCGCCATATCATGAGTTGCGCGTCCCGCCGCCATAACCCGGAGCGGGGCCTTATTCGTGTTCGCACGCTTTCTGAAACCTTACCGCCCCCCCAGACACAGTTACCCCACTTCAGAATTGCCGTGCCCCCACCCGATCTTTCTCCATGGGAAGCGGGTAATTGCGGCATTCCCGGCGTGCATCATTTTGAAGCAGGTCAACCCGGCCCGCATGTGGCCCTCACGGCCCTGATGCACGGCAATGAGTATAGCGGTGCCTGTGCGCTGGCTGATCTGCTTACCCGCGCCATTCGCCCCCAACGCGGGCGGCTGAGTCTGATTTTCCTGAATCTGGAGGCTTTTTCCCGGTTCGACCCGCAAAAACCCACCCTCTCCCGTTTTGTGGAAGAGGACATGAACCGCCTGTGGTGCGCTGATCTTGTCCGCTCCAACCATTCCTCCGTGGAAATGGAGCGTGTGCGGCAGGTTTTTCCCATTATGGAAACCGTGGATGCCCTGCTGGACCTGCACTCCATGCTCTGGCCCTCTCCGCCCGCCTACCTCTGTGGCCTGACGGAAAAAAGCCATGCGCTGGCCTGCACCCTTTCCGCCGCCCAGCCAAAACCGCCGCTGGTGGTACAGGATGGCGGGCACGAGGAAGGGCCACGCTTGATTGATTATGAACGCTTTGCCTCCAACCGCACGGCAGCAACCGCGTGCCTGCTGGAAGCTGGCCAGCACTGGCTGCCCGAAAGCGTTACCACGGCCCGTATAACCGCCCAGCTTTTTTTGGAACAGATGGGCCTGCTGCCGCCCCGAACACTGTGCGCAACACCCCCAGCCCCACCGCGATGCGCGGTTGTAACCCACACCGTGCAGGCCCATAGCAGCCGCTTTGTTTTCACCCGCGCCTTCCGCAACGGAGATGTTGTCAAAAAAGCCGGAAGCCTTGTGGCATTTGATGGCCCAGATGAAATCAGAACCCCTTATGGCAACTGCGTGCTGGTGCTGCCCAACCTACGCCCCATGCGTGGACACACTGCTGTAAGGCTGGCCAGACTTGGGGAAGCTGTATGAACGACATACATTTTTATCTATTTGAGTATGAATGCATTGTCTCTCATCACACTCACTGGGGTAACCTGCTGACAGCATGAGGCGTAGCGCCGCTCTTTTTTAATCTCCTTTCCTCAGCTTTTTACGAAAAAATATTCTTACAGACTATATCAGTCAGATCTGGGCTGTGTTTTCACTGTCCGGGCCAGTTCCGCCAGCGCCATGATCTGCCGCACCAGAAAGTCCCGGGTTTTCTGATCCGTGAGTTCCAGCCGCTCGGTATCAAACTTGCCTGTGGCCTGCCCTATCATCACTTCCGGGCGATTAAGAACAAAGGCATCCAGAAACACCAGACTTTGCCGCAGATGATACTGCGCCCGCGCACCCCCTATGGCACCGGGGGAGACAGTCTGAATTGCCAGCGGTTTGCCTGCAAACGGCTGCGGCGTTACGCGGGAAAGCCAGTCCAGCGCATTCTTGAGCACACCCGGCACGGAGTAATTATATTCAGGCGTGACAATAATAACGCCATCCGCAGCACGTATCTGATCAGCCATGGCCAGAACCTCAGCCGGAAAATCCGTGTCCTGCACATCCTGATTATAATGTGGGAATGCACTAATGCTCCCAAGCGGCGTGATGGTCACGCCCTCCGGCGCGAGGTCAGGGAGCGTACGCGCCACAATACCGTTGAAAGACGCCTTACGCAGGCTGCCCAGAAGCGTGACGAACCGAAATGGTGTCTCTTGTGTCATGGTCCTGTGTGTCCTTTACCTGTTTGAGTATTCCAGAAGAGGCATTCTTCCAGACAGAATTTTCCTTGAAGGATGCAGCGCGTTTTTATTTTTCACACTTTCCTCTGCATGCAGGATGGTGTGAGGCTTGCATCGTCAGGCAGCAGGAAGAAAAGACGCTGATCCCCTTTCCTCCCTGCTACACCAGCCTCTCCACTATCGCTCCTACACCGTGCCTCCATCAGGCCGGGATACCGCCAAACCGCCCGGCTCTGAAATCTTCGATCGCCTGCTGGATTTCGTCCTGCGTGTTCATGACAAATGGGCCATAACCGGCAATAGGTTCGTTCAATGGCTGGCCTGTCAGCACCAGAAAGCTGGAAGGCACTGCGGCCTGCACCGTCACGCTTGCGCCCTCACGCCCCAGCAGGACGAACTGCGCATTCCCCACTTCCTCCGTGCCATTGATAATCAGCCGTCCTTCCAGAGAGACAATGGCGCTATTGTGCCCTTCCGGCAGATCAAGCATGGCCTGAGCGCCTTCCGGCAACGTGGCATCCCACACGTTCAATGGCGAAAATACCCGTGCTGGACCGTGCACACCGTTATAGTCACCGGCAATCACCCTCAGGCTTCCCGCGCCATTGGCCAGCGGCACGGTTGGAATATCCACTGCATGCAGGGTTTGATAGCCAGCAGGCGCTCCTTTATCCTTTGCAGGCAGATTGACCCATAGCTGCACCATCCGGAACGGACCGCCTGTTCTGGCATAGGCCGGAGAATGATATTCCTGATGCTGGATACCGTTCCCCGCTGTCATCCACTGCACATCCCCCGGCCCGATCACGCCGCCAGCGCCTGAGGAGTCCCGATGTTCGACCTCGCCATCATAAACAATGGTGACGGTTTCAAAGCCTTTGTGGGGATGCTCTCCTACGCCACGGCGTTTGTCCGTGGGGCTGAAGTCATGCGGGCCTGCGTAATCCAGCAGCAGAAACGGGCTGAGGTGCTCGCCAAAATTACTGTAGGAAAACAGGGACCGCACTGGAAACCCATCTCCCACCCAATGGCCACGATCATTTCCATAACGACCAAGAATTTTCTTCTGCATGGTGGTTTGTCCTGTTGATGAGAGAAAGAACGGCCCAATGCCTCTTCCGTTGAAGATGAACATGGGCTTTTCTGATTGTCTCATGAAGACTATCAGATCGAACGATGCGTTCTATGGAAGGAACGATGAGAGACCTTAACGACTTCGAGTATTTTGTGCAGGTGGTGAAACATGGCGGTTTTTCCGCCGCCGCCCGTGCAACCGGGCTCCAGAAATCCCTCCTTAGCCGGCGCATCCGCCTGCTGGAAGATCGGCTGCATACGCGCCTGATCCAGCGTTCCTCCCGCCATTTCAGTGTGACGGAAACAGGCCACCGTTTTTACGAACACTGCGTGGCCATGCTGGCCGAAGCCGACACCGCAGAGCGCTCCGTTGCGCAACTCCAGACGGAGCCTTGCGGGGTCATCCGCCTGAGTTGCCCTGTGGCCTTGCTCAACTTTCAGTTCGGGGCGCTTGTGGCGCGCTTCATGCAACGGTACCCCGCTGTCACCGTGCATCTGGACAGCACCAACCGGCGAGTGGATGTGCTGAAAGAAGGTCTGGATCTGGCCATACGCGTCCGGTTTCCGCCGCTGCCATCCTCTGATCTGGTCATGCGCACGCTTGATACCAGCACCCAATGCCTGATTGCCTCCCCCGCACTGGTGCCACACCCCCTTGCCTCCCCGGCTGATCTGACTGCTTTCCCCAGTCTTGATCTACACACCACGCCGGGAGCCCATTCGTGGTTGCTGGAAAGTCAGGACGGACAGACCGCCACCATTTTTCATGACCCCCGACTGGTAACGGATGATATGGCCGTGCTGCGTGAAGCCGCGCTCGCCGGTATTGGCATCGTGCAACTGCCCACCATGATGATCTGGCAGGATATTGAAGCCGGGCGGCTTGTGCGCGTGCTCCCCGGCTGGAGCCCACGGGCTGGCATTGTGCACGCCGTTTTTCCGTCCCGTCGTGGACTGGTGCCAGCCGTGCGTGCCCTGCTGGATTTTCTGGCGCAGGAATGCAGTATCCAGCGCAACCTTGCTACGGAAGCATTCACAAAATCATCTTCTGAAATGTGATTATTTCAATACCATCTACAGAGAAAGATTCAAAAATAACCATACTATGTCTTGTGTTTTCTTTTACACGCGGTTGCGTTTCCTTCTTCCGTCCATATCACGGCTTCTCTGTCACACAGCCCACCGTCGCACCATGGAAACGTCCCGGCACCCCTCACCCCCCGCTTTTTTAAACACTCCTGAAGACACGCCGCCACGCCCAAAAACTTCGGAAAGAGAAAAGGAGGGCGGATAACTTCTGGAACCCGCAGCACCTATCAAGCTCCCACTATGCCTGCTTCAACTCCAGAAAGCCTGCCGTCGTTTCTTGCGGCCTGTTCAAGCGCCCCTTCATCCTGGGGGCTGACACTGGAGTTTCCTACCCCCTGACTGTCCCAGCTAAAAACAGAACAGATCTCCCCAAACGCTTGTTAAAGACATGCGTTACAGCCGGAAAAGGTACAGCCGCAGCCAGTGTGACTGATGCTTGACCGAGAAAAAGGGAGGGCTCCGCGCCCTTTTTGCCACTTTGCCATGGACTTTCACAACACAAACACACTGTTAAAGGACGGACAAATGACAGCCCCCTATACCGCCCTGACAATTACCGGCCTCCTTGAAACGTCGCTTTATGTGGATGACATGGCCCGCGCTGTTCTGTTTTACGAACAGGTGCTCCATCTGCCCTGCATGCAGCGCGGCGAGGTATTGAGTGTGTTTGATGCTGGGCGTCAGGGGGTGCTACTTCTCTTCAAACGCGGTGCATCAAAAGCCGACAGACCCAACAGCCATGGCGTTGTGCCGGGGCACGATGGTTCAGGCCCCCTGCACATGGCCTTCGCCATTCCTGCAGAAAGCTACCAACCATGGCTGCACCATCTGCAAACCGAGCGCGTTCCCTTCCGGGGCGAAATGACATGGCCCGCAGGCGGCCGAAGCCTGTATTTTGAAGACCCCGACGGCCACCTTCTGGAATTCGCCACCCCCGGCCTGTGGCCCAATTATTAAATGTGTCGAGCAGTAGGAATTTTCTCTCGGGACACTCCCTTACGGCACGGTGACGCCACGTCATCACCCGAAATCTGGCCCGGAAGCCGCCACTTTGCGCAGTGTCAAAAAACGGATTGGGGTACTGAAATCCTTTTTTCGGGAAGACGACGTGACGGTTTTGGGGTGACGTCACGGGCATGTCAAACGCCCTTCCTTCCGTGCATGTCATTTCCGGGTTGCCCCGGTCCGGGTCAACACTGCTTGCGGCACTTCTGCGGCAGAACCCTTATGTAAAAACCGCAGCCCACAACACGCCTGTCGCCCCCATGCTCATCCGCATAATGTCTCTTATGAGTGAGGGGGAATATCAGCCCGCGTTTGCTCAAGGCCAATGGCAGAACATCATGCGCGGCGTGTTGCAAACCTATCTTGACCCAGAAGCCAAAAACCCATTCCTGATCGACATCAATCGGGATTGGAGTGCACATGCAGGGCTTCTGACAACCCTTTACCCGCAAGCAAAAATCATTTGTTGTGTGCGAGACCCCGTGTGGATTCTCAACTCGTTCGAGCATCTGATCACCCGTGATCCTCTACTGGGTTCTAAACTTGTACCCATGGCCCACCGCGCCACCCAGCATGACCGCATTGACTATCTGGCCTCACGCGAGGGTGCCTTTGGTTACGCATGGCGGTTGCTGAACGAGGTGTTTTTCGGCCCCTACGCGCACCACGTCATTGTTGTGGAGTATGACCGGCTTGTGGCTTCTCCCAGCGGTGTCATGAACCATTTGGAACGTCTGCTCGGGTTGCCGCCCTTTTCCTATAATTTCCGGCATATTGCCCCACCGGACACCACAACATTTGATGCTGCCCTCAACACACCGGGCCTGCATAGCGTCCACCCGCGTGTGGAGCCCACCCAGAAACGGCTGATCCTGCCGCCTCATGTTGTCGAGCGCATGGCGCACCAGACGTTCTGGCGTGAGCCGGGTTTGAACACGGGTGGCGCTGTGGTTATCGCCTGAGGCGCGATGAGTGCCGAAGGTCTGAGGGGTTGAGCCCGAACTGTTTACGGAAAGCGGCCGTAAAATGACCGGGGTTTGAGTATCCCATGCGGAGCGCAATCCCGAGGATCGACTCCTCATCACTCAGAAGCAGCCGATGCGCCTCCTGCATGCGTTCCTTCTGAAAAAAGGCGTACACACTGGTTCCAAAAAGCATGCGGAAGGACCGTTGCAGGCGGGACACGCTCATCCCCGCCTGTCGGGCGAGTTTATCCAGACGAGGCGGTGCGGCAAGATCCGCCAGCAGCATGTCACGAATATCATTCAGCCTGCATATATCCTGCCTGGATAAGGAGGTATCAGACGCTTCCCCCTGAAACATTTGTTCCAGCAGCAGCCCCATGAAAGACAAACTCTGCCCCAGCATCTGCAACTGGCTGCCCGGTCGCTCGCCTTCGCCTGTGCTGCCTGTGCTGCCTGTGCTGCCTGTGCTGCCTGTGCTGCCTGTGCTGCCAGCTGCACGCAATCCGTTTGCAAAAGCAAGAAGTTGCCGCCCGCCCCGCACCTGATTGAAATAGTGCCCTGACCGTAGTTTTTGATCGAGGCACGCTGCATCTTCCGCAGACAGGTCAGCCAGAACCGAAGGGCTGAGGGCAATGGTCACACCAGCGCCCATCCCTGCCGTTTTGGTAAAATCAATCCGACACCCCGGACGATAGGCGATGTACGCATCATGCAGACCGCCATCCGTTTCATAATGTGTCAGACCATCACGGCAGCGGGCCTCAAGATGGGCTTTGCCGCCCGTGTAGGCTCCAAAATAGATCAGATCATCATCATGCCTGACCGAGTAACTGAAATCATGCTCGGTGCGAGCATCCCAATAAAGAATACGGATGCCGGTCTGAAGTGCAACCAAACGGGTATAGGCATTAAGCCGCACAAGGGCCGGAAGCGCCGTATCCGGGGCTTCACCTTCATAGACAGTCTGGGCCGAGATGGTCTTGGGGCGTTCCGCCGTCATGATAGGGACACTTTCACGTGGAGAACTGGCATTTTTCTGCTCACCATTTGAACCGCATCCCGGCAATGACAGCCGCAGTTCCCACATCGCTGCCTGTATTGGTTTCCCGATGCCCGGCAAACATGCTGACGGTCAGATCCATTCCCGGCACACCTTTCACGGGATAGGCGGCGGTCACTGTCCGGCCTGTCTCCAATGGCATGAAGCTGTGGTTACTCTGCTCGAAAGTCACTGCGCCAAAACGTTTCAACCCGGCAGGGGGCTCCGGCTGCAAGGAAAACGCAGGGGCTGTTATGAAATACTCTTTCCCCACGGGCTTCATCTGGCTGCTGTTGGGCACAGACATATCCGTCTTGGGCACGGAAGACCTGAGATTTTCTGTTCTGGAGCCGGACTGGCGCGTGGAAGACGAGGCCGGTGCGGCATGGGCCATGATGCAGGCCACAGGCATCAGCAGAACTGTCAGGCCAATTCCGCAACATTGCCGCTGACGACCAGATCTGTCAGGATGATGAGTGGTGAAGATGCTCTCTGGAAAAGAGAGGAATATCGCGCTCATTGCGTCGCTCCGCACTGTAACATGCGTGCAACAAACAGCAAAAAAACGCTTTTCAGCAAATCAACCAATAAAACAGTTATACTATAGATGTTACAAATAGTTATTCCGGAACAGTTATAATCTGGATATTTTATCTCAATGAAACGAAATGATACAAATACTGTTTCTACAATACACTATACTCGCCTCTATAGTCTTTGGCCCACACGGATAACGCACGAAGAGGGTCCTGTTGGCAGGCCCATGAAGCTGCACTCACGTTTGCGGCCTCAGGGCGATGAGGGCTGGCCCTACCCGATCCCACTCCTACTCAGGTGTGACAGACAAGGCACCAGGGCGAGTGCTTTCCCCGCCCAGAACAAAAAAGGGGCAGACCGCAGCCTGCCCCTTCTTGCCGTTTTGTAGAACGAAGACCGTCTTATTTGGAATAGATCGGGAAACGGGCGCACAGGGCTTTGACGCGTTCATGCACGGCGTTTTCCACTTCCGTGTTGCCTTCTCCGCCAGAAGCGGCAAGGGCCGTCAGCACTTCGTCAATCATTTCACCCACTTCACGGAACTCGGCTTCACGGAAGCCGCGGGCCGTAGCAGCAGGGCTGCCCAGACGCACGCCAGAAGTAATGGCGGGTTTTTCCGGATCAAACGGAATGGCGTTCTTGTTGGCGGTAATGCCAGCGCGTTCCAGAGCCTGCTCGGCGGCCTTGCCGGTCACTTTCTTGGGCCGCAGGTCAACCAGCAGCAGGTGGGAATCCGTGCCGCCGGTCACGATATCAAACCCGCGTTCCACCAGCACTTCAGCCAGCACGTTCGCGTTCTTCTGAACAGCTTTCTGGTATTCCTTGAATTCCGGACGCAGAGCTTCCCCAAACGCCACGGCCTTGCCCGCAATCACGTGCATCAGCGGGCCACCCTGCAAGCCAGGGAACACGGCAGAGTTGATCTTCTTGGCCAGCGCCTCGTTATTGGTCAGGATCAGGCCGCCACGCGGGCCACGCAAAGTTTTGTGCGTGGTGGATGTCACGACATCCGCATACTCAACCGGGTTGGGATACAGACCGGCAGCGACCAGACCAGCGAAATGCGCCATGTCCACCATCAGCGCCGCGCCAACTTCATCGGCAATGCGGCGGAAGCGGGCAAAATCAATAATGCGCGGGTAGGCAGACCCACCAGCAACAATCAGGGTCGGTTTGCTTTCCCGAACCAGCTGTTCCATTTCGTCATAGTCCAGCAGACCATCCTGACGGCGCACACCATACTGCACGGCATTGAACCATTTGCCGGAATAGTTAGGGGCCGCACCGTGGGTCAGATGGCCACCAGCAGCCAGGCTCATACCAACAACGGTATCGCCCGGTTTGGCCAGCGCCATGAAGGCAGCCTGGTTGGCGTTCGCACCAGAATGCGGCTGCACGTTGGCAAATCCTGCGCCAAACAAGGTCTTGGCGCGCTCAATGGCCAGCACCTCGACCTTATCCACTTCAGAACAGCCACCATAGTACCGGCGGCCGGGATAACCTTCCGCATATTTGTTGGTCAGCACACTGCCCTGAGCCTGTAACACGGCTTCAGAAACCATGTTTTCGCTGGCAATCAGCTCAATGCCGTCCTGCTGGCGTTTCAGCTCACTGGCCAGAGCGGCCGCAACATCCGGATCAATTTCTGTAACCGGTGCGTGAAAAAAACGATCCAGATCCGTCTGGCTCATCAGGAGCTCCCTTGAATTTCATCACTTCGTCCGGCACGGCCGCCGCCCGGATGGACACCGTGCCAGTTCATTACGTTCAAAACACATCTTGCTAAGATGTGCACACTAGCCTCTCTATAGGGCAAAGAAGGCTACCCCGGCGCTCTCTTACCGTTTTTGCCGTGGTTCTGACAGGAGAAAAATTTAATGACGCAAAGGCCTGCTTCTTCCGCAGCCTCGGCTTTTACCCGCTGTATGCCCCTGAACAAGCTGGAATCCACACAAGGCCTTAAAAGGGTTCTGGGCCCCGGCAGTCTGGTTGCGCTGGGTGTGGGCGCCACCATCGGGGCAGGTCTGTTTTCCCTCACTGGTATTGCGGCATCTGAAAATGCAGGCCCGGCCGTTGTTATTTCCTTTCTGATCGCCGCTATCGCATGCGGATTCGCAGGCCTGTGCTACAGTGAACTGGCCAGCATGATCCCCATTGCCGGCAGCGCCTACACCTATGCGTACGTTACGCTGGGCGAACTGATGGCGTGGATCATCGGGTGGGACCTTGTGCTGGAATACGCGGTAGGCGCTGCCACTGTGGCGGTAAGCTGGTCACGCTACGTTGTCTCCCTGCTGGAGTCGTGGGGGCTGGTGCTACCACCCCGGCTGACAGCCTCTCCCTTTGAAACGATTCAACTGGCTGATGGCTCCACCGTAACAGGGCTGATGAACCTTCCGGCCACCTTTATCATCTGTCTGGTGTCCTGGATCCTTATTCGCGGTATTTCACAGTCCGCGCAGGTCAACGCCGTTATTGTCACCATCAAGCTGCTGGTGATTGCCGCCTTCATCGGCTTCGGCATTTCCTACATCAACCCCTCTAACTACCACCCGTTCATTCCCCCCAATGATGGCACATTCGGCCATTATGGCTGGTCTGGCATCATGCGCGCCGCAGGCACCATCTTCTTTGCCTATGTGGGGTTTGATGCCGTCTCCACCACGGCGCAGGAAACCAAAAACCCGGCGCGGGACATGCCAATCGGCATTCTGGGCAGCCTGCTGGTGTGCTCTCTGGCCTATATTGCGTTCTCCTTCGTCATGACCGGGCTGGTGAACTACAAGGACATGCTGGGTGATGCCGCCCCCGTGGCCACCGCCATCAACCGCACGCCCTACCAGTGGCTGCAACTGGCGGTAAAAATCGGCATTATCTGCGGGTTTACCTCCGTTCTGCTGGGCATGCTTCTGGGTCAGAGCCGCGTGTTCTTCGCCATGTCCCGTGATGGGCTTCTGCCGCCCATGTTCAGCAAAACCCACCCACGGTATCAGACCCCCTGGCTCTCCAACCTGTTCTTCATGGTGCTCACCTGCCTGCTCAGCGCCTTTCTGCCTATCTCGGAACTGGGGCACATGACATCCATCGGCACCCTACTGGCCTTTGTGCTGGTGTGTGCGGGCGTGATGGTCCTGCGGCGCAAATCCCCTGACGCCCCGCGCGCCTTCCGTGTGCCGGGCGGGGATATTGTGCCGGTTCTGGGCATTCTCAGCTGCGGCGCCGTCATGGTTTCTCTGGATAAACTGACATGGATCCGTCTGGTGGTGTGGCTGGCCATCGGCATGGTCATCTATCTGGGATACGGGCGTTACCGTAGCGTTTTGGCACGGTCCTGATACGCGCTGGGCGGGGTTGCATAACGCGGCAGGGAGAGCATACTCCGCCCTGCCGTTCACCCCGTTGGCCCTGCCTGTATTCGGTCGCACTCTCCTTGCCCGGCCGTATCAGAGCGCCGACACGCTAGGAGATTCCGCCCATGAAGGCCGGTCGCTTCCCTCTGGCCCGCCCCCGTCGCAACCGTTTTGACGATTTCACCCGTCGGCTGGTTGCAGAAACCTCTTTGGGCATCAACAACCTGATCTGGCCTATCTTCTTCACGGAAGGCACAAACACCGTGACAGAAGTGGCCTCCATGCCCGGCGTGCATCGCGTTACGCTGGACCGCTTGGCCGCCCACGTTGAACCGGCCGCCAAACTGGGTATTCCTGCTGTGGCGCTGTTTCCCGTCACCCCCATGGAGGTGCGGGATGCAGAAGGCACGGAAGCCCTGAACCCGGATAACCTGATGTGCCGGGCCGCCCGTCTGCTGAAAAAGGAATTCCCCAATGTGGGGCTGATCGGGGATGTGGCGCTGGACCCCTACACCAGCCACGGCCATGACGGCGTGATCCGCGATGGGTATGTGGTGAATGAGGAATCCGTCACCATTCTGACGCAGCAGACCATCAATCAGGCCGCTGCGGGTGTAGATATCATCGCACCGTCTGACATGATGGATGGCCGAATTGGCACCATGCGCGTGGCGCTGGATGAAGCCGGGCTGCTGAACACCCGTATCATGTCCTATGCCGCCAAATACGCCAGTGCCTTCTACGGCCCGTTCCGTGATGCGTTGGGTTCTGGCGGTATGCTGAAGGGTGACAAGAAAACCTACCAGATGGACCCCGCCAACAGTGATGAAGCCCTCCGCGAAGTGGAGATGGATATTGCTGAAGGCGCGGATATGGTCATGGTCAAACCCGGCATGCCGTATCTGGACATCATCCGCCGCGTGCGGGACACATTTGCCGTGCCCACCTATGCCTATCAGGTGTCTGGTGAGTATGCGATGCTGATGGCCGCCATCCGTAATGGCTGGCTGGACCATGAACGCGCCGTGATGGAAAGCCTTCTGGCCTTCCGCCGCGCTGGCGCCAACGGCATTCTGACCTACTTTGCAGTTGAAGCCGCTGAACGGATCAAACAGATCTACGGCGTCTGATCCGTTTTTATTTCACGTCAAGGTTAAACCCTGCGCACTCTGTTGGTGTTGAAACAGAGTGCGCGTCGGGCCAGCATGCTGTTACACTTGTCCGGCAGGCTGTTAGGCGGCGCCCCAGCCCGCTCCAATCTTTGCCGGACAGGATGATATGGTTTCCTCGCTGCGACATCCGCAGTTTTTCTACACCACAGCACCGCAGCCGTGCCCCTATCTGCCGGGGCAGATGGAGCGGAAGGTTATTGCTGATCTGAATGTGCCTGCGGCAGATGCCCTGCACAGCCGCCTCTCCCGCGTGGGGTTCAGGCGCAGCCACACACTGGCCTATGCCCCCGTATGCGCCACCTGCGCCGCCTGTATTCCCATCCGCCTGCCCGTTGCGCGCTTTACGCCAGACCGCACGCAAAAACGCACCCTGCGCCGCAATGCTGATCTGACCGCCACCTGCACCGCCCCCAAGGCCACAGAAGAACAGTATGATCTGTTTACCCGTTACCAGAGTGCCCGCCACGCAGAAGGCGACATGGCCGACATGAACGCCGAAGAATATCGCGGCATGATTGAGGACACGACGGTACAAACCATGGTGGTGGAATTCCGGGATACCACCCACCAGCTTCTGGCGGTCAGCCTTGTCGACCAACTGGAAGATGGTCTTTCGGCCGTTTACAGTTTTTATGAACCCGCGGCACCCCACCGCTCCCTGGGGAGCTTCGCCATTCTGGCCCTGATCCGTGAAACGGAGCGGCTGGGACTCCCTTATCTGTATCTGGGCTACTGGGTGCAGAAAAGCCGGAAGATGTCCTACAAATCCCGCTACCACCCTGCCGAAATTCTCAGTCAGGGCACATGGCACACGCTTGACCCGGACAACCCGCCGCCAGAAGAGCGGGAGACTGCCTGATCGAGCCATAAAATCAAGCTCTCAGGCCTCGTGTGTTCATGAAAAAATGCGTCCATGCATCCAATAAAACCCATGACAACTCGGTAGATATTTTATTACGCTAGAAGCATATACTCTCTTTGCATGAGAACATTGGGGAATTCAGTAATGACATTTTTCAGAACAGCAATGGTTATTTGCAGTTTGTATTTTTCGTTTTGCAGTGTCTCAAACGTATATGCTGCACCGCAAAGCGAAATATGCGCGAAAATAGAAAAAGCTGATTATCAGGCCACCGCGCATTCTGTTAAAATGTCTCTGCTCCTTTCTTCAAAGGAAGGAACAAAAAAGATACTTTCAATACCCCAAGATACACCCGACAAAAAATTTGAGGTAGAAATCCATTCAGATAAATATTTCCTGATAAAATATAGTGGAAATAAATTACTAAGTATCGGGCAGGCATGTCATTAAAAAATACCTCAGCCCGCTGTCTCAGCGTTTTACTACTGCCTCCCTGAAGAGCCATAAGAAAAGGCTTAATAAATAATATTATAGCCTATTTCTTATGTCTTCAGACTGCCCCATTTCCATTGCACCATGCTGGGGTTGTCGCCCTTTACCCGGTCAGGCCTTTTTAACCGCCCACGGTGGAGCATTTTTGCCTACTGCTGCACGTTTGCCCACCCAGTCCTGCAAATCCGCAAACTGCCGGACCCGCACCGCACCGGGCCAGAGCAGGCCATCCGTGGAGGAGAAAACCATGGCCTGCCGCAAACCACCATCTGCATATTTCTGCAACGCCACGCCCAGCCCCCGGCCCATGACGGGCAACTGCTCAGCCGGGAAAATCAGGAAGCGGCGATTATCACCCAACACAGCAACCTGATCACCTTCCGCCGGGCTGCAAATCTTGGCGTATTCGCCTTCCTTCAGATTGAGCACCTGACGGCCAGAACGTTTTTCGGCCACCATGCTGTCTTCTTCCACCAGCATGCCGCGCCCTGCGCTGGATACCACAAGCCGTTTTGCCCCTTCCTTGACCGCAAAAACCGCTATCAGATCTTCATCATTGCCCAGATCAAACAGCAGGCGCACCGGCTGACCATCACCACGACCACGCGGCAGATCTGCCCCCTTGAGGGTAAAGGCCCGCCCATCCGTGCCAAAGAAGCACAGCTTGTCGGTCGTCTGGCACGGCACTGCCAGTTTCAGACCATCGCCTTCCTTGAACTTCTGGTTTTCCAGATCAGTCGTATGGCCTTTGATGGCCCGCACCCAGCCCTTTTGAGACAGGATCAGGGTAATGGGTTCGCGCTCCACCGTTTCCACCACGGAGATATCAACCGGCTTGGGCGCGGACAGCAGCGTGCTACGGCGCTGCCCCAGTGCACCGGCCCCAAACTGTTTGACCATGCCATCCAGTTCCCGGCCAATGCGGGACCAGCGCAGCTTTTCATCACCCAGCAGTTTCAGAAGCTCATCCCGCTCACCCGAGAGCTTGTCATGCTCCTTGCGAATTTCCATCTCTTCCAGACGGCGCAAGCTCCGCAGCCGCATATTCAGCACAGCCTCTGCCTGCATATCCGTCAGCGAGAACGTGCTGATCAGGCTGGCCTTGGCATCATCCTCTTCACGGATAATGCGGATCACTTCATCCAGATTCAGATAGACGGCCAGAAAGCCGCTTAGAATTTCCAGCCGCCGTTCCACAGCCTCCAGCCGGTGGCGGCTGCGGCGTTCCAGAACCTCGTGCCGGTGGTCCAGCCATGCCTGAAGCACATCCTTCAGGCCCAGCACGCCCGGCGCACGGTCCGCGCCCAGCACGTTCATGTTCAGGCCAAAACGGCTTTCAAGCTGCGTGGCCCGGAACAGGGTTTCCATCAGCACTTCCGGCTCTATCCCGCGCGATTTGGGCTCCAGAACCAGTCGGATAACATCCGTACTTTCATCCCGGATATCCCCCAGCAGCGGCAGCTTTTTCTGCTCCAGCAGATCTGCCACCTGCTCGATCAGGCGTGATTTCTGCACCTGATACGGAATTTCCGTGACGATTATCTGCCACGTGCCAAATCGGCCCTGCTCCACTTCCCAACGGGCACGCATGCGGAAGCTGCCGCGCCCGGTCTCATAGGCTTTCAGAATGGCGTCGGAATCTTCAACAATCAGGCCACCTGTGGGAAAATCCGGACCCGGCATCAGCTTCAACAGGTCTTCCGTGGTGCTCTGGGGCTTGCGCACCAGCAAGGCAGCAGCAGCGCACACTTCCGCCGCGTTATGCGGGGGAATACTGGTGGCCATACCCACCGCAATACCGGATGCCCCATTGGCCAGCAGGTTCGGGAAGGCTGCCGGAAGCACAACCGGCTCCTGCTCCTCTCCATCATAGGTGGGGCGGAAATCCACGGCATCGTTTTCAATGCCATCCAGCAGCGCACGAGCAACTTCAGTCAGCCGGGCTTCGGTGTATCGCATGGCGGCGGCGTTATCGCCGTCAATCGAGCCAAAATTGCCCTGACCTTCCACCAGCGGGTAGCGGGCGGCAAAATCCTGGGCCAGACGCACGAGCGCTTCATAAACAGAGGCATCGCCATGCGGGTGGAACTTACCAATCACATCCCCCACCACGCGGGCGCACTTCTTGAAGCCCGCCGAGGGGTCCAGCTTCAACTGGTGCATGGCGTACACCAACCGCCGGTGCACCGGCTTCAACCCATCACGCACATCCGGCAGAGAGCGGGACATGATAGTGGACAGCGCATAGGCCAGATACCGTTCGCTCAGCGCATCCGCCAGCTTGGTCTCTTCCACATGGCCTTCAAACGTCTCGCTCATTTCCTGCTCCCCGGACACTGTGCAGGCTCTCGCCCGCCTGGACACATAGCGTTGCTTGCCCTTTTGTTCCAGCCCTCAGCAAAGAGTCGGAAAAGGTGATAGACTTTCTTTGGCCTGTGCCGCCGGTTTCTTCCCCACCGCTTTTTCTTGAGGACACCCCATGCCCCGGCTTACGCGCAGAACGGTTCTGACAGGCACAGCCTCCTGCGTCATCACCAGAAGCCGCGCGCGGGCTGAAACGCCTGCGGCCCCCCTTATCTCCCTGCCCGATGCAACGGTGCTTCCCTTATGGCCCACCACACCGCCCGGCGGAGGCGGCCCGGACAATCACACGCCACATCTTTCCCCCACCGGCTCTCTGACAGGCATTTCCGAACCTGTGCTTCAGATCTACCGTCCAGCCCGCCCCAATGGCGCGGCCATGATCGTGGCGGCAGGGGGCGGGTATCAACACATCACGCAACGCAAGGAAGCCACGCCTGCCACACGCTGGCTGCAAAAACTCGGCATAACCGTAGGGGTGCTCACCTACCGGCTGCCGATGGAAGGATGGCGTGCGGCGTCCCTCGCGCCATTTCAGGACGCCCAACGCGCCATACGGCTGCTCCGCACCCATGCCCGCCAGTATGGCATTGACCCTGACCGCATTGGTATTCTGGGATTTTCTGCCGGAGGACATCTGCTGGGGTTATGTGCCACCCGCCCTGACTGGCAGACCTACTCCCCCACGGATACCGCAGACACCGCCCCCATCAAGGTAGCGCTGGCGCTCCTCGCATATCCCATTGTTTCTCTGGAACCGCCATACAACCATACGCATACAAGCCGCACATTACTCGGCCCGCACCCCACGCAGGCAGATGCGCGGGCATGGTCCATTCCCCCTTACATACGGCGCGGCAGCCCGCCGTTCTTTCTGGTTCAGGCTGCGGATGACCCGATTGCCGCCCCGGACCAGACAGCCCTGTTAGAGCAAGCATGTCAGCAGAATGCCGTGCCTGTCACCCGGCACCTTTTTGCCGCCGGTGGTCATGGCTTTGGGCTAGGCCGCCCCGGCACCCCAACCCTCACATGGCCCCATCTGGCGGAACAGTTCCTGCACGAGCAGTCATTCATCAGCTAACATCCAGAAACTGCTGAAAGAGGCGTTATGAGAGAACGGGTGTTTATTCCCCTGCGGGAGTGATCTTCATTCCCCTCACTCGGAAGGATTAGCATTTTTTTCGGGCGGCTGATCATGCTCAACAAGTGTCTCAGCCTTTTCTTCAGCGTCGGCCAGACGCGCCACACGCTCTTCCAGCCGTTCCCGTGCTGCGGGCATGGGTCTATGGCGTTGCCCGTAGGCGTCCCGCGCCAAAAAATAACTGGTTAGACGGAGGCCAGCCAACCAGTCCTGCTTCGTGCCGGTCTCTTCGTCAGACAGCAGAAACGCCGGGAGCGGCAGCAGGCGGTTTTTCCACTCCCCGGCACCCTCTTCCGTCACAGCCTTACCTGTGCGCGGGGAAACATAGGCCAGTCCCTCCCTCGCCCCTGTCACCGCGCAACAGGAGAGATCCAGCCCGAACCCCAGATCGGCCAGAAGCGCCAGTTCCCACCGCACAACATGCGGCAGCCCTTCCTGCTGCGATACGGCAGGGTCCATTCCCAGAAAAGTCAGCAATTTCAGAGTAGGGGCAAACAGAGCCGGGCAAGGCTCGCCTTCTGGCAGGGCCGTATCAGCCAAAACGCACACAGACTGCATCATGGACAAAGCCAGCGGCGCATCCAGCAGCCGAAAACCACACCCGTACAGCATCTCGCCAGACAGGCGGGGCATGGTGCCTGCGCCGCGGGTCTGAAACCGGGTTTTCACCACATTGCCCGGTTGCCACAGCGCACTCCCTGCACGGGAGCGTGCGCCGTACGCCACGCCATGCACCAGACCATTCTCTTCGGTCAGCACATGCACGCGGGCGTTGACCTCCCCCAACGGGAAGGCAGAAAGCACAAGGGCGGGAGCCTCCCTATCCTGGGAAGTCCCGCCCTGTTGCATCAGTCAGGTTCGCCTGAAATCAGACGCCAGAGACTTTCGCTACTTCAGCAGCAAAGTCATCGGCTTCTTTTTCAATGCCTTCACCCAGCTGGAAGCGGTCAAAGCCAACCAGCTTCACGCCAGCTTTTTCCAGCACGTTCTTCACGCGGGTTTCGCCATCATGCACCCACACCTGTTCCAGAAGCACAACTTCTTCATAGAACTTGCGGATACGGCCTTCGATCATCTTTTCGATGATCGCTTCCGGCTTGCCAGAAGCACGAGCCTGTTCAACCAGAACGGCGCGTTCACGCTCAACTTCTTCCGGGTCCAGGCTGGTCACATCCAGAGAAGACGGACGAGTAGCAGCAACATGCATGCCAACCTGACGGCCAAGCTGTTCAATGGCATCATCAGCCGTGGGGGCTTCAATGGCAGCCAGAACACCAATCTTGCCCAGGCCCGGACGCAGCGCGCCATGCACATAAGTTGCCACAACGCCAGACGGCACCGTGAACACACGGGCACGACGCAGGGACATGTTTTCGCCAATGGTGGCAATCAGGTGCGTCAGTTCATCAGCAACCGTGCGGCCGGTTTCCAGCGTAGCGGCCTTGATGGCTTCCAGATCTTCACCAACCTTCAGGGCAATCTTGGCAACGCTTTCCACAAAGTTCTGGAAGGCTTCGTTACGGGCCACAAAGTCGGTTTCGGCGTTCACCTCAACCATGGCGGCTTTCTTGTCTTCAGACGCAACGCCTACCAGACCTTCAGCAGCGGTACGGCCGGACTTCTTGGCAGCAGCAGCCAGACCTTTGGTGCGCAGCCAGTCAATGGCGCCTTCAATTTCACCATTGGCTTCGTTCAGCGCTTTTTTGCAGTCCATCATGCCTGCGCCGGTCTTTTCGCGCAGTTCCTTCACCAGTGCAGCGGTAATAGCCGCCATATCTGTCACTCCTTAAAAACCGGAACGCGCCCGTGTAGGGGCGCGCACCGGGCTGTTTGTGCCTGCGCGCAGGCACCCATCTTATCTGAAACAGGCGGGCAAAAGGCCCGCCTGTCAGTCAACTTCAGTTTGCAGCCGGAGCTTCAGCAGCAGGAGCTGCTTCCGTTTCCAGAGCCGGATCAATCGGCAGCTCTTCAGCAGCACCGAAATCCTGGCCAGAAGCGCCGAGTTCAGCGGAAATCCCGTCCAGAACAGCGGAGGACACCAGATCACAGTACAGGGAGATCGCGCGGATGGCGTCATCATTCCCCGGAATCGGGAAGGTCACGCCCTTCGGATCAGAGTTGCTGTCCAGAATGGCCACAACCGGAATACCCAGCTTGTTGGCTTCTTCAACAGCCAGCTTTTCCTTGTTGGTGTCGATGATGAACAGGATATCGGGCAGGCCGCCCATTTCCTTGATACCACCCAGGGAGCGTTCCAGCTTGTCGCGGTCGCGGGTCATATCAAGAATTTCTTTCTTGGTCAGACCGGCCGTGCCGCCGTCCAGCATTTCTTCAATCTGGCGCAGACGCTTGATGGAACCCGTGATGGTCTTCCAGTTGGTGAGCATACCGCCCAGCCAACGGTGGTTCACATAATACTGGCCACACCGCTTGGCGGCTTCAGCAATCGGTTCGGCTGCGGCGCGCTTGGTGCCAACAAACAGAACGCGGCCACCACCGGCAACAGTGTTGCGGATTGCCTGCAGGGCGCGGTCAAGCAGGCCAACGGTCTGCTGCAGGTCAATGATGTGAACCTGGTTGCGCACGCCGAACAGATACGGCTCCATGCGCGGGTTCCACCGGCGGGTGTGGTGACCAAAGTGAACGCCAGCTTCCAGAAGCTGACGGAGTGTGAAATCAGGCATCGCCATGGGGCGTTTTTCCTACCATTCTGGTTAATCCTCCGCGAAGCACTGCCCTGCGTGAACAGGACACCAGAGGGTGAAGGCTTCGCGTGCGTCGTCCCGGCCTGGGCCAAGCGATGCCGATATGGCGGTTTTCGCTGGCCCATGCAAGGCAAAAAGTGTGTTTTCAGCCCTTTTTCAGCGGTCTGGCTGCCTTGTTGGGCACGCCCCCACGGGCCAGCAGAGCCCGCAGCGCCTTGACGATGGGGAACACTTCCACATTGTGGTCCCCACCCAGTTCACGCCATGCTTTCTGCTCAAGCTCCACAATCTCGCGGTCTTCTTCAAAGATACGGTGCGTGAACAGCCCCAGCGCGGGCCATGCCAGATCAAGCAGAAAACCCCATTTGGGTTTCTTGACAGACAACAGACCAAACGCCTGCGTGCCCTGCTGGTCAGACCCCAGCGGCACGTAACAGGCCCATAGATCCATGATCAGATCGCCATCCTTGTCATGAATTTTCAGCGTCTGATACGGGTAGGTGGTGCGGATGGACACCACTTCCTCTACCGGCTGCTCCCGCCCCTCCAGATCATGGTGCTTACCAAAAATCAGGGCTTCGGCCAGCGGCTGGTTGCCGCCCTTGCGGGCAAAGCTGTAACGGGCTTCCAGAAAGTTCTCGCCCTTGTCCTGCCCCAGAAAGCGCGCCGTGATGGAGCCCATCTGGCGGCGGTGCAGAAACTGATGGTTCATGTCCATCAGGTTTTCATGCATGAAGGTGTAGTGGCATTTCAGACGCGGGCCGAACTGGCGCGTCTTGTATTCCGGATTCCCTACCTGCGCGATATCCGGCACCGGCACAGTCTCGGCCAGAGCGGGATCTCCGGGGAAAATGAAAATCAGGCCCGCCTTTTCCCGGCACGGATACGCCCGCACGGGCCGCCCCACGTCCGAACGGTTCAGGTAGGGCACGGTCACGCATTTGCCTGCGCGGTCAAACGCCCAACCATGATAACAGCACTTGATGCAGTCGCCTTCCACCAGCCCTTTGCTCAAGGGTACCTGACGATGCGCGCAACGGTCTTCCAGTGCATAAACCGGCCCTTTTTCCGGGCGGATCAGCGCAATGGGGTGGCCAGCATAGCGGGTGGGAAAAGCCTTGCCCGGACGCACCTTGTGCGCCCACGCCACCGGGTACCAGAAATTCGGATTACTATCGATCTGCCGAAGATCATATTCCGGCGCTTCAGCCTGTTGAGCCGTTTCACTCCGAGAAGCTTCCACCAGCATGGCGTGCCCGTCCTTTCCCATGACCAGAGGCTGCTGTTCGGTGCGAACACAACCTCACACAATTCCTGCATGTTACGATTGAGCCTGTGGTTGCCATCATACAACCCCGGCCTCTGCATGCCAGATTAGCCCATGAAGAAGAGGCGTGCCTATCACGTCACGCAAAAAAGCTGCCTCCCCCGCAAGCACCAAAGCCGCAAGGAAAAGGCAGCGTCATGGAAAGCTCCTGAAAAGGGCCGCAGGAGCCCCTGTAGAAACCTGCACTGTCACAACAGCAGGGTCTAACAGTTACCCGGAAGCCGCTTTATCACTTCTGAGGCTGTGTTTCCGTATGAGGAGGCGTGGGTTTCTGGCGGCTATATTTGCCACCCTGATACTTGCCGGGCTGGTAAGCATGAGGTGGCGTAATGGATTCCTTGGTGGTTGGCGTGGAATCGGCTGGCCTGTCATTCGGCGGAGGCTGCGTGCCCGGTTGCTCGGCCTGCGTGCGCGGGTTGGTCCATAGCTTTTTGGATGGATCAATCCGTTTACCGTCTTTGTCCTGTGCCGCAGGTGGTGATTTACCAACCTGAGCGGCTGCGGAATCTGCCGTAGGGGGTTTGCCACTGTCATCCTGTGCCAGAGCAAAGGCCGGAGCCGCAACAAGTGTGGCTCCCAGCAGAAGCGAATAGAAGCGGATAGCCATGATGTGTCTCTCTGTGTTCTGTTATAATAGAGAAGCCTCATCACCTAAACTAACCAGTTTTGCAGAAGTTCCTTTCAAAGACGTTTTATCTTGCAAGCAGTCTTTGCAAATGTCCCACGTCCCTGTCCGCGCGGGGCAACACTGCTCTCACGTTCTGCCATGGCTTGAAACGGAACCTTTCCGCGCGCCAGCTACCCCTCCCTGCGCCACATCCAACAGCGTGCACAACCGGCGTAAACCGGACGCACAAGGTTCCATCCATTGCCCATCAAGCAGAGATACCACACGCACCCCCAGGCTGTTGACAAGATAAAGGGCCTTTGCCTGTTGCAGACGAGATAAATCCACACTTTCTTCTGTCATCACACCAGCGCGCAACAGCACGCTCCGCGCGATGCCCGGCAATGCGCCTTCCGCCACCGAGGGCGTGATAAACCGCTCCTCTTCCTGAACCACAACAGTGCTGACAGTTGTTTCCGCCACACGCCCCTGCACGTTCAGCAGCAAGGCGTCCTCATACCCTGCACGCACAGCTTCCTGCCGTGCCAGAATATTGGGCAGATAATTCAGACTTTTGATACGGCTCAACGGAGATTGCTCATCCCGGCGCACCAACCGGCTTGTCATGACCAAGACGGACGCCACGCGCGCTGTACCTGCCGCAACGGTCATGAACACAGTCGGCTGGACATTCTGCGGTGGCGCAAGGCCACGGGGGCCCGTGCCACGCGTTACGGTCAGGCGCGCGGAGCCATTTTGCAGCCCTGTTGCAGACAGAAGCGCTTTTGCCGCCTGTGCCACCTCTTCCGCTGAAGGGACCGGCAGAGCAAGCAATGCGCCGCCATCCCGCAAGCGCTGCATGTGCAGATCAAAATGGAGAAAATCTCTGTTCTTGACACGTATTGTTTCAAACAGGCCGTCTCCCAGCGTCAGCCCTCTGTCCGCCAGACTCACATGGGCCTGCGCGGCCACACACACCTGCCCGTTCAGCCAGACAAACGTCATGCCGCACCACCAAACAAGGAAAAGAAGGGAGCCAACTTCAAACGCATTTCCTCATATTCCTTTTCAGGATCGGAAAGAATGGTAATCCCTCCACCCGATGCCAGCGTCAGGCGGTCTGCCACGCGCGTAACCGTGCGGATAATGACGGAACTTTCCATCCTGCCCTCCACCCCGATGCAGAACACGCTGCCGCAATATGCTCCACGTGGAGAGGCTTCCAGTTCTTCTATAATTTCCATGGCTCTATGTTTGGGCGCGCCGGTCACCGACCCCGGCGGCAGGGTGGCTTGCAGCAGATCAAACACGTCCCGCCCCGCGGCCAACTCCCCCCGCACTTCAGACACCAGATGATGCACATGGGCAAAGCGTTCCACCGCCAGAAACTCCGGCACGCTCATGCTCCCTACCCGCGCCACCCGCCCGATATCATGACGCATCAGATCCACAATCATCAGGTTCTCAGCGCGTTCTTTTTCATCCTGCGCCAGAGCGGCGGCAAAAGCCCTGTCCTCCTCCGGCGTGCGCCCGCGTGGGGCCGTGCCCTTGATGGGGCGGGACGTGACACCCCGTTGCGCGTTCACCTGCAAAAACTGTTCAGGCGATGTGGAATGCAGCGTATAGCCACCCCCGCACCCAAGATACGCCCCGAAAGGTGCCGGAGCATGCTGACGCAGCGCCAGATAAAGCGCCACATTTGAAAAATCTTCTGGAAAATGGCTGCTATATCGGCCCGTGATGTTCACCTGAAAAATATCACCCGCCGCAATATAATCCCGCGCCCGCGCCACCGCCGCGCAATAGGACTCTCGTGGCTGATCCGGCACAAACGTGACGGCTGGCAGCGGCGCACAGGCAGCAGAAACCGCAGGCAGAGCATGCCAGGCTGTTACATGCGCCTGCCATGGTTCGGAGGCTGGAACGCCCTCCGTTTCACTGGTGAATAACCCGGTAATAAAGGCACGTTTTTCAAGACGGTCCCACAGAAATGCGTGATCATAAAACCCGGCGGCAAAATCCGGTTCATCTGAAACACGATGATTCACCCTGATCTGTTCCAGAGCCTGCCCTAGCCCATACCCTGCAAAACCAATCCATCCGCCATGAAACGGCAGGGCATAAGTGCCCGTTTCGTTGTCCACCCACATGGCGGCAGGCATGATGCGCCTCAGCCGGGCGAAGAGATCGGAGGGTGTAAAGGGGGCGGCAGGCTCGGCATCCTGAATAATCAGACCATTTTTCACGCTCAGAACATGACGTGGCGCCGTGCAGAAAATCTGCCAGCGACTTCTGTCCACCACCGGACCGCCGCTATCCAGAAACGCGCACCATGGGGCCTCCCCCCATGCGGCAAAAACCGTTTCCGGCTCCCGCCATGGCACTTCACGCGCCCATACACGCACGCTCTTCATGCTGTCTTCGGGCTCCTGTGCGGAAAACCATAAAAAGCGCCTGCGGAGGAGATCAACGTTCGGTTCTCTCTACCGCAGGCTTGCTGTCTTTCACGCCTGTTCTCTCACCTGAAAGGCGTGGTGCTTCGCCCAACACGCCGCACTATAAACAGAGAGCCCCGACCCCATTTTTCTGTCTGGCGTCACACCTGCTCGACACGGGAAATACCCGGCAGTGTCTTCAGTTTTTGGCCAAGCAGAGGAGTTACGCGGTAGCCACCTTTCAAGCGCACTTCCACATCACAGGTTTCATCCAGCCCCGGCATCAACACAATGCGACCGGGGCCACCGCGCTGTTCGTTCAGCAGGGCGCTCAGTTGGGCCAGCGCATCTTCCCGCTCCACCCACACGCGCATTTCGCTCGCACCCTGTGCCGCAGCCTGCTCCAGTTCCATAATATCACTGGCCGTAATGCGCAGGGCTTCGCCTTCCAGTTTCAGATCCGCTTTAACCAGAACCGCCGTGCCCGGCACCAGACTTTCCCGCACCCGACTGAGCACTTCAGAAAACACGGTCACTTCACACCCGCCAGAAGCATCAGACAGACGTACCCATGCCATCTTGTTGCCCGTGCGCGTGGGGCGTTCTTTCTTGTCCACCACACATCCGGCAATGCTGACACGCCCTACCCCAGCCTCCGCCGCAGACAGAAGAGCTGACGATTTTGTTGCCCCCAACCGGCGCAGAACCGGGCCATAGGCGTCTAGCGGGTGGGCTGTCATGTGAAAGCCAATGGCTTCTGCTTCCATGGCCAGCCGTTCAAACTCCGGCCAGTCGGAACCATCCACCATGCGCAGGGGCTCCACGTCCCCACCACCGCCAAACAGGCCAATCTGGCCGGACGCCGCTTCCTGCGCCTGACTTTGCGCCCGCCGCAAAATGGTATCAGCAGAGCGGTACACACGGGCCCGGTTTTTATCCAGACACTCAAAGGCCCCCGCTTTGGCCAGATTTTCCATCTGCATGCGGTTGATCTGCTTCGGGTCCACCCGTGTAGCAAAATCCGTTATGTCCTTGAACGGTTTGTTGCCCCGTGCGGCAACAAGCGCTTCCATGGCGCTGAACCCCACCTTCTTGATGGCAGCCAGCGCGTAGCGAATACCGTTGGTACCATCAGGCAATGTCTCAACCGAGAAATCGGCTTCCGATTTATTAACATCCGGCGGCAACACCTTGATGCCCATACGCTCGGCTTCCTGCCGCAGGGCCGCCAGTTTTTCCGTACGTTCCCGCGCAAGGGACATACAGCCCGCAAGGAAGGCAACAGGATGGTTAGCCTTCATCCACGCCGTTTGGTAGGAAACAAGCGCGTATGCCGCCGCGTGAGATTTGTTAAAACCGTAGTCAGCAAATTTCGCCATGAGGTCAAACACCTCAACGGCTTTGTCACGGTCAATGCCGCGTTTTACGGCCCCTTCTGTAAAGATCTCGCGCTGCGTATCCATTTCCGCACGGATCTTCTTACCCATGGCACGGCGCAGAAGGTCAGCGCCGCCAAGGCTGTAGCCCGCCATTTTCTGGGCAATCTGCATCACCTGTTCCTGATAGACCATAATGCCGTAGGTCTCTTCAAGAATATCGCGGATTTCCTCATGCGGGGGCTCCCACGCCTCCCCATGTTTCCGGCGACAGTAATCGGGAATGTTCGCCATCGGCCCCGGACGATACAGCGCCACGGCGGCAATCAGATCTTCCAGCCGGGTGGGACGCATCTGTTTGAGAACGTCGCGCATACCCGCGCCTTCAAACTGGAACACGCCTGCGGTGTCACCCTTGCTGAGCATTTCATACGTTGCAGGGTCATTCAGCGGAATGCGGCTGAGATCAACCTCAATGCCCATTTTCTTGAGGAAACCAACGCCCCTTTGCAAAATGGTCAGGGTTGTCAGGCCCAGAAAGTCGAACTTGACCAGCCCGGCCTGTTCAACAAACTTCATGTTATACTGGGTGACCAGCATGTCACTCTTCGGGTCTCGGTAGAGTGGCACCAGTTCAACCAGTGGGCGGTCACCAATCACAACCCCTGCGGCATGTGTACTGGCGTGGCGGAAAAGCCCTTCAATCTGCTGGCCAATTTCCAGAAGCCTGCGCAGCGATTCATCGCTTTCACGCATCTCCTGCAATTTGGGCTCGCCCGCTATGGCTTCCTTCAGGGTAACAGGTTTGGCGGGGTTGTTGGGGATCAGTTCCGCAACACGGTTGACCATGCCATATGGCAGCCCCAGCACACGCCCTACGTCACGCACCGCAGCACGGGCCTGCAGTTTTCCAAACGTGATGATCTGCGCCACACGGTCTGCCCCGTATTCACGCCGCACATAGGCTATCACCTCGTCTCGCCGGTCCTGACAGAAGTCGATATCAAAGTCAGGCATGGACACACGTTCCGGATTCAGAAACCGTTCGAACAGCAGATTGAACGGCAGCGGATCAATATCCGTGATGGTCAACGCCCATGCGGCCAGAGAACCTGCACCCGACCCACGCCCCGGCCCCACCGGAATATCATGCGCCTTCCCCCACTGAATGAAGTCCGCAACGATCATGAAGTAACCGGGGAAGCCCATCTTGGAGATGATATCCAGCTCAAATGCCAGACGATCGCTATATTTCTTGCGGGTTTCCTCATCCACATTCATGCCCGCAAGGCGTTTTTCCAACCCTTCCCACGCCATGGCCCGCAGGGTTTCATCTTCCGTAGCCCCTTCACGCACCTTGGGGCAGATGGGCAGCAGCGGCTTGCGCGTTTCCACCTTCACGGCGCAGCGGCGGGCAATTTCCAGCGTGTTGTCACAGGCATCCGGCAGATCAGCAAACAGTTCCCGCATGACGGCAGGCGGCTTGAACCAGTGTTCCGGCGTCACGCGCCAACGGTCACGCTCGGCCATGGTGCGGCCCTGCGCAATACAGATCAGCGCATCATGGGCTTCATACATTTCCGGCTTGGGAAAGAAACATTCATTGGTCGCCACCAGCGGCAGGCCAAACTGATTTGCCAGCGCCAGAACGCCGGGCTCCACGGCCTTTTCAATAGCAAGATTGTGGCGGTGCAGTTCTACAATCAGCCGATCATCAAACGCTTCATGCATCTGCGCCAGCCAGCGTTCGGCCTCTTCCTTCTGCCCTTCCGCCAGCATCTGGAACAGCGGGCCGCGTGTGCCGCCGGTAAACAGCATCAGCCCTTCCGATTTCTCGAACAGCGTCTCCAACTGCACAGTCGGGTCAGACGGATCAGATTCCTTGAACCCTTCGGAGGAGAGAAACTGAAGGTTGGTCAGCCCCACCTCGTTCTGGGCCAGAAGCACAATGGGTTCCGCCGGGCTGCCGGGTTTGTCATTTCGGGATGGCAGACCAACCTGACAGCCAATAATGGGCTGTATGCCGGATTTGGTGCAGTACTGTGAGAATTCCAACGCCCCGAACAGATTGCCCGAATCCGTAATAGCCACGGCGGGCATCTGCATGTCTTTCGCCATCCCCGCCAGTTCTGGCACACGAATGGCCCCCTGACTGAGGGAGTAAGCGGAATGAACACGGAGATGGACAAAATCAGCGTAAGACATCCTTTGATCCTACCACAGCCCGCCCGAAATCTCACCTCTTGCAGGCCCCTATTTGGCACCCCATGCGCCCTCTTTTTTATGGACGCGGAAACCATGCGGAAGGGGAGATACCTGCGCCATTCCCCATGCGCTTCTCCTCCCGGCGCAGCATCGCCCTCCTATAGCCTTCCGTGACCGTGCGGGCTGACACAGCAGCCACAGAAAACAGAGTCAGCCCACTTTCTTCCGCCCTTGCAAGCTCTGCGGAGCAGCCATTCATCAGGCTCAAAAACCCGTGTGTTACGCTGCCCTGCCCTTGCCATGGCACGCCCCCTCCCCAAGGGTATGGGCTTACAAAAACGTGACGGAGTACAAAAACGTGCAATATCGTCAGCTAGGCCGTTCCGGTCTGCTTGTGTCCGCCTTCACACTGGGAACCATGACCTTTGGCGGAAAAGGGGCCTTCGCCAAGACCGGCAACACCGATGTAAAAGGTGCCTCCCGCCAGATTGACCAATGTCTGGATGCCGGGATCAACATGTTTGATACGGCGGACATCTATTCCTCGGGCGAATCAGAAACCATTCTGGGGCAGGCGCTCAAGGGCCGCACCAAGGAAGCGCTGGTAACCACCAAGGCCCGCTTCCGCACCGATGATGGACCAAATGGAGAGGGTTCTTCCCGCTATCATCTGATTGCCGCCTGTGAAGCCAGCCTGAAACGGCTGGGGCGTGATCACATTGATCTCTACTACCTGCATGAGTGGGATGGCATCACCCCGCTGGACGAAACGCTGGAAGCGCTGGATACGCTGACAAAAGCAGGCAAGATCCGCTACGCTGGTGTTTCAAACTTCTCCGGCTGGCATCTGATGAAGGCGCTCTCCATTGCTGAGCAGAACCGCCTGATCGCCCCGGTGGCCCAGCAGATTCATTACACCCTGCAAGCACGTGAAGCAGAGTATGAACTGCTGCCCATAGCGGTGGATAAATCCATTGGCGTGCAGGTCTGGAGCCCGCTAGCCGGGGGGCTTCTCTCGGGCAAATATCGGCGTAACAAGCCCATGCCAGAAGGGCGGCAGCTTGAAAACTGGGGCGAACCCCCGGTGCATGACAAGGAAAAGCTGTTTGATATTGTAGAAGTGCTGGTGGCTGTGGGGGAAGAACTGGGCGTTTCCGCCGCGCAGGTGGCACTGGCCTGGACCATGCATCGCCCAGCCATAACATCCGTGGTTATCGGTGCCCGCACGGATGAACAGCTTGCAGATAACCTGAAAGCTGCCAGCCTCACGCTTTCTGAAGATCAGATCAAACGGCTGGATGAGGCCAGCAAACCGCCCCTGCTTTATCCTTACTGGCATCAGGCCAACACTGCCGCCGCCCGGCTAAGCCCTGCGGACCGCCTGCTTCTGGCACCTTTTACAAAAAAGCCGTAAAATAAAAGCATTCCGGGCAAGCGCGGGGTATGGGATGACGCCACCCAGCCTTGTCGCGGCCCTTTTCTTTTGCTTATCAGGACACACAATGAAGCTTGTTAGAACAAGGCAGGAACTGGCTGAGAGTGTCACGGAGTGGCAGCGCGCGGGGGAGACTATTGGCGTAGTTCCCACCATGGGCTCTCTCCATGCAGGCCATCTTGCCTTGGTTACAGCGCTGGATGGCAAGGCCACCCGACGTATTGTGACCATTTTTGTTAACCCTATCCAGTTCAACAACCCGGATGATTTTCACCTCTACCCCCGTGGGCTGGAAGCAGATGCCGCGTTACTGGAAAAAACCGGACGGGTAGATATTCTGTACGCGCCGGATGAAACACAGATTTACGCCCCCGGCTTTTCAACCCGCGTTATTGTCTCCGGGCTCGACGCCATGCTGTGCGGGAATGATCGCCCCGGCCATTTTAACGGCGTGGCCACAATTGTAACAAAGCTATTCATGCAAACCCGTGCAGATATCGCCGTTTTTGGTGAAAAAGATTTCCAGCAACTGTGCATTGTGCGTCGCCTGGTGCAGGATCTGGATCTGCCGGTTTCCATTCTGCCGGTACCCACCGTGCGTGAGGCAGACCAGCTTGCCCTGTCCTCCCGCAACCGGAGGCTGAGCCATACGCAGCGGGACCGCGCCGCCCACCTGCCCGCCAGCCTGCAAACATGTATTGCAGAACTGAAGGCAGGAAAAAATTTGGAAACCTGCCTGAAAACATGCTGGCATGATCTGGAAGAAGCCGGGTTCACGGTGCATTACCTTGAACTGCGCTCAGGAAAAAACCTCCAGCTCACCCAGCCATCAGACCCCACAGCCCGCCTGTTTGTGGCGGCAAGCCTTGGCGATGTGCGGCTGATTGATAACATGCCCCTGTGCTGAGCCAATTCTGCTCCAGACACCCCCAACCCCACCAAGAAAGCCCTTATTCATGACCATTACACGCCTTGAGCCCGAAGAACGCCTGACGGGTGCCGTTATTTACAACGGCCTTGTGCATCTGGCCGGACAGGTAGCGGAGGATGCCTCTCTGGATGCCGAAGGCCAGATGGCCGATATTCTGCGGCAGGTGGATGCCCTGCTGGCCAAGGCTGGCACGGATAAAAGCCGCCTGCTTTCTGTTCAGATCTTTCTGGCTGACATGAGCGATATGGCCGCCATGAACCGCGCCTGGGATGCGTGGCTGGACCGCAATAACAAACCGGCCCGCGCAACTGTGGAAGCCAAACTGGCCAACCCCGCATGGCGCGTGGAACTGACAGGCATCGCCGCCCTGCACTAAGCAGCAGAACAGAAAGGGGGCGGCTTTTCTGAAAGCTGCCTCCGCCCCACGCAACCGCAACCGCAACCGCAACCGCAACCGCAACCGCAACCGCAACCGCAACAAAATGCGGCGGCATTATCGGCACACATGCAAGCATAATTTTATGCAAGACAAGGCCGTGCGTTTAAATTGTCAGGGGAAAATCTGGCTGGCTCCCGAAGTAGGACTCGAACCTACGACCCAGCGATTAACAGTCGCTTGCTCTACCAACTGAGCTATTCGGGATCAGCGAGGCACCGTATAACCGGGTTCCCGGCGGGTCGTAAAGCCCCTTTTTTCATTTTTTTTCATTTCCGGTTTCCCTTGCAGGACGACACCCGGAAAAACACGGTGTAGGAAGGACTTCATGAGCACAAACGGACCTTCTTCCAGCCCGGTTTTCCGCCGCCGTATCCTGTTTACCAGCCTTGCGGGGTTGGCCATGGCAGGCGGTGTGGGTGGTTATGAACTCCACCGCGCCCACCGGCCTCCGCACAAGCAGCCAGATGGCCGTTACAGAAAGCTCACCATTGCATGGCCCCACGCCACCACGGCCCCGGTGCTGGCCGTGGCGTATCAGAAAGACTTTTTTGCCCGTTACAGTCTGGAACTGGAAACTGCCGGAGATTTTCTGGATGGTTCTGAAGCGCTGGATGCGCTGGCACATGGCAAGGCAGCCTATGCCGTTGCCCCGGCGCTGACATGGCTACCCCGGCTGCACGCGGGGCTGCAAGCCAGCCTTGTGCTGGGCATTCAACCCGGCGTGTTCCGCCTTCTGGTGCGCCGCGGCTCTGGCGTGACCCGGCTGGATCATCTCCTTAACCGCCCCGTAGGCGTGCCAGACCTGAATGCCGCGGATAAACTGTTCTTTGCCATCATGATGCGCCGCAAGGGCATTAACGCCATGGCTGGCGTGAACTGGAAAACCCTGCCTGCTGAAGAACTTCTGGGTGCTGCCCAACGCAAGGAACTGGATGCCGTTGTAGCGCATGATCCGCTGGCATGGCAGCTCCTTAACCAGAGCGATGGCCTGTTTGCCGAACTGGTTAGCAGTAACAGCGGCCATTATGCGGACCGTACCAACCTGATTTTAGGCGTGAGCGCCAGCGCTTTTGAAGAAGACCCGGATGCCGCAACCGCCCTCACCCTCGCCCTGCGCGATGCTGCAAAGTGGACCAACACCCATCGGAGCGAGGCCGCCACCCTGATTGCGGATGATACCCCCACCATGACGCCAGACAACGTGCTGGCCATGCTGAACAGTGAGCCAACAATCCGCCCCGTGACCGGCCACGCCCTGCGCGAACAGATGGCCCAGTATTGTGATGAACTCCAGCTAATCTCCCTTTTGCCCGAAGCGGAAAGTGCGGCTGATCTGGCAAAAAGCTACACGCGCAACGTACTGCGCGGGTAAAGCTCTGGCCGGGCCGGTGGTTGCGCTACTGCGCTTGTTTTATCTCGATTGATGAGGCAGCCGTCCTTTTGCGATTACGGGGCAAGCGCAGTTCGCTGGCCAGTACGCCCGCCACAATCAGCCCTGCCCCGACAAGAGCAGAGGCTGGCAGAACCTCTCCCGCCATGCGCCCTACCAACCCTGCCCATACGGGTTCACCCGCATAGATCACGGTTGCTCTGGTCGGGGAGACGGTTTTCTGCGCCCAGTTCATGGCAAACTGGATAATGGCTGTCATGGCTCCCAGCCCGACCGCAGCACTTACCCAAACCCAGGAAAAGGCAGGCACGGCCTCACCCGCAAGTGGCATGGCACAAAAAGCCAGCATCCCCGCCACCAGAAGCTGCACCATGGTCACCCGGCGGCTATCCACGCCCGGCGCAAAACGGCTGATTAGAATAATTTCCACGGCAATGGCCAATGCACACAACAGCGTGGAGATTTCTCCGGCACTGAACTGTAGGCCGGTAGCGGCATTCGGGCCTGTCAGCAGCACAAGCCCCACAAAGGCGCAGGCCACGCCAAACCAGCTCATGGCATGGGGCCTACGGCGCAGGACCGCCCATTGCAGAAACGGAACCATTGGCACATACAATGCCGTAATAAAGGCAGACTGGCTGCTGGGAATGGTTTTCAACCCCAGCGTTTGCAGACTGTAGCCCAGAAACACCGCCACCCCGATACAGGCCCCGGCCTTGACCTCATGCCGCCGGAACCCGCCCAGCGATTTATGGAACAGCACCACGGACATGATACCCGCCGTTATGAACCTTACCCCTACGAAAAAAAGCGGGCCGGTATGGCGCATGGTATTATGAATGATGAGGAACGTTGCCCCCCACAACATGGTAATGCCAATCAAAATCATCTCCTGACGGGAGAGCATCTTGACTGGCGACACAGAGGTGGGATGAATCCGGTTCATAGTTTGCAGCATATATGGGCACTATAATGCACAATCAAGCCCCGCGTTCTGATGTTCTTGCCCATGTGGGAACCAATCTTCGCCGCCTACGCAAAGAAGCTGGCTTAAGTCAGGAAGCTTTAGCCGTGGCTTCCGGCATCAGCCGCCGCATGATTGTGAATCTGGAAACCGGCAACGCCAATATCAGCCTGGGCACGCTGGACCGCCTGGCGGAAGCCCTGAACACGTCCTTCCTGAAACTGGTCAGCAACCCCGAGCGTGAAATCCGGCGGCTGGAGGAAGTGATGTGGCGTGGCGTAGGACCACAGAGTCAGGCCACATTGCTGGGGGCTGCCCCTGCCCGGCATGATACCCAGCTCTGGCTGTGGTCTCTGGAAGTAGGCGAGCGCTACACGGCTGATCCGGACCCGGAAGGCTGGCATGAAATGATTTTTGTGCTGCAAGGCACATTGCGGCTGGATTTTGACACGGAAAGCCAGATTGTGCCGACCAATGACTTCACCATCTATAGTAGCGCCCAGAACTACGCCTACCAGAACGTAGGGGATGGCGTTTTGCGCTTTATCCGGTCTGTGTCGTCCTGATCCTCAGGTATCCGTCCAGTCTCTTACAATACAAACTGGTTTTAAAAGCAGTTCTTCATCCGCAAGCGCTAGCTGCACTTGCGCGACCACAGATCAAAACAACGGTGCCAATCAGTGCACATTCTTATTGCCTTGGGCTGTAGCGTGAGTGACCACCCACTGCTTTACAAGGGTTGGGATTCTGCCTGCGCCCTGTTGTGGTTTCCATTCTGCCATCAGGTGTTGGAGCGGGAGCCGCATCTTTTGGTGTCGAAGAAAAAACCGCTGACATGGGTGCCCAGATAAGAGCGGTGGATAATCCTGAAACATGACAACTCGTGGTTAGAGCAGGCGCTTTATGGATGACAATCTGGACAGAATAGACGCCTGTCAGACGGAAACCTCAGATGTAGAAAAAGCTCAAAAACTCTGCAGTTTCATTCTGCCAGAAAAGTAGAGATCGGCTTGCAGGGGTCATTGCTTTGGCTGCCGTCAACGCGGAAATCTCACAGATGGAGTAATTTTGGATCATTT